>NZ_FRFF01000180.1 GCF_900143625.1 Nocardiopsis sp. JB363
GGGGGGAGGTGGAGGTGGGAATGGGGTTCGTGTTCGGGTGGGGGTAAATGGGAAGTTCGGGCTGGAATCCTTTGGTGGTCGGGATCGGACATCGCACATTCCGTCCCGACCACACGGTCGGATCGCCTCAGGCGTGGAGTCGCGCGAGGAGACCCGGCAGTTCTCGGTCGTGGGCCACGGTCAACCGGCGGGTGGCGCGGGTGACGGCCACGTACAGGTCGTTGGCGCCATGCGGGGCGTCGAGCACCTCGTCGGGACGCACCACGATCACCGAGTCGAACTCCAACCCCTTGGACTCGGTGGTCGACAGCACCACCACGGGTGCCTCCTCCTCGTCCCGTCGCCGTTGAGGCCGGCCCGCGCGGGGCAGGGCCGCCGCCACCAAGAGCAAGGACGCCTCGGAGGTGATGACGGCGACGCGCCCCTCTCCGATCGCCTCGGTCTCCTCGGCCACGAGGGCGGGCAGTCCGGCCAGGCCCTCGGTGAGCCGTACCGCCCGGGGCGGGTCCCCCTCCTCGCGCACCGACTCGGGCACCTCCTGCTCCGGGGCGGCCTCGCGCAGCACGTCGGCGGCGACCGCCATGATCGGCGCGGGGGTTCGGTAGTTGACTCGCAGCGTTTCCACGTGCACCTTGCCCGGGGCGTACGGTTCGAGCGCGGCCGTCCATGAACGGGTGCCCGCGGCGCTGCCGGTCTGGGCCACGTCGCCCACCACCGTCAACGAACGGGTGGGAACTCGGCGCATGACCGATCTCCAGGCCATGGGCGACAGTTCCTGGGCCTCGTCGACGATCACGTGCCCGTAGGTCCAGGCCCGGTCCGCCCCGGCCCGTTCGGCGGTGGTCGTCACCGGCCCCCAGTCCCGGTGCCGGTCGGCCAGGGAGGCCGCGTCCAGGCCCACGTGTTCCTCCTCGGCCAGGCCGGTGAACTCCAGCACCCCCTGTGCGTAGCGTTCGGTCTCGGCGCGCTCGGCCTCTTCCTGCCGGTCGCGGGCACGGTCGGCGCTGTCGTCCCGACCGAGGACCTCGGCGGCCTCGTCCAACAGGGGAACGTCCTCCACCGTCCACGGGGATCCGTTCGGGCGGTACAGGGCGGTGGCGTTCGGCACCTCGGACGCGGTCGCCACCCGGGCCAGCGCCTCGGGATCGGCGAACAACCCGCTCAACAGTCGTTGCGGGGTGAGGTCCGGCCACAGGGCGTCCAGGGCCCGACGGACGGGATCCTCGTACCAGAGGCGTTCACCGATGAAGGGCAGGTCCTCATCGACCACCGGGCGGTCCAGCAGGGTGACCTCGGCGCGGGCGAGTTCGGTGAGCAGGGTGGTGACCACGTACTTGCGGGCCACGTTGTGCGCCAGTTTCAGGCCTCGGGCGGTGGTCAGGACGTGCTCGCACACCCGGCCGGGGACCACGAGGTCGCCGGCGTCGGTCTCCACCCGCAGGTCCTCCTCGCCGAAGGCCCGCCGGGGGGTGCGCTGTCGGTCGTCGATCGCGGCGCGCACGAGATCGACCATGGTCTCGGAGCCCTTGACCGAGGCGACGTCGTGGTCATCGCGCGCCGTGGCCTCCACCCCGGGCAGGATCTCGCCCACGGTGCGCATCACCACGTCGGTCTCGCCCAGGGAGGGCAGCACGTCGCCGATGTAACGCAGGAACGCCGGGTTGGGGCCCACCACCAGCAGACCGCGTCGTTCCAGGATCGCACGGTGGGTGTAGAGCAGGTAGGCGGCGCGGTGCAGCGCCGCCACGGTCTTGCCGGTGCCCGGTCCGCCCTGGACCACCAGCACCCCGGACAGGGTGGAACGGATGACCCGGTCCTGTTCGGCCTGGATGGTGGCGACGATGTCGGCCATCCGGCCGGTACGACCGCGGTCGAGCGAGGCCAGCAGCGCGGCCTCACCGACCAACTGCCGCCGGTCGCCGTCGCTGAGGGCGTCGGGGTCGAACACCTCGTCGTCCAGACCGATCACCGTACGGCGACGAATCCTCAGGTGGCGGCGGCGGGTGATCCCCTCCGGGGAACCAGGGGTGGCGGCGTAGAAGGGGCGGGCGGCCGGTGCGCGCCAGTCCACGAGGATGGTCTCGTAGTCGCTGTCGCGCAGGCCGATCCGGCCCACGTACCGGGCCTCGGTGTCCCCGTCGGGGTGGGCGAGGTCGATCCGGCCGAAGCACAGGCCCTCCTCCACCGCGTTCAGCTGTGCGCCGCGCAGGGCCTGTTCGTGGGCGCGCGCCTCTCGTTCCATGAGGGCGGCGTATCCGGAGCGGTCCTGCAGGTGGGCGGCGGTCAACTGCTCGGCGGCCCGGGCACGTAGGGTGTCCAAGCGCTCGTACATGGTGGTGACGCGTTTTTGTTCGGTGGCGATCGCCGCGGCCTCCGTCGCTGTGACGGAAGGACCACCTTGACGGTCTGTGTTCAAGCTGCTATCCTTGCGGCGAGAAGTTACTGAATTGCTTTGCGTGGCGCGTGGATAGAGAACTCTAGCAGAGATACTCCATCATGGGCCACTCCCACGTGTGTTCCACCCTCACCCAGGCGGGCGAGGGTTTTTTCGTGTCCGCGTCCCACGGGATCGCGGCACCGGATACACTCGGCCCCATGCGAACCGATTCGATCAACGGACAGTGGTGGCGCCGCGGCTAGGCGGCGCACCGATCAGTTCGCATTCCACGAACAGCGACCGCCCGGACCGGCGGTCGTTTTCTGCTTTCGAGGCGACCCCGGCCGGTGATGACCACCCGACCGTAGAGCGCCCCGAAGGACCGTCCGTGAAGCCCAGTGACGCCCAGACCAGCACGTACAGCACCCCCGCGGGGGTGCGGGTCCACCGCAGTGCCACCCCCTGTGACCCCGAGATCCTCACCGAACTCGTCACCTCCGTCGAGTACCGCCGCGGCGGCGTGCTCTCCTCGGGAATGGAGTATCCCGGCCGCTACGACCGCTGGCACCTGGGTTACGTCGACCCCTGCCTGGAGATCGCCACGCGGGGGCGACGGGTCACCGCCACCGCCCTCAACGAGCGTGGCCACGTCCTGCTCCCCGTCGTAGAGCAGGTGCTGCGCACCGCCGGCGAGGTCGTGGACGCCGGTCCCGACCAGGTCACCGTGGCCGTGCCCGAACCCGATCCGGGGGAGTTCTTCACCGAGGAGGAGCGCAGCCGCCGGCCCAGCGTCTTCACCGCGGTGCGCGCCCTCCTGGACGCCCTGCGCAGCCCCGAGGACACCAACCTCGGCCTCTACGGCACCTTCGGCTACGACCTCGCCTTCCAGTTCGAACACATGGAACGGCACATCGAGCGGGACGCCGACGACCGTGACCTGGTCCTGCACCTGCCCGACGCCCTCGTGGTCCGCGACCGCAAGCGCGAGACCTGCGTGCGCTACACCTACGAGTTCACCGTTCCGGCCCAGGGCGAACGCCCCGAGGCCACCACCGAGGGCCTGCCCCGGACCACCGAACCCACCCCGCCCGTGGTGGCCGCCGAGGTGCCGGCCGGACCCGAGCCCGGCTCCTACGCGCAGATCGTGGCCGAGGCCAAGAAGCGCTTCCGTCGCGGTGACCTGTTCGAGGTGGTGCCCGGGCACCGGACCTACGCCCGCTGCTCCTCCCCGGCCCGCTTCTACGAGCGCCTGCGCGAGCGCAACCCCGCCCCCTACGAGTTCTTCTTCAACCTCGGCGAGGGCGAGTACCTGGTGGGCGCCTCCCCGGAGATGTTCGTGCGGGTCAGCGGCGAGCCCGGTACCGGTCAGCGGGTGGAGACCTGCCCGATCTCCGGCACCATCCGCCGCGGTGAGGACGCCCTGGGCGACGCCGAGAACATCCAGGAGCTGCTCTCCTCGGTCAAGGAGAAATCCGAGCTCACCATGTGCACCGACGTGGACCGCAACGACAAGTCGCGGGTGTGCGAGCCGGGCAGCGTCCAGGTGATCGGCCGCCGGCAGATCGAGATGTACTCGCGGCTCATCCACACCGTCGACCACATCGAGGGCACCCTGCGCGCGGAGTTCGACGCGCTGGACGCCTTCCTCACCCACATGTGGGCGGTGACCGTCACCGGCGCCCCCAAGACCTGGGCGATGCGCTTCATCGAACAGCACGAGACCAGCCCCCGCCGCTGGTACGGCGGAGCCGTCGGCGTGCTCAACTTCGACGGGTCGATGAACACCGGGCTCACCCTGCGCACCGCCCACATCCAGAACGGGGTGGCCGCGGTCCGGGTCGGCGCGACCCTGCTGTACGACTCCGACCCCGAGGCCGAGGAGAAGGAGACCTTCCTCAAGGCCCGCGCCCTGATGGAGACCCTCGCCCAGGGCGAGGAGCAGGACGCCCGGGCCTCGGAGCCTCCGCGGGTGATCGAGGAAGCGGAGCCCGCTCCGCTCTCGGGCGACGGCATGCGCGTGCTGCTGGTCGACCACGAGGACTCCTTCGTCAACACCCTGGCCGACTACGTGCGCCGCCATGGCGCCGAGGTCACCACCGTCCGCTACGGGTTCGACCACGCCCTGCTGGACCGGTTCGCCCCCGACCTGGTCGTCCTCTCGCCCGGGCCCGGCCTGCCCGTGGACTTCGCCATGAGCGACCTGCTCGACGCCCTGGCGACCTGCGGACTGCCCGTGTTCGGCGTGTGCCTGGGCCTGCAGGGCATGGTCGAACACGCCGGCGGTGAGCTGAGCACCCTGGACGCCCCCGTGCACGGCAAACCCGGCCGTGTCCGGGTCCTGGGCGGGGAACTGCTGGCGGGTCAGGGCGAGGACGGCCTGTTCCAGGCGGCTCGCTACCACTCGACCTACACCGTGCCCGAGGCGGTGAAGCACTTCGAGGTGACCGCCGTGCTGGACGGCGAAGAGGGGGAGCCCCCGGTCGTCATGGCGATCGAGGATCGGGCGGCGCGCTGGTACGCCGTGCAGTTCCACCCCGAGTCCATCCTCACCGCGGCGGTCGGCGAGGGCATCGTCTCTCGCGCTCTGGAACTCGCTCGTGAGGCGGGTTAGGGCCTTCGACGGTTGAGACACGGGAGCCCGCGTGGGACGAATCTCGTCCCACGCGGGTCATCTCACCTGGGACGAATCGAAGAAGTAAAAGGCAACCCCCTTGGGGATGGTTTGATCAAACCGTTACCGGACAGGGGGTTGGTATGAGTATTCTGCTGCTAATCCTCGGAATCATCCTTATCGTCGCCGGCGTGATGGGCCTCCTGCGCGGGCAGCTCCTCTGGGGCATCGTCCTCATCGTCGTCGGAGTGATCCTCTCGCCCGGCGGTTTCGTCCTCGGCCTCTAGTGTCCGAAGTCCCTCGAACCGGCGACACCCACCCGGGGGCCATGGCCCCGCCCCCGCCCACCCCCGCTCCCGGAC
>NZ_FRFF01000182.1 GCF_900143625.1 Nocardiopsis sp. JB363
GCGGACGGTTGACCGACCCGCCCCCGCCCGGCTCGGTCAACCGTCCGCAGCGCTGGTCCCGTCAGTAGCGGTCAGGAAGGGCTGTTCGTCCCCTTCGGATCTTTAGCTTCCGCTTCCCTGGTCTCCATCGCTGCGCTGATCGCGTGGACCGCCGCCGCCACGACCTCCCTCTCCGGCGGGGTCCTCTCGAAGGTGGCGTGCATGGGCCATCCCTCGATGAGCACGTCCAAGGCCTTCGCCATGTCCGGTGAGAAGTGCAACGCGAGACTCTCCCGGCTGGTGTACAGCCAGGTCCGCGTCAGGTCCGCGACGGCGGCGTTGTGGCGGGCGTAGGTGTACATCTCGAAGAGCAGGACCATCTGTTCCTTCGACAGGTACGACGATGACACGTGTGTCGGTGACGCGTACGTCGGGCCGCAGATCAGGTCGACCACCGCTGCCTCCGCCTCCGCGCGTGAGGAGGCGTTCTCCATGCGTTCCCGGTACTGGGCGGACATGCGAACCATCAGCCGGGCGAAGGCTCGGGCCAGGACGTCGTCGAGGTTGGTGAAGTGGTAGGTCACCGAACCCAGGGGCACCTCGGCCCGCGCGGCGATACGCCGGTGCGTGGTGCGGTGTACGCCGTGTTCGGCGATGACTTCGAGGGCGGCGTCGAGGATGCGGGCTTTACGGTCGGGGTCGTTCGGTACGTCCCGGCGGCTTCTCGGCATGGCCCGGATTCTAGGCGGTTGACTTTCATGGAACCAAGTGCGTACGTTTGTACACTCTCGGTTCCCCCTTCCCCGCCTCTCCGCTCGAAAATCGAAGGTCGACACCCATGCCCGATTCCGCGCTCAAGCGGCGCAACGCGCTGTTCGTGCTGTTCCTTCTCCCCGGGTTGGGCATGTCGTCCTGGGTGACCCGCACGCCCGACGTGCGCGACCTGGTGGGTGCCAACACCGCCCAGATGGGGCTCATCCTGTTCGGGCTGTCGGTGGGGTCCATGACCGGGATCCTGAGCTCGGGCCCGCTGGTCTACCGGTTCGGGACACGACCGATCATCGTTGCCGGCATGCTGTCGACCGCCGTGGGCGTGGGCGTGGTGGGCCTGGGAGCGATGGCCGGTAACGGGGCGCTGGTCGCGTTCGGGTTGGCGCTCTTCGGGCTCGGCATGGGCAGTGGGGAAGTCGCTCTGAACGTGGAGGGGGCCGAGGTCGAACGTTTGCTCGTCAGGTCGGTCATGCCCGCCATGCACGGGTTCTTCAGTCTGGGAACGGCCGTCGGTGCCTGCTTCGGCTTGCTCGCGACGGCCCTTCGGTTCCCCGTGGTCGCCCACATGCTCCTCATGAGCGTCGTCATCCTGGCCGGATTGGCGCTGAGTATCGGACGTATCCCCGTCGGCTTCGGTCGCCGCGAGATCGTCGACCACACCGTCTCCGAACCCGCCCCCAAGGCGGCTCCATGGCGGGACACCCGTCTGGTCCTCTTGGGCGGTGTCATCCTGGCCCTGGCGATGGCCGAGGGAACGGCCAACGACTGGCTCCCGCTGGTCATGGTCGACGGACACGGGTTCGACGCCGTCTGGGGTTCGGCCATCTTCGCCGTGTTCGCCACGGCGATGACGCTGGGCCGGTTCGTCGGCGGGTCGTTCGTCAACAGGTTCGGTCGCGCACCGGTGTTGGCCGCCAGTGCGGTCATCGGTGCCTTCGGGATGGCGGGGGTGATCTTCATCGACCACCAGCCGTTGGTCGTGGCCTCGGTGGTCCTCTGGGGGCTGGGGGCCTCGCTCGGCTTCCCGGTGGCGCTGTCCGCCGCGGGCGACACCGGGCGTGAAACCAATGGCTCGGAGACGGCGGCCCGGGTCTCCTTCGCCGCGACGATCGGCTATATCGCCTTCCTTGTCGGGCCTCCCGCCCTGGGAATCCTGGGTGAACAGTTCGGGCTCCGCCCGGCGATGATCGTGGTCCTGGTCCTGGTCATCGTGGCGGCACTGCTCACCCCCGCCGCCCGCACCCCCCGACCGACCAACGAACTGAAGACGGAGCCGGCGGGGGACCGGGGCCACGTGTGAGCCCCGAACCTTCGCCGTCCGCGTCGGATCCCTTCGCCTACTCGGAGTCCTTCCGGTCCGTGTGACCGGGTCGCGGGAGTCTCCCGGCCTCGGCACCCCGCAGCCGGGTCTACCCTTCCGGTTGGGCACCCCCGTCCTTCAGAGGTCAGGAACGGACGGTGCGGGGCCGATCCCCCGTCGGATCGATGCAGGGCCCACCGGGTGCGCGTCTCAGTCGAGGGTGGCCTCCGCATGGACGAGAAACCACCCTTGCCCGGGCCGGCCGTTCCCAGATCGCCGGTGAGCATCGTGAGCTGTTGGACCAGGTGCTCGGCAAGCTTTGCGAGAGCCCGCGTCGCAGAAGTCCCTGACCACCCCACTGCGTCGGCTGGAGCGCAACGGCATGGTCGAACGAGTGGTCATCGGCACCCGGTCGGTCGCTGTCGAGTACCGCATCAGCGCACTGGGAACACGCTTCAGGAGCTCATCGACGCGCTTTTCGGTTGAGCCACCGCGTATATGCCGGAAGTGGAACGGACCCGGGAGAGGTTCGATGACGAGCACGATGTCCAGGGGGAGAGGTGTGAGGGGCGACCGGTTCCGGGGAGAACGGGATACGCGGCTGGGGCATGGATCAGGATGGATGCTTGGGCGCCGGGTCCAGCGCCCGGCGCTCTCCGGAGCGGGCGGCCCGCCATGCGCGTTCGCGGCCCCGGGGGACCAACGCGCCGGCGGCGACGGTGGTGAGGATGAGTGCCACCGCGCCGCCCACCACCGCCATTGTGCCGGGCAGGGACACCTCGCCCGGCCCGGGGTCGGACACGAACGCCGTACCCGGGGAGGGGTTCTCCCCAGACATGATGGGAGCGGTGGTGAGCGCGCCGACCGGGTCCACTCGCCCGCTGCCGCGCATCGTGTCACCGCGCCCGTAGGGTGAGGAGTAGGCGGTGGCCAACAACCGTTCTCGGACATCGGACGCCGACAGGTCGGGGTCGTAGGAGCGCAGGAGGGCGGCGGTGCCTGCGACGAATCCGGCCGCGACGACGTCCCCGGAGCCCACGAAGTGTCCGTCTCCCCCTGGCCCGACGCTGACGATCAGGTCGCCGGGGGCGGTCAGGTCCACCCGCGCCGGCACACCGTTGGAGTCCAGCGCCGGGGATCCGGCGACAGGGGTACCCTCCACCCCTACGGCGGCCACGCTGACCGCCTCAGGATGGTTTCCCGGTGAGGCGGGGAAGGAAATACCGTTGGCGGCGACCGTGGCGGGTGCCACAACGAGCACGTCGGCCTCGGCGGCGGTGTCCACCGCTGCTTCCAGTGCGCGGCTGGATTCAGCGATGGCCGCGCCGATCAGCACGATCTGGGCTCCTTCGCCGACCGCCGTGTCGATGCCGTCGGCGATGCCACCCGCGGTGGCGGCACCCTGGTCGTTGGTCACGGGGACGTCGAGCACCCGTGCGCCCGGGGCGACCCCCCGCAGCCCGCTGTCGTTCTGCGAGCGAGCGGCGATCAGCCCGGCCAGGAAGGTACCGTACCCCCGGCAGTCGTCGCCACCGGAGTTGACCAGTGCCATGCTGACCGCGGTGGCGTCGGCGTCGATTCCGCTACTGAGGACGGCGACGGTGACGCCGTCCCCTTCCGACAGGTTCCAGGCGCTGGTCAGATCGAGCAGCGGGGCGGTCCACGGTTTCTCCGCCACCACCGTGGACGAGGCGGCCACGCACTCTCCGTCGGGTGCGACGCCGATCGCGGGAAGTGCCTCCGATCCCGGCTCTGCGGCCCCGTCCGGGGAGGCCTCCGAGGAAGGCTGCGCCGTGTCCGCCGAAGCGGGCGAGACGGGGACGGCCGCCAATCCGCCGCAGGCGGCGGCCAGCGCGGCGGCGGTCGCGAATCGCACTGCCAGGGCCGTCCTGTTCCACAAGGTCATGGGGCACTCCATAAGCTGTCAGGTGACCGGGGCGAGTTCGCACGAGGGGAGGGGCCGGCTCGCCCTCGGCGATCCCGGACCGTGGGGCCGAGGCCTCGAGTGAGGTGTCGGCGCCACCGCCTCAGTCCTCTTCTTCCATGCCCTCGGCGATCGCGAGCTGGACCGGGACCGGATCGCGGCGGGAGATCCACAGGGCCCGGCCCGGCGACATGCGCTGGGCGCGCACGTTGCCGAAGAGCACGCCCTCCGATGGCGGGCTCGACAGCAGGATGCTGGGAGTGTTGCTCTCGATGAGCGACCGAATCGCAGGGTCGGAGGTGGCGCGGCCGAAGCCGCCCGCGGCCCGCGCCATGATGAGGTGCATGCCGATGTCGACGGCCTGCGGCAGCATCTCGATGATCGGCGCGAGCGGGCTTCCTCCCCCGGCGCCGGAGACCAGGTCGTAGTCGTCGATGACGATGAACAACTCCGGGCCGCTCCACCAGTCGCGGCGGCGCAACCGGTCAGGGGTGATGTCGGGGCCGGGCAGTCGAGCCTTCATGGCGTGCGCGGCGGCGCCCATCATCTCGCGAGCGCCCTCCGACGACACCGCGTAGCCGAGCTGCTGCTCCTTGGGAATCGCGTCGAAGAGTTGGCGGCGTAGGTCCACCAGCACCACCCGTGCGCTCTCGGCGGAGTAGTGCTCGCGGATGGCGTTGGTGATGTGGCGCAGCAGCGTGGTCTTACCGGTCTCGGTATCGCCGATGACCAGCAGGTGCGGGGTGGCGGAGAAGTCGTGCCAGAACGGGCGCATGCCCCGTCCCTCCAAGCCGAGCGGGATCCGAATCCCGCCGAACTCGGTGAGCTCGGCCGTGGGGAGTTCGGCGGCCAGAAGCCGGGTCGGCAAGGTGCGCACGGGCGGGGCGCTGGGACCGCTCCAGGCCCCGGTCACTCGGCCGACCAGCTCGGTGACACCCACCGAGAGCGAGACCGGGTCGCCGACGCCATCGGCGCGCGGCAGGCCGGTCAGGAAGTGGTACTGGTCGAGGGTGAGGCCCCGTCCTGTGATCCGTGGCACGGTCTGGGCCTTGCGCATATTGACGTTGGAGTCGACGGCGTCGCCCAGCCGCAGTTCGAAGCGGCTGCCCAACAGGTCGCGCACCCCGGAGTGGATGTCGGCCCAGCGGGGCGAGGCGACGACGAGGTGGACGCCGTAGCTCAGCCCGCGCTGGGCGAGCTGGGTCAGCGGGGTGACCAGGTCCATGAAGTCCTGGCGGATCGTGGACCAGCCGTCGATCACCAGGAACACGTCGCCGTAGGACTCCTCGGAGAACTCCCCGGCGGCGCGGCGCCGCCGGTAGGTGGCCATCGAGTCCACCCCGTGCTCGGCGAAGAATTGCTCGCGATGAGTGATGATCTCCATCATCTCCGACACGGTCCGGTTGATACGGGCGGTGTCCATCCGCCCGACCACGCTGCCCACGTGGGGTAGGCCGCGCAACGCCTGGAGAGCACCGCCGCCGAAGTCGAGTACGTAGAACTGCGTCTGGGCGGGGGTGTTGGTGAGGGCCAGGGCACAGATCAGGGTGACCAGCATGGTGCTCTTGCCACTCTGGGGGCCACCTGCGATGCCGATGTTGCCGCCCGCGCCGAGCAGTTCGGCCTTGAGTGGCAGCCGCAGCTGCTCGAAGGGCCGGTCGATGACGCCGAGCGGGACTTCCAGCAGCGGTTCGGACGACCACGCGGGACCGCTGTCCGGGAGTGGGCGGCCGATCATGGAGAGTAGTTCGTCCAGGGTGGGCGGCACGCCGAGCGGCGGCAACCAGACCCGTCGTGCCGGGGGACCTACGTTGTGCAGGCGCTCCAAGGCGACGTTGAGCAGGCTCTCGGTGTCCTCGTCCTCCTCCCTTTCGGCGACGGGCTCGGGCGCCGGTGTGGGGGAGCGGTCGGCGACGTAGCCCGACAGGAAGGGGACGATCTCGGTGGCCGCGGCGGTCTGGGGGCCGCTGCGCCGACGTACCCGGTAGGCGCCGGAGACGTAGGCGGCCTTGAACCGGGTCAGCTGGTCGGTACCGGTCTTGAGGAACCCGTTTCCGGGCGCCGGGGGGAGCTGATGGGCGTCGGGCACACCCAGGACGCTGCGACTCTCGATCGCGGAGAAGGTGCGCAGCGCGATCCGGTAGGACAGGTGGCTCTCCAGCTGGTGGATCCGACCCTCGTCGAGGCGTTGGGAGGCCAGCAGAAGGTGCACGCCCAGGCTGCGGCCCAAGCGCCCGATCATCACGAACAGCTCCATGAAGTCCCGGTGGGCGGCCAGCAGTTCGCTGAACTCGTCGACCACGACGAACAGCGTGGGCATGGGCTCCATCGATGGGTTGGCCTGGCGGGCCTTCTCGTACTCGTGGACGGAGCTGAAGTTGCCGGCGGCGCGCAGTTGCTCCTGGCGGCGGATGAGCTCACCGTGCAGGGCGTCCTGCATGCGTTCGACGAGGGTGACCTCGTCGGCGAGGTTGGTGATCAGGGCCGAGGTGTGGCGCAGTTTGTCCAGGCCGATGAAGGTCGCGCCGCCCTTGAAGTCGACGAGGACGAAGTTCAGCGTATCGGGGGAGTGGGTGAGCGCCAGTGACAGCACGAGTGTGCGCAGCAGTTCGCTCTTACCGGAGCCGGTGGCGCCGATGAGCATGCCGTGCGGGCCCATTCCGCCCAGCGCGGACTCCTTGAGGTCGAGTTCGAGGGGGGCGCCGTTCTCCTCGACGCCGATGGGCACCGCCAGTCGCGAGTCCTGGTGCAGGTCGCCCCACATCCGCTCGGTGTCGTGGACGTGCATGTTGGGGATCCCCAGCAGGGAGGTCAGCTCGAAGTCGGTGACCAGCGGCTCGACCACCTCGATGGCCATGCTCATGCGGTAGGGGGCGAGTAGCCGGGCCAGCGCGTGGACGCGCGCGGGGCTGAGCGTGTCGGGGCGGCCCAATGGGGTGAGGGTACGCCGCCCGCTGTGGTCCTGGCCGACCACCTCAAGAGCGTCGGGCTCAACCTTCAGTCCCAGGGTGAAGGGGGTACCGTCCCAGGGCAGCGGGTCGTCGATGTGCACGATGACGGTGTTGCGGTAGCCGCCGGAGGCGAACCGGGTGGCCGATTGCGCTCGCCCGCTGTCGACCACGATGACGATGAAGGGCTCTTCGCGGGAAGGGGAGCCGCCGGGCTCGAAGCGGGGACGGTCGGCCAGGTCGGGGCCGATGATGCGCTCCAGCTCGTCGGGGTCGCTGCCGATCAGCCGGACGGGGCCGGCACCGTCTCGGTCGGTGGGGTGCATCGTGTGGGGTAGCCACTTGACCCAGTCCCAGGCGGCGAGGTGCTCGTCGGCTGCGCACACGGCGATGCGCAGTTCGTCGTGTGCGTGGAAGACGGCGAGCTGGCCGATCATGGCGCGCACCATGGCGCGTGAGGCCTCGGCGTCGCCCTCCAACGAGATACGAGCGTATCCGCGTAGGTAGACGGCGACGGGCTGGTCTTCGACGGTGGCGTAGGCTCGGATGAAGCGGCGCAGCGCGTGGGCGCTGAGCGGTTCGAGGTCCTCGACCGGTTTGGTGGACAGCGGGGCGATGCGCATGCGCATCGCCTGCTCGCCCACCGCCAGCCGGACCTCGGCGAAGTCATCGTGGGTGGAGCGACGCTCCCACAGCCGTGAGGTACGCACCAGGGCCCACAGGGCATCGGGGGCGGGGGCACGCCACAGCATGGCGTCGCGCTGGGAAGTGACGACCTCGCGCGCCTTGGCTCGGCTCTGGGCGAGGTAGCGCAGGTAGTCGCGGCGATCGCCGTTGAGTTGACGCTTGCGCTCGCTGCGGGCGCGCACGTACTGGCCCACCAGCATGGCGACGGCGCCCAGCAGCATCATTCCGCCGGCGACGTAGGGCATGAAGGTGTTCATAGCACTGCCCTGGGCGCCGGGCCGGATGAACAGCAGGACCATCGCCATCGAGGTCATGGCCATCGGCAGGTAGTTGAACACCGCCGACATGGTCGATTGCTCCTCGGGGAGCTCGGGCGGCTCTTGGAGCTGGAACTCTCCGTCGGGCATGTCCGGCCCGGGGCGGCGGGACGGTCGGCGGACGAGGATGGTGCTCACGGAGGCGATCGTCTCCTGGCGGTTGGGGCGGGGTCGGCGACGTGGAAGGTCCGGAGAGGGCCGCACACGGGTGTCAGGACCTGGCGGGAACCAGAATTATGTCCCCAAACCAACATAAAGCCAACAGGACACAACATCTGTTCCCACATGGTGCCAATTTCGGTCCGACGGTGTTACCGTTGCGAAAGTCGTTGAATCATGAGGTTTCCTGCCAGTTACCGAGTGTAGTGTCCGCTTCCTCCCCCGGGTAGCACGAGACAGCACCATCGGTGATCCCGCCTCCGTCCCGAGTAGTAAGAACCAGATGAGCGACTCCTTTGCCCCCGACCTTTGCCGACTCGTCATCCGTGCCCCGGACCGCACTTTCGAGATCGCGGTTCCCAGCGACGTTCCCTTGGCCGAGCTACTGCCCACGATCGTCCTCTACGCCGAGGGTGACGGTGGCGAGGACCTCGACGAGGGCGGGCTCGAACACGACGGCTGGGTCCTCCAGCAACTCGGTTCGCCCGCCCTGGAGGAGGACGGCACCATACAGACCCTGGGTCTCTTCCACGGTGAGACCCTCTACCTGCGCCCGCGCCGCGACCAGCTCCCGCCTCTCCACTTCGACGACCTCATCGACGGCGTGGCCACCGGTATGGTCGAGCGGAGTCACGCCTGGCGCCCCACCTACACCCGCCGACTGCTGCACGCACTGAGCCTGTTCACCCTGTTCACCGGGTTCGCCCCGCTGGCGATGGGCGGCATGAACGGGCTCACCGCCCTGATCGCGGGCGGCGCCGCCGTCATTCTGCTCTTGGGCGCGTGGGCCGCGTCCCGGGCGATGGGCGACCTCACCGCCGCCACCGGCTTGGCCGCCGCCGCCGTGCTCTACACGGGCCTGGCCGGGGCCGCGATCCCCACCGGTGATCCCGGGGTGCCCCTTCTGGGCGCCCGTGCCCTCGCGGCCTGCATGGCCGGCGGGGGCGCCACAGTCCTGGGTCTGGCGGCCGTCGCTGGGGCAGTTCCGTTCTTCGTGGGACTCATCGTCTTCGAGGTCTTCGGGGCGGTCTCCGCGGTGACGCTGATGCTGGCGCCCGGTCTGACCATGACCGGCATCGCCGGGGCCGCCAGCGCCCTCGCGATCCTGCTCGGCACCTTCGCCCCCGCCATCGGCTTCCGTATCTCGGGGCTGCGGCTGCCCCCGCTGCCGTCCAACCCCCAGCAGCTCCAGGAGGCCATCGACCCCCACCCCGCGCGCGACGTCCTCGACCGCACCGCGCTGGCCGACAGTTATCAGGGGGCCGTGCTCGCGGCCACCGGCGCGCTCCACGTGGTGGCCCTACTCATCCTGGCCTCGGGTCCCGGCTGGCTGCCGGTCACCCTCGGCGTTGTGGTGGCGCTGGTCCTGCTGCTCCAGAGCCGTGGCCTGGCGGACGCCTGGCAGAAGCTCTCCCTGACGGCCCCCGCCTGCGTCGGCCTCGCCTTCATCGTCATCGCCGCCGTGGCCGACACCAATATTCTGTGGAGGCTGCTGGCCCTCCTGGGTGTCTTCGCCGTCGCCGCAGGCCTCACCGTCCTGGCGTGGATGATCCCGGGCAGGCGCGGCCTGCCCCACTGGGGTCGCGCCGCCGAGATCATCCAGCTCCTCGCGGCCATCGCCATGGTCTGCTTGGTCTTCGGCAACCTCGGCCTGTTCGGCCTGCTCCGCGGGATCGGGGGCTGAGCAGTGCAGACGCGCCGCGACCAGGTCGTCGCCCACAACTTCATGGTGGGCCGCCTGGGCACCGCCATGCTGGAGGCCGACCCCGACGCCATCGACGCACCCATGCAGCGCACCCGGCGCGGGGCCTTCATCGGGCTGGCCATAGCCGCCCTGCTGTGCGTCGGGTTCCTGGTCTTCGGACTGATCTTCCCGGGAGGCAATAGCTCCTGGCGCACCGAGGGCAGCCTCGTCCTGGAACGCGAGACCGGCGCCACCTACCTCTACTCCGGCGGCGCGCTGCGCCCCGTCGCCAACTACGCCTCGGCCCGGCTGGTCCAAGGTAGTCAGATGACCGTCCGTTCGGTCAGCGCCGATTCGTTGGCCGGGGTCCCCAAGGGCGGCCCCGTCGGCATCCCCGGCGCTCCCGACTCCCTGCCCGACGCCGAAACCATGTCCGCGGCCCTCTGGCGCGTGTGCGCGGTCCCCCCGGGGCAGGAGGACGGTGAGCCGCGAACCGCCCTGTCCATCGACGCGACCCCCGACGACGGCGCCCTGCCCACCGAGTTCGCGGTACTGGTCGAAAGCCCCGACAACGATCACCACCTGCTCTGGAACGGCACCCGGCTGCGCTTGGACGAGGAGAACGGTGCTCTCCAGGCCCTGGGCTACGGCACCAGCCCGGCCCGGAGCGTCAGCCGCGCGTTCCTCGACTCGGTTCCATCCGGGGGCGACCTCGCCGCCCCCGAGGTCCCTGGCGGGGTCGGCGAACAGAGTCCTGAGATCGGCGGCGAACGGCGCGTCACCGGCCAGGTCTTCGTAGTGCGCGGCGACGGAGACGCCGACCAGTACTACCTGCTCGGCGGCGGGGGCCTGGTTCCGGTCAGCGCCGTCCAGTCTCGGCTGGCGCTCGCCGACACGCGCATCACCGACGACGCCTACGGTGACGCCGCACCCGAACCCGTCGCGCTCAACGCCGCGGACGTCCAGCGCAATCTGGCCGAGAACGCGGCCGCCACCGACGACGGGCTCCCGGTCACCCCGCCCGAGCCGGCGGCCACCGACGGGCAGGCACCGTGCATGCGCGTCTCCGCCGACGGTGACGCTCAGCTCGTCCTGCATCCGCTGGAGGCGGTGAGCGCCTGGCCGGTCCAGGACCGGCCCCACACCGCCCACGGCTGTCCCACCGCCGACCTCATCGGCATCCCCGCGGGGACCGGCGCGATCGTCCGCGCCGAGCCCACAGGGGGTTCGACCTCGGACCCCACCTACTACCTGGTGACCGACGCCGCCACCAAGTACCCGTTGCCGTCCGCCGACACCGCTGGGGAACTCGGCTACTCGGCCGAGGCCGCAGCGCGCGTTCCCACCTCGCTGCTGCGCCTGCTGCCCACCGGGCCGTTGATGTCGGCCGAGGCCGCTGCCCAGCCGGTTCCGGCGACGGCCGCCCCGCCCGCCGCGGCCGGATGCGGCGAGCGGGAGGGAACCTGACCGCACCACCACGCAACCACGACCGGGGCCCAGTACCCCTTAACCGAAAGGAGAGGTGGACATGGTTCAGACCACCAGTACCGAACACGGCATGAGCACGGGCCGGATGGCGATGGAGACGGCCTACAACGAGTGCAACGCCGTCTACACCAAGGTCGACTTCCTGCGCGACTCCCTCAAGAGCACCTGGGTCGGCGGCGCCGAGCAGGGCTATGAGACCGCGCTGGTGAAGTGGCTGGAGGAGCTGCGGCTGATCGTCAACGGCATGAACAACATGATCGGCACCTTCGGCGGTACCACGCGAGGCATGTTGAACCTGGAGGACGAGAACCTCGTACTCTCCTCCACCTGGAACGACCAGCTCAACCCCAACCAGGGCGGCTGAGCGGAGCAAGGCGATCCCACCTGAGCGCTTTCCCCCTCCCCCCTGCGACGACCGCCCCTGTTGGTGGACCCGGAAGCGAAAGTAGGCAGCAGCCGATGAGTGACTTTTCCGTCCGTTACGCGGGCATGGACGATTCCGCGTTCGACCTGCGCGCTCGTACCCAGGACATCCGCAACTCCCTTGACGAGTTGGCCATGAAGATGTCCACGGTCCGCGGTGAGCTCGATGGTGCCACGGCCGAGAACTATGACACCAGCATGGCCCAGTGGCGGCTCAACGTGCAGGACATGGAGTTCCTGCTCACCAAGGCCGAGCAGGCGTTGATCATGATCCGTGACAACTACCAGAACACCGACAACAAGCTGTCCCTCGAATGGGTCTCGCAGAACATGTAGCCGCCCGCCCGGGCCGGGGCCGACGCCGGCCCCGGCCCCCCGGGCGCCGGAGAGTGAGGAGAGCAGACGATGGCCGAAAGCACCGAGATCACCTTCGGCTACATGGACGCCTTCCGGAAGGACAAGATCCTCCCGATGTTGGAGGACCTGAAGGAGCAAAGGTCTGCCCTGAACGACTACATCGACGACGGCGAGAATGCATCGGTGGTCGATCGTATCCGTGCGGGGAACGCGGACATCTTCCCCGCCGCGGGCCAGTTCGCCTTGGCCGTGAACACCAACGTGCGGGAGATGCGCGACCAGCTCAACGTCCTGATCGATCAGTTCGAGGAGCTGGACAGGAGACTGGATCAGGCGCACATCCGGTTCGAGGACGCCGAGGATGACGCGGTGATCACCGCACGCGATCTCGCGGAACTCATCGACCCCGGGAACGCGGCGTCGGTAAGGGCCGGCTCGGGAGACTCCGGCGGCGACGATGGCGATTCCGGCGGCGACGATGGCGATTCCGGCGGCGACGACGGCGCCTCCGGCGGCGACGACGGCGCCTCCGGCGGCGACGGCGAAAAGTGACCGTGGGAACCCCGCCGGTGCTCTGAACCGTCCGGGGCGAGCGTTGAGTGGTGCCGTGGAGAACGAATGAGGAGGCGTTGTGCCAGAAGGGAAAGAAGGGGACATCCCTCTTGGGTTGGACGAGGATCTGGGAGAAGGCGAGGGGCTGGGAGAAAAACCGCCGGCCGAGCGCGCTCTCGAAGGCTCGCCGTTTCCCAAGGATCTCCACTACATCATCAACACCTATACCGACCCGGACATGGGGGATACTTATCCACCGATGATGTCGCCCGACGAAGTCATGAAGGTCGACTGGTTCCTCAGCTTCAGGTCCGACCAGGAAAGCCCGGATGGTCTGGACCACTGGATGCAAACCAGCCTCACCTCGGGTGGAAACCGCAGGGGTACTGGGTCGAGTGATCCTGGCTATCAACCGAATACCGATTCGAAGACGACGTCATATTACTCCGGTATCGTCTACAACAAGAACTTCATGTACGAGCCCGCCGGCCGGACGTTCTTCCACCACTTGTGGCTCGCCCTCAACGGGCCGTGGAATGGGAAGGACGGCAGGAACTTCAGCCCGACGGCCATGGACAACCTCGCCACGGCAATCGAAGACCTGGTCACCATGGTGAGGGATGCCGAGAGCAAGGTCGGAGAGTGGCGTACCACCGCCAACGACACCTTGAAGGGGGCGACCGCCGACGTCTTCGTGGAGTACCTGCGCAATATCCAGTTGCGCTTCGACGATCTCGGCCATCAGGCCGCCAGTTACCCCGACCCCCTACGGAACACCCGGGACCTGGTCGTCAGCACGGCGGGCCAAAATATGCGCAACCTCTACAATGAGTGGCTCGCCACCGGTTTGTGGAATCCCTACCACGTCATCAAGAAATGGTTCGCTGAGAACGCCGACATCGCCACGCTCAACAAGGGCGATAACACAAGCCAGATCGGGGACATAGGTAAGGCGAACAACCCCAACACCTGGAAGGAGATCCAGGAGCGGATCAAGCAGGACTGGCGTAACCGGCTCCACGACCTCACCGCAGGTGCCGCCGAGAGCATGGAGACCATCGCCAACGGCTACACCGACAACCGCGGAAAATTCATCGAAGTCAAGGCGGACCAGGGGCTGACGCTCGACTGGTCCCCCGTGGGCCCCGGCCCCGGCTCCGGAGGTGGCCTCGGCGGTGGCGGTGGGGACGATGGTAAGTCCGACGCCCAGAAGGAGTACGAGGGGACGCTCGAAGAATGGTATGAGGAGCAGACCCAGTGGATGAAGGACGATCCGCCCGGCGGCGGTGGGGGTGACGAGGAGGGTAGCGGCGGCTCGTCCAAGGAGGGCGAGTACAACGACGCGCTCGACGAGTACTACCAGAGGATGATCGACGAGATGGAGAGCGGCCCCGAGGCCAGTGAGGGTGACCTCGGGGGCGGTGGTGGGAATTCCGGTGGTGATGGTCCGGCGTCGGAGGGCGAGTACAACGACGCGCTCGACGAGTACTACCAGAACGCGACCGATGAGCTGCGCGCCGGACCCGACGGTGGCGGGGGTGACCTCGGTGGCGGAGGCGATCTCGACGGCGACGGTGCGGGCGGTTCGACCTCGGAGGACCGGTTCAACGAGACACTGGACGACTACTACAACCAGCAGACCGATGAGCTGGAACAGGAGATGAACACCCCGCCCCCACCTGTGGGCGGCGGTGGGCAGCTGGGCGGCGGAGGAGGGGGCGGCGGTTCCGGCAACCGGAACCGGTCGTCGGAGGACCGCTACAACCAGGCGATCGACGACTACTACGACCAGGCCTCCAGGGATCTCGACGAGCAGCTGAACGGCGGCCCCGACTCCGGTGGCGGCGATCTCGGCGGCGAGGGCTCCCAACCATCGGCCGAGGAGTACGAGCGACGCCTCGAGGAGTACTACAACGAGCAGACCGGCGACCTCGACCGCCTCATGAAGGAGTCGCCCGACCCCGACGGTGACGGCCGCACCGACGACGGCCAAACGCTCACTCCAGCGCAGCAGGAGTACCAGAGCCTGTTGGACGATTACTACCAGGAGCAGTCCGCCAACCTGGAACGGCTGGAGTCCGGCCCCGAAGGGAGCGGCGGAGATCTCGGTGGCGACGAGTCGACGCCCGAGCAACGCCAGCAGCGCCTCCAGGAGTACTACGACGCCGAGAAGGCCGACCTCGATCGGCTGCGCTCCGATGTCAACGGGATCACCGACGAGAATGGGAATCCCGCTCCGGAGCTGGAGGAGTACCGGGAGCAGCTGTCGGACTACTACGACCAGCGCAGCCAGGAGTTGGACGACCTCGTCGCGGGTCCGGACTCCGGCGGTGGGGATCTGGGCGGTGGCGGATCGGGTTCCGAGGGTGGTGCTGACGGCTCTTCGGCCGATGAGTACCAGAACCGTCTGGATGAGTACTACGACCAGCAGCGCGCTGACCTCGAAGAGCGGATGAACGCCGGCCCCGAGAGCGGGGGCGGCGGCCTCGGTGACTCTCTGGGCCGCGACAACGGTGGCGGGGAGAGCGAAGGGACCTCCTACTCCATCGGTGACGGGTGGGGCAGCCCCGAAGCCGAAGACCAGATGCTCGCCCCCAATGCCTCGGGCGTCCAACCGGACGCCAACGGCATCCAAGCCGGCGGCGGCGACCTCCGTGGAGAGCCCGGTTCCGGTGGTGGCGACGCGTTCACCGGCGCGGTCAGCGGAAACGGCGGCGGAAACGGCGGCGGAAGCTTCGGCGGACTGGGCGCGGGTGCGGGAATGGGAGGCATGGGCGGCGGCACGCCCATGATGCCGCCCATGGGCGGCGGTATGGGAGGAATGGGCGGTGGCGGGGGACAAAACGACAACTCCCGTAACCGCTCCACCTGGATCTCCGAAGACGAACGAGTCTGGGGCACCAGCGAAGGCGACAGGCTCTCGGTCCTGGGAAGGCCCGGACCCGGCGACAACACGAAGGGAAATCCGAATGAGTACGTACCCGGAGCAAACGGAGCAGGCTCTCGCACGTCTACGGGAAGACCAGGAGAAGATCGCCCGGGCAAGCGCAAGCCTGGCATCGGAAACCGAAGAGGCCGTCTCCAAGGACCGGGCGATCAGCGCGAAGATCAACGCTGAGGGGGAGTTGGTCGAGCTGAAGTTCCGTACCAGTGCCTATAAGTCGATGGCGCCCGCGGAGCTGTCGGCGGCGGTCATGGACGTGATCAAGCGCGCCCATGGGCGCATGCAGGCTCGGGTGGTGGAGGCGTACGCGCCCTTCGCACCCGAAGGCATCGACCTGGAGACCGCGCGGGAGGGGGGATTCGACCCGGCCAAGATGCTGGCCGACCTGGGCCTGGACAAGTTCGACTTCTCCGACCTGGGCCGTCCCGGCCGTTGACCGACGCGGCGGCCCGCTCACACCGGCCGCCGCGACCCCTGGACACCGAAAGGAGCAACGCCATGTCCGGTGATTCCCTGTTCGTGGGCCCCGACCTGATGACCAAGTACGGCGCCATGCTGAACGAGCCGGCGGACCTCGCCCAAGAGATCCTCGCGCAGTACCGAGGAGGAAAGGACGCCCTCGGCGAAAAGCCCTGGGGTCACGGAGACGAGATAGCCGTCCTCTTCGAGGACAAGTTCGTCCCCGGCGAGCGGGACTTCCAGGACTACGTCGGCATCCTCGTCGACGTGTTCCGGGAGACGGCCACCAACACCATCCACACCGCTGAGCAGTATCGCAGGGCCGAGCTGGGCAACGAGGACATCTCGAGCAACCTCTTCCAGGACCTGCCAGACTCCCCCGACGGTCTCGGCGCTCCCGGAGGTATGCCCGGCGGCGGGCACGGTCGGCGATAAGGAACAACGGGGGGTATCCGGTATGGGAATGCAGTTGCCGTCGGGTCTGCGGAACCTTTTCTACGGGCTGACGGGCTCGAAGTGGTTCACCGCGGACGAAACGACGCTGCGTGCACTCTCCGATCTCCTCGACCAGACGGGCGGCCGGATCGAAACCGAGATCCCGCCGCTCGTCACCTCCGTCAAGCGCCGGGTACGCACCACCTTCGACAGCCGTGCCGCCGACTACTTCGAAGAATCGATCGACAAGTTCACGGCGGGGAACACCAATTACGTCAAGGCCGCCGCAGACGCGGCCCACCAGCTCGCCGACTTCGTTCGTGAGGCGGCCAACCAGGTCGAGTACGTGAAGTGGATGATCATCGGGCAGCTGATCCAGCTCGCCCTGGAGATCGCCTGGGCCATCGCCATGGCCAAGTGGAGCTTTGGGGCGAGCCTGACGATGATCCCCGTCTTCGAGCGGATCGCCAGCTTGGCCATCCAGCAGCTGCTGAGATTCCTGTTCAACACGTTGTTGGTGCACCTGGTGGTCAGCGTCACCTTCGCGATGACCTTGGACCAGCTCATTCAGCGGGCCCAGATGGCCAAGGGCAACAGGAAGGGCAACGACGACGAGCTCAGCACGGCGGCGGGTGTCGGTGGCGTCTTCGATGGTCTCTTCTCGGCCGGGTTCAGCTGGCTCGGTGGGAGGTTCGCCGATTGGATCACCGACAACTTCGGCGGCATCCTCAAGAACTACTTCAAAATCGAGCCGGACGCCGCGCTGCCGCCCGGTGGAGGCAGGGGGCCGGGTCCCGAGGACCTCCCCGGGAACGGGCCGCCGTCGCCGAAGATCGGTGGGGACGACCAGGTCGGAGGCGCACCGACGCCCAAGGGAGGACGCGACGACGTCGACGCCGATGGCCCGCGCCCCAAAGGCGATGACGCCCCCACACCGGCGCCCGTGGTGCGCGACGAACCGACCCCGCAACCGCCCCCCGTGAGAACACCCGAAACGGTGCCGCCGCGCCTCGCCGACGACATGGCCGACGCGCTCGCCCGCAACGCCTCCGACCTGGCCCGGCCCTTCGGGCGCAACCCGAGACCCTGGGACAACGTCGCCACCACGGCGCGATTTCGCGACGACGTCGGGAAGGTGTTCGAGAGCAACCTCGGTGACCGGCTCGGCCGTGACGCCGCGCGCGACCTCGGCCGGAACTACGCCGACACCTTCATCGCCAACTGGGGTACACGCGACATCGGTGGCTCCCTCGCGCGGGTGCTGAACGACGCGCCCACGGGCCTGGGAGGTCGACAGCTGTCGCCGGAGACCCGTGCCTTCCTGTCCCAGACCCTGCCCGAGGGGACCACCAAAGGCCTGACGGAATTCGCCGACAACTGGCGGCGCACCGCCGCGCACTTCGGCACCAACGTCGCCGAAGCGGCCGGGTCGAACTACCTGGGCGAGGGGTTCAGCAACATGGCCCTCTCAGAGGACCATAAGTTCGACGCGAACGGCATGTCGGCCGTCGCCGGGGCTGCGAACGTGGCCCTGACCACGGGCGGCGTTCTGGGCGGTATCAAGGGCCTGGACGCCCTGGAGAACCTGTTCGGGTCCAACATGACGGTGGACGTCCCGCCCCCGCCGGTCATGGAATCGGATTCCGTGGGCGCCGCCAACGACTCCGAGGTGTCGACCGGCGGTGGGAGCACGGGCGGCTCCGGAGGAGCCGGTGGCTCCGGAAGTGGGGGAGGCTCGGGTGCCCCTGGGCGCGGCAACGGGCCCGAGGGCGGCGAGGCGCCGTCGGACACCGACGCGGGCCCTGGAACCCCCGAGGCCGAGAACGCCGATCTCCGGAACCCCGCCGACTCGCCCGGGAGCGGAGACGTACCCGACACCGACGAGCGCGTGCGCCCGGTGCCACCGCCGGACGTGCCGTCGAGTCCCGAGGTTCCGATGACGGCTCGGGACGATGGCGACCCGACGGTGGAGCCACCGTCCGGGGCACCCCAGGGCCAGGACACCGGCGGTACGGATGCCCCCGCCGCTCCGCCCCCGCGCATGGAGGATCCGTCCATGTCCCGGTTCGAGGACGACGGCGGGGACAGGCCGCTCGTCGACGGGCCATCGGACGTCGTCGCCCCTCCCGACGCCGGGACGCCGCAGGACGTGACCGACACGGACGAGGTACGCGACCACCCGTTCGACGTCCCGGTCGCCGGGGACGGGTTCACGGGCGCTCCGTCCGCGATGACGGGGACGCCCCCGCCCGCGCAGGGTGGTGACGGTGCGGGAGCCTCCCGGCCCGGCTCGACCCCACGCGGCGAGGGCACCGCCTCCCAGGCAGCGCGGACACAGGCCCCGTCCTCGGAAGCGGACGCACCGTCCCACTCCCCGGACACCGGTCGGGTCCGCACCACCGGCGATACCGATTCGTCCGCCGACTCGAACAGAACCGACATCCAGAGCGACCCGGACCGCCCCATGTCGGATCGGGCGCCCGAGTCCGACCCCGAGCGGGTCGGGCCCGAGGTCGCCGACGGTCCGCACGAGGGCACGACCGAGGCCCCTCGGACACCGTCCCCACACGCCGACCTCGACGAACTCGGAGGCTTGTACGACGACCCGCCCGCACCTTCGCGGACCGAGTCCGACCCCGTCGACCCCGATGATCCGTGGCGGGGGAACCCTCCCAAGGGATTGGACCTGGGAGCCCTGCAGGACCCCAAGGGGGGCAAGGACCAACCTCCCACGATCGGTGAGGTCATCGCCGACCTCACCGAGTACCGGTACGCGCTCGACGACGTTCTTCCCTCCGCTGGCGACGCCCCCGCCCTCTCGGTGAACCTCGCCGATCGGTTCCACTACCACCGCTCCTACGACGACGGCTTCGCGGACTATGACGACGGCTCCAATGGTCAGTACCCGACCTCGGCCGACGACGGTGAGATCTTCGATTTCTCCCCGTCCACGTCCCCGACCCCTCAAGGGGGCGGCGGCTACGGCGGGTACCCCTCGCTGCCGACCTCCGGCCACCCGTCCACCCACCAAGGACCGGGCGACCGCGCGCCCATCGATGGCGACTGGACCCTGGACGACCTCGACGACCAGAGCCCCGAAGACGCCTTTTACCACTCCGACGAATCAGACGCCGTTCCCGCCCAGCCGGTCCAGAGGCATCCCCGTGTTCCGGGAATCCCCACGCACAACCCCTTCTTGTCCGGACCGGCGGGCACGGGGCTGCCGCCCGTCGTCGGTGGACTGCTGGAATTCCACGCTCTCTGGGGGGTCGGCGCCACGGCGCCGGACGTGCGCACGTTCGCCGACAACGCGGAGGCGATCGGGTTCGGCCGTGACCACTGGGACGGATACGTACAAGACCTACCCGAACGCGAGGCGGACGCGGTTCGCGCCTATACGGCTGCGGGCACCTACCGCCAGATGAACACCGCGCTTCGCTCCGGCGGTCGCCTCGACTCCGAGACCCGGCAGTACATCCGGAGGATGGACCGGGCGCTGGCCGGAAGGCCGGTGCCCGAGGACGTCATGGTGACCCGCGGCATGGGAATCAGCCACCTGCCCATGTCTCCCCAGGACATGGTGGACCAAGGAACCCGTTTCCACGAAAGGGGCTACCTGTCCACCGCCTTGGGACACGCGGCCCCGTCCTTCGACAACAACGAGGCGGTGCTCTACATGCGGATTCCCGCGGGCACCCCCGCCATCTGGATGGAACGGCTGTCCACCTACGGTGTTCAGGAGCGGGAGCTCGTGCTCGGCCGTGATCTGGAGTGGTCGATCGTCGACGCCGTCCATCGCGACGGGCAATGGCACATGATGGTCGAGGTCGCTCCCGACTCCCTGCCCGCCGCTCGCGAGGGCGCCACCACATCCAGCCGCTTCGACGGCAACGGCGATCACCACGATCCCAGGCATGACCGCACGGGCGGCGACCAGCATGGTGGGTTCACCGATTCGGGCGGACGGATCGGGCAGCGGACGGCTCCCCTGGAGACGGGGCGAACGGTACGATTCGATCCACCGGAGGTCGCCTCCGCGCACCCGTCCGCCACGCGGTCCGCGGATCCCGCCGCGGACCGGCCGGTGACCGCCGTCACGCGGACTCCGGTCCCGGACACCGCCGGCGCCCCGGTGTTCGGGCCGCCCGTCAACCACCGACCCGGCGACCCCGCGCCGCTTGTGGCGGACCTGCCCGGATCCGACCAGTGGGGGCCGGAGCAGAAACCAAAGGTGCGAAGGTTCTCGGGGCTTTTCGCGGACACCCTGAAGCCACCTGCGGACGCGCCGCCGTTGACGGTCGATGTGAACACCGAGAACGGTCCGATGCGTGCCCGGGTGCGGATCCACAACCTCTTCTTCGAGTCCACCACGAGAGAGATCCACCGTGAGAGTGACGATGACGAAGGGCCGTCCTCGGTCCTTGACGTGAAGCTGCGGGTCCTGAGCCTTCCCGCTCAATCCGGTATGGACAAGCAGGCCCAGGCCGCCGCGTCGCGGGCCCTGAATCAGCACGTCGAGGCGGTGTTCAACGACCAGTTCGTGTTGCCGCGCGGTGGGCGGCAACTGAACGTGAGCGTCGTTCCGGTGACATCGGGCACGCTTGAGAACGTGCACGCCCGGGTGTCCTGGTCCCCGGTGCCGTCCGCGGCCGATGGTTCACCGCCACCCGCTCTGGGGCCGGACACCGACGGCCGGGGGATCGGCGAGGTGCTGCGTCGGCTGGGGATGCTGGACGGGGACCCGGCGCGCGGTGAGGGCCACCCGTACGTGGCGCGGCGGACGCTGGAACGGATCGAGACGATGGTGGAACCGCGTCCGGCGCGCCGGAAGGTCGATCCCCAGCGCGTCGAACCCGCACGGGTGCACACCGGCCTGGCGGATCCGTCCGTGTGGGAGGGCGCACGGGCCGACGTGCCCGTCCACCAGGTGGGCGGGCCGAACGTGAGCGCCGAATGGGCCGATCCCGGGACCGACTCCCGCGCCGCTCGCCCGCTGGACATCGGCCCCGGTGGTGACCCGGTCGACCCGGCGACGGTGGTGGACAACCCCGACGCCCGTCCCGGTGATCCGCAACGGTTCGTCAAGGCCGAAATGAACTCCCGGTGGGCCGACCGCAGGTTCGAATGGGCGCGGATCCCGATCCCTGAGGAGAACCGAACGCAGGGAGGCCCGACCCATGTCCTGGAGCTCACCTTCCGCCCGCGAATCCACCGCGACGAAGGCACCACGACGCCAGAGCGGTACGAGACCTACCTACGGGAGTACGCGGCCACGCTGGACGCCATGTGGAACCGGCAATTCCGGATCCGCGGGGACGGAACCGTCGTGGGTGCGAAAGGCACTCGGGTGCACAAACTCGGCGACGACCTGTTCAGCACCCTCTTCGGAGAGGGGAGCAGACCGGACCGGGACGACATGGAAGTGGCCTATTCCGTCTCGGGTGCCGAGTCGCCCCCGCACGGGAGCGGGGACCAGTTGCACATCCGCCTCCTCTTGGCCGACGACTCCACCCCCGATGACCAGGTCCACAGCGAGATCTACTTGGAGTCCCGGCCGGATACGGACCGCATGGACATGACTACCTGGAACACGAGGTTCCCGGTGGAAGCGGGAGTCCATGAGACCGGGCACAGGCTGGGGCTAATCGATGAGTACTTCGACCCGAGCACCGTCTTCCGAGGGAGCCGGGACGCCAACGCCGTGCGTCCCGGCGACGATGCCCACGGCTACGGCGTCATGGGCAACGAATGGGTGAAGCGTGGCGCCGACGGGAAGCGGTACAAACACCGCGACCCCGTCGTGCTGAACGGGTACCTCGACACGATCACCTCGATGGTGGAACACGGCACATCGGATTACACGCGGCCACCACGGGTCGCCGAGCTGTCCGCCGAAGTGAAGTCGGACATCCTCCGGATCCTCGACCCCGGTCTGACCGAGAACGATCCGCGGCGGTTCGAGGTGTTCGAGCGGTTCGCTCTGGCCATCGACGTGTTCGCTCGCGGTTGGGGCATCGACCGGGTTGCCGAACAGTTGGTGGCTCCCGGGGACGCCGCGGCGCTTGGTGTCGTTCGGGAGCAGCTCGGTGCCGCCGCCGACGCGCGTGCCGAGGCTCGTCGTGAGGGGGCGCGTGCCGAGCAGGCCCGTGCCCTTGGTGACGAAGCCGGAGCTCAGGCGGCTGCCGCTCGTGCGGGCGAGTTCGAGGCGGCGGCGCGTGCCGCTGACGTGCGTGCGGCCCAGGCCCGTGCGCGTGCGACCGACTCCGGTGTCGATGTCCGTCTCGCCCAGGCCCGTGCCGCCTTCGAAGCGAACCTCGGCGGTTGGCGGGAGAGCGGTCGGCTGGCACGGGCGATGGACCTCGCGGACCGGAACGGGGTGCGCGTTTCCACCTCGGTCATGATCGACGTGTTGCCCGGGGCCATGCGGGACACGCTCGAAGACGTACTGACCGATTCGACTGATCTGGCCAACGCCGACGCGCTGGCCATCTTCGCCGCTGGGCGTGACCACATCGCAGGTCGCGCGCGGATCGAGGACATCCCCGACGTTCAGGGACGCCCTCACATCACGGCCGGTGATGTCAAGAGGCAGATCGACAAGTGGCGTGGCAGAGATGAGCTGATCGATGCGTTCATCGTGCTCGCCGACAGCAGCCTGGGGGTGACGGGCAGAGAGTGGATCGGAGCCCTGCCGGAGAGAACGAAGGAGGGGGTCGCCCGCCGTTTGTGGTCCGGATCGGATCCGGCCCTTGGCGGCCTGGGTTTGGGCCTGGACCGGGGCTTGGACCAGGCGGGGCTGAGCCACGTGGCCCTAGAGGTGTTCAGCGCCGGGTTCGACCAGATGCTGTATCGTGCACCGGCACGAGGACTCACCATCACCGTTCCGGACGGCTCACGAGTCCAAGTAACCGCGACGCAGGTGTACGGGCAGCTCAAGGCATGGCGGAAGCAGGGAACGCTGGCCGATGTGCTGAACATCCTACGGAACTCCGGTGTCGTCGTTCCCGACGATGTCCTCGCCCGAGCCTCCACCAGGCGGGCCGGGCAGCGGACGGTCCCCGTGGGTCCGGGACGGCCGGTGCCGTTCGAACCGACGGACGTCGTTTCCGCGAACCCGTCTGCCACGGCCCGCACCGCAGCACCGCCTCCCGCGGACCACAACGACGTGCTCACGGTGCCGTTCGCCAGGAGCGACGCCGCGCTGAGTGAGGCCGGCCGGTCGGAGATCGAGGACTTCGTCCAGCGCAGAGTCGACGAAGCCTACCGGGCGCTGCTGCACAACAGGCAGTTGCCCGCCACGGAGGTGCGGGGCCACGGCAGTCGGGCCGGCGCGTCCGACACGGCGGAGTCTCGTGGGGAGCAGGTCTCCCACGCGTACAGGGAATTCGTCCAGAGGCGAGGCGTGCACAGGCTCGGCATCTTCGCGGACGACCTGTTCCCCACCGTTCTGGCCCCGTCGAGGGGGCAGGGCGGGAAGGAGACCAACCGTTCCGCGGAACTGCGCAGCGTCGCACCACCGGCGCGGCGAGTCGTCGTCGGCGGCCCCGGAGACAGCGGCCGACAGGTGCCCCGCATCCTGCACATGAACTGGTTCCACGGAAAGATGCCCGAGGCCAGCGCGCAGAACATGCGGCACTGGGTCACGCGTGCCACGAAGGCGGGCTGGACGGTCCGCCTGTGGACAGACGATTCGGCGAATCGGCGCAACAGAGCACTGTTCTCCGACCTGGCGGGCACAACCGGGGCCGATGGCCGGCCAGCAGTGGAGGTCTCGACGTCCCCCGCCGACGCCCTCGGTATCAAGGGCGGAGCACGCGAGCTGCACGACTTCGCCGTCGAGCGGGAGGTGTGGCCGATGCAGTCGGACATCGTCCGTTATCACGCCCTGGCCACCCACGGCGGGATGCACGTCGACTCCGACATCGGCCCGGGATCGATCGACCTGAGCCTCTCCCCACCGCCGATGGACGCCGACTCCGTGCCCATGCTCGCCCCGCTGCTGCGCGACCAGGAACAGGAGCACCAGGTTCAGCAGAAGGTGTCGGGCCTGGGGCTGCTCACCGGAGCCGGCGAGGCCGAGCTTCCCACACCCGCCCGATACCAGTGGCGTTTGGGAGACTTCAACAACAACCTCATCATCGCTCCACCCGGCTCACGCTTCCTGAACGAGATGATCTCCGGGCTGGCCCTCACCGACGAGGTCCGCAAGACCGTCCCACGGCCGCTGCCGCAGCTTGAGGGCACTCAGGCGGAAGGAGCCAAGGGTGCTGCCGCCCAGTTCACCGGACCGGGCAGGATGCGCACTCGCCTGGCCTTCCACATCGCGGCTCAAGAGCCCCGGCAGATCGATGGCAGACACCTCTTCGGTGAGTTCCGGAAGGGCAACTGGACGGTCGACCCCCGCTATGCCGACTACCTCTCGGGCGTCGTGTGGGTCACTGACGACAGCGCCGACTACGACAAGTACGTCGCCACGGACTCCGGCAGCGGCTCCGACTCCGGTGGAGGACCCGTGCGCGCCGGGACCGCGCAGGCACCGGACGAAGGGCGGCGGGATCCCGCCACGTCGTCGGTCCGGTTCACCGCGAGTTCCGAGATCGGTGCGGGGACTTCGGCGGCGGGCGGTCCCACGGCAGGCGATTCGGCGGCGGGAGGTACTGGTCGCGGTGGGCGCGAGCCGAGGTTCCTTCTCCGGGAGCCGGCACCCGTCCGGGACGACCTGCCCGCGTTCGATCCGCGACAGGAGACGGGACGGTCGGAGTGGGTGCGGTCCTACCCCTTCGTAGAGGAGCCCGATGGAGCGCCTTCCCGGGTGAGCGTCGAACTCGACACCTCCCACGGCCGGATGCGCGCGGATGTGGAGGTCCACCGTCCCTTCTACGACTCCTCCGTGGTCGAGGTCCCCGGTGAGAACGGTGCGGATAGCCGCTACGTTCGCCAGATCGAGGTGCGATTCCGCGCGCGTGCCAACCTCGACGTCGCCTCCCGGGGCGCCGCGACGGCGGCCTCCGCGGCGTTGCGGCAGCAAATCGAGGCCTTGTTCAACAGCCTGCACGTCCTGCCGCACAGCGGTGACCAGTTGCATGTGTCCGTGGAGCCGGCTGAATCCGGGCGGCCTTACCATGCCGACGTCGTATGGCACCAGGTTCCGCCCGCGGTCGACGGGGCGCCGCCGGTCGTTCCCGGGCCGGCCGCCGACGGTCGGGGAACACGCGACCTCCTACGGCGGTTGGGATTGCTCGACCATGACCCGGCGCGCGGCCGAGGAGAGCCGTTCGTGGCTCGGCAGACGCTGGAACGGATCGAGAACGCCGCGCCGACTCGGGACGGCCTGTCCGACTTCGACCAGAACTGGTCCAGGAAGAGGAAGCGGGGGGACACTGAGCCGAAGTCGGAGGACCGCTGGTTCTCCCGTGACCTCGCCAACGCCCTCAAACTGCCGGATGACGCCCCTCCGCTGAGCGTCGAGGTGGGTACCGGCCGCGGACGGATACGCGCGAAGGTGGCGTTCGACGCTCGATTCTTCATGTCCGACTCGATCGAGACCGTCCGAGGTGGGGGAGAGGGTGACCGGGGTGGTCCGGTGTCCTTCCGGCGAGTTGTGCTGAGGGTGCGCGCCGCCGCGGGCGACGGCGTGGACGAGCCGGGCGCGCTCGCGGCCACCATGCAGGTGAAGCGATATGTCGAGGAACTGTACAACCGCAAGTACGTGCTGCCGCGCAGCGGCGAACAACTCCATGTGTCCGTCGTGGTGCTGGAGAGCGACCACCCGCTCGACCAGGTCCACGCCACTTTGACCTGGTCTACGGTGTCGTCCTCACAGGACGGCGCGCAGGACCCTGCTCCCTCCGGCGCTCTCGAGGTTGCAGGGATCGGCGAGGTGCTGCGTCGGCTGGGGATGCTGGACGGGGACCCGGCACGGGGCGAGGACCACCCGTACGTGGCGCGGCGGACGCTGGACCGGATCGAGGCCATGGCGGGGACAGGACCGCCACAGCGGAGGGCCGATCCTCAGGGTGAGGTCCCGCTTTCCGACCATGAACACAAGGTGGTGGGGAACCCGGCGAAGTGGCGGGGGGCGGGGAGGGACGAGTGGGAGATCGCGCGGGCGGCCGCGCGGGTCCACCAGGTAGGTGCACACGTGAGTTCCGCGGGGGCCGAGATCCAAAGGTCCGCCCGCGCGGCCCGGCCGCTGGGCGAGAACGACTTCGATGCGCACGGTGCCCTCAAGAATCCGGCGGGGGTGGTGGCGGAGGGCACGGCCCTGGGCGTGCCGCGCTTCGTCTCGGCGGATATGAAAGCCAAGTGGGTCGCTCCGCGCAGGTTCGAGCACCGGCGGATCCCGATCCCCGAGCGGTACCGCAAGAAGACCGGGAAGGATGGCCCGACCCATGTTCAGGAGATCACCTTCCGCGTGCGGCCCATCCGCCACTCGAGCATGACGAAGGGACAGTTCGACGCCTATCTCAAGGACTATGCCAAGAAGCTGGACGCCATGTTCAATGGCCAGTTCCGGTTGCGTGGGGACGGGAGCCTCCTCGACCAGAGCGGTACGGTGGTGCACCGGCTCAGCGGGGACCTGTTCGAGACGCTGTTCGGCAGGGACAGCGTTCGCGACCCGAAGGACCTGAAGGGCAACGAGATCACGGTGCCCGGCGCCGACCCGTTGCCCGGAACAGGCGACCAGCTGCACATCCGCCTCGAACTCGTCAAGGACACCACACCCTCGCGCGACGTGCACGCTACTCCCATCGTGCGCCACTACGAAGACGGGGCCCAGTCCAAGGACATCCCGGGTATGGACATGCTCAGCTGGCACGACGGGTACCCGGTGGAAGCAGCCGTACATGAGACCGCGCACTGGCTCGGGTTGATGGACGAGTATTTCGACCCGCGTTCGGTCTTTCGCTGGCGTCGGAGAGCCGGCGCCGTACGTGTCGACGGTGCTCTGATGACGAACGTCTGGACCAAGTTCTCCGAGGGTCGGGTTCGGAAGGTCCAGGACCCTACTCTGCGGACCCGGTACGCCGACACCATCGCTTCGGTCATGGACCACGGCACCTCGGACTACGCGCCACCACGTTGGGCCGACATGACAGACGAGGACAAGTTCCTCATTGTCCATCTCCTCGAACCCGGCCTGGGCACGTCCGACCCGCGGCGGTTCGAGGTGTTCGATCGGTTCGCCCCGGTCATCGACGTGTTCGCTCGCGGTTGGGGCACCGACCGTGTTGCCGAACAGTTCGTGGCTCCTGCGGACGCCGCGGCGCGTGGTGCCGTTCGTGAACAGATGAGTATCGCCGCTGATGCGCGTGTCGCGGCCCGTCGTGAGGGGGTGCGTGCCGCGCAGGCCCGTGCCTCCGGTGAGGACACCAGGGCTCGGGAGGCCGATGCTCGCGCGGTCGAGTTCGAAGAGGTGGCGCGTGCCGCCGACGCGCGTGCGACCGTGGCCCGTAAACACTCTGCCGACTCCGGCGCCGATTCCCGCGTAACCCAGGTCCGTGCCGCTTTCGAAGCGGAGTTCAACGGTTGGCGGGCCGACGGTCGGCTGCTGAGGGTGATGGACATGGTGATGGCGTCCGCCGATCTGTTTGATGCCCTTGTGCCCCCCACGGCCTTGATCAGGGCGCTTCCCCCGGGCGCGATGCGCTCACTCGCTCAGGGCCTGTCCGGTTCGAACGACCCCGGTAACGGCAACCTCGCGCTCAGCATCTTCGCCGCGGGTTTTGATCGTGCCTTCGGGCAGGGGCCGTTCACCGACATCCCCGCCGGGCACGGGCACCGTGCTATTTCGGCGCGTGGTGTCGAGGCTCAACTGGAGCACTGGAGAGGCGGGAACACCCTGGTGATGGGGCTCCGCGTCTTCCACGACCACGGTGCGCGGGTGTGGGGTCGCAAATGGATCGGTGCCCTGCCCGACGCCGGCCGCGCAGCGGTCGTGGCCACCCTGCTACCTGTGGGCGGCCCGCGGCAGAATTCGGTGCTGGGCGGTCTGGGACCTCTGCCGCGGCCTGTGCTGGAACGGGTCGTTCTGGACCTTCTTGGTGTGAGGTACGACCATTACTACAATGACCGGCTGCTGCGGGGTATCAAGGTGGCCGCCCCAGGGCATCCGGACGTCCTGCTGACCAAGGACCAGGTGGACTCCCAGCTGAGGGAATGGTCCACCGAGGGCGTCCTGGCCCCCGCTGCGAAGCAGCTGGCTCGGTGGTATGTGCCCACGAACAAGCCCGGCCCCAGGAGCACCGTGCCCGCTTTGACGGTGCCGCCCCGACAGCAGGCGGCTCCGGGGGGCGAGGGAGCACCCGCTCCCTTCACGGCGGACCCCCACAATCGTCCAGCGGAATTCGTGCCCGCCCAGGAGACGGGGGGCGGGCACGAGGAACGGGGGAACCCGGTGACCGCCTTCACCGGTCCCGCCTACCTTCCCGAGCCCGTGCCGGAGCCGACGGACGCGATGGCCGGGCTGGACCGTGCATATCTCGACCCCGATCCCGTGGTGGCAAACTCGGACCCGCGCCGGTTCGTACCCCTGAGTCCCGACAACTTCGACACCGACACCGCCACCGAGCCGGCCGAGGCCGCGCCCGGTCCGTCCGTGCGGGAGGCGACCCGGGTCGCGCCGCAGGACGGGAGCGCGACCGCGCCGACGCCCCCGGATACGTCGGGGCGGACGCCGCCCGCCACCGAGCCACAGCCGTCCCTGGCGGACACGTGGGACGGCGTGCTCAACCCGACGTCCCGCAGTCGTGACGGCTCGGTGCATGGGGACGCCCACCACCAGGTGGCCCCTTCCGAGAACGGTACGGACACCCTAGGGGCGCGGAACGTCACGGAGCCGGCCGAAAGCTCCCGCGCCGAGGACGTCCCGCCGGTCGTCGGCGACCCCGACCCGGTCCGGGAGAGGACCGACGCCGAGCACGAACGCGAACTCGCGCGTGCCCGTCGGGGCAAACGGCCCGAACCGGCCGCCGCCGAGCGATTCGAGGCCGAGACGCTGGAGGCAGAAGCGGATCAGGCACGGCTGCGGGCCGAGACGGAGCGCGACCTCGCCGACGAGAGCGCGATCCGGACAGCGGCGGCCGCACGGGACGCCGCGCCCACCACCTCGTCGCGTGTCGAGGACATGACCACCGAGGCCGCGGTCCGCGAGGACCAGGCGATACGGACCGACCGTCTGGCCGAACACATGGGCGATCTGGCCCGCCGGGCGCGGTTGCGCGCCGAGGCCGCGAAGCGGGCCGCGGACCGCGAGCTGGACGAACCGGCCCGCGAGCGTCCCACCGGTACCAGGCCCGAGGTCGCCCGTGCGGGAGGGGTGGAACCGGACACTCACGCCGCCCGCACACCGGGGCATGCCCGGGACACGAGCGGCGCTGAGGAACGGGCCCCCGGCAGTGAACCGGTCCCCCAGACGGCTCCGGAGCCCGTCCCGGGTGTCCCGGAGGTGACCGAGGCGTCCCATGGGCAGGAGCCGGGCGCACCACCGCACCCCCCGGTGACCGTTGACGCCGCGCCCAAGGACCGTTCCGACGTCACCGACGCACCGCCCACGCCTTCCCAACCGGACCAGTCGGCCCAACCGGCCGGAGCCGATACGACGCGCGGCACGGAACCCCCGGTGGTCCCGCCGCGTCCACGCCCACGGCGCACCGGCCAGGACGGTCCCGACCCGGTCCGGCCGCCGGAGCAGCGGGACGACGTTTCCGGGCGGGCACGGAACCCCGAAGATCGGGAGGCCACCACGCCGCCGAGTCCGGACCCGGCCGCAACCCCGTCCTCGACCCCGCTTCCGACCCCCGGCCGAAGGCTGAACTACCTGCTGAGGAGCGGACAGATCGACTCCCCGCTCATCGGCCCCGCCGCGGACCGGATCATCGCCCGGATTCGGGCCGACCTCAGCGGGCGGCTCTCCCACGGCGAGATCAACGCCATCGAGCGGCGGGTGCGCGCCGACTTCGCGCGCGACTCCCGCCCCTACTTCGCCCCAGGAGGCCACACCTTCACCATCCCGGGTCGTAGTGGCGAACGGAGGGTCATCCTGAAACTGTCACCGGAGGGCGATTCCTGGCGTCTCGCCCCCGAATCCGGCCTCGCGGCGGAGGAGGGGCCGGACAGCGCTCCCAGGGCGAAGACCAAGAGCACGGCGGAGCACAAGACCAAGGTGTCGAGGAAGGGCGCGGCGACCTCCACGGCCGCGGTCGGCGGGTCGTTCAAAATCACCGCCTACGGGCTGGTCCCACCAGATTCGGCTGTCGGTCCCGCGTTCAGCTTCTCGATCAAGGGGGCTCACAACCAGCGCTCCACCAGTTACTCGGTGAGTGACGGCGCCGTCGGCAGGAGCGAGGTGTCACTGAAGGGCGACCTCGAGGAGTTCCTGAGCGATCTCCGGGTGGAACTGACCGTCGACCCGCCCGTCGACCCGCTCGCCGCCCCGCGCGGTGGCCTCCAGGGGATGGCGGACCGGTTCCGGGACCGCCAGGGCAGCGCCGACGTGGAACTGTCCGAGCGCCCGGTGGTCTTGAGCGTGGTCGAACCCGGTGGGCTGAGCATGTCCGTTCCCGGCGGGCTCAAGGACCGTGACGCGGCCGTCGACGCCGCCACCGATGCCCCGGAGCGCATCGTCTTGCCCGACCCCTTCGACAACGGGCCCCGCATCCCGGGTACACAGAACGGGCAGGGGACCCGGGTGGGCAGCGGGCACCCGCTCGCCGTTGAGCCCATCCATGGCCTGAAAGGGCAGATTCGCCAGCAACTCGGCGTCGACCGGAACAACCCCAGTAGCGCCGAACTGGACCTTGCCACGGCCCCTGATGCCCTTGAGAAGAACCTTGCGTCGCTGGACCGCGGGCCGACGCCGATGGCCTTGGTCGCCGACATCCACGGTGTGCCGCGAGTCCTCATCATGTGGTCGGTCCCCCGGGAGCTGACGAGGGTCGAGGACGCGCCGGGGAAGGCGTCCTTCAGCCGCAGTCGAAAGGGCGACAAGAAAGCGGGCCTGACGGCGAAGCGGTCGACCAACCTGACGATCGGCGCCGGGTTCGGTGCGGTCGTGACCCTGCTCCAAGGCACCCTCCGTCTCAACATGCCCCACTTCGACGCCTCCTACAAATTCGACGCCGTGTCGACCAGGGCCCTCTCGACGGAGGGTGCCCAGACGGCCAAGGCGCATTCCAAAGAGGTCGAGACCTACAAGGTCGAGCGGGTCTTCTACGCCATGCTCTCCGGCGACGCCACACTGATGAGCTCGTGGGGCCGGTCGATCGAGCAGATCGCGGTCGCCGATGCCCGACGCATGGCCGGCCTGGACGAGCCGACGGACGAAGCGGGGGCGCGGCGCGTCCCCCGCTTCGACCACCTGGCCGTGGACCGTCCGGCCCATTGGGGAGGCACGACCCTCAGAGAGGTGGTCCACGAGGACGGTAGCCGTTATCGGACCGCGACGCCGGCGAACGGTGCCACCAACTCCGCGCCCCGGCCCACCACCGTCTATGAGGACTATGCGAGTGCGGTGCTGAACGGGATCGCCGATGAGCACCCGGGGATGGTGGTGCCCGATCTGGTCACCGGGTCCAAGGCGTCCTACGCGCGCCGTCCGGGCGCGGGGCCGGACGGCCACCGCACGCCGCGTGAGTTCCCCGTTCTGCGCCGGAACTACCATCAGGCCATCGCCAACACGATCATGGTGTTGGACGCGATGACCCCGCACAACCTGGAAGGGCGGCCGGACGAGTGGATGGGGGCCGGGATCGACCTGCTCCTGATCGAGACCACGAGCATCGACCCCACCCTGGCCAACCGAGGCGGCCTGTTCCGGCCCCCGTTCGTGCCGGTGCGACTGTACGCCGACGCCACCGGGCGCGTGTTCGGGGGCACCTCGACGATGGGGACCGAGTCCACGGTGGCGGGATCGGCCGGGCAGACCGACGGGCGCGAGCGCACCCACACCTGGACCGAGCAGCTCAGCGTCGGGGTCCGGGGCCGGGATCCGGCGGTCGACGCGGCCGGCGCGCGAAAGAACGTCGGGATGCTCGACGCGACGGCCGAGGCCTCGCAGCCGCGCGGACGTACCCAGGAACACGGGGTCAAGGGGGCGACCGAGAGCACGGTCAAGACCACCGGCGACACCGATGTGTGGCGCTACGGCGTCGACCTCATGGCCAAGATGGGTAAGTTCCGCAAGGCCGACGACCTGGCCGTGATCGACGATGACGACGGCGGCGCCGCAGCCCGAGCCCGGGACGGAGTCGTGTACGACGGGCACGCCATCACCATCCAGGGCCCACGTGCGCGGCTGGAGGTGGAATCCCCGGCGGGACGGGACGTGGAACACGCCGCCGACCGCACCACGGCCATTCATCAGTCCACCACGCAAGACGGGACCACCGACCGGCCGACGGGCCGGCGCCGTCTGTCGGACACCGAGGCCCGTGCGGTCGTGTTGGGCACCGCGCGGCCTCCGGCGCCGCACCCGATGGACGGTGTGCCCACCGCGACCACTACCGTGACCGCACCCGATCTGTACCGGCTGGGCAACCGGCTACTGACCGACACCATTCCGGGATTCCAGGAATTCCTGCGGCGTTCGCGGGGCGCCCACGACTACCTGCGACAGCTGCTGTTGCCGCCCATGCTCGGCGGTAACGTCCCCCAGATGCTGTCGCGGTTCGGGCTGCGCAGCGGTCGATTGCAGGTGGACACCGCGTGGCGGTGGCGGGGGCTGCCGACCCTGGTCCTTCGTGCCGCACGCGGCGGCTTTCGGTTGTACGAGGTGATGCCCACGACCACGGTGGAGGTCTCCTCCAGCGGGGAGGTGAGCATCGGCGCGGCCGGTACCCGCGGCGGCCACACTCGCTCACTGGGGTTCTCCGCCCGGTTCCGGCACAACCCCAACGACGAGGCCCCCTCGGGGGGCGGGCCGGCTTCCGGTACGGACACCGCGAGGAGCGGTCACCCCACCCTGATGCCGGGAGGGAGGTGGACCCCTTATTCGCGCTCGGCCACGGAGAACACGGCCATGTCGGTCACCTTCTCCCGGGCCACCAAGGTGACCCCGCAGGGCGGTGCCTTCCCCTACACCGCCGATCTGTCCTTCGACCAGGCGGCCGAGGTCAAGAAGGACTGGAAACTCGGAGTGACCGTGCCGCGCCGCACCTCCACGGCCTCACACCACGGCGTGCACATCGAGGTCCCCGGGGCCGAGTTCGGCTACATCGCCGAAGCCGAGGCCTATGCGGCCGACCTGGTCGACGACGCCGTGGGGACCGACACCGACGGCACCCCCATCGCGACCGCGCTGCTGGGCCACCACGCACCCCGACCGAACTGGGAGCCACGACCCGGGTTCGTCGGGCTGGGCCACTACCGCCAGGGCCCCGATGCGGGCCCCGTCGTCGACGATCTGTTCCGACGGCTGGCCGCTGAGGGACTGGAACTGACGGGGACCAGCCGCGAGGAGCTGTTCCAGCGAGTCGGCGCGCACATCACCCGAGGACTGGACGACGCCACCGCACGGGCCGTGCCGATCGACGTGAAGGTCCGCTCCACGAGCCTGGCCCACTCCTCGTCTCAGGGCAAGATCACCTTTGACGTCATTCGGCGGCGCGGCGAGGTCGACCGGGTGGGGGCCAAGGCCGACTTCGTCGATTCGCGCAGTCGCGCCACTGAGATCAACGAATCACGGGGCAGGCAGAAGGACAGCACCGTCGGAGGCGGATTCGGGCTGGTCGGCACGCTGTCGTCCAGCGACGAGCAGCCTCCGTCGTCACAGACCCCCGACAAGCGACCAGTGACCCTCCTCCCCGGGATTGGCAACGCCTCGCGTCAGAGCGGGACCTCGACCACACGGAACACGGGGGACTCGACGACCGAGACGGTGGACACCCTCGTCTTCGGTCCCTACGCCGTCATCGGTACCGATGCCTCGCTGCGCCTGTACCTGGAGACCAAGGGCCATGTCATCGTCGCCGAGGCGCCCGCGGGGCGGATGAGTGAGCTCTATCCCGCCCCCTACCTCATCGGAACCGGCGAGTCGGCGGCTGAAGCGCTCCGGGCGGGCGCCCCGCGGCTGCTGCCCTCGCCCAACCAGCTGCTCGACCCGGCGGCCGGGGAATGGGCCGCTGACCGGCGCTCGGGCGCTCGAGCGCCGATGCCGTGGCTTGAGGCACTGTCGGTGGCCGGCGACGGGGCGGCGGTCACCGCCGCCGGGTACATCGCCACGGCGCGGGCGTCGGGTTGGCAGCCGCCGCAGGACGTGTCCGCACCCGCCCTCGTCCGCGCCGCGCGGGACTACCTTGTCGACAAGATGGGGCCCCGGGCGGAGAACATTCACGTGGCTCTCACCGGGCTGGCCCTGGTGGCGAACTTCGCTCCCGCCGCCGACGGCGGTAAAGGCCTGCCCAACCTGTTCCGGGACAGGCTGATCACCTTCGCCGACTTGAGATGGCGCTTGCACGCGGTGCCACGTGCGGAGGGGGCACGGCTGATCGATGTCTCGGTCGACTCCGCGCACGGAGGTTCCCGTAAGGGCGAGCACAAGGACGAGACGACGGCGGACCATCCCTCCACCACCACCGGTGGCGCTACCGGAGGCGCGATCGGATCCGTCCCCGACGAGCACCGGTCCATGGGTTTTGTGAACGACACCCAATCCACATCCGTCTCGTCCGCCGCGGGTGCCTCGAAAAGCACCCGGACCGACCACCCCGGCCGACCGCCCGTGGGGAGTAAACGGGCCTATCTGGTGGCGATTCCGACGACGTGGCTGGTGGCGGCGGAGTCTCCGGTGGCCGAGACTCGCCACATGGGGTTCTCCCGCGATCAGGTCGGCATGGCCGAGGTCGAGTCGGAGGCCCTTGCCTGGGTCGACCACGACCAGGCGCGCGAACTGGGGGTCCTCGAAGGGGTCGAGGCGAACAAGGCTCTCTGGGACGGCTTGTACACGGCCCAGGAGGCGTTCGGCGAGGCCGAGAAGACCTACTTCGACGCCCGTCAGAAGCTGCCGGAACTGGTGCGGGGAGTCCAAGAAGCGCATCGGAGCGGCGACGCCGGGCCTCTGAGCGACGCGCGGGCGGCGTACACCGCCCAGCGGACAACGGTGGACGGGCTGCACAGGGATCTCCTGCGAAATTTCGAGGTCTGGAACGCCGCCCGCGCGGCGGCTCGGGAATCCCTGAGACCGACTGGGCCGGAGCGAACGCTGCGGGAGGCCCACCCGGACCAGGAGGAGGAACGAACCCGGGCCGCGCGGGCGGCCGTCGATGCCCAGCGCGCGACGATGAACCGTCCGCACGCCGAGGCCGAGCGGGTCTACACCGACGAGGACGCCGGTCCTGCCAAGCCCGCGTCGACGGTCGAGTCCACGGCACGACCCGATCGGCAGGTCCCTCCGACGCCGGCACCTTCGGCGCCCCCACCACCTCCGCACGTACCGGAGCGACGGTCTTCGCCGGCGACCGAGGGGAGCGGGCCTCCGAAGGCGAGTAACGTGACGCCGAACCTGGATTCGCCCCCGGCTCCTACTCAGCGGGACGTCTTCGACGAGGTGCTGAACGGCCCGCCGCCCGTGGTGGCCGCCCCCGGTACCGGTACGTCCCAGCGTCCTGAGGGCGGCCGAGCCCCTGAGGGGGAGGACCGCGACAAGTGATCCACGCCCCCGACCGGCCCCAGGTGCCACCGCGTTCCATCGCCCGCCTGGCCGACCGCTGCGCACTCCCATCTTCCTCCCGTCCTCGTCAGGACACGGAGGGTTTCGGGGTGCCCGCCCCGATTTTTCACCATTCCCGAAGAAGACCGAAAGGACCAGTGGCACATGACCGAGAAAGCCGCGGGAGGGGATGTGCCGTCGGCACGCGCGCGCGAAGACTCTGATCCCTCCACCACGCAGGACACGGCGGCCGGCGCTGACGCCGCGCGGACGGCCGGCGAGACCGGCCCCGCGGCCACGTCCGGTGCCGCGTCTCCCACCGACGACGCGCACCCCGGTGCCGCCGACGGCCTGCTCCCCGACGCGGAAGGAGACCGCGTTTCCTCAGTTCTCACGAACGGGGCGCTGGGCAGGTCGGACGCCGCCGCCCTCGGATCGTTGGCCGCCGACACGGGCTCTGTGGCACCGGCCCCCGAGATCGCCGCGCCGTCCGACCTCCTGGATCCGCAGGGGACCGCGGCCGAGGCCACCCCGAATACGACCGCCGCCGCTGTGGGCGCGACCGCGGCCGAGGCCGACTCCGGGAGCAGGCTGGGGCGTCCGGGACGCCCGGTCCTCGCGTTCGCCGCGATCGCGGGGGTGGTACTCATGGTCACCCCCTTCGCGGTCAGCGAGACCTCCCAACGCCTGCCCGGCACCGAGTTCGATCTGGTCGACCAGGAGGGCGTGCTCGGCTACTTCGTACGGTCGGACACCAGCGCGAGCGCTGAGAGCGCCGCGATGACCGCACAGCGCACCTCTGTGCCGGGGTCGATGGCCGGTGTGGAGGAGCCCGCCCCTGACAGCGGCTACGTGCCCGAGGTGCTGTCACAAGAAGACCCCGAACAAGGCGGTGTTGAAGACACGGAGGGTCCGGGTTCCGATGACTCCGGATCGGAAGCGGGCGGTTCGCCCGATGGCGGATCGGGCGATTCGTCCGACGGCGAAGACTCCGACGCGTCGGGGAACGACCCGTCCTCGGGCCCGGGCGGTGAGGAGGAGGACGAAGACACTCGGGAATCCGGCTCCGGCGGGGAGCCCGGTGAGGAGGAGGAAGAGGACACCCGGGAATCCGGCTCCGATGGGGAGTCCGGTGACTCCGGCGATTCCGAGATCGATGGAGACTCCCCGCTCGGTGACTTGCCGGATCACAACACCAACGGGCCCCTGGCCTTGATCGCCCCCGACAACTCCGGCCAGGCTGATGACGCCGACGCGCCCGCAGAGGAGGCCGACGACGACGATGACGCCGACGCGCCCGCTGACGACGATGACGCCGACGCGCCCGCCGACGACGAGAGGGACGGCGGACCCGCCCCTGAGGACGAAGGGCCCGGGACCGAGGAGGAGGCGCCTTCGGAGGCGCAGATTCTCGCCGAGCGGCGGCCCGTGTCCGTGGGCGAGCCCCTGAACACGGACGAGGAGACCCCGCTGGCCGAGGTCCTTTCCCAGGAGGCTCCGGAGGAGGGGCGGTCTCAGGAAGAGGTGGACCAGGAGTCTCCCGCCGACGAGGAGCCCCCGCCGGAGTTCCGCTACGCCGAGGTGGCCGGGGTGGGCTGTGCCCCGAACGAGCGCATCGCCTACGGCACCGCCGGGGAGTTCTGGGAAGGAGACGGCACCCACAGTTGGGCCTTCGGGTTCGAGGGTGGTTTCGACACGGAGAACTGCGATGGCCGGTGGCACGCCATTCCGGTCTCCGGGGACCCGGACGCGCCGAACGGCAGGTACGCGTTCTGGACGTTCAACATCGGTTTCACGGACGCCCAATGTGAAATCTACGTTCACATCCCCGACGCGGAGAGCCCACGCTGGGTCGGGGGAGCCCCCGCCCAGTACCAGCTGCACCCTTCCGCGGACCCGGCGACCAGTGAGCCGTTCGCGTCCTTCACGGTCGACCAGGTCGCCGACAAGGGCGGCTGGGTGCACGTTGGCGCCTACACCCCGCCGGGTGACACCATCAGCGTGAAGCTCCAGAACAGTGGAGCCGACCAGATCGACGGCCAGGACACCAACGCCCATGTGGTGGCGTCGGCGGTCCGTACCCGCTGTAACTGATCCCCTACCGGGTGGGTCCGGCCAACAGGCCGGACCCACCCCCGAACGACAACGGTGCCGCTCCCCGCGTGGGTAGCGACCCGATGAAAGGACCCGGCGATGTCCCGACAGCTCCTCAAGGTCGCACAGGATGGCAGGGACGCGCACCCGACCATCCGTGCAGCTCTGGCCGTGGCCCGGAGCGGCGCGCTCATCTCCATCGCGCCTGGACGCTATGAGGAGAGTCTGATGATCACCAAGGTGGTCACCCTCGCCGCCCAGAACGGGCGGGGCAGCGTCGAGGTCATCGCCGACTCCGGTTGCGCGGTCGCCTCCATCGCGGAGGCCGTCAAGATCACCGGTCTGGTCGTGCGCGGGCGTGACGGCGATAGGCCCACCGTCGACATCCCAGCAGGGCAGCTGGAACTGGCCGACTGCGAGGTGGACGGCTCGGCCTGGGCCGCGGTGGTGGTGCGCGACGATGGTGCGCTGGCCATGCGGGACTGCCGGGTCACCAACACCGGGGGCGCCGGGGTGGTCATCACCACCGGGCAGCCCACAGTCCTTGAGGACAGCACCATCGAGAACGTTGAGAGCACCGGCGTGGTCATCGGTGGCAAGGGCCGTCCCACCGTGCGCACCTGTACCATCCGTGACGCGCGCGGCAACGGTGTCTTCGCCAACGACCGCGCGGCCGGATCCATCGCCGACTGCGAGATCACCGGTGTCACCAAGCCCGCCATCGTCCTGGACGACGATGCCACCACCACGATCAGTCGCGTGCGCGTCCACGACGTCGCCCAGGACGCGCTACTGGTGTCCAGCAGCGGACGCCCCCGTGTCGAGGACTGCGCGCTCGAGGACGTCGGCGGACGCGGCATCGCCGTGCACAGCGGCGCCGACCCCCAGATCAGCGGGGTCACCATCACCCGTCCCGCCACCGTGGGCGTGCACGCCTGGGGCAAGGCACGCGGCATGCTGACCGGCTGCGCGGTGCACGACGCGGGGGAGGACGCGGTGCGCGTCGAGGACCGGTCCTCCACCGCGTTCGTGGAGATGACGGTGCAGGGCGGCGGGGGTGTCTTGGTCAGCGGGGGCAGCACCGCCGAGTTCGATCGCGGCCGGGTCGCGGAGACCACCGGGTCGGCTTTCACCATCGAGGCCGCCGCGCCGTTCCTGCGCGGCGTGTCCATCAGCGAGGCCCGCGGGCACGGCGTGCACTTCGTCACCGAGAGCCAGGGCCGCGTCGAGGACGTCGGGATCGAGCGGGTCGGCCGCAGTGGCATCCAGGCCGGGGCCGGGTCGCGCCCGCTGCTGAGCAACGTGCGGGTGCGCGCCGCCCGCGACAACGGCGTCACGGTCGCCACGGACGCGGTGGCCGACCTGCGCGACTGTGACGTAGCCGAATGCGGCGGTGACGGGATTTCCGTTCAGCCCGGAGGGGAGGTCACCGCGCTGCGATCGCGTATGCACGGCGGAGGCCGCAACGGAGCGATGGTGGCCGCCGGCGCCCGCGCCGACCTGCGCCATTGCGAGGTCTTCGGCAACGTCGGCGACGGCGTCCTGGTGCACAGCGCCGAGGACGTCACACTGGACGCCTGCTCGGTACACGACAACCAGCGTGCGGGCCTGCGCCAGACGGTGCGCAGCGAGCGCGTGCGCGCAGAGGGGCTGGTCAGCGTCGCCAATGGCAGCCCCGACGCTTATGGTGAGTCGGCCGGCGCCCTCGTCCCGCCACCGCTTCCGGCAGAGGCCGCCGAACCGCCCGGCTCCGGCGATGACGGCCTGTTGGAGGTGGATGGCCCGCTCGCCGAACTGGAAGAGCTGGTGGGCCTGGAGAACGTCAAGCACGAGGTCACCACCCTCGTCAACCGCAACCAGCTGGCGCAGCGCCGGGCGGAGATGGGCCTTCCCTCGCTGAACATGGGCCGCCACTTGGTCTTCGGTGGCCCGCCGGGCACCGGCAAGACCACCGTCGCGCGCCTCTACGGTCGCATCCTCGCCGACCTCGACGTGCTGCGCTATGGCCACGTCGTGGAGGTGGCCCGAGCCGACCTGGTGTCGCAGTACGTGGGCGGCACCGCGATCAAGACCACCGAGGTGTTCGACAAGGCGCGTGGCGGCGTGCTGTTCATCGACGAGGCGTACACGCTCGCCACCCAACAGGACGGTGGCGGCAGCGGCGCGGACTTCGGCCGCGAGGCGATCGACACCCTGGTGAAGCTGATGGAGGACTACCGCGACGACGTGGTCGTCATCGCTGCGGGCTACACCGATGAGATGGCGCGGTTCCTGGCCGCGAACCCGGGTATGGCGTCGCGGTTCAGCCGCACCATCGAGTTTCCCAACTACACGACGGACAACCTGGTCAGCATCGTCCAAAGGATGTGCGCGGTATCCCACTACGAGCTTTCGCCCGGCACCGAGGCGGCTCTGCACGGGTACTTCGACCGCATGCCCAAGGGTGCCACGTTCGGCAACGGGCGTACGGCCCGCAAAACCTTCGAGGAGATGGTCGACCGACAGGCGTTCCGGCTCGGCGCGATGGTCCCCGGTGACCCGGGGGAGCTGTCCCGTCTACTGCCCGAGGACCTCGGAGTGCGGCCGGACGGACCGGACAGCGACGCCGATGGGGAGGACAGGCTCACGCGCCTGCGCGCCGAGCTGACCGAAATGGTGGGGCTGGCGCAAGTCAAGTCCACGGTGACCGATCTGGTCAACCTGATCGCGACCGGTCACCAGCGTCGCCGGATGGGACTGCCCGTACCGGTCATGAGCCACCACCTGGTCTTCGCCGGACCGCCCGGAACGGGCAAGACCACCGTGGCCCGGCTCTACGGGGAACTGCTCAACGCCTTGGGCGTGCTGCCCACCCCCCAGATCGTGGAGGCGGCCCGCGCCGACCTCGTCGGACGCTACATTGGCCACACCGCCCAGCTCACCACGGAGGTGTTCGAACGCGCGCGCGGCGGGGTGCTGTTCATCGACGAGGCCTACGCCTTGACCCCCCAGGGGGGCACCGGCGGGGACTTCGGCCAGGAAGCGGTGGACACCCTGGTGAAGCTGATGGAGGACCACCGAGACGAGGTGGTGGTGATCGTCGCCGGCTACACCGCGGAGATGAACCGGTTCCTGGCGTCCAACCCCGGTCTGGCCTCCCGGTTCAGCCACCAAGTGGAGTTCGCCGACTACTCCGACGACGAACTGGTCACCATCATCCGGCGTATGGCCGATTCCAACGGCTACGCTTGCGTGCCGGAGACCGTGGAACGGCTGCACGAGCACTTCGCCGCGGTGCCGCGGACGGCGTCGTTCGGCAACGCGCGCTACGCTCGGCAGACCCTGGAACGGATGATGACCCGCCAGGCAGGTCGGCTGGTGCACCTGCCCGACCCCACCCGCGAAGACCTCACCGCTCTGGCACCCGAGGACGTGCCCGCACCCTGAGTAACGCCTAGGGAAGGGGGCGGGCACGTCCTCGGGTGCCAG
>NZ_FRFF01000183.1 GCF_900143625.1 Nocardiopsis sp. JB363
CCCGTGACGTTCAGTTGCACCGAAAGCCCCCGTCCTTGCCCTGGGACGTCTCCGGCGGCTTCCTCGCCAGCGCCGCCACCGCCTACCGGCAGCTGTTCGGCTGGCCGCCCCACACCGTCCGCCCCGGCGATCCCGTCCTCGTCTGGGGTGGCGCGGGCGGTCTGGGTACCTCCGCCATCCAGCTCGCCCGCCAGGTCGGTGGCAAGCCCGTCGCCGTGGTCTCCACCGAGGAGAAGGCGAAGCTGTGCCGAGAGCTGGGCGCGGTCGGCACCATCCTGCGCACCGAGTTCGACCACTGGGGGCGGACCCCCGACGAGAGCGACACCCAGGCCTACGCGGAGTGGTTCCGCGGGGTACGTGCCTTCGGGAAGCGCTTCTGGGCCGAACTGGGGGAGAGGCGTTCACCCCGCATCGTGTTCGAGCACGTGGGGGCCGACACCCTACCCACGTCCCTGTACCTGTGCGACAACTCGGGCATGGTCGTCCTCTGCGGAGCCACCTCCGGTTTCCAGGCCGACGTGGACCTGCGCTTCCTATGGATGCGTCTCAAGCGCCTCCAGGGCTCCCACTTCGCCTCGCCGGCCCAGTGCCGCATGGTCATCGATCTGGTCGAGGACGGCCGACTCGACCCATGTGTGTCCAGGGTGGTCGGGTTCGACGAGATCGGTGAGGCCCACCAGCTCATGAGCGAGAACAGGCAACCGCCCGGCAACATGGTCGCGCTCGTCAACGCCGCTCCAGGTCAGGCCGATCTTGATCTTCCCTAGAAAACACCGAAAGGTTTCCAGACACCTTGGCCCAGACCTGGTGTACATAAAGGATGGCGGCCCCCGAGGCTGGTTCGGGGGCCGCCATCAGCCCGCACCCCTGGGTCTCAGGTGGGGCACGCCGCCCCTGGTAGGTCGGGCGGCGGGGGACGTATCCAGGGCTCGTCACCTGTGACGGAGTGACGAGCTTTCCGGTCCTGGATAGTCCAGGTTCGAAACACCGCGTGCTGGCTGTATCTGCTCACTCCTTCTGTTGGGGGAGGAGCCGCCGCCACCACGCTGTAGTGGCAGGAGCCGGTTCGGGTTCGCGGGAGGTGATTTCGCGGTAGTCCCTGCGCTGGGAGTGCATCTGTTCCAGGCGCGGAGGACCGGACCGCGGGTGGATCGGGGTGAAGCGCACCGGAAGGTCGACCAAGGCCCGCACGTTGACGTGGGGGACCCAGCGGTGTTGTTCGGGGGGCTCGGCCAGACGCAGGTCGGGCAGTCTGCTGGTGATGGTGCTCAGGGCGGTCTCGGCCATCGCTTGTCCCAGATCTCGACCATGGCGGGGGCAGCGGTGTGGCCCGGTTCCAAAGGTCAGGTGCGCCCGTGTGAAAGCGGTTTGCGCGTGGGGGGTGCGGTCCAGCAGGTCGATGTTGGCTGCGGAGAACCCCAGTACCAGGCAGTCTCCCGCCTGAATGGAGTAGTGGCCTAAGCGCACGTCTCGGGTGGGGAAGCGGCCCACCAGGATTTCCATGGGTGTGGAGTGCAGCATCACGTAGTTGACGGTTTCGGAGATCAGCATCTGGGAGCCGGCGTGGTTGGAGGCCAACCAGGTGTCCATCAGTAGACGGCGCAGTGCGGCCCCGATGGTGTTGGTGACCAGATCGTTGGTACCGGCGATGATCAGTGTCAGCTGGTCGCACACCTGGGTGTCGCTTTGCCCGTGGGCGATCAGGTGTGAGGGCAGGTCGTCTCCAGGGCTCGCGCGCCGATTCCGGGCCAGTTGGGTGAGTAGTACTTTGAGTTCGGCCGCGCCCTGGGGTGACTCGCTGCCCCCGCTCCAGAGTTTGTCCATGGACACGGCGAGTTCACCGACCTCGGCCTGGCCCAGCCCGAGCAAGCGTCCCAGGACGTTCAGGGGTAGCAGGCGTGCGTACTCACCGATGAGGTCGGCGTGGCCGCGGGCGCAGAAATCATCGACCAACTCTTCAGCGACCTGCTGGATCTGAGCCAGGACGCGTTGCTGGTCCAGTGCGGAGAAGGCCTCATGGAGGCCTGTGGACAGGAACTGGTGTTCCTCACCGTCGACGTAGAGCACGCTCTGGCGTTTTTCGTTGATGGCCCGTACCCCGGAGTCGGCCGGGATGATGCCGTGCTCCAGGTCATGCCAGTAGCGGCGATCGCACCGGTAGGTGTGATTATCGACCATCACCTGTCGGTTGACTTCATAGGAGAGCAGAAGCCAAGCGGGCACCCCCGGTTCGAGATAGACCGGGGCGACGTCTCCGTAGACCTTGCGTAGCCCTCGCCAGAACTCCTCGCGGTCATCGGGCACTCCCTCATAGAGGTGCACCGGGGGTGGCCCGCCTTGCACTCGTCCCGTAGGACGTCCCATCGTCTCTCCTTAGCGCGCTGGCCTCAGGCCGGGTATCTGTACCTGGGCGGCTTCCACACGCGAGGTGCCTTCGAAGTTGTTGGCCATGCGCTCCATGTCGGTCTCGGCGGCGCACAGGTAGAGCGTGCGCCCCTCAGGCCCGCCCAGGGCGCAGGAGACCACGAAGTGCCCTGCGGTGGCCGTGTCCACGATGTCGGTGACCTCGCCTTGGGGGGACAGGCGGCGCACCTGGCCGGAGAAGGGCGCGGTGACCCACGCCCCGCCCTCCGCATCCACACACAATCCGTCCAGGGCGTCCTGTTCCAGGCTGTCGAACTGACGCACGACGCGCTGGTTTGTCAGCTCGCCCTCGGCGTCGACGTCGAAGGCGCTCAGCCGGAAGTTGAACGTTTCGGAGACGTACAGCGTTTTGCCATCGGGGCTGAGCCCGATGCCGTTGGGGCACACCAGCCCCTCACCGGCGGTGGACACCTCACCCTCGGGGCTGACCACCACCACGCCACAGGGCTGGGCCTGGCCGCCGTTGAACAGGTCGTAGCCGATCTGGGTGATGTAGGCACGCCCCTGGGAGTCCACCCACATGTCGTTGGCGGCGAAGGCGACGTGGTCGAGTTTGGCAACGATTTCGACCGTGCCGTTGGGGTTGATCCGGCGCAGCGCCGAGTCGGCCTGGGTGACCACCAGCGGGGTCCCATCCGGGAGGAATCCCAGACCGGAGGGCTTGGCGTCCGGGAGGTCAGCGACCACGATCGCTTTCCCGGTCTGGGGGTTGATTCGGTAGACCAGCCCTCGGGGGATGTCCGAGCACCACAGTTCACCGTTGTACCAGCGGGCTCCCTCCAGGTACTGGAACCCCGCTTGCACCACCGTGGCGGTCTGTCTTGTCACCATGACCTGCTCCTTCGTTTCTGGGGCCTATTGGCAGACCCTCGCTCATGGGGTAGACAGGTAAGTGAACCAGCGTTCTCAAAAGATCACAATACGTAGAGCCGATCATTACCCAGAAGGAAGCCGAGCATGACTCCTGTGCGCATCGCCGGAGTGGGGATGTCATCCTTCTCCACACCAAGACACACCAGCCCATACACAGACATGGCCGCCACGGCGATCATCGACGCCCTGGACGATAGCGGCCTGAGCCTGGGCGATATCCAGCAGGCCTATGCTGGCTATGTGTATGGTGATTCCACATCTGGGCAGAATGCGCTCTATCGGGTGGGGCTGCCTGGCGTCCCGGTGGTCAACGTCAACAACAACTGTTCGACCGGCTCCTCGGCGTTGTGGCTGGCCCGACAGGCCGTGGCCAATGGGGCCGCGGAGTGCGTGCTCGCCTGCGGTTTCGAGCAGATGCGCCCTGGAGCGTTGGGTTCGCTGTGGGACGACCGGCCCAGCCCCTTCGATGAGTTCACCGCCGTGGCCGAGTCCGTCCAGGGATCCCACCCCGATGTCCCCTTGGCCGCACAGCTCTTCGGTGGTGCTGGCACGGCCTACGCTCAGCGCTACGGCATCAGCCCGGAGGTGTTCGCACACGTCTCGGTCAAGGCCCGCCGGCACGCCGCGAACAACCCCAACGCGGTCTTTCGCGACCCCCTCACCGTGGAAGAGGTCCTGGACTCACCTCACGTATTCGGCCCCCTGACCCGGCTCCAGTGCTGCCCTCCCACCTGCGGGGCGGCCGCGGCCATCGTGTGCAGTCCCGACTTCGCCCGCCGCAGGGGCCTGGGCGCGGGCGTGGACATCGTGGCCCAAGCCATGACCACCGACGAGCCCTCTTCGTTCACCGGCGACCTGATGAACCTGGTGGGGGCGGACATGACTCGCCGCGCGGCCGAGCAGGTCTATGAGGCCGCCGGGATCGGCCCTGAAGAGATTCCCGTCGTGGAGCTGCACGACTGTTTCACCACCAACGAGGTGATCACCTACGAAGGGCTGGGTCTGACCCCTGAGGGGACCGCGGAAAAGTTCATCATGGACGGGCAGAACACCTACGGGGGTCGTGTGGTCACCAACCCCTCCGGTGGTCTGCTCTCCAAGGGTCACCCTCTGGGGGCGAGCGGACTGGCCCAATGTGCCGAACTGGTCTGGCAGTTGCAGGGGCGTGCCGAACATCGCCAGGTGGAGGGGGCCCGGGTGGGCCTGCAGCACAACCTGGGCCTGGGCGGGGCCTGCGTGGTCACCCTCTACCAGAAGGTGGACTGACATGGCTCTGTCACCCGACGTGGTCGGCACCGTCTTGCCCACCACGGCCTTGCGCTTGGAGCGGGGCAGGCTGCGCCTGTTCGCCAAGGCCATCGGCTTGGTAGAGCCGGTGTATGTGGACGTGGCTGCCGCCCGTGCTGCGGGTCACCCTGACCTGCCCGCCCCGCCCACCTTCCTGGCCGCGCTCCAACACGAGGTTCCTCGGTCCCTGGGCTGGTTGGAGGACCTGGGGGTGGACCCTGCTCGGGTCTTGCACGGGGAGCAGTCCTTCACCTACCACCAGATGGCCTACGCGGGACAGAAGCTGACCATGACCGGTCGTATCAGCGACTACGCCGTCAAGAAGGGCGGTGACATGGAGCTACTCACCCGACATTTCCAGGTCACCGACACCAACGGAGCTCCCATCGCGGAGCTGGGTGATGTGGTCGTGGTGCGCCATCCGCAGGTGAGCCCATGATCACCACACCGTTGCAGGTCGGCGACCAGCTGCCCCCGTTGGAGATCGCACCGATCTCCCGCACCACCTTGGCCCTGTTCGCCGGTGGGTCCGGGGACCACAACCCCGTCCACATCGACCTGGACGCCGCACACACCGCGGGCATGGACGACGTGTTCGCTCACGGCATGCTCGGCATGGCCTACCTCGGCCGGATGTTGACCGCATGGGTGCCCCAGGATCGCCTACGCACTCTGCATGTGCGCTTCACCGCCATCACGCCGGTACACGCCGCACCGGTGTGCTCGGGCATGGTGGCCGAGGTCCACGAACAGCACGGCGAGCTCAGGGCCACGATTCAGGTCACCGTCCAACTCGCCGACGGCACCACCACACTCAGCGGCCATGCGACCGTCGCTGCGTACCCACCCATGAAAGGCATGTGAGAACGATGACGAACCTGCAAGGTAAGACCGCTCTGGTCACCGGCGCCGGACGCGGTATCGGCCAGGCCATCGCCCTCAAACTGGCCGCCGAAGGGGCCCGCATCGTCCTCAACGACCTGGACGAGGACCCGGTCAAGGACACCGTGGCCCAGATCGAGGCGAGAGGAGGGCAGGCGGTGCCCTGCGTGGGCAGTGTGAGCGCGCCGGCCTTCGCCGAGGAATTCGTCTCCACCGCGGTGGAGGCCTTCGACGGCATCGACATTATCGTCAACAACGCCGGATTCACCTGGGACAACGTCATCCAGAAGATGACCGACGACCAGTGGGACGCGATCTTGGACGTGCATTTGAAGGCACCGTTTCGGATCCTGCGCGCCGCCCAGCCGGTGATCTCGGCCGCGGTCAAGGCCGAACGCGCCGCCGGCCTACAGGTGCCGTGCCGCAAGGTCGTCAACATCTCCTCCCTGGCCGGGGTGGGCGGCAATGTCGGGCAGGCCAACTACGCCTCGGCCAAGGCCGGCGTCGAAGGGCTGACCCGGACCGTGGCCAAGGAGTGGGGGCGCTACAACATCACGGTCAACGCCGTGGCCTACGGGATGATCCACACCCGGCTCACCGCGGCCAGCGCCGACGGCGACAGCACCATCAGCATTCAGGGCAACGACATCAAGATCGGTATGAACCCCGAACTGCTGGAGCAGATGGAGCGTTCCATTCCCCTGGGGCGGGCCGGGACCCCCGAGGAAGCGGCCGGTGCCGTCTACCTGCTGTGCTCCCCCGAGTCGAACTACATCAGCGGCCAGACCCTCGTGTGCGGCGGCGGCTTCATGATCTAGAAAGGGCCCACCATGCCTTCGAAAAACCCTTCGCCTTGGATGGATGAGGACTTGGCCGCTCTACGCGACCTGGTCCGCACCTTCGCCGCCAGGGAACTGGCCCCGCACCAAGAGCGCTGGCGCGAGCAACACCATGTGGACCGCTCACTGTGGACCACGGCCGGGAAGGCGGGGCTGCTGTGCCTGTCCATCCCTGAGGAGTACGGCGGCGGCGGGGGCACCTACGCCCATGAGGCCGTCCTACTCGAAGAACAGAACCGGGTGGGTGACACCGCTTGGGGTGTGGCGGTGCACTCCATGGTGGCCGCCCACTACCTGCTGGCCTACGGCACCGAGGAGCAAAAACGCACTTGGCTACCGCCCATGGCCACCGGGCAGGTCGTCGCGGCCATCGCCATGACCGAACCCGGCACCGGATCGGACCTCAAAGCGGTGGCCACGCGCGCCCATCGTGAGGGCGATGAGTACGTGATCAGCGGTGCCAAGACCTTCATCACCAACGCCTCCCAAGCCGATCTGGTGATCGTCGTGGCCAAAACCGACCCCGAGGCGGGCAGCCGCGGCATCTCACTGATGCTGGTGGAAACCGACCGTCCCGGGTTCCAACGCGGCCGGATCCTGGACAAGATCGGCCAGCGCGGCCAAGACGCCTCCGAGTTGTTCCTGGACCAGGTACGGGTACCCGCCGACCATGTCCTGGGTGGTGAACCCGGACACGGGTTCGCCCAGCTGATGAACCAACTGCCCCAGGAGCGGCTGACCATCGCCATCACCGCGGTCGTGGCCATGGAAACCGCTCTGGAACACACCCTGGCCTACACCAAGGAACGCACCGCCTTCGGCAAGAGGATCTTCGACTTCCAGAACACCCGCTTCACCCTGGCCGAGGCTGCCACCCACACACGCATCGCCCGCACCTTCGTCGACGCGTGCATCGCCCAACACCTGCGCGGGGACCTGGACGCGGTCACCGCGGCCATGGCCAAGTCCTGGACCACCGAACACGCCTCGGTCGTGCTCGACCAGTGCTTGCAGTTGCACGGCGGCTACGGCTACATGGCCGAGTACCCCATCGCCCACCTGTGGGTGGACCAACGAGTGCAGCGCCTCTACGGCGGCACCACCGAAATCATGAAGGAGATCATCGCCCGCGACCTGTGAGCACAGACCCAGACCGGCCACGCCCCGAGCGCCCACCCCCCTTTCAACCACAGCATCGCAACGGAGCCCACCATGTACCTGACTCAGTCCCTGCACAATGCTCTCCAACAGGATCCCGACCGGCCCCTGACCCAACACCAGGGGCGTGTGCGCACCGTGGCCGAGTCCGCGGACCGCATCGCACGTTTGGCCGGCGCACTCCAAAAACTGAGGGTGGCCTCCGGGGGCCGCGTCGGTATGCTGGCCTTGAACGGCGACCGGTACCACGAATACCTGCTGGCGGTGCCCTGGGCCGATGCGGCCCTGGCACCGCTGAACTACCGGTGGAGCGTGCCCGAACTCACCCATGCCATCACCGAAGCCGAAATCTCGGTCCTGCTGGTCGATGAACCACTGTGCGGTGCCGCCCAACAGCTACGCGAGCAGTGCGCAGACCTGCACACTCTCATCTACTGCGGCAGCGGAACCTGCCCTTTGGGCATGCTCGACTACGAACAGCTCATCACCCAAACCGCACCTGTGCCCGATGCCCGACGCGGCGGCCAAGACCTGTTCGGGATCTTCTACACCGGCGGCACCACCGGTACCCCCAAGGGGGTGATGCTCAGCCACGACAACATCCACATCAGCGCATTGGGGACCCTGGTCAGCGGTGACTGGATCAGCTCGGGCGGGCGCATGCTGCACGTGGCCCCGCTGTTCCACATGGCCGAGATCTTCATCTGGCTCACCGGACAGCTACAAAACGCCACCCACTTGTTCCTGCCCACCTTCACGCCCAACCAGGTCCTGCACACCCTGCAGAGCGAGCACATCACCGACGTGCTCCTGGTGCCGACCATGCTCCAAATGATGGTCGACCACCCCGAGGCCAGCCGCTATGACCTGTCCGGTGTCCTGCATGTGCTCTACGGCACCTCTCCCATCTCCCAGCCCCTGCTGGAACGGGTACGCCGACTCTTCCCCAACGCCAAGTTCTCTCAGGCCTACGGCATGACCGAACTGGCGCCGGTCGCCACCATCCTGCGCCCCGCAGACCACGACCAGCCCGAACTGCGCGCCTCCGCCGGCCGTGCGGCCCCGCACGCCGAGGTCCGCGTGGTCGATGAAGACGACACCGAGGTGACCCGGGGCACGGTCGGAGAGATCGTCGCCTGCGGCGACCACATGATGTCGGGCTACTGGAAACGCCCCCAGGAGAGTGAACAGGCGCTGCGCGGGGGATGGATGCACACCGGCGATGTCGGATACATGAACCAGGACGGCTACCTGTTCGTGGTGGACCGGCTCAAGGACATGATCGTCACCGGCGGAGAGAACGTGTACTCCGCAGAGGTGGAGGGCGCCCTGGCCAAACACCCCGGAGTGGCCTCCTGCGCAGTGATCGGGGTTCCCGACGAGGTCTGGGGGGAAAAGGTGCACGCGGTGGTGGTGCCCCGCACCGGTCATGAGCCCTCAACCGAGGAACTGCGCCAGCACTGTCTGACTCACATCGCTGCCTATAAAGCGCCACGCAGCAGCGAACTGGTCGCCGAACTGCCGTTGGCGAGTACGGGTAAAATTCTCAAGCGCAAACTCCGTAAGGCTTACTGGCCTCAGGAGAATCGACCTATCGGATGATCCGCCCAGATCCATGCGCTGGGCCAGGAGAGGTATGCCGAACCAGACCAGGCAGGCGCCCGCTCGTGGCACCCGACCGCCCAACCGGCGCGAGCTGATCATCACCGCAGCCACCGAACTCTTCCACCACCACGGCTACGACAGTGTGTCCATGAGTTCGGTGGCCGCGGCCGTCAACGTGACCCCCACAGCGCTCTACCGCCATTTCCGTGGCAAACCCCAGTTGCTCACCGCCGCGGTGATGCGCGAGATGGAGCCTGTGCGCCAAACCATCGAGGACACCCAGAACACTGATCTGGATACTGTCGCCCAGGGGCTGGCCCGCGCGGCCGTGAAAAGTGATCGGCTGGGTCTGCTCTGGCTACGCGAAGCACGGGCCTTGCCCTCGGAGGAATACGCGCTCTTGCGCGCCGAGGTGTCCCACACCATGCGCCTGTTGGCCTCCTTGCTGGCGCGGCACCGCCCCGAACTCACCGATCAGGACACCCGTCTCCTGACTCAGAGCCTGTGCTCGGTGCTCTCCTCGACCTCCACCCGCCCCCAAGCTCTGTCGAAGAAGCGGTACCAACGAGTACTACACGACATCATCCTGGCTATCGCACGCCTGTCGCCCGAACCGGCTCAGGCGAGCCCACCATCATCTCAAGGAATAGGGCTCTTCCCCTCGGCCAGACGTGAGCGACTGTTGCAGAGCGCACTCACGCTCTGGGCCGAATACGGGTACACGTCCGTGGGCATCGAAGACATCGGTTCTCGCGCGGGGGTGGCCACCTCCGGTGTCTACCGCGAATTCGAGTCCAAAGAACATCTGCTGGCGGCGCTACTGGCCCGCGGAGATGAGTGGGTGCGTTACGACATGCACCGCGCCCTGGGACGTGCCAGCAATCCTGATGAGGGCCTGACCACGCTCCTGGCCTCCTACGTCGATTTCGTAGCCGATCACCACACCTACGTCACCATCTTGCTGCGCGAGGCTCGACACCTGACTGGTCAGGCACGTGAGCAGAGCAAGCAGACCCAGCGCGAATACATCAACGAATGGGTCACTCTGATGCGCACTGTGGTCCCCGATCTACCCGAAGCCGAGGCCCGCTTGCGCGTGGGCATCGTGGTGAACGTCGCCAACGACTTGGCCCGGACCCCCAAACTGCGTGCTCTACCCGCGTCACGCGCAATAATGAAACAGCTCGGCCTGGTCATCCTGGCCGTCCCGACACCCGTTGAATCACCTGCTCGATGACCGGATCAGCTTGCGCCGTGGATGAGCGATGGGCGGGATCGATCACTTCGTGGAATCGACCTCTGTCCTGGCCACACATCCGGTAGGCGTGCGCGGGCGATCTGGACATGTGGGTGGCGGCGTTCCTCGGCAGGCTTGCCGTTGACACCTTAGCGGCGGGGTATGCGTGTGCCGACGTTCGGGGGGTACCTGCAGATGACGTCTCGAGGCTCCTCATCCCGTTCTCTGAAAGAGCATCCCCGGCGTCTAGAGTACTTTCGACACTTCAACACCACCAACTACGTGGTGAGCACATGCCCAGGATATGGGCGTGGCCGACTCAGTGTGGTGAACTCATCGCCCGTATGGGAGGCGTGCGGCATACTAACCTCACCCTGTACTGAAGATCTGACCGGCCCCCACCCTTAAACCTTGTCGAAGCTGTCATTGCGCCTCAATGGATCCCCTGCACGTTCGAGGGGCGCTCGGTAAGATGGTCGTACTCCTGGGAAGGATCCGCAATTGGCGACTCGCCTGGATGAGGGTGTCAAGGCCGAGGCTGAAGCGATCGTGAAAAGGGCACCCGAAGGGATGCTCGCTACGGTTTCAACGTTTTTGACGACTGTGCGGCGCCAGGGCTTGTCGACCGCACTGACCGACCTCGAGTGGCAGGCCAGGGGACGCGAAGGCGCGGCGTCCCATGCTTTGAACGCAGGTGTGAGCTATCGGATCGGGCGCAGGGTCGCCGAACTGAACGAGCCGCCTTCAGCACAGGCTGTGCTGATCTGGCTGGCAGTGGCCGATTCACAAAAGCACGAGCTGGCCACACGCCATGCCGTACTACTGGCTGAGCAAGTATCCGAACGGATTCGGAATGCGCATTAATGTCGGCATCACCCTAGCCCATAGGGGGCTTAACCCCCGAGGAGTGGTCAACGTTACTTGAGGTGGCGAGCGGCGGTGGCCGGCGCCAGGTCGGTGAGGATGTCGCCGGGACCTCGGTAGGCGGTGCCCTTGGCTGGGCCGTAGCCGAGCTCGGCGGGGGTCAGCTGCTACCCGCAGTGGATGGAGAGAACTTCGGCCAGCAGAGCGGGGCTGCGCCGCAGGGGCGGGATCGGTGCTGTCCGACCCGAACCCGCCCCTACCTTCGCCCGTCTCAGACGCGGCAGGCCTGGATCTTGGTGACCAGGATGGCTCGGGCTCCCGCCTGCTCCAGCTGGTCCATGATCGTGTGCGTCTTGGCGGTGGGCACCATCACCCGTACCGCTGACCAGCCTTCCCGGTGCAGTGGGGAGATCGTCGGCCCCTCCTTGCCCGAGCTGATAGCTACGGCCTGGTCCAGGTTGGCGACCTCGATGTCGTAGTCGAGCAGGACGTAGTCCCGGGCGGTGAGGACACCATCCAAACGTCGCAGGAACCGCCGCGAGACGTCGCTGCCCACCTCCGGAGTTCCCTGGACGATGACGGCTTCCGAGCTCATGATGGGCTCGCCGATGACTTCCAGGCCCAGGTGGGCCAGGGTCGCGCCGGTCTCGACCACGTCCGCGATCACGTCCGCCACTCCCAGGCGCAGGGCGGTCTCGACCGCGCCATCCAGGCGCACGATCCCTGCGGCCTCGACGCCGTGGTCGGTAAGGTGCTTGGCGACCACTGTGGGGAAGGACGTCGCGATGGTCTTGCCCTCCAGGTCGTGCACGCTGCGCGCCGTCTCAGAGTGACCGGCGAAGCGGAAGGTGGAGCGGGCGAAGCCCAGAGCGAGGACCTCTTCGGCCGGCGCGGCCGAGTCGCTGAGCAGGTCCCGGCCGGTGATGCCCATGTCCAGCTGGCCCGAGCCCACGTAGGTGGTGATGTCGCGGGGGCGCAGGTAGAAGAACTCGATCCCGTTGGTTTCGTCGGTGATGACGAGTTCCTTGGAGTCGGTGCGCTGCTGGTACCCGGCCGCATGGAGCATCGCCACCGCTTTGGTGTGCAGTGAGCCCTTGTTGGGGACGGCGACGCGCAGCAGGGGCGACATGGGTGACCTCTCGTGTGTTCGGTGTTGGGGTTTCATGATTCCAGATCCCGGGTGGTGGCGGTGGGGGTTCACCACACTCCTTGCTCTCGTGCCCAGGCGTTCACCTGTGGTTCGGTCATGGAGGCGATGTGGTCCGTGACAGCGCGAATGAGTGAGGTGGGTGAAGCGTGGTCGCGTTTGACCCCCAAGCGCGGGGACAGGCCGTTGGGGTGCGTGAGCAGGTGTTCGAACAGGTGCTCCAGCGCGGCCTTGGCCTGGGGTCGGTGGCGGCGTCGTTGGGGTGGGCGTAGGACGTGGTGGAGTGTGATGGCGGTGATCCAGGCCGCTTCGGCCTCAGCGACGGCTTCGACGTGCAGGTCCGCGTGGTGGCCACGTACGGGATCCCCGTGGGCGGTGGCGGCGCGGATCCACCGTGTGGTCAGGGCCTGCGTGAGCGTGTGCACCAACCGTTCGGCTGAGGGGGAACCGTCGAACCCGGCCCCGACCAGTTCCCGCAGAGGGGCTGAGCCCAGGAGGCGTTGGGCGGCCTCGTCGATCAGTTCCTGAGGGTGCTCGGTCAGGTCCTGTGCTGCCAGGGCGCTGAGGAAGCGGCGGTGTTCTGGGGCGGCGAGCATGCGTGGGCAGAAGAGCTGTGCGCGTACGGCGTCCTCGAAGTCGCCGGTGGCGTTGGCGACGTCGTCCGCCCAGTCCATGATCTGCGCCTCAACGCGCACGTGGGCGGCGGGGACGCCCTGCCGGGCCCAGGTGAACGCCTCGACGTCTTGGGGGTGGACTCCGAACTTGCGCCGTCCTTCCTGGCGTGGCCATGGGTATTTGCAGGCCGCGTCCACGGTCGCGCGGGTGGGGTTCAATCCCACCCCGGCCTCGGTTACCTCCAGTCGGGTGAGGATGCGCAGGGTCTGGGCGTTGGCCTCGAACCCCCCGGCCTCGTGAGCCAGGGCGTTCAGGACGCTCTCGCCATAGTGCCCGAACGGGGGGTGGCCCAGGTCGTGGGCCAGGCCGCTGATCTGGGCCAGGCGCCCATGGGCTCCGAGCCGTTCAGCGAGTCGCCCGGCGATGAGGGACACCTCCAGCGAGTGCGTCAAGCGGCTGCGGGGGCTGGTGGTGCCTTCGTGCAGCCCCAGGGACTGGGACTTTCCTCCCAGGGCCCGCAGCGCATGGGAGCGCGTCAGGAGCGCGTAGTCCTCACCGAGGGGATCTCCCCCGCTTTCGGGGGCGGGGTGGCGTCGCTGGAGATCGTGCTCGTTCACAGCATCTCCCCCTCGGCGCGGCTGTCTTCGAACAGTCGGTGCATGGTGTCCTGGTCCAGGTAGCGGCGGTAGAGGCCATCGCCCAGCAGGTCGCCGCGCGTGCGACCGCCGAAGGCGGCTTCCAGGTACATCAAGCGGCGCAGGAGACGGCCGTGGATCCACCGCCGATCCAGGTCTAGACTGCGCCCCGGCGCCAGTTTTCGCAGCGCGTTGGTGTTGATCAGGCGGTTGGTGTCGACCAACCGCACACGCCCTGCCGAGTCCACGCACAGGTTCTGGAACCGGTAGTCGATGATGTCGGGCAACAGCACCTGCTCTCGCGACACCCGCTCCAGCAGTTCCCGAGTCAGGGTGATGAACCCGTGCAGGTCCGCCAGGGCCGTGGCGGGCAACTCGGCGCGTGTGCTGAGGTTCAGCCGCACCGTGGGGTGCACCTGGACCCACTCCTTGACCAGCACCATCTGGCACAACGCCGCGTCGGGCGAGGGACGGATCAGGACCTGGGAGGGGAGCAGCTGCGGGCACCGGGACGAGTAGACCTGCACTAGGTAGGCGTACTCCTCCTCGATCTTGTCCGGCGTCAGCTCGGGGGCCTGGGCTTTGAAGTACTGCACGCACAACCCGCTCCCCGGGTCGGGCCGAAACACGCGGCTGTGCTCTCCTTCACCCACCAGCGTGTACCCGGCGGGCGGCTGGGCCCGGGTCACGGTCACGTCGCGCCTCCCAGTTCCACCAGCGCCTGGTCGAGCACCACGGCGTCCGCCCCGAGGCGGCGCGCACACGCCAGCGCCTGCGTCGCGCTCTGCACCAGCGGTTCTCCGGGCCCGTTGAAGCTGGTGTTGAGCAGTACCGGGGCGTGGCCGCGCTGGCTGAGGACCTCCAGTACCTCCCACACCAGGTCCTCCCCGCCGGGTGGGAGTTGCTGGGGCCGGGTGGTGCCGTCGTGGTGGCGCACCGCGGGCATGAGGGCCGCACCGTCCTGGGTCAGGTGGGCGGCACCGAGCATGTAGCGGTGCAGGTGTTCGGAGGGCTCCCACCAGGCGTGGTCTTCGCGGTGGGTCAGGGGCCCGAAGGGCCGCCACTGCTCGCGGCGCTTGAGCCGGTTCATGTGCGCGCGCATGCCCTCATCGGTCGGCAGGGCCAGGAACGATCGGTGCCCCAGGGCCCGAGGGCCGACCTCGCTGCGCCCCCTGCACACCCCCACGACCTTGCCCTGTTCGAGGAGATCGACCACACGTTCGGCCTCCACCTCCTGCGCCCGGCCTCCGCCCAGGTCGGGCACCGGACCGGGGGCAGGGCCGGTGTAGGGGTCCAGGACCTTGGGCTCCCTGGGTGCGGCCAGGGTCCAGGCCGCACCCAGGGCCACCCCGGCATCGTGCGGGACCGGGGGGGCGTACACCGGGCCCGGCAAGCGGCCGTTGGTCGCGCAGTTGAGCCCCACGCCTCCGGCGATGCACACCTGTTCCAGTCCGGTCAGCGCCCGGGCCTGGCCCACCAGCCACTGCACGGTCGTCTCCACCGTGGTCTGCGCGGCCGCGGCCACCCGGACGGCCCGCTCGTCCTGGGGCAGGGTCGCGGGCGGGTGGGAGGGTCCGGTGGCCCCGGCGAAGCGGGTCACCTGGTTGGCCCACCGGGCGCGGGTGGCGGCGTAGTCCAGGGCGGGGTCATCGCCCAGGGCCGAGATCACCCCGTGCTCGCCCACGCGCAACCATCCGGGGTCGGGTCGCTGGCCGGTGTGGTAGGCGGCCAGGCCCATGGTTTTGCCCGCGCCGCGCTTGCCCAGCCCCAACCACGCCGAGGCGGCCTCGTAGAGGTGACCCAGGCTGGTCGCCTGCGGCCAGATGGCCACCTGAACCAGAGGGTGGCCCCGGCGGGCCCGCCACAGCGAGGTCGCCTCACTCTCTCCGTTACCGTCGATCACCACCACGGCGCTGTCCTGAGCCCCGCTGGCGTGGAAGGCGGAGGCGGCGTGGGCCTGGTGGTGGGGTACGAAGTGCAGGCTGGGCCGGTGCGGCAGCCCGAGGGCCGCCAGGAAGTGGGAGGGGGAGGTGAACTCCCACCGGCGTCCGGCTGCGGCGGCCAGTCGGGGTTCGTCCCACCCCACGGCGACGGCGTCGACCTGATGGGCTTCGATTCCGGCGGTACGCAGGCACGCGTCGACGGCCAGGGTCGGCATGTGGGTGCCCACGGCGTGCCGGACGCGGCTCAGGCGTTCCTCTTCGACGTAGGCCAGGACGGTGCCCTCTTCGTCGATCAGGCACGCGGCGGCATCGTGGAAGGTGGCGGTACCGGCGTTGACGCCGAGGATGTAGGTGCTCAACGCTGGCTCGCTTTCGCGGGGGTGGGGCGGGCGATGGTCTGGGCGTAGGCGGCGAACATCGGCTTCAGGCCGAAGGTGAGGGCGGTGGCACGCCCCCCTGCCGAGAGCCGGTCCCGTAGCGCGGGGTCGCTCAGCACCTGGTGCAGCGCCGTGGCCAGGGCTGGCGGGTCGCATGGGGGCACCAGCAGACCCGAGTGGGCGTGGTCGATGTACTCGGCGGGGCCTCCGTGCGCGGTGGTGATGACCGGCACCCCGGCGAGCATCGCCTCGATGTTGGTGTAGCCGAAGGGCTCGGGTTCGCGGCTGGGGTGCACGGCCACATACGCGCCGGCGTAGCAACTGACCACCTCCGCGGGAGTGAGCGCGTCCAGCAAGAACACGTGCTCCTGCAGTCCCTTGCGCTGGATTCGTTCGCGCAGTTCCTGCTCGTAGAGGGGAGTGCGGGTGTCCAGCAGCCCGGCCCCGTTGATCACCACGACCGTCTCGCCCAGGTCGCCGTTGGTGTGCAGGTAGTGGACGGCGTCGATGAGGTCGATGTGACCCTTCCAGGGCACACGGCGGGCCGAGAGCAACACCACCGGCCCCTGGTCGGATACGCGGCTGCGCACGCGCACCTGTTCGAAGACGCGCTCGCGGCGCACGGTGGCCAGCTGGTCGAGGAAGTGGCCGGTGTCCATGCCGTTGAACACGCGAACCACCGCGTGCGGGTCCACTCCAGCGTCGATGAGGGCTTGGCGGATGGTCTCGGAGACCGCGATCAGGCGCACGCGGGCGCGGGTGTGGTCCAGGCGGGAGGCGAGGTAGCCGAACCGGGCGCGCATCTGGGCACAGTCGTGGATGACGCCGGTGATCTGCAACCGCTCGGCCTGCTCAGGCCTGAGGTGACCGAACTCCTCGGCCTTGAGAAGCGCCACGAGCGGGTTGATGTTCTGCACCAGCAGATCAGGGGTGCGCGCGGCCAGGACCTGCTCGGTGTACTGGCGGGCCAGGCTCTCCCAGATGGGGTTGGTGTCCTGGTCGATGAGGTCTTCATAGTAGCGGTGCACCCGCGCCGGGTCCTTGCCTCCGGTGACCGGGTCGGCCAGGTACTGGGGGAAGGCGGTGGCCACCCCGCGCAGCTCAGCGCGCTGACCCTCGGGCGTGAGCAGTGTGCCCATGAACCCGGGGCGCTCAGTGCCGGTGCGGGTGATGGTCACCTCGGTGTGGGGGTGGTGCTCGACCATCGCGGCCAGAAACTGGTGGGTGTGCTGGACCAGCCCGGTCTGGCGTGTGGGCTTGACCTTTCCGGTCGCGGTCATCACCCCACGAACGTCATAGGTCAACACGTGCAGGGCAGAGGGAAATACGGCCATCAAGGCTCCGATCATCCGGGGGCAGAGCACCAGCGAGCGCGGTGCTGCTGAAATTCAGCCTGTCCGCCGCAGGCACGAAGGCACTAGTGATGAGTCCGGACGAACGCGGACGTTCACGGGTGCGACGACGACCACTGGGGCAGGATCGAGCCATGACCGCACCAGAACTCCCTCGGCCGCCCTGGGCCTCGGCCCTGCGCCAGGCCCGGCTGGAGGCCGGGTGGGACGCCCACCGCCTCGCCATAGAACTCCTGCGCGCCGCTGGCCCCGAGGCCACCGCCAGCGCCGAATCCCTGACGCGGCGCATCCGTGAGTGGGAGGCGGGACGTAGCACCATCCGCGAGCGCTACCGCCTGCTGCTCGCCCACGTCCTCCAGCTCGACGCCGACTGGTGCGAGCGGCGCCCCGGACCAGGCAGTGAGGCAGAGCAGGTCCGCGCCGTCACCAGGGGCCTGATCACCCTGGACGAACTCACCGGCGGCACTGACCTGGTGGCCCCGGCCGTGCGCAACGCCCACGCCGCACACCAGGCCCTGCGCGCCGACCCCGTGCCGGGGATGGCTTCCGCTGCTGCCGAGGCCTTGCAGGTGGCGGGGTGGCTGGCCTTCGACGCCGATAGTGGTCTGTTGGCCCGACGCCTGACCAGCTCCTCCGTCCTCACCGCTCGGGCGGGCCGCGATGCCCCGGCGGAGCTGTTCGCACTGTCCCAGTTGGCGATGCAGGACGCCCACGAGCAACGCCCGGACCAGGCCCGAGGCGTGTGCGAACACGCCCTGGACCAGGACCTGCCGCCCAGGGTCCGCGGTCTGTTCGAACTTCGCCTGGCCCGGGCCCAGGGCCAGGAAGGAACCCCCGCCCGCGCCCTGGAGACGCTGAACCGTGCCAGGTCTCGTCTACGAGGAGAATCTCAGGACCGCGACCCTCCATGGACATGGTGGGTGAGTGAGGCCGAACTGGACTGGCACGAGGCGATGATCCATGGAGACTGCGGCCAGTGGCCCCAGGCGGTCCCCCTGTTGGAATCCGCGCTTCACGGCCGCCCGGGGACGTACCGACGCGGTGCCCTCAACGACGCCGCACATCTACTGAACGCCCTTACACGTTTGGATTCGTGGAAGGCGGCTGAACAGGTGCTACGAAACACGATCGTGCCCGGAGTGGAGCATGTTCACTCGGGGCGCACGCAGACGCTGTTGGGACGTATTCGCTCCCGAGTGGCCGAACGGGGTGGCCCTGTGTCCTTGAAGCAGCTCGTCGAGCTCACTCGCAGCCCACGACTCCCGGTGAGCTGAGTACCCGCGTTGTGCACTGAGGGCTGACCGGCTTCGTCTTCTGCTCGACTAGGAGGCCAGGTTCACGGTGGCACCGGAGACCGCGACCAAGTGTTCGATGAAGCCGGGGTAGCTGGTGGCTACCGATCCCCACCCGGAGATGGTGGTCTGCCCGTTGGTGCGGGCCACGGCCGCGATGGCGGCCGCCATCGCGATGCGGTGGTCACCAGCGCTGTCCACCTGGCCGGAGGTGAACGCGGCGTCCCCGCGCCCATGGATGACCATGCCGTCCGGACGCTCCTCGGCGTGCACACCGAACACGGTCAGCATCGCCACCGTCGAGGCGACCCTGTCGGATTCCTTCACCCGCAACTCCTCGGCTCCGGTGATGACCGTGGCCCCCTCCGCCCCGGCCGCCGCAACGGCCAGAACAGGGATCTCGTCCACGATCCCCGGCACGTCCGCGCCGGTGATCTCCACCCCGCGCAGCGGGGCGGCGACCACGCGCACCGACCCCGTCGACTCCTCCACCCGCACGTCGGCGCCCATCCTGCGCAGGATGTTCAGGAAGTCCGCCCGCCCGAACCCCAGGTACAGGTTCGGCAGCTCGATCTCGCCGGCCAGGGCGGCGGCCACCGCCCAGAACGCCGCTTGGGAAGGGTCGCCCGGAACTGTGTGCTCAGCCGGTGACAGCAGACCAGGGTGCACGGTCACGGCGGTGCCGTCGATTTCGACCCGGGTTCCGGCCGCGAGCAGCATCTCCTCGGTATGACGTCGAGTCGGGTGCGGCTCGATGAGCGTGGTGGGTCCCTGGGCGGACAGCCCGGCCAGGAGCAGGCAGGACTTGACCTGAGCGGACGCCTTCGGAATCTCGTAGGTGATCCCGGACAGATCGCCCCCGCGAATCACCAGTGGGGCCAGACGGCCACCGTCACGGGCGTCCACTCCGGCGCCCATGAGTCGGAGGGGTTCGGCGACGCGGTCCATGGGGCGCTGACGCAGGTACTGGTCGCCGGTCAGGACACTGAGACCCGGGTACCCCGCGCACACCCCGGACAAGAGTCGGATTCCGGTTCCGGCGTTGCCACAGTCGAGCACGTCCACGGGCTCGTGCCGCAGCCCTCCTCGCACGGTCACGGTGCCGTCGGCCTGGTCGAGGAATTCCACACCGAACTGTTCGAGCACGCCGCGGGTGTGGGCGGGATCCTCGCCTCGGGAAAGCCCGGTAATGGTGGAGGTCCCTTGGGCGAGCGCGGACAGGATCAGGGCCCGGTGGGAGATCGATTTGTCTCCGGGCACCGAAACGGTGCCCCTGACCCCGGAGGCCGGGGCGGTGACCGACAGGACTGAGTCGTGCATGGGTCCTCGATTCAGTTGGTTAATCCGGATCAACCACGTTCTCGGGGGCCGGGGCGACACGGACCGGCGCTAGCGAACGCGCAGGGCTGGCCGGGGGCGTTTCGCTCGGAAGGCTTAGTTCAACAGAGAGATCCGTTCGGCAAGCGGTCCCCCACTCGGGTGCCCTCCCAGATCGTCTACCAGGGAGCGCAACCGCCCGTGGGTGGTGGCGCGCAGTGACCCGGACGGGACCGTGTCCAGCACGCTCTCCCCCAATGCCACCGCGTCCTGAGCCTGACGCCGGGACGCCTGTGCACGGGCGTGCACCGTCACTGCCGCAGCCCATCCGGGCGACCCGGAGCGTTTGAGGGAGACCGAGGTCTGCGCGTGCTGCGCGGCCAGGGCCGGATCGTGTTGAAGAAACGCTTCGGCCAAGTGCATCTCGAACTCAGCCCGATCGAACCCGAACCGTCCGGGTTCTTCCTCGGCACGGTCCATGTCGCGTAGGGCCTGGGTAACGTGCACGGTCAGAGCGTCGGTGTCGCCCAAGGCCACCAGCGGGCGCAGGCGGCACCACGCAGTGATCTGCGCGGAACGCAAAGGAGTATGGGCGTAGTGGGCGGCTTGCTCGGCGAGTTCGAGAGCTTCAGCCGGGCGGTTACGGCCCATGGTCACCATCGACTGCGCACCAAGCGCCCATCCGGTCAGGCCGGGGTCACCCACCTGCTCTCCGACCCGAGCCGCCGTGCCCAGATGAATGAGCGCTCCCGTAGGGTCGCCAGTGTGATGGGCGAGATTGCCCAACAGCGCAGACATCCAACCCAGGACCCGGCGGGCGTCGACGCCGGTGTTGCCCATCAGCAGAGAGCGGCAGCGCGCCACTTCCGCAGCCAGCACCCGAGGCGGGAAATCGCTGTATCGGCTCTCGTAGAAACCCAACGCCTGCTCAGCCAGATCCTCCCCCGCGTCGGCACCATGCAGGCGGATGCTGTCGGCGACTGCGGTCAGCTCGGGATACTCGGGGGGCATGTGGTGCTCCTGTCGCGGCTGCGGTATGGGGTGACCGTACCAACCGGGGCCACGCACGAGCAGGGGAACACCTAACCGTGTCGGGGGTATCCCGTACACGCGGGCCAGAGCGTACACGTACTCGGGGCCGGGTCGGGTCTGGCCGTGCTCCCACCGGCAGAGCATGGCGGTGGTAAGCCCCGGTGGGGCTAAACCATCGGAGCGATACACCTCACCCACAGCCTCCACAACATGGCGGCGAGACCACCCATAGGCGAGCCGCCAAGCCCCCAACGTGCTGACAGGCAGGGTTCGGGTGATCTGGTCGGAGATCGCAGGTACGGCCACACCATGACGTTGCTGTTCGGCGCGAATACGAGAAGCCTCGCGGGCGAGCTGGGCGCGGGTGGCGCGGCTGACCTTCACGTCGCTCTCCAGAGGGTCGGGCCAGGGACCCTACCCGGATGATCACGGTCACAAGATTGCCTTCGTGGTCAATGTGTGCTCACCACGAGCGCATTGATCCTCTCCGGCCCCCGGACGTTTCCTGGGATCACAGCCCGGCACACCCTGCCGGCCGAAACAGAGAGGCAGCCGATGACCACCATCGTGGACACCCCCACCGCCACCCGTGACCCCCACGACTACGTGACCCCTCAGGTGTGGGACCGCCAGCTCGCCCTGCTCACCCGCGACCACCCCTGGGACACCGTCATGGCCGAACGGTGCTTCGGCCAGGCCGTGGCCTATTTGATCACCGCCATGGAGAAGACCGGCCAGGGGCTCGGGCTTGGCTGCGGACCGCTGGTGGACATCGCCGTGCACGGGTTCATCCTGGACACGGTCAACTACCGGAACTTCTGCGAGCGCCACCACGGCCGCTACCTGGAGCACGTACCCGAGATCGAGTTCAAGAACGACGGGACGGTGGTGAAGACCGCTCGCGTCATCGAGGAGAACGGGTTCGTCATCGACCAGCCGCTGTGGGGCCGCGACGCCGCCAACTGCTCACCGTGTGCTCACGGAACCGACTGCCACTGATCCTGTAGGCGAAAACCCTGGCGCCCTCTGGGGTGTCGGGGTTTTCTTACCAAACCCCTGTCTTAGGGCAGCGCTGGTGGCTACCGTGTGACGGTCCTTACCACACCGCACAGGGGCCACACGATGATCGTCACCGACCTGACCACCTACTGGGACCGCTACGCCGGTAACCTCCCCACCCCCTCACGGGAGGCAGCACTCAAGAAGGCGCTGCGCTGGTGCCAGTACAACGACCACGGCCCCGGCCCGGAACTGCTGGGTGAACCTGAGAGCGCCCTCGAACTCGGGTGTGGTCGAGGAGACGCGGTGGCGGCACTGGCGAGTACGGGTGTGGATTCCACCGGTGTGGACCTGTCAGCCGAACACATCCATGCGGCACACCAGTGGTGGGGCGAGGTCCCAGGCGCACGGTTCGTTCAGGGCGACGTGCTCACCTTTCTCGCGGGGACAGACCAGCGGTGGGATGTGGCGTATTCGATGTGGGGCGCGGTGTGGTTCACCGACCCCGAAACGTTGTTGCCTCTGGTCCGCGACAGGATCAAACCCGGGGGTCGTTTGGTGTTCGCTCACGCCCCTGCCGTCACTGGCGCCTATGGGGTTCAGGGGATGTACGCGAACGGGTTCCAGGGCCGGGCCGTGTGGGTGCACCGGTGGGCGCATGAACCGCAGGTGTGGGAGGGGTTGCTCCGCAACGTGGGGTTCGAGCACGCTCGTGTGTGGGTGGAGCCGGCACCTGAGGCCGACCATGTCGGCACCCTGATCGGGGTAGCTCACGGGTGACAGGCACAGCCTCTCTCCCACGGTCTGGCCCTCCCTCATGACACCCTTGCCGAGATCATGACCGTCCTCGCTCGCCTGGACGGCTCCCCGGCATGACCGTGGTGGATGGGTATCTCCAGGCCCCGAACCAACCGGCACGATCGTGGAAGTGCGGATGTATGCCTTGGTGACCATGAAGCCCACGGTGCGCGCTGAGGAGACCACACCCCGACGGCCGGTGAGGGTGGGCCAATCCCGGGGTTCCAAACTGACCGCGCGCTTCTACCGGCTGCTCGCACCGTCACAGGCGGGTGGCCGCTTCGTGTCCGGTTTCAGCCAAACCCGCGACAACCCGACCACACCGGGTTACTGTGCAGGGGTTGGCCCCCAGCAGGACGGAGCGCAACGTGGGCAAGCACGACAACCAGGACAAACCCACCGATGGCGGAACAGGCGGCAGCGCGGGCGGCGACGGCCAAGACCCCACCAAACACGGCGCGGAACCCATCCCACCCCAGTCGGGAGACGGGCAGGATCCCAACCGGTGACCGCGTACCCCGGCGCTCTGTTGGCTCAGACGCTCACCTCCACCGGCCAGCTCATCGACCCCCTGTGGCACCGGGCCCTCCTGTCCGTGAACAGGGCTGAGTTCATCCCCGACACCGTGTGGGTCACCGCTCGCGACCACCCTGGGTATTTCCGGCCGGTGACCCGAGAGGACCCCGACCACGCCCGGTGGGCTCACCAGGACTACGCGCTCGCTGTCCAAGTGGACGACGGCACTCCGGTTGGTGGCCCCAACGGTGAACCCGGGTGGGGTCGGTTGCGCACGTCCAGCATCAGCCAGCCGTCGCTGGTCGTGGACATGCTCCAGGCGCTCGACGCCCAGGAAGGTCACCGGGTGTTGGAGATCGGGACCGGCACAGGCTATAATGCCGCGCTCCTGTGCCAGGTGTTGGGCGAGGGGTCGGTGGTGTCGGTGGAGGTCGACGAAGCGCTGGCCGAAACCGCGGTGAAGAACCTCGCGCAGGCCGGCTACCATCCCACGGTCGTGACGGCCGACGCGACCGGTGCAACCGAGGGCGTGGGCGAAGGGCTGTTCGATCGGGTGCTGTCGACGGTCGCGGCCCGCGGCGAGGTTCCGTTGCCGTGGGTGGAGCAGACCCACCAGTACGGAATCATCGTGACACCGTTCGAAGTGGGCAACACCCCCGGTGTCCTGCTCAAGCTCCGAGTTCACGGTGACGGGACCGCGAGCGGGCACTTCATCGGTGACGCCCCGTTCATGACGTTGCGGTCCCAACGGCCGGACACGCGCCGGGTGCGGGAGCTGGTGGATGAGGATGCCCCTGGAGTGACGGACGGCCTGATCGGGCTGAACCCCCGGGTGGTCGCACACCGGCACCAGGGGTGGCAGCTCGTCTTGGGCCACCTGGTCCCGGATCTGCGGTACGCGGTGTACGAGGCCTCCGAGCACCACCCGGAGTGGACCGGGGAAGCGACCGTATACGTGGCCACCCCGGACGGGTCGTGGGCGCTCGGCGAGTACACCCCGGCGGACGGTATGTACGAGACACGGCAGGTTGGGCCCCGGGCTCTGTGGGCGGAGATCACGGCAGCGTGGGACGAGTGGGTGACACACGGGTCGCCGGGCCGTGACCTTCTGGGGGTGACCGTGGACGAGGAAGGGACGCATCTGTGGGCGGGCAACCCGGTGGCAGAACTCGGTTCCGTCAGGCGTGGTCGGCGTCGTCGCCGGTTGTTCGGTTCTAGCTAGCGGATGCCTGACCCGGTAGACACAGAACCGGACCCCACCAATTCCTCTGGTGGGGTCCGACTCATATCAGGGCGATATTGCTAGCCACGGGTCGCAGTGCGAAGCAGGGTAGCCCCCTCCGACGTCGACACATTCATGAACACTTGGGAGGGCTCCAGGACACTGCGCGCCCCCACACAGTTGCCGTCTTGGCCGTTGCTGTGACTGTAGCTGGACTTCTTCGAACCATCGTTCATCATGTGAGGTTGCCTCGAATCTCTTCCATTGGCACGAAGCTAGTTAGCCAACGTGTTGCGTGCGTGGTTGATGACCTCAGCGGTCAGGAGGTCGTACCGCCGGAGAACACGGCCTGTCGGAATGCTCCGCGAAGCTCGGTGATCGGGCCACGGTCTCGGGTGTAGAACAGCTTGTTCGTCATGAGGACGGCCCACCGCTCCCGGTGCGGGCAAACCCACGCCCCTGTCCCTGTGAACCCGTAGTGCACCCACACATCCTCTTCCGGGGCAGTCTGCGTAGCGGGGTGCCAGAACAGGCCACGCTGAGGTTCGAGCTCGCCGGTCTGTACCCGAAGAGACTCCGCCACCCACTTCTCCCCGAACCCCACCCCGTCCACCGCAGTGAGCATGTGCGCCAGGAACCTGCCCACGTCCGGGGCTGTGGAGAACACCCCAGCGATGCCGCACACCCCACCCAAAAGGCGGGCGGAGAAGTCGTGCGGGATACCCCGCAGATGCCGACCACTCTCGTCGTCCAGCTCGGTGGGAGCGGTACGCCCTGTTTGTTGAGCAGGCAACGGCCCGAAGCGGGTTTGCCCCATCCCTAGAGGAGCCCACACTCGCTCTCGGGCGAGCACGTCCAGACCCTGACCGGTGAGTTCTTCAGCGAGGAACCCCAGGATGAGCGCGGCCCGGTCGGTGTACTGCACCTCCTCCCCGGGGGTGTGATGCAACTGTTCAAAGAGGACTCCGCGGCGGATGTCGGTTGCGTCGGTCCCGTACAGGGCCTTCAGCTGTGCGCGTGGGGGAACCCCCGCGGTATGGGTGAGGAGCTGGCGCACGGTCACCTGGCCCAGGGGCGAGGTGGCCAGGTCCGGCAGGAGGTGAGCGAGGGAGTCGTCCACGCGCAGATCACCCTTGTCCCAGAGGGTGCCGATCACTGACCAAACCGCTGTGACCTTCGTGAGGGAAGCGATGTCGAACAGGGTGTCGGGTCGTGTCAGTGTTGTGGGATCGGTGGGGTCTAGGACTCCAATCTGCCCGCCGGCCACGGCGCCAGCGGGGCCGCCGACGAGCCAGACCGCCCCGGGCGTCGCTTGCTTCTCCATAGCCTGGTCGAGGAGGGCGTTGATGCGGTCGGCGTCCACGGACATGGGCGGGTCTCTTCCTGGTCAGGGTCTTTCGCAGGCGAGCCTACTGGTGCTGGAGAAGGTTTTCTGAGAGGTCGCGGAGCACGTTCGCGGGCCAGGACCCGGCGTCGACCAAACTCGTGGCGGCGCTGTGCGAGGCCGCGGTGCGGCTGGCGCAGAACCCCGGCCCCTCGCCGGGCTGATCTCTGCCTAGGGTGCGTCGGCCTGTGTGGGCAGGGTGGGTCCGACCCGGCGCAGATATTCCAGGCGCTCGTGAAGGATCGGGGTGGGCGCGGCCAGGTCCGTGCGCACGTTCACCGATCGGCGCATGAAAGCGATGACGTGGTCGGGAAGGCGCCCGTTCAGGGCGTCGAACGGGATGATGCGGTGCAGGGGGATGGGCCCGTCGGTGCCCTCGGCGCGGGCTCGGAGCACAGCCACGGTGATGCGCCAGCCGATGTCGGCGGCCGCGTGGGGGTGGGTGTGCAGCGCAGGTAGGGCGGTGAGCACCGGTGGGTCCAACGCCCGGGTGATGTCCCACGTGGGTGTGCTCATTCCCCCATGGTGCCATTGGTGGTGTTCCTGCCTGGTGGTGACCGTTGTCCGGGTCGAGAATTTTCGGTCGCTGTCGGTGATATGCAGCGAAAAAACACGGTGTTACCAGTGGGTTTATGTACACCTCACTCCGGTATCTGGCGTCTTATGGGTATCGGCCGCCCCCTCGCTAACCCCTTGCCCCGGGCGGCGGCCTCCACATCTTCTTTTGTCACAGCCCCTGGAGACCTCTGTGTCCGCACGCTCTTTGATACTCACCGCAATGGTCGCGGCCGCCCTGGCCCTGCCGACCTCTGCGGCGGTGGCCGACACCGCCCCCGCCCCCGGCGACACGTGCACCGTCAAGGACAGCCGCACCCCCGTCACCCTGGACGACGGCACCGTCCTGGAATGTCAGAAGGACCCCGACAACCCCCGCAACCGGTACTGGGTCATCATCTCCGAACCCGACACCCCCGCCACCCCTGAGGAGGGCGCCGACTGCGAGGAGGGCGCCGACCCGAGCACTCTGGACGACGGCACGGTCCTGGAGTGTGTGGAGGGCACCTGGACCGCGGTACAGGAAGAGGACCCCGACAACGGCGACGGTGACGACACTGGCAACGAGGACGACTCCGAGGACGAAGGCGAGAGTGAGGGTGAGGGTGAGGGCGGCGACACCGACTCCCCCGCCGAGACCACGGTGACGTTCACCGACACCTGCGACGGCGTCAGCGGCGAGCTGATCCTCAGCGACGACAAGGGCAAGTTCCGCTACAGCACCTGGCTCGACGACGAGCAGGTCGCCGACGGTGAGCGTGTGCAGTCCGGTCAGGTGCTGGCCTGGGAGTCCGAGCAGCTCGACCAGATGCGCATGGTCGTCGAGCACAAGCCCAAGGGCAAGGGTGGCGAGTGGGAGACCGTCGTGGACGTCACCCACACCTGGGAGCAGCTCCAGGACTGCGAGGACGAGGGTGAGAAGGGCGGCACTGACGAGGACGACAAGTCCACCCCCGCCCCGGGCGACAACGGCAAGGGCGAGGACGGCCCGGCCCAGCAGGCCGGCGCCGGTGGCACTCTGCCGGTGACCGGTGGTGCTTTGGCCGGGCTGGTCGCTGCGGCTGTGGCCGCGGTGGGTGCCGGTGGTGGCGCCCTGTACCTGGCCCGCAAGCGCAAGGCCGCCGCCGGCGAGGGCGACGGCGCGTAACTACACCCGTATCCAGGTGCCCCCGAACTCTCGGTCGGGGGCACCTTCGTGTTCTTCAGACGTCCTCGATGGTCGGAACCAGGCCGATGACCACCGCCACGTTCCGCGTCTATGCTGCCCAGAGAACACCCGCGACGGAACGGACCCCCATGACCGACTACCTTCAGGTGTCCACGGCGACCGAGACCCGCGAACAGGCAATGGAACTGGCAAAATCCCTCGTAGAGGCCAAGCTCGCGGCGGGCGCGCAGATCATCGGTCCGGTGACCTCGGTGTTCTGGCACCTGGGCGAGTTCGGGACGGGGGAGGAGTGGCAGCTTCTACTGAAGGCCCGCGCTGACCGGTACCAGCAGATCGAGTCCCACCTGATCGGACACCACCCGTGGACGAACCCCGAGGTCGTTGCGACCGCGATTGTGGAAGGCTCCCGGGACTGCCTGCGGTGGATCGGGACTACCACGGCTCCCGACCACACCTAGACGTTGCTGGCCAGCTCCAGTGTGTTGGCGACCTCAGACAGACCACGGTGGTGGGCGAGTTCGTCGAGTACCGGAGCGAGCTTCTGGCGTGGCCGCACCGACGCTACACCCGCAGCGAGGGTCAGCACTCGGGTGGCGGTCGCCGCTGCCTGTTCGACTTCCCCTGCGGACATGTAGGCCGAGGCCAACCAGGTCATGTACAGGGCCTTGTCGCGGGCATGCGCGTCATCGAACCCGCTGAGCGCTTGTTCCAGGACGGGAACGGCTCGTAGTGGTCGGCCGAGTTCGGACCAGCACCGCCCGGTCATGATCTGCAGTTCGGTGTGATCGACCCAGGCCGCCCAGTCCGGCTGGGGAGCGTCCGCTCGTTCGGCGAGCGCACCCACTGCCTCTTCCAGAGCACGTTCGGTTTCGCCGGGTTCTCCGGCCAGCGCATGTGCCCAGGCACGCCGCTCGTGCAAGAGGGCGCGGGCGCTGGGAGGTGCGTGGGGCCCTGCGGTGTGGCAGGACTGGAGGGCGATGTGCTCAGCGGCGCGTGGATCGCGTTCTTGATAGGCGAGGAAGGCCAGTGCGTTCGCGGCGAGAACGTGGTCGCCTGCTGTGGTGGCCGCGTGGTGGCTGTCCTCGTATAGGCCGCGGGCGTCATCGTGGCGTCCGGCGTCGAAGGCTGCCCATCCTGCCTGCTGGGCCTGTTCTGCCAGCACTGACAGTAAATCGCGGCCGGTGGTCTCGGTGTAGGTGCCTTCACGCAGGAGACGCTTGGTGGCCTGGTACTCCCCGAGATAGACGCGGTGGGTGTCGCCTCCACCGAGGATGTCGTCCAGACGGCGCAGGCGGGCGGTGCGGTCGCGTAGTTGGTCGGGGAGGCTGCTGCCGAGTCGTTTCCCGGGTACTTGGGGGACAGTGAGGGCGACGGCGAGTCCGGCGCCTGCCGAAGCGGTGAGGAACTCTCGTCGGCGCACATCGTCTCCGTTCTCCCATGGGCGTGGTGCCAGGCTGACCATGTGGCCGGGGATGCGTAGAGCGTCCGCGATGGTGGTGATCTTCTCGAACGAGGTGATCCTGCCCCGCCCCCGGGCGAGTAGTCCGACCCGGTCGGGTTTGATCTCGCATGCCTGCGCGAGCTGGGCGTAGCTGAGGGGGACGGCGGTGTGCGCCAGACGGAACACGGCACCGAAGTCATGGCGGGCGAGCGCGGTCTTGACGTCTTGGCGCAGGAGAAAGCCCGGGGGTAGAGCGGTCGGCGGTCGGTACGTGGTCATAGGGGGGTCCTGTCGCACCGGCGAGCACTAATCGTGGCCACGACCCTACCCATGATGGGTATCCCCGTCGGGGGGATGTGGGAATTTCCTGTGCTGCGCACAGTGGGAGGCAGCCCAGCGAGGGCACCGGCATCCACGTCACCCCAGGAGGGGACATGTCCCTCACGCTCGCACCGTTCACCGTGCAGTTGCCCGATCACACGTTCAACCCCGGCTGGAACCGCATTCCTGGCCTGTCCGTGGAGGGCAACCTCCTGCACATCCACCCTGAAGAGTACTTCTTCCGCCTGGAGTCCACCAGGTGGCGGATCATCGACTGGCAGACCGTGTTCGCCCGGATGCTGCCGATGGAGGAGACCTCGGACGAGGCCCTGGAGCAGAAGGCGCTGAAGTTCATCGAGGACCACGTCCGTATCACCCACGACCCAGCCGAAGTCGTGGGCGTGGCTTGGCAGGTGTACAGCTACCTGTTCCGCACCGAGCACCTGCCCACCCTGGACGTTCCCGGGATCACCGCCGACCACCTCAAGATCCTGGCGGAGGTCTCCACCCTGACCGCCCTGAACAAGGTGGACGCGGACGGGCGCATCAGTATCGTCGGCCCGGCCTGGTTCTTCGGTGACACCGCCCGTGTCGTCTACGACCTGGACGAGGCCACCGTCCAGAACCTGGACGAGGTCTTCCACGGTGGCCTGTTCAACGAGAACCGCCGTATCGAGTCCGTCAAGGCCCACACCGCCCTGGGCGGCCGCCTAGTCCACGGCTGCCAGTCCGCCCCCTCCCAGAAGGGCGGAGTCGTGGCCCCCTACGGCACCCCCATGGACCGTTTCCGCGACGATCTGGCCGGGTTCCGCGACGCCTGGATCACCGACGTGCGATCCTTCGGCGCCTGACCCTTCCCCTGCCGGGGCCCTGGGTCCACAGGGCCCCGGCCCCACACGGCACAGGAGAAACCGTGGAAACACCACAGCTCGACCAGCTTCGCGAAGAGGTCACCATCAAAGCAGGACTCACCCCCACCTCGGTCGAGGTGCTGCACAGTTGGGCCCTGTCCCATGTGGAGCGCCTCACCCTGCCCGACAACTCCACGGTGATCTTCAAAGCCGCACGCGAGCCCTTCACCCACGAGGACGACGCCCTGACCAGCGCCTGGCAGGCCGGTGCGACCGTCCCCCGCCTACTCACCTCCGCCCGAGGGGCGACCACCCTGGGCATGCTCATGCAGGACCTGGGCACCTCTGTTCGGGAACCGGACGAGGACGACGGAGCCATCGCGGCGGTGCACCTGCACTCCGCGGCGGTGCCCGACTTCCTCGCCCCCGGGGACACCGACTGGCTGGCCTCGCTGCCCCGACGCGCTTTGCGCACCCTGGATGTGCTCCAAGGACAAGGACGGTGGGAGGAGGCCGGCGACATCGCCACGACGCTGCGCACCATCGCCCAGGCGGCACCCGCACGCGCCGAGGGCACGATGTTGCGCCCCTACGGGTGGGTCCACAGCGAGTTCCACCCCACCAGCCTGCTCATCACCCACGAGCGCGTGTACGTGTGCGACCTCGCCCGTGCCTTCCGCGGACCCGGGCTGCTGGACCTGGTGTCCTGGCACGGCACCATCACCCCCGCCGATCCCGACCGGGCCCGCGCCTTCCTCGAACGCTACGTGCACGCGGGTGGACCGGCCGAGGCCCTGCACGATCGGGGCGGCCTGGCCGCGCAGGAGTGGGCCTTGGGCTGGCACCGCGTGTGGATCGTGGAGTGGTACCTGTCCCAGGCCGCCCAGTGGATCGCCGACCCCGCCGCCGACCCGACCTATGAGCGTGTGGTGCGCACCCACACAGCTGAGGCGGCCCAGCTCCTGCACGTATGAACCCCGAAAGGGCCAACAATGGAGACTCCTCCCCCGTACCTGCTGTTGGACGTCGATGGTGTCCTCAATCCCTTCCCAGGCCCCAGCGGATCGCTCCCGCCCGAGCACCGCCCCCACCGGGTCACCTACAACGGCAACCCGAACGTGCCCGTGTGGCTCCACCCCGACCACGGCATCTGGCTCAACGCCCTGCACTCCATGGACCTGGTCCGGCCGGTGTGGGCCACGAGTTGGCTGGGCGAGGCCGACCGACTCATCGGTCCCCGGCTCGGCCTGAGCACACTCGGGCACATCGACCTCGGCGCACCCGCCGACGTCTTGACCCGGCACCCCAACGGGCACCTGTGGAAACGCGAACCCGTGGCTGCGTGGGCGGGGAACGAAACGTTGGTGTGGATCGACGACGACTTCGCACAACCCGACCACGACTGGGCGAAACAGCGCGCGGTGGATGGAACGCCCACCCTGCTCATCCAACCCGACCCCTACCGAGGCCTTCAACGCGAGCACATCGACGCCGTGCGCATGTGGGCCATCGCCGTGATGCGGGACCTCCACACCAGCAGGGAGCACGATGACCACACCAGCCCAGGTCCACCCGTCCCGACCGGTACGCACACCTCAGGGAACGACCGTCCCCGTTGACGAGGACCTGGTGGAGCTGCTCCGACTCCTGTGGGAGCTGGGCGTGCGCACACGGTCGAGTTGCCAGGACTACGGCGCTCTGCTGGCGTCGTCGGCTCCCGGCTTGCTCGTGGGCGATCCGCGGTGGGTGGACTTCTACACCGGCCGCGTCTGGGTGGAGATGGACGCCGCACACGCTGAAGACTTGGCGGGTTGGCTCAGCCGGGACGGAGAATTACGTCTGGCCATGTCGCAGTGGGGGATGGCGGAATCGTGGGTGTGGACACGCCCGATCCTGCCCGACCTGGTGGGAGGTCGGGGCCGCACCGCCGACAGCGCCCACGTGTTCTTTCCTCGACACCACCGCCAACGGGTGCTGAACGTGCTTCACAGAGAGAAGACACCGAACCCTGGGGCGCGTTCGGGCGGAGCTGGTAACGAGGTGCCTTCACGAAACCGTCACTACCGGTAAGCGGTCCGGTGGGGCCTGGTCCACATCGAGGGCTGCTTGGAGACACCGGTACCGCGCTGGTGGTCGATGGCCGGATCCAGCCATTTTCGCCACACACGGTCCCTGGACGGTTACGGTCTGGGCAGGGTCCCCCAACAGCAACCCGGACTCCGCCCCTGCCGGGTTGTTCCGCCCTACTCACAGGAGATGTGCGTTGACCATCACCGAACCCTCCGCGTTGGCCACCGGCAAGATCTGGCTGGACGTGACCCGCCAATGCCAGCTGTCCTGCGTCCACTGCTACAACTCCTCCGGCCCCGACGGCGGGCACGGCACCATGACCGTCCAGGACTGGCTGCGCACCGTCGACCAGGCCGCCCAGGCCGGGGTGGGCATGGTGCAGCTGATCGGCGGTGAGCCACTGCTGTACCCGCACACGAAGGAGATCGCCGAACACGCCCTGGACCGGAACATGGGCGTGGAGGTGTACTCCAACCTGGTGCACGTCACCGGCCCCTGGTGGGAGCTGCTCCAGCGGCCGGGCATGAGCCTGGCCACCTCCTACTACAGCGCCGATCCGGACCGGCACAACGCCATGACCGGCCGCCCCGCCTCACACGCCCGCACGCGGGCGAACCTCGTCCGCGCCCTGGAGTTGGGTATCGAGGTGCGGGTCGCGATCATCACCACCGACGGGGCCGGGGTCGATCAGACCCGCACCGAACTCGAAGGCCTCGGTGTCACCCGCATCGGGGTGGACCGGGTGCGCCCCTACGGGCGCGGCGCCGACACCAGCGAGCCCTCCTGTGAAGGGTTGTGCGGGGCGTGCGGGGACGGCCGCGCCTCCATCGGGCCGGATGGCAGCGTTGCCCCGTGCGTGTTCTCCTCGTGGATGCGCACGGGAAACGTTCGCGATGCCGCGCTGGCCGATATTCTGAACGGCCCTCGGATGGCTCAGGCGCGTGCGACGATCACAGCCGGCAAAAACGACCCGCCGCCGAACCCGGTGCCCTGTGAGCCGGACCGCTGGTGCAGCCCTGGAGTGCCCGACAGTGGCTGCACGCCCCGAACATGAGAGCGACTAATGGACCTGCCCTTTCACGACCTGGTGCTGCCGCACACCGGCGCCGTCACCCACACCCGACCGGCCACCGGAGGCAGCGGATTCGCCACCGCGGTGTTCGTCCACGGTGAGGCCGGCGCATTCTTCGTCAAGGCCGTACCCAACCGTCCCGGCGGTCGCCTCGATGCCGCCCGGCGTGAGGCACTGGTCAACCCCGCCCTACTCGGTCTGGCACCCCGACTGCTCTTCCAAGCCGAGGACGAGGGATGGTTCGTGACCGGGTTCGAGATCGTGGACGGTCACCACCCCGGCTACGATCCCGGGTCCCCGGACCTACCGAAGGTGGCGCAGGTCGTGGATCAGATCACGGACCTGGTCCTACCTGAGACCGCGGTCGGATGGCAGGAGACCCGGTGGGACCGGTTCACCGACCGGGCCGATCTCCTGGCAGGAGACACGCTCACCTACACCGATCTGCACCCGAACAACATCCTGATCGATGGAGACCGCACCTGGGTGGTGGATTGGGAGTGGCCGACCCTGGCGGCTGGGCACCTCACCGCAGGGAGTCTGGTGGGGCAGCTCATCGCCTCCGGACACTCACCCATCGACGCCGAGTCATGGGTGTCGGCCGGGGCGGCGTGGAAGGCCGCAGACCCGGCCGCGGTCGACGAGTTCGCGCGGGCCCAGGTGCGCATGCAGGAGTGGATCGTGGAACAACTGCCGGACCAGGAGTGGCGTAAGGCGATGCTCGCCGCCGCACAAAAGTGGTGCCGGCACCGAGAGGAGCTGAAAGCGGGGCGGTAGCGGCGCCCTGGAGCACGTTCGAAGGCCCCCACCGCTAGAACCCAAGGGGGACGGTGGGGGCCTTCGTAGTTCTCCCAGCTCGCAGTTCAGATGTCGTCCACGCTCAGCCCATGGCCGAACCGGAACGTCTCCCAGTCGTCCGGGCGCATCTCCAGCCCCTCCTGGGCACGGAGGCCTTCGAGACTCAACCGCCACTGCTCTTCCTGGGAGAGCAGTGGGAAGGTCTCCTCGAACTCACTTGTCGACCCGGCCATCTCCGGGTTCGGCCACCCATCCGACACCGAGTACGACAACACCACAGGCTCGTCCGAGCGCTCACGCAACAGTGTGACGACCTGCTGCCACGCCTCCCCCGGCCGGAACACCTGCCCCATGTTGTTGGAGAACTCCGACCGCAATGTTCCCTCGGCCAGACCACGTTCGATGATGTCGGCCAGCCAGGCACGGTTCGGGCCGTTCACCCACCCGTGGATCTCCGTCTGGGCAACCAGCCGCACCACCAGACGGGTCGGGTCGTCAGCGCCGATCATGGCGGTGTTCAGCTTCAGAAAGAACCTTGACATCACCCAGCCATCCGGGAGCGTCAGAGTGGCGGGACCACCTCCACGGAAGTGCCGCTCGTCGAACACGTCCGGGTCCAGTCGAGAGATGGTGCGCTCGTTGACCACCTGGTGTGCCCAGTGCAGCTCGGTACCGAGGAGCTTGACGGTGCGGGTCGGGCTGTTCCAGTACATTTTGCTCATGACCGGTCCCTAACTCTTCGCCGCTTGGCGGCGCTCGTCGGCCTCCAGGAGGTCGGGCCGGTTCAGCGGGGAAGGCACCCAGCTCGCTTGGGCCTCGGTCTGGCCGCGCTGAATCTGGAGCTCTTCCTCGCTCAGGTACTCCTCGGGGATGTCGAACTCCCCATCGCGCGCGCCCAGCACGAAGGCTTCCCATTCGGCGGGGGTGAAGAACAGGGTGCCCTTCTCCGGTGACTTGCCGTCGCGGACGGCGCGGAACCCGTCGTCGAACTCAGCGACCTCCACGATCGCCTCGGAGTCGGGGTTGGACAGGGAGGAACGCATCCACAGCGCGTCGGTGGTGTCGTGCCACTTCTCGTTCCCGTTGGCCTCGGGAGGAAGATCCTCGCGGGTTTCAGTCATGACGGCTCTCCTTGTATCGGCCAGGGTGAGGGGAACCCCAGGGCTGTTGCAAATTCGGTGACTGACGGCATCGCTCCTGGACATAGGAGAGCACCAGCATGAAGCAAGCTCCTTGAACACGACAACGGAGCCCTGAGGAGAGGCCAGAAACTCAGCACATGCCAGAGTCTCCATCACACCCGGCACGAAACACTCTTCCCAGGCGGGCAGACACCGGAGTTTGACTTTGGACCAGGCATCGGAGCGCAGGTCCGCCAAGATCGCAGGGACTTCGGTCTCATGCACGATGAAGCCGCTGCGGCCCCCGCACGTGGTCATGATGGGGTCCTGGGCGTTGTCGTTCACGGGGTCATAGAAGTAGGTGTCCTCCGGGAACCCTGTTCGGCGCGAGATCCGCACTCGGCCCTGCACCCAGTCAGGGCCGCGCCGGTGGTATACCGCCGCATAGGGCCCCGTGAGCCAGAAGGCGTAGGGGGACAGTACCTGGATTCCACAGAGGGATCCGCGCTCATCGCTCATGAGCCGATTCCACCACACCAGCGCGCTGGGCAGCCTGAGATCACGAACCCCGAGCTCGTGCCCGCCCCCTGGTTGGGGCGGACCCACGGAACTAGTCACGGGTTACTTGTCCTGTTGCCGGGCGTTCGGGAGAACCACCCCCTGGTAAGGGCCGGAGCCGACACGACCATATTGTCTGTGGTCGGCGTCATCGTGTAACCACTGCGTGGTCATAGCCGAGAACCTTCCTTCCCCAACTCACCAGGGAACGTTTTTCCGCCTTCGCGCCCACAGCGAAGTACCCACGCAGGTCGGTACCGGATGCCACGAAAAAGGAAATTTGATGGCCTTTACTGCCATACATCCTGAACACGGACGAATTGACGCAACCCGCAGCGATCTGGGCTGTGGACTGGACTGGTCACAAGTGCACCGCGTACGACCGCGGATCAACCTGACCTGCCCCGAGTGTGAGTGGGGCGTACACGCCAAGCATTCCTCCCGCGGTCTCCGATTCTTCGCCCACAACGCCAAACGGCCTGCCGAGTGCCAACTGTCGAACGAGTCCGTCGAACACCATCTGCTCAAGCTGGAGCTGGCAACGGCCATCCGCGCGGCCGGATGGTATGCGGAACTGGAGGTGAGGGCGGATGACGGGACATGGCGCGCCGATGTCCTCGCGTCGTCTGCTGATGGCACACGTCGCATGGCGTGGGAGGCCCAGCTCTCCGCGATCACGGCGGAGGAGTTGCAGGAGCGCACCGCCCGCTACGCCGACGCGGACATCGCTGTGTGCTGGGTCTCCCCCCGAGCCGAGGTCCCATGGTTGAGCAGTGCCCCGGCAGTGCGGGTGGCGGTGCCGTCCAAGGATGCCCATGTGTGGACCGTGGCGGACGGTCTCGCCAAGTTCATGCCCAAGCTCGGCTCGTGGGTCCGGGTGAGTGACATCGACCTGGCCACCTTCGCCCGGTGGGCGCTGCAGGAGCAGGTCACCCCTCATACGATCCTTCCTCGGTACCGGCGGGTTCGGCTGAGGCCGGATGGGAGTCTGAGCCGCCGGGCCTCGTGCTGGGCCAGCGCCAAGTCGACTGCTGCTGAATCCCGGCATGAGCAGATGCGGAGCCGCCAGGACGAGCAGAAGAAGCGCAGGCAAGAACGTGAGCGGGTCGAGCAGGAGCGCAAGCTCTTGGAGGAGAAGGCACGCAACGCGGAAGAGGAACGCCTGCGTGCGATCGAGCGGGAAGCCGAAGCGGAAAAGGCGCGCGAGCGCCTCCAGGTGCAGATGGCTCAGTGGGCGGCTGAACGGAAGGAGCGGCTGGCGCAGGCCGAGGAGCAGCGGCGGATCGAAGAAGAGCGTGCTCGTAAGGCTGAGCAGGCCCGGCTGGCCCAGGAACGGCGGGAGCGCGAGGCGGCGGAGCGTTGGTGGGCTGAGCTCTCGGGCGAGCAATGGCAGGGCTTGCTCGCCGCGATCGGTGAGCTTTCGGTGCAGGAGAAGGTGGGGAAGACGTATCCGGTTAAGCAGGGGGTGGATGCGGAGTATGCCTTCGGGGTTCCGATCATGGCCAGGCGTGGTCTCTACGGAATCGTGAGGCCTTCACCCGATTCTGTGAAGAACTGGAACGTCTACGGTCGTCAGCGGATCTTCGTGCGTAATCAGCGAGAAGCCGATCTGTTCACCGATCAGGGCGTCGATCCGGCTCTGGTTATCCACTTCGATCTTCCCGACTTCGAGCAACTGAACCTGTGCTGAGTACGCGGACACCAGAACGTGTGTTCCGAGGGCTCCTAGAAATGGACCGAATCCGGTTCCCTGCTCCTGGTCCACCGAATCGTCTCTGACGTTCCGGTCCGCTTTCGGCCAACCTCATGACAGGCTCTGCACGCACAGTTACAGTCACCTCGCAGCAAACCCCACAGGGAAGGCACGGGTCATGGGCAAGCACTCGAACCCCGACAAGCCGCAGGACCAGCGCGGGGACCCCAAGGACAACGACAGCCAGCACCCCAGCCCGCACGGGGGCGGCGGGGAGAAGCAGGGCAAGTGATCGACCCGCACATCGAACGCCGGGCTGCCATGGCTGCCCACTTGGCGGACCGAGGCGTCCTCACCGATCCGGCCTGGCGTCAGGTCGTGGAGAAGGTACCCCGGCACGTGTTCCTGCCCGACACCGTCTGGGGCCTGGACGTCGATGCCGGGGACGGCAAGCTCGCCCCTGTCCCCCGTTCTCACACAAACTGGTCGCGTTGGGCCTACGACGACGTCTCGGTCATCACCCAGGTCGACGACGGCACCCCCGTTCTCCCGGACGGGCGTGGGGAGCGGGCCACGTCCTCGGCGTCCCAGCCCTCCCTGGTCGTGGCCATGCTCCAGGCCTTGGACGTCACCGTTGGGATGGACGTGTTGGAGATCGGGACCGCGACCGGGTACAACTGCGCGCTTTTGTGCGAACACCTGGGACCGGAGCACGTCACCTCCATCGAGATCGACCAGAGCCTCGCCCGCCAGGCGAGGGCCAACCTGGCCGCCGCCGGGTACGGGCCACAATTGGTCGTCGGAGACGGTACTCAAGGGGCACCTGGCCGGGCACCGTTCGACCGGGTGCTCGCCACGGTCGCGGCGCGGGACATCCCCGGGGCGTGGATCTCCCAGACCCGGCCCGGCGGGGTGATCGTCACCCCGTGGGCGACCGGTTTCGCCACCACGAACCTGCTCCGGCTGATCGTCGAGGAGGGGGACGTGGCGCACGGGCGCGTGGTCGGCGATGCTCCGTTCATGTGGTTGCGCGATCAGCGGGTACCGGCCGGGGATTGGCGGGACTTCATAGACGAGCAGGCTGCCGGCTCGGTCGAGTACCGCACCACCATCAACCCGATGCCGGTGTGCGACGCTGACCCGTCCGGCGGTCTGGCCTTGACGGTGGGAGCGTTGGTACCGCACCTGAACACGGTCCGCTACCACGCTGCGGATGACAGTGGTGAGGCCACCATCTACCTGTTCGACCGTCGGGGTTCATGGGCGCTGGTCGAGTACGTCCCAGGGGACGAGGACGGCTTTGAGGCGCACCGGTTCGGTCCCCGCGACCTGTGTGCGGAAATCGACCGCGCACACCGCCTGTGGGAAGCGGCCGGGGCACCGGAGCGCAGCTGCCTCGGAGTTACAGTGACCACCACCGGTGCACGACGGTTGTGGGTCGATAGCCCGAGTAACCCGGTCCTGAAAGCGTCCGGTGGTGCACGAACAGGCGGAGCACGTCTTCATGGGGTGCGCGAGGTAGATCGCCGTGCTCCGTCCTCCGCGTCTGACTGAGTTGACGGCGAAGGTGTTCGGGTGGGGCTCCGTGTTGCGCGGCCACTGGGGCGTGGAGATCATCTCTGCCCAGCTGCGCGCCACGTCGATCGTCCAAGGCGTGCGCGAGGTCTTCGACAAGATCATCACCGCCATCGACGCCGCCCAAGAGGTGCCCACCTTCCACATCCCGAATAACACCTGAACGAGAGGGGCAGGGGGTTGAGACCGGCCGGCTCGACCCCCGGTGCTGACTGTGCACCAGGCCAAGGCGTTATGTCCTCACCGTGGACTAAGGTGCGCGCGTGAGCAACGAAGATGCACCCGACCTGCGTCGGCTTGGAGTCCCAGTCATGGTCGTGGACGAGGCCGGTCGCACACTGCGTAATGCCGCATCGTCTTTCCGGGACTACCTGGAAGGTCTTGCCGATGAGCATCCAGCGCACAGCGCCGCAGCGGCTGACCAGCAGTGGATCGAGGACTCCCACCACAAGCTCAGAGCACCACGACGTCGTGTTCTCCACCAAGGCCTATGGGCCAAAAGCCTCACTCTCCAAAACGTTCTGGACCATGTCCTGGCCATGGAGAGAGTCCTGGTAGGTGAGCCAGTCGGTATCTGGTCGCACTTGTCTTTGTCGCGTGTGGTGCAAGAGGGCGCTGTACGCGTGAGCCATATCTACGATCCGCGCGCATCATCCGAGCAACGGTTCGCTTTAATCGGCGCGGCCTGGGTTGGCGATGTGCAACGGCATCTCACTGCGGCACGGGAATTCAGCTCCCAATCGCAACTGCTGGTCGAAGCCGAACAGCGCTGGGCCAGCACCGAGCGGACCATCCAGGCGGCCGGTCTGACCATAGACCGCGATCGACGGGGGTGCCCTAACCGCGTTGTGCTCGGTGAAGCCCGTGCTTCGTGCACCTTCGACCTCAGCGGCGCGGCGCATGCCCGGCCCAGCCACCTCCCGGTCTGGTACCGACTCTCGTCGGCCGCCTCCCACTCGACATCGTGGTTGATGCAGCAGGCGACCGGTTTCGACGCCGAGGGTGCGATCACGACCTATGCGGACACCAACACGGTCACTGCGGCCGTTCTCTCGGTCCTCGGAGCTTTCGAAGACCTCACCGCGACCTTGGGCAGCTATCACGGCCGTGACCCCCAAAGGGCGGTGCGCACCATCCAACGGCGCACCGTGGCCGTGATCGAGCGCCAGAGAACAGCTGAACAGCAGATGATGCAGGATTTCGAGCTGATGCGGTCCCTCGAAGACATCTGAGCTGGCTCCCCGCCCCGTGGGGGCCAGGAAGGATGAGGGGGGTTGAGGGACATCGACCACACGCTCCTCACCATCAGCGGAGTGAGCAGGGACATCTACGCCCACGCGTTCGAACGGGTCACCGGTGAGCCCCCACGGGAGATCGCATCGATGGCCGGACGCACCGAACAGGCCATCATCATCAACACCCTCGCCCTCAACGATCGCGAGGCCGACGAGACGACCATCGCGGCCTTCTACGAGGGCCTTGGGAAGGCCGACGTGGAGTTGAAGTCCAGGCGTTCGGCCTGGCCGAGCATCTGGGGTTGGACACCGGCGGGTACGGAGACCACAGCAGCGACCGCGCGCATCTGGTGACGGCAGCACGGGAACGCACGGGTGCCAAGCTCGGCACCGTCTTCGCGTCCGAGACGACGGTGATCCTCGGCGATGCTCCGCACGACGTCCGCAGGGCTCATCACACCGGGTCCCCGCTGATCGCGGTGGCAACCGGAACGCGCACCCGCGAGAACCTTCTCGACGTCGGGGCCGACGCGGTCCTGGACGACCTCAGCGATGGTCCCGGCTTCACTGATCGACGCCGTTGTGCGCGAGCTGACCGAGGAAAGCGGTATCGACCGGGCCCAGGTCCGCGTATTTTCACCCCTGCACCTCTACATCGAATACGGCCGACTTTCAGCACGGCCAGAAAAACACGAGCCTGCGCGCTACCATCTCGACATCGGCTTCGCATGCACCGCAGCGGTAGGCACCCAGGTGGGACGTATCCAGGAGTCGGAGGTCGCCGCAGCCACCCGCTCTAAGGCCGAGCGCCTGGTCGGGCCACGCATCGCCCGAGCGGTTGAGGCGCCGATCCGGGGCAGTTGATTGGATGCCTTTGAAAGCTTCCAAGGCAAATACTGATGTCCGCTGCAGAGCACGCTTAAAAAAATGCTTTTAAATTAACTGAAAGGTTCTTCATGGAACTTGACAAGGTGGCTCTCGACGCAGCCATGGAAGCTTATGGCGATGGTCCACCACTGTCCCCGTCTGCCCTTGAAGCGATTCGTCCCATTTGGATTCCCGCTTACCGGGCTGCTTTGGAAAATAGCACGAAATAGGCACAGGACGACTCACATAACCAACCTGATAACGACTCCCAGCACCCCAGCCCTCAAGGTGGTGGCGGAGAGAAGCAGGGCAAGTAGTGGCCGACCCCCACATCGAGCGACGGGCCTCCCTCCTCGCGGAGCGCGGCATCCTCACCGCCCCGGCCTGGCCCCAGGCTTTGGAAAGGGTGCCTCGGCACAACTTCCTTCCCGACACCGTTTGGGGAGAAGACCTCGACGCCGACGAGGTCACCGCGTTGCCGTCGCCCGCTTACACCCGAGCTGGTCCCGCTGGGTCTACGATGACGTCTCAGTTCTCACCCAGGTTGATGACGGCCACCCCTGCTACCCAGACGGGCGCGGTGAGCGGGCCACCTCTTCGACCTCCCAGCCCTCCCTTGTCATCGAGATGCTCCAGGCCCTGAATGTGGGCGAGGGCATGAGCGTGTTGGAGATCGGCACCGCGACCGGATACAACTGCGCGCTGCTGTGTGTGAGCGGCTGGGCTCCGAGCGCGCGTGTCCGCGGTGGGCGTCCGGGGCCTGGACGCATGCTTGGACACCGCCCCCGTCAGCGACACCAGCGCATGGGAGCACGACCCCTTCGCCGCTGTGGTGGAGGACGCGCGGCTGTGGGGGCGGTTCAGACCGGGCATCTGCTCAGCGAAGGTCCGCCGACCGCACTCCGCGGCGGGGCACAGGAATCGGCGCACGAGCAGCCGAAGCCGTACCGCCAGTCCGGCGGCGGGCAGGTCTGCGGGGTTGCGCCAGTATGAGCCGTGAACGCGCTGCGACCGTTGGGAGCAGTCCGGGCAGCGGGCTCCACCGCCGGATGCTCTGGCCTCGATCGACAACGCGTTGTCCGTGGTTTTCACGCTGGTGACAGTGATATCGACGTTCTTGGGGAACAGTGTCCGGGTGAGCCATGAGCAGACTTCATCCAAGGCGTTCGAGGTTGTTGTTAGGGCGCTGGAGGCGTGGCGGGTTCCGCCAAATCATTCTGAAGTCTCACGGTGTGTGACCGCTCCACAGAAACTGCGCCAGAGCCCAAACACATCAACAAACTCATCTCCGCGAACGTTCTGGTGCTGGTACCGGTACTGGTTCAACATCGGACCGCACCGATACGCTGAACTCCGTGCGCGCACAACCGGCCCCCGCCAATATCCCTGGCGGGGGCCGGTGTCATGTGCTACCTACCGTGTGACGAGCGTGTTGATAAGCCCGGACCACTCCCGAGCGTTGAACGTAAGATGCCCCGCCTCACGGTTTTGCGTGTCGCGGACATCCGCGCCTGACCCGTGCTCTCGGGCCTCTACGCAGTTCCCACCGCCGCCATCGCTGTAAGTGCTCTTGTGCCACTTTTTCATGCGGTCCGCTGCTCCTTTATCTGGCTGATCAGCTCAAGAGTCGATCGCGTCGACAGCGCCTCGCCCTGCATCATGCTGAACAGGTCGTAGGCCTCCCTGACGGTCGTCTCGGAGTCTACGATCTCACCCCCCATGGCGTGCTCCAGGTACAGAGCTTGCCGCCGCGGGCCCAGATCGACCACTCGGTAAGGGGCACACAAACCTGGAGCACCGTCGAGAGGGATCGCCTGGAACCGGATCGTACCGTTCTCGACCAGCTCCTGAACCCAAGAGAGTTGTTCAACGAGTACCGCCGCAGATCCGACGGTACGGGTCAGCACCACCTCATCCACCAGGAACCACATCCTCACGGATCGTTCACGAAGGGCATCCAGGCGGATCATGCGAGCATGCACGATCTCTTCGATTTCATCTGGGGTCGCTTCCGGTGCTCGGGCCTTGACCAGCGCACGAGCATAGTCAGGTGTCTGCACGACACCGGGGAAGATGATCGACTGGTATTCACGGATTTGGGTGGATTTCCGCTCAAGCGACAGTGCGCTTTTGAGCTGCTCCGGAACATTGCCTTCGAGGCGTGTGTCCTTCCAGAAGCTCAGCAGAGCGCCGTTTGTTGCGAAGAGAACCTCCATTTTGTCCACATGTTGGCGTTTTGGGACTCGTGTGGCTCGCTCGATCGCACCGACCATTGACCCTGTCACACCAAGGCGTTTGCCGACTTCAGGGAGGGACATTCCCTGGTCCTCGCGGTGTTTTCGTACAGCCTTACCAAAGGGGATCCACTTGCGATGAACTTCTTGAGGCATAGCAACAGTTAACAACAACCAGCAACTACTTGCCACCAAAAAACTCAGAAAAAAACAGTTTCCCTGTTGTCATGGCGCCCTGACCTGGCGTTGTGCATAGTCATACGCAACAGGGCCGCGTTGGCGTACCGGTCTTGTCGCCTGTGCTTTTAAGAGAAGCGCACAGGTCTCGCATAAAAAAACCCTCGGCGGCCGGCCAGGGCCCCGAGGAACGGTCCTCACCCTAGGAGTGAGCACAGATGCATCATACCGCCCGAACAGGGTCTCAGCCCCTTCTGGAGCTGGAACGGTTGGCCCGAATCGCCTCCCGTAATCTGCCCGGATGGCGCGTCAGTTTCCTGCCCAAGGCCATCGCTCCACGTCGTTGGCGGGCCATGTCTGCGGGGCCGTTGTCGGCCGCACAGATCCGCTCGGGGATGCCGGGCGCACTCTTCGCCCCCACCCTGGGTGAACTGGAGCTGCGGGTCCGTCACTGGGTGCGTGTGCGACGACTGATCGCCTTCCACTCCGTGATGCGGAGGTGGCGCCGGTGAAGACGCAACCGCCGCCGACCGTCTCGGTCCCTGCACAGACCTCACCAACCGACATCGTGGGCCTGCACTCCACCGTGCTGGAGCGCCCTGAAGGCGGGGAGGAGTGGAAGAACCTGGCAGGTGAGGCTCGCCAGTGGGCCCACCGCCGAGCCCAGGACCTGGGGTATGACCCCATCAGGGACGACACCCTCCTCTACCACCTGAGTCAGCTGGTGAGCGAGCTGGTCACCAACGCTCTCGTCCATGCCCGTGGCGCGGTGATGATCGCGCTCGCGCGTGAGCGCTGCTCCGCTCTGCGTTTGGAGGTGTACGACCACAGCCCCAAGGACGGCAGCGAGCCCCATGTGGAAGTTCATTCCGCGTTGGAGGCGGCCATGCGTACGCACGGGCGCGGGCTCCTGCTCGTCCGGAAGATGAGTACGGGCTGGGGGGCCTTGTTCCATGGCACCGGGCACCTGGTGTGGGCCTACCCCACTCCCACGGACCCGGGTGAGGTGCCTTGATGTCGCTTTGGGCGAGCATGCGCACGGCCCTGGGCAGGGCCCTGGTGGGGCATGATCGCGCCTTTGAGGAGATGTGGTGGCAGGCGGTCCAGAACGGGTTCGTGCTCACCCGTGAGAGGCGCGTGTGGGGTGCGCTCTACGCCCTGACATCGGTCAGGGGGGAAACACGGATCCTCTACGACCTCGGTGAAGTGCGGGGGTTCCTGGAGCGGGACCGCAGCTGTTCTTGCGTGTGATGACTGGGGCGGTGGCCACGATGGGCCGCCGCCCCGTTGCGTTGTGGAGGATGCCCGTGCTCGGGGAAGAGAACGCACCCGTGATCGACCCACCGACCTCGGTTCTAGGGCCGGCTGTGTCGGCCGTGCTCACCCATGCTTGGAGCGCCCCCATGCCGGTGCTTCCCGGCCAGGAATGGCGCAGGGTGCTGGCCGGGGCGGTGGGGGTGTGTTGGTGGGTGGAGGTCACCCCGCACGCCGACGGTGTCGATGATCCGGTGTGGAGGGCGTGGAAACGGGGCCACCGCCACTACGCCGACGCGCTCATGACACGCTCGGTGGCCTGGAACACCAGGCGTGATCGAGAACGGCGGGTGCGTCGGTTGTGGGTGCCCCAGGGCCCGTTCGAGGGTGATCAGGTGTATCTGCGCGATGTGCTGCGGGCCCGGTCTCGGGCCGGACAGCCCGTGCGGGTGCTCGACTCCGCCCCCGCCCAGGGGTGGGTCGAGGAGCGGCAGGTGCGGGATCTGGTGGTGACAGATCAGGGCGTGTTCGCTCCCTGTTACAGGAACGGAGTACCTGCGGGGGCTTTTCGCCTTTGCGGCCCTCACCTGGTGGGCGCCGTGGTCGGGGACCTGGCCCGGCTTTGGGAGCGGGCGGTGCCCATGGAGCGGTGGAGAATCTCGGGCTGAGTAGCTTCCTCTGCAAGGGGGAGAATGGGCGGTGATGACTACCTTCACCGCCCCCACCAGCCTGCTGACCCTGCGCTCGGCCTGCGCCCAGATGGGTTGGGACCTGTCTTGTGATCCGGAACTGGTCCGCTTGGGTGAGAACGCGGTGTGGCGTCTGCCCGAAGGTGTGATCGCTCGGGTGGCCCGCTCCGAGGACCGCTACGCCCAAGCCCAGCGCGGGGTCGCGCTGGCCCGCTGGATGGCCGAGCACCAGGTGCCGGTCGCCGCCCCCATCGAGGACATCGACAACCCCCACCGCACCCGTGAGGGCGGGGTGGTCACCTTCTGGCACGAGGTTCCACGGTCTCGCCCTGCTTCTCCGAGCCAGTTGGGGGCCGCGTTGGCGTCCCTGCACCGCATGCCGGCCCCCTGCCATGTGGATCTGCCCCGGGCCGCGGCCGTGGACAAGGCCGAGGCCCGGTTGCGCGTGGTCGACCTGGAAGAGGAGGACCGGGCTGCCCTGTTGGAGTTGGCCGCACGCTTGCAGGGCGAGTACGCGGGCCTGTCCTATGAGCTGGAGCCAACCGTGGTGCACGGGGATGCCCACGCCGCCAACCTGATGGCCACGCCCGAGGGTGAACTGGGGTGGGTGGATTTGGACGGTGTGGGGTGGGGGCAACCGGAGTGGGATCTGGTGCTCACCGGTATCGAGTACGAGTGCGGGTGGGTCACCGATCGTGAGTATGGCCAGTTCGTGGACGCCTACGGCTACGACGTGATGGGCGCTCCGGCCTATGCGACCCTGCGCGGGATCCGTCTGCTGAGAATGACGTCCTGGCTGGCGCAACTACCCGGTGCCGTTGAGAGGGCCGAGGTCGCGCGTCGGGTGCGTGACCTGCGCAGTGGGGGTGCGATCCGGGGGTGGCGGGCGTTCTGAGCGGTGCACCGGCCCGTGGATCTGTGGGGTTCTACGATGGGTGCTGAGGGTGTGTCACCACCCTGTGGCGGGGTCTTGCGTTGTTTGCAGTGTGTGCTCGACGCTGTGACGCACCCAGGTGGCGTCCGGGTCGGAACCGAGAGGGATGGTGTCGTCGGCCAGGTCGGCCAGGTCACGACGCACACGTGCCGATCGGATGGCAGGGGCGGTCTCCACCAGGGTGCGGGTGCTCTGGCGAGCACGGTCCGTGTCGCCAGCGGCCAGGTGCAGGCGGGCGAGCTTGATGTGCGACAAAACCGCGGCTCGGGCCTCTTCGGGTGCGTGCTCGCGTACCGCCGAGTCCAGCAGTTGCACCGCCCGGTCGAGTTCGCGTCCCTGGTGGAGGGCCAGGGGGACCAGGGCCTGGCCGGTGTCGCCGGCCAGTTGGGCGCTGTTCCAAAACCCCATCCAGGCGGGTTCGCGGTCGAGTTCGCGGCGGTCGAAATGGGCATGGGCGGTGTCGATGGCGTACAGGCAGTCGCGTTCTGCGCCCAGGGAGCCGTGGGCGCGGGCGGTGACCACGGCCAGGGCGGTGCGCAGGGTGGCGGTGGTGGTGGCGGCGAACGCGCCGGCCATGCCGAGCTGTTGCAGGGCCTG
>NZ_FRFF01000197.1 GCF_900143625.1 Nocardiopsis sp. JB363
CCCCCTTCCCCGATAGCCGCCAAACCGCCGCCCGCACCGCACGGGTCAAGGCCACCAGCCCGATCGCTACAGCACACACCATCGCCTTGACGCGTGCGGTGCGGGCGGCAACAATCACGCGGCGGGGAAGGAGGGAGAACCCACCCCCACCCCGCCCAACCACCGGCAGGCTCTCGACCCCAGGCGCCCCACGCATCCACCCGACACCGTTCCAGATCACCCCAGATCACCCCGGAGCTCTCATGGGGTGTCATCGATCGTGGAGATCGAGACGGTGCCCATGGCACGCAGCCCGCAGCTCGTGGTCCGTATCCCGAGTGCAGAGATCCGTTCAGAGATCCCACCCAGAGGCTCTCCCACCGGCAAATGCTGGAGGACCTCTCACCAATGCTCACCAAAACCGACTCGACGGGTTCACGGCCCGCCCCACACGGGGACCGACAAGACGCTCGGCCACTTCCAACGGGTACCACTCGGCGCTCTCGACCTCGGACTCCTGTACACGCCCGATCTCCGCGTAACTCGTGGCGAAGGCGTATCCGAAGTCGAGGTGGAAGTGTGCGGGCTCGTCCTTCTCCGGTCGGGCGGGGACCTCGCCGAACTCGACATAGACGGGAACCGGCGGACCAGGGGCGATCGTGCCCACGTCGACGCCGGTCTCTTTCACCAACTCGCGTGCGGCGCCGGCGATCAGCGTGGAGTCGGTCGGCTCCAGGTGGCCGCCGGGTTGCAGGGTGAGGCCGTAGGCGCGGTGTTCGACCAGCAGGATCTCGGCCCGGTGGCGAACGAGTAGGGCGCCGACGGTGACGTGCATGGGGAAGGTCCGACGTGAGGCGAGGTCGCGGCCCTGGCTCAGCATTCGGGCCGGTTCGGCGAGCGCGGCCGCTTCTTCGGGGTGACGTCGCAGGTAGTCGGTCAGCGTGGCTCGGATCTGTGCGTCGGTGATCATCGCGGTGTCCTTCGTCCTGTGGGAAGCCGCTTCACCAGGGGAAAGCGGGGATGCCCGGCCCGGACGGCCCCGGACCTGACACCCCCGCCGCTCACTCGGTCAGTCCAGGGAGTACACGCGCACGTGGTCCACGCGCATCTCCTGCGGGAACTGTGTGCTGCCGTCCGGGTAGCCCGGCCAGTCGCCGCCCACGGCGACGTTGAGGATCATGAAGAACGGCTGGTCGTACACCCACGGGTTTCCTCGGGTGTCCTCCCAGGTGTAGGTCTGGTAGGCGTTGCCGTTGACCGACCAGGTCACCGATCCGGGCCGCCAGTCCACGGCGAAGTCGTGGAAGGTGTCGGCGAAGGACCACCCCTGCGGATGCATGTACGAACCGGTCAGGGGGTTGCCGCCGTGGTATCCGGGTCCGTGCAGGCTGCCGTGCACCAGGTGGGGTTCGCGGCCGATGTTCTCCATGATGTCGATCTCGCCGGAGTCCGGCCAAGGTGTTTGGGGGAAGTTCGCGCCCAGCATCCAGAAGGCCGGCCAGATGCCCTGTCCTCGCGGGATCTGGATGCGTGCCTCGATCCTGCCGTACTGGGGCTGGACCTTGTTCTGTGTGGTCATGCGCGCGGAGGTGTAGGAACCGTCGGCTTCCTGGCGGGCGGTGATGACGAGGTGGCCGTTGCCGTCCAGTGCGGAGTTGGCCCGGCTGTCGGTGTAGTTCTGCAGTTCGTTGTTGCCCCAGCCGTGGTCGCCGGTCTCGTGGTTCCAATTGGCGGGGTCGGGGGCGGAGCCGGCGGGGCCGTCGAACTCGTCCGACCAGACCAGGGTCGCCGCAGTGGGCACCGGTTCCTTGGTCTCGGCGGAGGCGGCGGCGGGGGTGTGCAGGAGGGCGACCGCGGTGAGGAGGGCGGCGGTCGAGGAGGTCAGGGTACGCATGGCGTGCTCCGGGGGGAGGGGCCCAAGGGGCGTGGCGGGCGGAGTCGATCCCTGTGGGTCACGTCGGTCGTGGGTACGGGTTCGGTGACCCCTGGTATTGGAAAGTTACCTTACGTTTAGTCTGGCTGTCCGGCAAGGGGGGAACAGGACCTTCTTCCCCGCCGGGTCGTCCTTCAGGCTGTGGCGATGGGCAGGAGGATACGGACCGAACTCCCCTGGGGCCCACTCTCTATGGCCACACGGCCGCCCTGCGCCTTCACCAGGGATCGTACGATCGGCAACCCCAGACCGACGAGTCTCCCCGACTGGTCGGAGCGCGTCGTCACGAACGGTTCGAACACGTGCGGGAGCAGTTCTGGATCGACCCCGGTTCCGTCGTCCGTGACGGTCAGGGCCACGGTGCCCTCGTCGACGTCGGTGGCCACGTCGACGACCACGTCCTGTGGGTTGTGGTCGATCGCGTTGGAGATCAGGTTCATCAGGCACTGCTCCAACCTGGCCTGGTCTCCGAGCACGACCTGAGGCGAGGCCTCTTGGAAGACCACTGATCGCGCGAAGGGGAGCGACTCGATCCTGGCCCGCACGGCATCGAAGAGGTCGGGCAGGAACACCGGACCGCGGTCGGCGTCGATCTCGTCGCCGCCGCGTGCCACCGCCATGAGGTCCTCCAGGACCCGACGCAACCGTTCGAGTTCGGCGTGCACGATCTCCGCCTCCGGCCCTCCCAGTAACTCCAGGTGCCCCTCGGCGACCGCGAGCGGGGTGCGTACTTCGTGGGAGATCGCCGCCAGGTAGCGGCGCCGACCCGTGTCCGCCTGTTCGATACGGGTGAGCATCCGGTTGATCTCGGTGGCCAGCTCCCTGACCTCGTCGTGGGTTTTCGGGACGGGCACACGTGTGGTGAGGTCGGCGGGGGAGATCCCCTGCGCGGCCGCCGACACCTCCCGCACCGGGGCCAAGGTGCGACGCACCACCAACCACAGCGCGATCCCGCCGCCGCCGACACCGATCCCTCCGGCCAGGGCGGTGACCAACAGGACCGTGGCGGCCGTGTCGTGGACCATGTCCAAGGGCGCGACGACGGTGATCACGGCGATCTCCTCGTCGGTCGCGTCGGTGACGGGAGTGTCCAGCACACGGATCCGGCCGACGTCGGTGTCCATCGTTCGGGCGACCCCGGGGACCGAAGCGGGCGCGTCGTCGCCGCGCATGAGCCCCGCGACCTTGGAAGGGCCTCCGGTGCTCTGCAGACGGACCCCGTCGACGTGTATCAGTGAGACATGTCGGGCCCCACTGGGGCGGATCGACAGTGCCCGGCGTGCGGCGCGCTCGGCCTCGGGGCCCGACACCACACCGTCCAGCCCGGCGGCGGTGGGCATCTGTTCCCCCAACGTGTCGCTCAGGAGCTCGGACTCCTGACTCAGCAGGCCGTCGACGTCGTTTCGGCCGGAGACCAGGACCAGCTCATAGGTCAGGGCGGTGATACCGCCCACCACCAACACCATCACCAGCAGGGACCGTAGGACCACGCGTTCGGTGAGGCTCACCTGGCGCCGTCGCTCAAGCGATAGCCGACACCGCGCACGGTCTGGATGTGATCCGCTCCGAGTTTGCGGCGCAGTTGGCTGATGTAGACCTCGACGACGTTGGAGGCACCGTCGAAGTCGTAACCCCAGACCAGGTCCAGCAACCGGGTTTGGGAGAACACCTGACCGGGGTGGTGCAGGAAGACCGCCAACAGGTCGAACTCCCGGGCGGACAGGGCGATGGCGGCACCGTCCACGAAGGCGGTGTGCCGTCCCAGGTCCAAAGTGATGTCCCCGGCGGTCAGGGTGTCGGTATGGTCCTGACCGCCGGTACGCAGCCGGGCGCGGATCCTGGCCAGGAGTTCGTTCACGCTGAACGGTTTGACCATGTAGTCATCGGCGCCGGCGTCGAGGTTGGCGATCCGATCACTGACCGCGTCCTTGGCGGTGAGCACGATGACCGGTACCGAGGGGCGGCGCAGGCGGAGCCGACGCAGGACCTCCTCACCCGACAGGTGCGGCAACCCCAGGTCCAGGACGATCAGGTCGACATCGGTGGACAGGGCCATGACCAACCCGTCGACACCGTCGGAGGCGGTCACCACCCGGTGCCCGGCGTCCTCCAGGCCGCGCCGGACGAAGGAGACGATGCCCTCCTCATCCTCCACCACCAGAATCGTCACCGCGCCGCACCCTCCTGCTTCCTTGGACCGCTCCAGCATGCCGGTCGATGCTGAGCCCAGCATGAGGGGAACCTGAAAACGGGCTTCAGGTTGGTTTCAGGTTCCCATCATCGCGCTGGTGGACAATGAGGTTCGCCCGACACCCCATCGAGGAAGGAGCCGATGATGCGACGCCTGCCGAGGTTCCTCCTCACCTGCGCGGCCGCCTTGTCGGCCCTGGCCATGGGCGGGTACGTCCTGCTCGGGGACCCGGAAAGGACGGTCGACACGATCCGTCTCGAAGGCTTCACCGGTGCTCCCACCCTCCGCTCCCCGGTGGGGGAGGGCCCCTCCCGGCCGGTCGACGGCCTTGAGCAGTTGGTCGGTGGCCTGCGTTCCGGTGCGGCCGTCGAGGACTGGTACGTCGCGGGTGTCGGGGTCGACGTCGGCCCTCGCGCGTGGTTGCTCACCGATGCGATCGTAGGGGACTTCGATGGCGACGGCGTGGCGGACCCGGTCCTGGCGGAACTGCGTGCCCTGGAGGGCGCCGAGGTCACACTCGGTGTGCGCTATGACTCCGACAGGGACGACGCCGGTGTGTTCACCATCAATGGGTCGCCCCTGCGCGACACCGACGGCGGGCCCGCCCCGTGGGAGGACTCCGGGGCCTCGGGAGAGGCCGGCCGTGGTGAGGTGGCCCTCGCCGCGGAGGAAGCGGTCGGAGAGGGGGCTCGGGCCACCGAAACCGAGCGCGTCGACGAGGCCGGCCGGCGCGGGTGGGAGGTCCGGGTGCGGGGCTCCGACGATCAGGAGTACCACGTGATCCTCGACCTCTCGGGCGCGGTCGTGGATGTCCGCGCGGACCACTGACGGTCGGTGACCGGGGGTTCCGGCGGTTTCGTGCCCCTTCTTCGCTCCCCACCTGAAGGCGACCTTCAGGTTCGTTTCAGGAAGAACTCAGCAACCACTGACACGCTGGGCGGGTTCGGTCGGAAACGGGAGAGGAGGAGGGGTTGTCACGTCCACCATCCCCTCGGTTGTCCACTGGACAGCGGGTCGCCTGTGTCGTCACGGCGTTGACCATCGTCGCAAGTCTGGGCGGCTACGGCTGGTACCAGGGGTTGATCGGCAACATCACCACCACGCAGGTGGACACCGACGAATGGGACCGGCCCACCAGCGTCGAGGGGGTCATGAACCTCCTCATCATCGGCTCCGACGTGCGCTCGGGTGAGAACGCCGACTACGGCGAGGCCGAGGGCGAACGCCCCGACACCATGCTCATCGCCAGCATCAACGTGGACAACGGCGCCGCCACCCTGGTCAACCTGCCCCGCGACCTCATGGTCGACCTGCCGGCCTGTGAAGCGTCGGAGGGCTACGAGGGCATGGACCCCCAGCAGGGCATGATCAACTCCGTCATGACCCTGGGTGGGGTGGGCTGCCAGTGGAACGCCGTGGAACAGGTGACCGGTGTGCACCTGGACCACTTCCTCATGATGGACTTCACCGGGTTCAAGGACATGGTGGACGCCCTGGGCGGGGTGCAGATGTGCATCCCCGAGGCCGTCGACGACCCCAAGGCCCACCTACAGCTGGACGCCGGACTCCAGACACTCGACGGCGAGGACTCCCTGGGCTTCGTGCGTTCCCGCTACGCCCAAGGGGACGGCAGCGACCTGTCGCGGATCGACCGCCAACAGGAGTTCATGGGCGCCATGCTCCGCGAGGTCCTCAGCAGCGACGTCATGACCAACCCGGTCACCATCACCAACTTCCTCCGCGCCGTCACCGACTCCATCAGCACCGACGACGACCTCACCGTCGATATCATGACCGACCTGGCCATCTCCATGCGCGAGGTCGACCTGAACCGGGTCCAGTTCATCACCGTCCCCAACGGGGCGCACCCCGACGACGAGAACCGCATCATGATGAGCCGGCCCCAGGCCACGGAGCTGTTCGAGGCGATCAACGCGGGAGCGGATGTGTCCGGGGGAGAGAACGGGGACGGGGACGACGCGGCCGATCCACCCGAGATCTCGGTCGAGATCGTCAACAACACCGGCATCGACGGGCTCGCCCTGGAGATCCAGACCCTCCTGGTCGACGAAGGCTTCGTGGTCACCGGTACCGGAAACCCCGAACTGCGCGCCCCCGCCGCGACCACCGTCTACCACGGCCCCGGCGACGAGGCGGCGGCCGAGCTGCTCGCCGGTTCCCTGGACAACGCCGTGACCGAGGAAACCGAAGGGCTGGAGCAGACCCTCGAACTCGTCGCGGGTACCGATTGGAACGGTCTCTCGGGCGACTCCTCGGCCGAGACCGACCTGTCCATCACCGACGACCTGGGCGGCGTCACCGCCGAAGAGGCCGAGGAGAGCGCTTGCTGAGGTAGGACCCCGCACGTTCCACCGATCCGCCGAGCCGGGTACCCCGGGCGGGTATAGGATGATCCCGCTCGACGTCGACCACGGGATCGGAACGGGAATCGGACATGAGGTACACGGCCATGGCCACGGTCGCCGCCGCGGCGCTCGCACTCACGGCGTGCGCCGCTCCACAGACCCAAGAGGGCGCCCCCGCGGACCAGGTCACGGAACTCCTGGCCGCGCATGGGCTCGACGACCTCGAAGGGCTCGACCCCCGGGAGCTCGTCGACCGCCTCGACCTCATGGCCGTGGAGGATCGACCCACCGACCTCATGGCCTCGGTGCGGCCCGGCTCACTGCTCCTGTCCGACACCGCCGGGGGCGAAGAGGTCGAACTCGACCTGCCCGAGGACCTCTTCTACCTGTCCATGGCCCCTTACGTGGACCGGACCCACGACTGTTTCCACCACAGCCTCACCTCCTGCATGGGCGAGCTGCGCGGTGAGGAGGTCACCGTGACCATCACCGACGACGCCGACGACACCGTGCTGGTGGAGGAGACCGCCCCCACCTTCGACAACGGGTTCGTCGGCTACTGGCTGCCCGGCGACATCGACGCGACCGTCACCGTCGAGTACGAGGGCCGCTCCGGTAGTACGCCGATCTCCACCGGTGCGGACGACCCGACCTGCCTGACCACCCTCGAACTGGTTTGAGGTACTCGACGCCTCAAGGCCGGGCCACACCCGTCCGGTAGGCCCACACCACCGTCTGAAGCCGGTCCCGGGTACCGATCTTGGTCATCGCCCGCCCCAGGTGCGACTTCACGGTGCTGGTCTCGATGAACAACACCTCGGCGATCTCCGCGTTGGACATCCCCTTGGACAGCATCCGAACGATCTCCGCCTCGCGCGAGGTCAGCAGGTCCACCACCTCGGGGGCGCGCTCCTTGGGCGGTCGCCGCCGGGCGAACTCGGCCATCACCCGCCGGGTCACCGACCGGTCCATCAACCCCTGCCCTCGCGCCAACCGCCGTACCGCCTCCACCAGATCGTCCGGGTCGGTGTCCTTGAGGACGAACCCGGACGCGCCGGCCTCCAGCGCCCCGAACACGTACTCGTCGAGGTCGAACGTGGTGATGACCAGCACCTCGGGCGGCTGCCCGCCGGCATGGTCCAGGATCTCCCGGGTCGCGGACAAGCCGTCGCCACCGGGCATGCGCACGTCCATGAGCACCACGTCGGGCTCCAGCCGACGGGCCAGTTCCACGGAGCTCGGCCCGTCACCGGCCTCGCCCACCACCTCGATGTCCTCGGCCGACTCCAGGATGACCCGGAACCCGGTCCGAACGATGGCCTGGTCGTCCACCAGCAGCACCCTGATCAACGCGTCTCCTCCCGCTCCACCGGAATCTCCCACCGAACCCGCCAGCCCCCGCCGTCCGTGGGCCCCACGTCCAATCTCGCGCCGACCACGTCCGCGCGCTCACGCATCCCCAACACCCCGAGCCCTCGGTGGCGCCGGTCGGTATCCGGGGTGCCGCCCCTCTCGTTCTCGACCTCCAACGCGAACCGCGCGGGTCGGTACCACAACCGTACGGACACCTTCGCGCCGGCGGCGTGGTCACGGGTGTTGGTCAGTGCCTCCTGCACCGTCCGATAGGCGGTCACGTCGGCGATCGGTGGCAGTTCGTAGGGGCTGCCCTCACGAACGAGGCGAAGGTCGGTGCCCAGTTCCCGTTCCGTCGACACGAGTCGTTCCACGGCGGCCAGTCCCGGAACCGGCGCGTCCCGGACCTCCGTTTCGTGGCCGGGCCGCGCCTCCTCCTCGTCCGGGTCGCGTAGTGCCCCCACCACGGCCCGCAGGCCGGTGAGGGTCTCCTTGCCCTGGGTACGCACCCAGTCCATCGCGTGGCGGGCGGCCTCGTCGTCGCGACCGATCAGTCGTTCGGCGGCCCCCGCCTGGACGACCATGCCGGACAGGTGGTGGGCGGCGATGTCGTGCAGCTCCCGCGCCATGCGGGTGCGTTCGGCCCGGATCGCGGTCTGTGCGCGCTCCTTGTGCGCCTGTATCTCTTCGGCGTCGCGCAGCCTCACCAGTTCCGCGTAACGGCGGTGGGTCCCCACGTAGATGCCGATCAGGCCCGGGATGAGGAGCGCCGGCACGGTCAGGATCGGTGCCGTCACCCAGGGAGGTGGTTCGCCCGGCAGTACCAGGGAAACTCCTGCGGCCGGCGCCAGAGCACCCGTGAGCAGGCCCTCCGCCGTCCCGTACACCAGGGCGCACGCCACCAGCACGACCGACAACCGCGACAGTGACAGCACGGTGCCGCAGGTGTAGGCGGCGATGAACAGGGCCGGCCCATGGAAGTTGAACCCGGCCGGGGTCAGGGCCGCGAGCAACACCTGGAGCGCCGCGACCCCCACCAGGGACAGGACCGGGTTCCGCCGACGCAGCCCCAGAGGAAGGGCCTGCGTCAGCAACACCAGGCCGGCGGAGACGATCGTTCCCCGGGCGAGCACGAGGCCCTCCAACGCCTCCAAGGCGGGCAGGGACACCCACAGGACGGCGACGGACACCGCTGCCACCAGCAGACCCAGGGCGATGTCGCGGCGGGTGTCCCCCCGCAGTCCCAGACCGTCCAGCAGATGATCGAAACGGTGCGTCGCCGACCGATCCATGGTGATGACCTCTCGCCTTAGTAGGACACGCTGGGGAAGAGCAGCCCGAAGGTGACCGCGAACCACTGCACGATCAACAGGGCGATCAGGACCAGGGCACCGCCCACCACATACTTCCATCCCGCGCGCCGCCGGAGGTCCTGGAACAGGCTCCAGGCCGCGGGCAGGATCGCCAGGACCCCGAGCAGTTGCAGCGCCTGGATCGAGCGCAGCACCAGGGTGGGGACGGTCTGGAACTCCATGATGACCATGACGACCGACACCCAGGACGAGAGCGCCACCACGGTGGATCCCACACCGACCCTGGTGAGGACGCGGGCGAGTCGACCTTCGCGGCCGCGCCCGGGTTTGCCGGCCCAGCGCCGCAGAAGGGCCCCGATCGGCCACGACAGCACGGTCACCACCAGGATGAGCACCGCCGCCGCCATGATCGGCAACGCCACCGATTGCTGACGCTCACCGTCGACAGGAAGCAGGGCGAACGCCGACGCGAAGCCGATGGCCTCGACGCTCTGCCCGTCCTCGTCCGGGCGCATGGTGATCACGCTGTGCCCGTCGACCTGGCGCCACACCCACGGTTCGATCTCCTCGTAGACCGTTGGAACGAACGTTTCCGGTCCGGGGGAGACCAGGATCGTCCCGTCGCCGAGGTCCTGTACCCGGGTCTGCCCCAGGACGTTCAGGGTGGCGAGGAAGTTGCTCTCCATCTGCCGTGAGCTGATGTAGGAGCCCTCGGCGAGGGCGGCGTGTTCGGCGGCCGTGTCCTCGACCGAGGCGTCCTCGACGCTTCCCTCCTCGGCGGGGAAGTACCGGTCGTAGAATCCGTCCACGATGTCCATGCGCAGGAGGTGGCTGGCCATGTCCGCGTTGCCGCTGCCGTTGAGGGTCACGAAGATGCCGCTGCGCGCCTCGGGCAGGAACTGCATCTCGGTGTGGAAGTGCTGGGTGTCCCCGCCGTGCCCGAGGATGCGGTGACCGTTACGGTCCTCCTCGAAGAGCCCCAGCGTCATCCGCGGTCCACCCGCCATGGGGCCCAGGACGTCCTCGTCCAGGGCCGGGGCGTGCATCTGCTCCAGGGTGGCGGGTTCGAGGATCTCCCCCTCGCCCTCCTGCGGCATGTGAGCGAGCATGAACCGCGCCATGTCGGTGGCCGAGGCGGTGAACGCGCCGGCGGGGGCCTCGGCGACCGTCTCGAACGGTTGGGCGGGGCCGCCGGTGACCTCATAGGCGCCGGCCAGACGTTCCCGCAGGTCGTCGGGTAGCGGCTGGGCGAAGGAGGAGGAGTCCATGCCGAGTGGTTCCAGGACCTCGGACCGGACGTACTCGTCGAAGGGGACGCCGCTGACCTGTTCGACGATGAGTCCGGCGAGCGAGTTGCCGTGGTTGGAGTAGGACGGGACCTCACCGGGCGGGTAGATCTGCTCCGGTGGGTCGGTGCTCAGACGTTGGGCCAGATCGGTCTCGGCGCCCTCGGCGAGGATGGCCCCTTCGATGCTTTCCTCGAACCCGGGTGTGTGGGTCAGCAGGTGCCGCATCGTGATGGGCTCGTCGAAGTTCTTGGGCTGGGGGAAGTCGAGGTATTCGTCGATGTCGGTGTCCAGGTCGATCTCCCCGCGCTCCACCAGTTGCATGGCGGCGGTGGCGGTGAACACCTTGGAGACGGAACCGACCCTGAAGAGGGTTTCCTCCGGATCGACGGGTACCGGTTCCTCCCCGTCGACGCCGGTGTCGGCGTAGCCGTAGCCGCGGGCGGTGAGCAGTTCACCGTCGTGGACCACGGAGATCGAGGCGCCGGGGATCTCGGTCCTCGCCAACTCCGTGGGGACCAATCCGTCCAACCAGGCGTTGACGTTCTCCTCGGTGAGTTCGGCGGTTACGGGGGGCACGGGGGGGGGGGTGGCCGCGACCGGGTCGGCCGAGCCGGAGGCGCACCCGGTGGCGAGCACGGCCAGGGCGCCGAGGGCGGCGGCCAGGGTCACCGGGGTCCGGTGCCGGCGGGTGGGTGGGTCGGTCTTCATGGGGATCACGGATCTCCTTCTCGTGTGTGATCCCAGCCTTGTGGAGGGCGCCCCCTCGCCGCATCGGGCGCGGGTCGAGACCGCGTCTACGACCTTTGGTGGAGGCGGCCACCCTCAGAACCCTTCGAGCAGTACCTTCGCCACGTCGCCGTCGGTCACCAGGGTCGAGACCAACCCGCTCTTGAGTACCGCGCCGATCGCCCGGGCCTTGGCCTCGTCGCCGGCTCCGGCGACCGCCACCACCTCGGGAACCTCGCGCAGTCGGTCGGTGTCGATGCTGATGACCCGCTCGTCCAGGTCGGTGTGGATGCGCCGCCCCTCGGAGTCGAAGAGCCGGGCGGACATCTCCGCGCTCACGCCCAGCGCCGTGTACAGCTCGCGCGCCCGCGGGGTCAGCGCGGGATAGACGGTCGAGTTGTGCTCGTCCCATCCGCCGATGGCCACCACGGCGGTGGAGAGTCGATCGAAGTGCCCGAACGCGGCGGCGATGCCCGGGTCGGCGCGCAGGGTCCGCGCGGTCGCCGCGTCCGGCAGGATGAGCGGCGCGTAGATCGGGTACGCCGCGCCACCGGACAGCCGCGCCACCCTGCGTACCGTCTCCACCGACCCGCCGGCCTCGGTGTGCTCCGAGAGCACCCCGTTGAGTTGCACCACCGTGCACCGGGGCAGTTCGACCATCTCCGCGCCCATGGCCTGGAGGCCGCGACTCCAGGCCAGTCCCAGCACGTCGTCGGGGCGCACGATCTCGGCCAGCAGTCGAGCCGCCACCGAACCCAGGGCCCGGCGGGTCTCAAGTGGGTCCTCCAAGGCGTCCACGACGATGGCCCGCCGCAGCCCGTAGGCCTCTCTGAGCCGTTCGGACTGTTCCCCGGCCAGCCGCGCGGGCAACCGGATGTCGATGCGCACGATCCCGCTCGTTCGAGCGGTCTCCAGATCGCGGGCGATCTTGAACCGGCTCAGTCCGAACTCCTCGGCGATCTCCACCTTGGAGCGTCCCTCCAGGTAGAACCTGCGGGCTATCGCGGCGAGCCGCACCATCTCCGCGGGGCCGTCGGGGGTAGGGTCACTGCGCCGATCGCTCATATGTGCATGAGTGTACTCGATTGTTGCTCCACCCATTGACACGCTGATTCCGGTGGGCTTTGAATGTACGAACATCTGTGACACAGATCGCTCAAACGAGCGATCATGCTTTCGGGAGGGTTCAGCCGTGCGCGCCGCCATCATCACCGAACCGGGATCCCTCGCCGTGGGAGACCGCCCGGAACCCACTCCCGCCCCCGACGGAGTCGTCGTCCGGGTCGGAGCCTGTGGCATCTGCGGGACCGACCTGCACATCGCCGACGGGGAGTTCCCGCCCAGCCCCTACCCGCTGGTGCCCGGCCACGAGTTCGCCGGTACCGTGACCGCCGTCGGCGAGCGCGCCCCCGGGGGCCTGCGCCCCGGCGACCGGGTGGCCGTCGACCCCTCGCTGTTCTGCGGACACTGCGAGTACTGTCGTGCCGGACGCGGCAACCTCTGCGCCAACTGGGGCGCGATCGGCGATACCGTCGACGGCGCCTTCGCCGAGTACGTGGCCGTCCCCGCCGCCAACTGCTACCGCATGCCCGACTCGATGAGCATGCGCGAGGGCGCCCTCGTCGAACCTTTGTCCTGCGCCGTGCACGGCGTGCGACGCATCGGCGTGGAGAACGGCGAACGCTTCCTGCTGATCGGCGCCGGCACCATGGGCCTGCTCCTGCAACAGCTGCTCCAAAGCTCCGGTGCCCGGGTGACGATGGTCGACCGCAACACCCGCCGCCTGGCCATCTCCGCCGACCTGGGCGCCGAACACACCGCCACCGACGTCACCGAACTGGACGGTGTCGGACCGGCCGACGGCTTCGACGCCGCGGTGGACGTCACCGGGGCGCCCCCCGCCATCGAAGCGGCCTTCATGTCCCTGCGCAGAGGGGGACGCCTGCTCGTCTTCGGGGTCGCCGACGGAGAGGCCCAGATCTCGCTCTCGCCCTTCCGGATCTACAACGACGAGATCACCATCGTGGGCTCCATGGCCGTGCTGAACAGCTACGGAGCCGCCGTGGACCTCATGGCCTCCGGGGCGATCCAGACCGCGCCGCTGCTCACCGACACCCTGCCCCTGGAGAAGTTCCCGGAGGCACTGGCCATGATGCGGGCCGGTAGCGGGGTCAAGATCCAGGTCGTCCCCGAGACCTCCGCCTGAGCCGGAAAGGCACCACCGTGCGCACCACCACCTTCACCACCGGCGCCACCGCCGTGGCGGCCTCGGCGCTCCTGCTCACCGGCTGCGCCGGGGCGGGGGCCACCTCCGCGGGGGAGGGGGCCGTCCGACTGACCGTCGCGATCGTGTCCAACCCACAGATGCAGGACGCGATCTCCCTGCAGGACGAGTTCCGCGAGGAGAACCCCGGCATCGAGGTCGACTTCGTGTCCCTGCCCGAGAACGAGGCCCGCGCCAAGATCACCACGTCCGTGGCCACCGGCGGGGGCGAGTTCGACGCCGTCATGATCAGCAACTACGAGACCCGTCAGTGGGCCGAGTACGGCTGGCTGGAGAACCTGCAACCCCTCATCGACGAATCCGAGGGCTACGACCACGAGGACTTCATCCCCTCCCTGCGCGAGGACCTGTCCGTGGACGGCGACATGTACTCGGTGCCCTTCTACGGGGAGTCGTCCTTCCTGACCTACCGCACCGACCTGTTCGAACAGGCCGGCCTGGAGATGCCCGAGAACCCCACCTGGGACGAGGTCGCCGATCTCGCGGCCGAACTCGACGGGGTGGAGCCGGGCGTGGCCGGGATCTGCATGCGCGGCCTGGCCGGGTGGGGTGAGGTCCTCAGCCCGTTCAACAGCGTCCTCAACACCTTCGGCGGCCGCTGGTACGACGAGGAGTGGAACGCCGAACTCGACTCCCCGCAGTTCCAGGAGGCCGCCGAATTCTACGTGGACCTGGTCCGCGAACACGGACAGCCCGGCGCCGCCAACAGCGGCTTCGGTGACTGCCTGAACCACTACTCCCAGGGCCGCGCGGCCATGTTCTACGACTCCACCTCCATGGTCAGCACCATCGAGGACGAGAACACCGCGACCGTGGCCGGACTCAACGGCTACGCGCCCGCCCCGGTGGCCGAGAGCGACTACGGCGGCTGGCTCTACGCCTGGGCCCTGGGCATCCCCTCCACCTCCGAGCACAAGGAGGAGGCCTGGACCTTCCTGGAATGGATGACCGACCGGGACTACGTGCGCACGGTCGCCGAGGAGTACGGCTGGCAGCGGGTCCCGCCCGGCAACCGACTGTCCACCTTCGAGGAGCCCGCGTACCAGGAGGTCGCGGGGGCCTACGCCGAACCCATGCTCCAGGGCATCGAGGAGGCCGACCCGCAGGACCCGGGCACCCGACCCGTCCCCTACGACGGCATCGGATTCCTGGCCATCCCCGAGTTCCAGGACCTGGGCACCCGGGTCAGTCAACAGCTCAGCGCCGCCATCGCCGGACGGATCACCGTCGAAGAGGCGCTCGCGCAGAGCCAGGAGTACGCCGAGACGGTCGGCGACACCTACAAGGAGGACGGGCGATGAGCACGGCGACGGCACCCGCCGAGAAGACGTCCGGGAAACCGACCGCACCCGCGGCCCGCACCGGTCGCGGCCCACGCGCCGCCGGGTGGGTGCGCCGGGCACCCCTGCTGCCCGCGCTGGTGTTCATGCTGGTCGTCACCCAGCTGCCGTTCCTGGCCACCATCGTCTACTCGCTCAGGTCCTGGAACCTGGTGCGCCCCGACTCCCAGGCGTGGGTGGGGCTCACCAACTACCTGGCGGTCTTCACCGACCGGCAGTTCCTCGCCGCGACGGCCAACACGGTGCTCATCACCGCCGCCTGCGTGGTGGTGGCGATGCTGTTGGGCGTCGGCCTGGCCCTGCTGTTGGACCGGAAATTCTGGGGGAGGGGCGTGGTGCGCACCCTCATCATCACCCCGTTCCTCATCCTGCCGGTGGCCACCGCGCTGCTGTGGAAGCACATCATGTTCGAGCCGGTGTTCGGCCTGATCAACTTCGTGCTCTCCCCACTGGGCGTGGAAACCTACGACTGGGTCTCCCAGACACCGATCGTGTCCGTGGTCATCGCCCTGGTGTGGCAGTGGACCCCGTTCATGACGTTGCTGGTCCTTGCCGGTCTCCAGAGCCAGGACACCGACGCCCTGGAGGCCGGACAGGTCGACGGCGCCTCCAGGTGGCAGAGCTTCGTGTGGATCACCCTGCCGCACCTGCGCCGCTACATCGAACTGGGCGTCCTGCTGGGGTCGATCTACGTGGTCAACACCTTCGACACGATCTACATGATGACCCAGGGCGGCCCGGGCACGGCCAGCTCCAACCTGCCCTTCTACATCTACCAGCGCACCTTCCTCGGCTTCGACATCGGTCAGTCGGCGGCGATGGGCGTCGTGGTGGTGGTCGGCACCATCCTCGTGGCGATGCTGGCGCTGCGACTGATCTTCCGCACGTTCATGAACGCACAGGAGGCCACATCGTGACCGCCCAGGCCACCGCACCCTCGGCCTCCGCCGACACCCGCGTCCCGCACCGGCCGCGCCGGCCGATCGGCGCGATCGCCCTGAGCGTGTTCACCTGGCTCGTGGGCCTGGTGTTCGTCGCACCCGTCCTGTGGCTGGTGCTGACCGCGTTCAAGCAGGAGAACCAGGCCGCCACCGACCCGCCCACGCTCTTCTTCCAACCCACCCTGGACCGGTTCGCCGCGGTGCTGGGCGCGGACTTCATGCCCTACCTGGGCAACTCCGTGATCGCCACCCTGGCCTCCACGCTCCTGGTGCTGGCCCTGGGCATACCCGCGGCGTACGCGCTGTCCATCGCCCCGGTCAAGCGCACCAACGACGTGCTGTTCTTCTTCATTTCCACGAAGATGCTGCCGGTGGTGGCGGTGGTCGTGCCGATCTACGTCGCCGCCGCACACCTGTCCATGCTCGACAACATCTGGACCCTGGTGGTGCTGTACACGGCGATGAACCTGCCCATCGCGGTGTGGATGCTGCGCTCGTTCTTCCTGGAGGTGCCCAAGGCGATCGTGGAGGCCGCCCGGGTGGAGGGGGCGGGACTGGGTCGGGTTTTGTGGTCGGTGATGATGCCGATCATGGCGCCGGGCATCGCGGCGACCGCCCTGATCTGCATGATCTTCGCGTGGAACGAGTTCTTCTTCGCGGTGAACCTGACCGCCGCCCAGGCCGCCACCGTCCCGGTCTTCCTCACCGGCTTCATCACCAGTGAGGGGTTGTTCGTGGCGCAACTGTCGGCCGCCGTGGTCATGGCGTCGCTGCCCATCGTGGTGATCGGTTGGACCGCCCAGCGCCAACTCGTCCGAGGCCTGTCCATGGGCGCCGTCAAGTAAGGTTGGCGCCCGATCGGAAAGGACCCCACGTGAAGACGTTCACCCTGCCCGGAACGGACATCACCGTTCCCAATGTCGTGCTCGGCCTGATGCGCATCGCCGACAAGACCGACGAACAGATCCGCACCCTGGTCCACGCCGCGCGCGAGGCCGGGATCGACTTCGTCGACCACGCCGACATCTACGGGCCCACCACCCACGCGTGTGAACGTCGCTTCGCCGAGGCGATGCGCCTGACCCCCGCCGAACGCGACGGTCTCACCATCCAGACCAAGGCCGGCATCGTCCCCGAGGGGCCCTACTTCGACCACTCCTACGAGCACATCGTCGCCTCCGTCGAGGGTTCGCTGCGGGCCCTGGACACCGACCACGTCGACATCCTGCTGTTGCACCGGCCCGACGCGCTCGTCGAACCCGAGGAGGTCGCCCGGGCCTTCGACGACCTGGAGTCGGCCGGGAAGGTGCGCGCCTTCGGGGTCTCCAACCACACGCCCCGCCAGGTCGACCTGCTGCGCAAGCACGTGCGCCAACCGATCGTGGCCAACCAGCTCCAACTGTCCATCACCCACGCCCCGATCATCACCCAGGGCCTGGCCTCGAACATGATGGGCGAGCCCCAGTCCGCGACCCTCGACGGCGGCGGGGTACTGGACCACGCCCGCCTGCACGACATCACCGTGCAGGCCTGGTCACCGTTCCAGGCCGGGTTCTTCGACGGCGTGTTCCTGGGCTCGCCCGAACACCCCGAGCTCAACGCCGTCATCGACCGTCTCGCCGAGAAGTACGACGTGCCGCCCATCGCGGTGGCCACCGCCTGGATCACCCGGCACCCCGCGCGGACGCAGGTCGTGCTGGGCACCACCACACCCGAACGGGTCACCGGTGCGGCCCAGGGCTCGGAACTGCCCCTGAGCCGCCCGGAGTGGTACGAACTCACCCGAGCCGCCGGCCACCGCGTTCCGTGATGAGAGGGGCCGGCGGCGGTTCGGAGGCTAGTGGTCGACCCCGCTGAGCTCGTTGGGGGTCTCCGCCAACGTCACCGAGGCGGTGACCTCACCACTGGCCAGGTCCACGGCGTGCACCTGGTCGGTGGCGGTGTCGGTCACGTACGCGGTGCCACCGCGCACGAACAGGGCGGGACGGGGCTGCTGCCACTCCAGCGGCTCCTCCCACTCGTCCATCAACTCGACGCTGTCGGTGATCTCGGCCGTCTCGGGGTCGATCACGTGCAGCGCGCCGTCGGTGCCCAGGACCAGGGCCTCACCGTTGGGGCCACGGCCCAGGGAACGGAAGGTGTAGCTGGCGGGCAGGTCGACCAGGGTCATGGAGGCGTCGGCGGTGTCGACCAGGGCGACCTGCTCGGGCCGCTCCAGTTCGGCGTCCGGGTCGGTCTTGTAGTCGCCCAGGACGACGGGGGAGTCGTCGGATCCGGCCTGGTTGCCGATGCGCCCGTAGTCGTCCTCGCTGTCCACCTTGGTGAACTCGCCGTCCTGGTAGGTCAGGACGCCGTCCTCGCAACCGATGACGACGGCCTCGCCCTGGGCCGTGGTCTCCCCGTGCACGCCGGGGCACTCCTCGCTGCGGGCGACCTCCTCGCGGTCCTCGTCCAAGACGACGGCGCCGACGCGTTCCTCCTCGTCCCCGAGGGTGACGAGCAGTTCCCCGTTCTCCAGTTCCACGGCCACACCGTGGTGGGCCTCCTCGGTGGTGTAGGTGTCCAGGTCCTCGGGCATCCCCTCGCCGAGGGCGTCGGTGTCGAAGGCGGTCACCTCACCGGTGCCGTCGGCGAAGAGCACGGTGCGACCCGCGTGCCGGACCACGTGTCCGGGGGTGTCGGCGCTGAAGACGGTGTCGGTCTGCTCCGCGCCGACGGCGTCCAGGACCTGGAAGCCCTCGGAGGTGGAGACGAACACGTGCCGCTCGTCCCCGGCCGGGTTGAGGCGGTTGAAGCCCTCCAGTTCGATGTCCTGGGCGACCTCCAGGGTCTGTCCGTCCAGGACGTAGAGGCCTCCGTCGAAGGTGGTGACGATCGGTTCGTTCGCCGAGACGCCGGTCTCGTCGGAGGTTTCCGCTCCGGCCTCGGAGGCGGTGTCGTCGTCGGTGCCGCAGGCGGTCAGCAACAGCCCCGCGGAGAGCAGGACGGGTAGTGCGGCCCGGCGTCGGTGGTGTGGTGTGCGCATGGTTCTCTTTCGGTTTTCGGTGTGGGAGAAAACGGCCGTGGCGGGAGACCACGACGTGGGAACCCGGAGATCGGGTCAGTCGCCGCCGAGTCCGGCGGCGATGGCTTCGGTGTTGGCGCGCATCATCTCCAGGTAGGTGGCGGCGCCCCCGCCCTCCTCGGTGAGGGATTCGGAGTAGAGCGGGACGACCTCGATCTCCACCCCCGCCTCCTCGGCCATGACGGTGGCCAGCCGGTCGGGTTGGGAGGAGTCGGCGAAGACGGCCGAGACACCTGCTTCGGCGACGGCGTCGGAGAGGTCTTTGAGGTCGGAGGTGCTGGGCGAGGCCAGGGTCGTGCCGCTGGGGATGACCGCGCCGATGACCTCGAAGTCGTAGCGGTCGGCGAGGTAGCCGAAGACGTGGTGGTTGGTCACGAGCCGGCGGTCCTCGTCCGGCAGGGCGGCGAACTCCTCGCCCATCCACGCGTCGAGTTCCTGGACTTTGGCGGTGTAGGCATCGGCGTTGGCGCGCACGGTGTCGGCGTCGGCCCCGTCGACCTCCTCGACCACGTGTTCGGTGATCAGGTCCACCGCCATGAGCACACGGGCCGGGTCGGTCCAAAAGTGCGGGTCGGGCTCGCCCTCGCTCTCGTCGGAGGTGTAGGGGAGGGGGTCGACGTTCGTGCCGACCTCCAGAGCGGGCACGCCCGCCTCCTCCGCGGCGGCGACGTTGCGCGCGATCCCCTCCTCCAGGCCGAGACCGTTGTGCACGACCAGGTCGGCGTTCTCCAACCTCGCGGCCTCCTGAGCGGAGATACCGAAGGAGTGCGGGTCGGCGTTGGGCTTCATCAGTACGGTCACCTCGGCCTGGTCGCCGACGATCTCTCGGGTGATGTCGCCGAGGATGTTGGTGGTCACCACGATTCCCTCACCGCCGTCGTCGGGAGAGCAGGCGCCCAGCGCGACGACGAGTCCGGTGACGGTGAGCGCGGCCAAAGCCTTGCGGGGACGCACGTCGATCACCGTCCCGTCTCGACCATGAGGTGCGGCACGATGTCCACCTCGAAGGTGCGGGCCGTGCGAAGGTCGTCGTTGTAGTCGATCTCGTGGACCAGGCCGGCCTCGGCGTCGTTGACGTAGGCGCGGGAGGTGTCCACCTGGAGCGCGGGTGGATGTTCGGCGTCGACGGTCGCCACCAGCGATGTTCGGGCGATCTCCTCCCCGGTCTCGGAGTCCAGGGAGTGCAGGGTGCCGTCACCGTCCAAGGCCAGGACCTGCATGTCCTCACCGACCGAGGTCACCGCCACGGTGTCGTCGAGGTCGAGTGAACGCCATTCGTCCGCCGCCAGGTCCAGGACCCACGGATCACCGTCGGTGGACAGCGCGGCCAGGACCGCCGAGCCGGGGCGGTGGTGGAAGGAGTCGACGCGCCCGGAGCCCGGATAGGGCAGGACGGACGCTTCGAGGGCGTCGTCCTCCTCGGTCAGGTGCAGGGTGCCCTCATCGCAGCCCACGACCAGGCCGCGGCGGGTGACGGCCGCCCCTCGGGGGTCGGCGCAGGTCTCGTCCAACGTCTCGGCGGACTCTCCGTCCCTGTTCAGGGCCTGGACCGCGCCATCGTCGTCCACGGCGACCAGGCCACCGCCGAACGGCAGGGCGAGCGACGTTTCCTCGGAGGTCGTGTCGGCGGTGGAGACCGTTCCGTCCTCCAACCCTTCCCGTTCCAGGACCAGGGAGGTGCCCGCGTCATCGATGACCGAGGTGAGCACGGTGTCGGTGACGACCGAGGAGGTGGTGACCCCGTCCAGTGCGCCGACCGGCCCGGAGCCGGTCCGGTAGTAGTGGTTGTGATCGCCGTGGTCGACCGTCCACACTCCGCTGTCGAACACCTCCGTCATCCCATCACCGGATGAGTTGAGATAGGCGAACCGGCCATCCCCGGCGATGCCGTCCGCTCCGGGGACGGTGCCGAGTTCGGTGGTCTCCTCGGTGATCAGGTCCACCAGCCGCACCTCGCCGCTGTCGGCGTCGGCCAGGACCAGCCGGGACTGCGGTTCGGCGGCCTCCTCGGCCCCTTCGACGTAGCCGTGGGGTGTTTCCTCGGCCTCGGGTGCCTCGTCCCGGGGTGGTTCTCCGGCGCAGCCGGCCAGGAGCAGGGTGCACAGCCCCACGGCTGCGGCCTTCGCTGTGGTCAGGGGTCTCACGGGGTCATCGACCTCTCTTCGAGTCGAGGGTGGGAAGGGGATGTGGAGGAGGGGGCCGTGGGGCGTTCTCGTCGCGTGAGTCGAGAACGCAGGGCCGAGAGCGCCACCGAGACGAAGAAGAACGCCACGGCGGTCGCCGCGATGCTCGCCCCGGCCGCGGTCTCCCAGTGCCAGGAGGCCAGCAATCCGACGTAGGTCGAGGCGACGCCGATCAGGGCGGCGGCGCACATGATCGTCGGCACGCTCCTGGCCCACAGCACGGCCGTCGCGGGAGGTGCGATCAGCAGGCCGAACACCAGCAGGGTGCCGACCACGTGGAAGGAGGCGACCACGGCCAGGGTGACCAGGGCGAGCATCGCGGCGTGGGCCGCGCGCGGGGCCAGCCCGAGGGTGTGCGCCTTGCGGGGATCGAACGCCAGGGCTATGAAGGCCCGGTGTCCCAGAACCGCCATCACCATCGCCACCAGCAGGCAGATCCCCAGGTGCCACAGGTCGCGTTCGCGTACCGCCAGAACGTCGCCGAAGAGGAGTCCGGTGAGGTCGACGGCGAACGTGGCCGAGTGCGAGACCAGGATGACGCCGAGGGAGAGCATGCCGACGAACAACAGTCCGATGCTCGTGTCCTGAGACAGTCGCGGGGAGCGGTTCAACAGGGTGACCCCCGCGGCCATGGCCCCGGCCGCCAGGGCGGCGCCCAGGAACAGGCTCTGGCCGAGCAGGGCGGCCAGGGCCACCCCGGGGAGCATGCCGTGCGACATCGCGTCCCCGAGGAAGGCCATTCCCCGCAGGACGACCCACGTTCCCGCGATTGCGCAGATGAGGGAGACGAGGGCGCCGCCCCACAGCGCCCGCTGGACGAAGGTGACCCCGAACGGATCGATCAGTGCTTCCATGATGAGACACTCTACAATGATAACCATTATCGTTTTAACATCGGGTCGAACGAGGGGAAGGCGGAGGAAGCGGATGATCCACACGGAGTTGCGGGGTGTTCACGCGGGGTATGGGCGCGAGGACGTGCTGAAGGGGGTCGACGCGCACATCCCCCAAGGCGTGATCACGGCGCTGGTCGGAGCCAACGGCGCGGGCAAGTCCACCCTGCTCGCGGTTCTGGCGGGCACCCTCAAGCCGCGTGGCGGTGAGATCGTGCGGGCCTCGCGCGCTGGTCCCGCCTTCGTGGTCCAGCGCAGCGCGGTCCCCGACACGTTGCCGCTCACGGTGCGCGACGCGGTAGCCATGGGGCGCTGGGCCCATCGCGGACCCTGGCGGCCATTGGACCGGCGCGACCACGCGATCGTGGATCGGGCACTGGACCGGGTCGGAATCGTCGACCTGTCCGGCCGCCAACTGGGCGAGGTGTCCGGAGGACAACGCCAGCGCGCCCTGATCGCCCAAGGGCTGGCCCAGGAGGCGGACCTACTGCTGTTGGACGAGCCCTCCGCCGGGCTGGACCGTCAGGCCAGGGAGCACATCGCGCGGGTGATCGCCGAGCTGCGCGGCGAGACCACCATCGTCCACGCCACCCATTTCCCTGACGAGTCCGCCGGCGCCGACCACCTCCTCACCCTGGACGAGGGCCGAGTGGTGGAGTCCGTTCCGAATGCGCACCGTGGACGTTAGGCGTCCTGCCCCCGTGGACCGACCGGATCGTGCCGGTCGGTCCGGGCCGGTCACCAACTGGACTTGGTGATCCCGGGCAGCTCTCCTCGGTGTGCCAGCTCGCGGAAGCGGATCCTGGACAGGCCGAACTTCCGCAGGTGGCCGCGGGGGCGCCCGTCCACGGAGTCGCGGTTGCGCACCCGGGTGGCACTGGCGTCGCGCGGTTGGCGGCGCAGTTCGGCCACGGCGGCGGCGCGTGCCTCCTCACCGGTGTGCGGGCTCTTGATCAGCCGTTTGAGTTCGACGCGTCGCTCGGCGTAGCGGGCGACCACGGCCTTGCGCTGATCGTTGCGGGCGATCTTGCTCTTCTTGGCCATTAGACCTTCTCTCCTCGGGCACGGATGTCGGCGACCACGCGCTCGATCCCCCGGGCGTCGATCACCTTCATCCCCTTGGCGCTGACCCGGAGCTTGACGAAGCGTCGTTCGCCGGGCAGCCAGTAACGCTTGCTCTGGATGTTGGGGTCGAATCGGCGCTTGGTGCGTCGATGGGAGTGGGAGATCGCTTGGCCGAACGCGGGTGCCTTGCCGGTTACCTGGCAGATGCGGGACACGGTGGGTTCCTTCCTGGTGGGTCAGCAACGCCATCTCACGGGCGTGCGGTGCTGCGCTCTCGGGTGGTCATGGTCACCTCTCTGAGAACTCGGCGAAGGGATCGTTCAGGAATTCCTGGTCGGCTTCGTCCGCGGTGACCAGGCACGACTCCAGTAGGGAGAGCAGGGCGCCGGTGTCCATGCCGATTCCGGTGAAGGCCAGGTGCTGCCGACGGTCGCCCACCCGTGGATTCCAGTCCAGGAGGGCGGAGGCGCGGCGGGCCGGCGCGACCAGGTCCATGGCCGCGTCGGGCAGGGCGGCCATCCAGGGGCCACCGTTCTCCACCATGAGCAGGTCCTGGTGGGAGTCCCAGACCAGGAGGACGTCGGGTTGGCTCGCCAGCCAGAAGCGGCCCCTGCCGCGCAGGATCATGCCGACGATCCGCTCCAAGGCCTCGGCGAGTCGCTCGGGGTGAAAGGGTCGGGTCCTGGTCCAGGCGGTGGTGATCACGCCCAGTTCCTCGGGGTGTCCGGCGTACTGGGCCCAGGCCGGGTTGGTCCGGGCGTGGGCGGCCCGGGGATCGAACTCGGCGTCGAGGAAGTCTCGAAGGTCGGTGCCCGAGCCTGCGATCGCGGCCGCGGGGTTGAGTTGTCGGATGAGCGCCTGGGCTTGTCGGTGGGTCCGCGCGGTCCGTGCGCCGCGCAGGACGATGACGTTCGGATACTCGATCTGGCGGCCGAGGACCTCGGCGACCGTTCGGGTGTCGTCCTGGGCGATGTCCAGGCGACGGTCGCTCAGGTCGTCGTGGCAGCCCAGATCCGTGGTCAGTCGGTCCACGTCGACGGCCGTGGCCACGGTGGCCAGGCGCAGCTCCTCCTGTTCGGCGATGCTCTCGGCGATGGAGCGGGGCTCCACTCCGTCCCAGGACTCCACGACGCACAGGTCGTGTCGGCCGCCGGCGGCGGCGCGCAGGAGGAAGGGGATCAGATCCTCGCGCAGGGTGCAGGAGGCGCAGACGTGGTCGAGGTCCACCTGCTCGCTCTCCGCGGGGCTCGAACGGTCGCGCACCACACGGTGCACGGCGCCTTCGCCGATGTCCCGCATGTCGTGGTGGACGGCGATGGCACGTGGGACGGCGGCCAGTAGGTCGTTCACGGCCTCCTGCCGCGCGGACCCGTGTAGGCCGGTGACCAGGGCGATACGCATCGGATGCTCCTCTCCATGGCGTGCTCTCTCATGATGAAAATGAAAACCGTTTTCGCACTCTACACCGTCCCGCCGGAGCCCGGGGTCCCAGTGCCGGGCTTAGGTGTGGCGTTGATAATCATTTTCGAATGATCGAGACGTGTCCCCCAGGAGTCCTCCCGTGCATGAACCTCCACTGGGTCGGGCTCTCGCAGCCGCAGGGCCGTCCACACCTGGTGTGAACGGCCCTGCTCTTCGAGTGGGGTGGTTCAGGTGCGCAGGCCGTGCGAGCCCCGGTAGGCGGCGGTGGGCGGCATGCTCCACCCCTCCAACAGCTTCGGGGCGGGCCGGTACACCTCCACCGCCAGCGGGCGGCACACCTCGATCGGGTCGCGTGCGTCCGGGCCCCACAGCGGTACCGACAGGTCACCGCCCGGACACGTGGACAGGGCGCACAGCAGGTCCTGTTCGGCGAAGAACTCCAGGAAGTCACCAGGCCGGGCCGGTGAGGTCTTCATGAAGTACCGGTCCTCGTCGTTGAGACCGGTGCACTGGAAGACGTTGAGCACGTCGTGCACGTCGAACTCGGTCAGCCCGTACGGCAGCACCGCCCGGGTCAGGTTCGAGTGGCAGTGCAGGTCGAAGTCCGCACCGGTGAGCATCCGGTTGACGTACGGGTCGCAGCGCGTCCCCAACAGGTCGTGCACCCGACCGCCCTCGGCGTCGGTGCCGTACCAGGCCAGGGAGTCGGCGGTGATGGTGGCCAACGGCCGCAGGTAGGGCAGGGTGGACCACAAGCGGTCGTGGGTGGACACATGGGCGCTCTGCAACTGGCGGGTGCGCGACGCCCACAGCCGCTCGCGCGGGTTGTGCCCGTTCCAGAGGTTCAGGTCGCCCACCTGCGGCCCCTCCGGGGCGATGATCCGGAACAGGTGACCGGCGGGCACCCGCCAGGCCCGGCCCGAACGGATCGGTATCGTGAACCGCTCCACCACGGCGCGGTCATCGGTGCTTGCCGCCAACCGGTCGTAGAAATCGGTGTCGACGTCGAGGGCACCGCCCTCGCCCGCCCGGTAGGCGGCCTCCGGTGAACCCATGGAAGGCTCCTCTCTCTCGCGTGCCCGACCCGATCCCTACCCGGGGCTTTCAGGCCTTCACTGCCCCCTGGGTCAGACCGTTGACGAAGCTGCGCTGGAAGACCAGGTAGACCACCACGATGGGGGCGATCACGAGCAGGCTCGCCGCGGACAGCAGTGGGATGTCGGTGCCGTACTGGCCCACGAACAAGCCCAGCCCGGTGGGTGCGGTGCGCAGGGCCGGGTCCTGCATCATCACCAGCACCAGCAGGAACTGGTTCCACGACCACATGAACACCAGCACCGCCAGGGTGGTGATGGCCGGCCAGGAGATCGGCAGCAGCACCCGGGCCAGCACGGTGTGGTCGCGGGCCCCGTCCACCCGGGCGGCCTCCACCAACTCCCGGGGCACCGAGGCGAAGTGCGACTGCATCCAGTACACGCCGAAGGGCAGGAACAGGGCGATCTCGGCCAGGATCACCCCGGTGTAGGAGTTGGTCAGACCCACCTCGCGCAGGTTGAAGTACAGGGCGATGACCAGCAGTTCCACCGGCAGGGTCAGGCCCAGCACGAAGGCCAGGGAGATGCCCTTGCCGCCCCACACACCCAGGATGGACAGCGCGTACCCGGCCAGCGTCGCCAGGCACACGGTCAGCGGCACCACGAAGGCGACGATGACCACGCTGGACCACATCAGTCGGCTGAAGTTCCCGGCCTCCCAAGCGAGTGCGAAGTTGGACCACGACCACTGCTCGGGCAGGGAGAACGCGCCGACCTGCCCGCCGGCCGGATGTACCGAGGCCAGTGCGATCCCGGCGAAGGGCGCCAGCACCAGCACCGCCAGGGTGCTCAGCAGCCCGTACCGCAGCGCGGTCGTCATCGCCGCTCGGTTCACTTGGGCTCCCGGGTGAGTAGACGGATCGCGCTGACCAGCACGATGACGATCAGGGTCAGCACCACCGCCAGGGCGGCGGCCCCGCCGATGGTGCCCTCGTTGAACGCCAGCCGGTACACCAAAAGGGCCGGCACGTTGGTCTGTCCGGCCGGTCCGCCGTTGGTGGTGACGAACACCAGGTCGAAGGAGGCCAGGGCGGCGATGGTGGTGATGACCGCGGCGATGCCGACCTCGCGGCGCAGCCCGGGCAGGGTGACGTAGCGGAATCGGCGCAGGGGTCCGGCGCCGTCGATGGCGGCGGCCTCGTTCAGGGACGGGTCGATGCGCTGGGCGCCGCTCATGAACAGCACCATGCACAGCCCGCTCATGCACCAGGTACCGATCAGTCCCAGGGCGATGAGCGCGAAGTGGTAGTCGCCCAGCCAGGCACGGGTGATGGCGCCGAGTCCCACCGCTTCCAGGGCCTGGTTGACCATGCCCGCGTCGCTGTAGAGCCAGCGCCAGGTGATGCCGACCGCGACCAGTGGCAGGACCTGGGGCAGGAAGAACACGGTGCGGAAGAACGTCATCCCGGTGCGCACCCGGCCCAGCAACAGCCCGGTGAGCAGCAACCCGATCGCGATGGGGATGAGCGAGAAGAACACGATGAGGATCAGGCCGTTGAGGATGGCCTCGGCCAGGAGTGGTTCGGTGAGCACCCGGGTGTAGTTGGCCAGGCCCGCCCAGGTGGGGGGTTGGACCCCGTCCCAGTCCAGGAAGGAGAACCACACGGTGCTGCCTGCGGAGTAGATCGCGAAGCCGGCGTAGACGGTCAGCGCGGGCAGCAGGTACAGCCAGGCGCGCAGGCGCGAACGGCCGGGCGCGCGGGAAGGGCGACCGCCGGGACGACCGGCCCCGGCGGCCCCGTTCCCGCGCAGGAGGGCGCCACTAGCCATGGACGCGGTCCCATTCGGCCTGAAGGTCGGACAGGAACGTCTCCTCGTCGGTGCTCCCGGCGATCAATCCCTGCACCCCCGGGGTGAGCTGGTCGATCATGCCGGGCGTGGAGAAGTCGGGGAAGGGCACGATGCCGTCCTGCTCGGCGGCCGTCCCGTAGACGCTGTTGATCTCCTCCAACACGCCGCCCTCCCCGGTGGAGACGTCGGTGTCCACCGGCATGAACCCGGTGTCCAGCTGGATCTGCGCCGCCTCGGGTGAGGACAGGTAGTCCAGGAACGCCGCCGCGACGTCCGGGTGCTCGGTGGCCGAGGAGACCGTGTAGGAGACGCTGGAGCCAGAGGTCATCGGCACCTGGTCGGGGTCCTCACCCGGCAGGAGGAAGAAACCCGCGTCCTCTCCCAAGGCCTCCTCCAGTTCGAACGCCGCCCAGTTACCGGTCACCAGGAACGCGCTCTCGCCATTGGCGAAGGCGGCCTTGGCGTCGTCGTCGGAGGTGGCGTTGGCGTCCTCGGGCACGTACCCGGCCTCCACCCACCGGGTGAGCGCTTCGGTCGCCGTCCGGGCCCCGTCGGTCTCGATGGTGGAGTCGGGTGCCCCGTGCACCCAGTCACGGTAGGCCTGGTCGTCGCCGAAGGTGTTGAGCAGCGCGTTCCAGACCTGGAAGCCGCCCACCTCCAGCCCGCCGACGCTGAACGGGGCGATGCCCTCCTCGTCCACCGCCGCCAAGGCGTCCTCGAACTCGTCGAAGGTCGCGGGCGGCTCGTCCACCCCGGCCTCCGCCAACAGCTCGCGGTTGTAGAACACCCCCAACATGGACAGGGCCCCCGGGACGGCGTAGAGGCTGCCCGTGCCGAACCGGGTGGCGTCCTCGTCGGCCCGCAACGGCTCCAGGCTCGCCTCGGGGAAGGACTCCTCCCACCCGTAGGCCTCCACGTACGGCTCCAGGTCCATCACGTGCCCGCTCGGTATGAGCGAGCGCATCGCGCCCGGGTTGTACTGGGCCATGTCGGGCGGATCGTCGGAGGACATCGACAACGTGACGGTCTTGACGTAGTCGGTGAAGGGGGTCTGCTGTAGTTCGATGTCGACGTTGGGGTGCTGATCGGTGAACCCCTCGACCAGCTCGATGGAGGGCGGGTCGTCGGTGTAGGCCAGGGTCAGCTCGACCGGCTCGTCGGTGATGGTGGTGGAGACGTCCTCGGGCACGTTGTCGCGTTCGCCGTCCCCACTGGACAGGGTCGCGCACGAGGTGAGGACGAGGGCTGCGGTGGCGCCGGCCGCGCCCCGGACGAACAGGTGGATGGTGCGCGGTCGGGTGGACTCCTGGGCGATGGGCCTGGTGGACATGCCGTCCTCCGTGGGTTGTCGGGTCAGCCGGTCGTCGAAGGGGGTCGCAGGCGGGTGTGTTCGACCTGGTCGAGCGAGTGGTGCAGGGCGCCTTGGACCACGGCGTCCTCGCCCAGCCGGGACAGTTCCAGCGGTGGTGGGTCCAGACGTTGGCGGCTCAGGTGGGTGTGGAGGGCCGCCAACAGCGCGGGGCCGCACCGGGCCATGGGACCGCCGACGACCACCACACCGGGGTCGAGCAGGGCACGGACGGCGCCGACCCCTTGAGCGAACCGGCGGGTGATCTCCGTCAGCGCCGCCAGGGCCGCGGGCGCGCCGCCCGCGACCGCGGTGACGACGGCGGCGGTCTCCCCGCCCGGCTCCGCCAACCGGTCGAGCAGGGCGTGGTCGGCGCGTTCGCGGGCGGCCTCGCGGATCAGGGCGGCGAACGCACCGGTGCCGGTCCAGGCCTCGAACGCGCCCAGGGGCGCGCCGTCCCTCTCCCGTGTGGGCTCGGGCGCGTCGGTGAACAGATCGAGGTAGCCCAGGTCCCCGGCGTCGTTGGCGGCGCCACGGTGGAGCTCGCCCGCCACGACGATGCCCGCGCCGACGCGTTCGCCCCAGTGGATCAGCACCATGGACCGGTGTTCGCCGCCGTGCCAGAGTTCGCCCTCGGTGGCGAGCTTGACGTCGTTGTCCAGGTAGACCTCACAGCCGGTGGCCTCTCTCAGGGCCTGGATCAGTACGTCGCCGGTGACGCCGGGCATGCTGGGCGCGAACCGCACCCGCCCGGTGGTGGGATCGACGATGCCGGGCACCCCCATCGAGGCGTGCCACACTCCATCGGCCCCGAGTCCCGCCTCGGTCAGGACCCGACGCACGGTGTCGGTCAGCGCCCCCGCCACGGCCCCGGGGAGCGGTACGGCGTGGGCGGCGACGACCGCGCCCGACAGGTCGGCCAGGCCCACCCGGATCCCCTCCGGGGTCACCGACGCCCCCACCACGTGCCCGGCCTCGGCGCGGAACCGCACTCGTTGCGCGGGCCGGCCCGAACCGGTACCCGAGCGCACCGGGGCCAGGAACTCCACCAGTCCGGCCTCGCCCAGATCGGCCAGCGCACGCGAGACCGCCTGCCGGGACAATCCCGTCCGCCGGGCCAGCTCAGGGGCGCTGGTGTGCTCGACCGCGCGCAGCAGGGTGAGCACGGCGGTCGTGTTGACCTCGCGCATATACCGCGTGCCCGCTGCGACCGGCACGTCCACGTGCCCCGCCCCCTCCCGCTCTTGCCCGGCGGTGAATTAGGTATGTACCGTACGTAACTCCTGAGCATCCCGGCAAGAGGGGCGAACCGATGGCCGACACTCCGAAGGATCCGCCCACTTGGGGCGACGCCGTGGACGCGCTGGCCCGCCGGGTGCTCGGCCCGGCCCACCGCCCGATCGACTTCCGCGAGCGCACCGGCGCGGAGCGCTCCTTCACCTACCGCGCCGACGGGGGAGTGCTCACGATCGAGGCGACCGACGCGGTGGCCGCGGCCGTGGCCCTGCACACCTACCTGCGCCGCGAGTGCGGGCGCTCGGTCACCTGGGACACCCCGCTACCCCTGCGAGTCGATCATCCCGAAAGCGTGCCCGCCGTGCACGGCACCGCCGAGGTCGACCAGGGCTACTACCTGAACTTCTGCACCACCGGGTACACGAGCGCCTACTGGGACTGGGACGACTGGGAGCGCGAGATCGACTGGATGGCGCTGCACGGCGTCACCATGCCCCTGACCGTTGTGGGCCACGAGGCCGTCCTGTTCGAGACCTACACCCGCCGTGGCCTGGAAGCCGACCGCGTGCGCGCCTTCCTGGGCGGCCCCGGCTACCTGCCCTGGCAGTACATGGGCAACCTGGACGGCTTCGCCGGCCCCCTGCCCGCCTCCTGGATCGATGGCCACCGTGACCTGGGGCGACGCATCCTGCGACGCCAACGCGCCCTGGGCATGACCCCGGTCCTGCCCGGGTTCACCGGACACGTCCCGGCCGAACTCGCCCCCGACCGGACCCGCACCCGCACCTGGCACGGCCTGACCACCCACGTCCTGGACCCCGCCGACCCCCGTTACCCCGAACTCGCCGCCGACATGGTGCGCGTCCAACAGGAACTGTTCGGCACCGACCACCTCTACGCCATCGACCCGTTCATCGAGATGGTCCCGGTCGACGCCGACCCGGCGTTTCCGGCGGAGCTCGCCCGCGCCACCCTGGACGGGCTCACCCGCGCCGACCCCCACGCCGTGTGGGCGCTCCAGACCTGGCCGTTCTCCTACCAGAGCCGGTTCTGGAGCGCCGAACGCGTCACCGCCTTCCTGGAGGCCATCCCCGACGAACGGCTGCACCTGCTCGACCTGTGGGCCGAACACGACCCCCAGTGGAGTCGCTTCGACGCCTTCGGCGGCACCCCCTGGACCTGGTGCGCCCTGCTCAACTTCGGTGGGCGCAGCGAACCCATCGCCGACCTCCAGGGCGCCGTGGACCGGATCGGTGCGGCCAAACGGGCCGCGCACCCGCCGACCGGCATCGGCCTGTCCATGGAGGGCACCCGCAACAACCCGGCGTTCTTCGAACTGATCGCCGACCAGACCTGGTGGCGGACCGAGGACGTGGCCGCCGACTGGCTGCCCGACTTCGTGCGGCAACGCTACGGCTCGGATGACCCCGCCCTGCTGTCCGGTTGGCGAGGATTGGCGGAGACCGTCCTGGGCGCTTCGGGGGTGCGGATCTTTCCAGAACAGTTCAACGGGGTCCTCACCATGCGCCCCCACTTCGAGGACCTGGCCGCACCCGAACGGCACCGCGCCGAGGTCACCGGCCTGGTCTGGTATCCCTGGCCGCGGCTGCTGCGGGCCTGGGCGGATCTGGTCGAGGCGGCCGAGGCCGATCCGGACCTGGCCGAAGGTCCGTTGGGACACGACCTGGTCGACGTGGCCATGGCCGTGCTGGCACGCGTCGCCGACCAGCGCCACCTGGACCTGGTCGAACACGCGGTGCGGCACCGAGAGGTCCCCGAGGAACGGCTCGACCGGTTCCTGCGGGTGTTCGACGATCTGGACGCCCTGCTGGACACCCGACCCGAGTACCGTTACGGCACCTGGGAAGCCAAGGCCACCTCCTGGGCCACCGGCACCGAGGACCACCGTGTCCTGGCCGACAACGCCCGCCGGATCCTCACCGTCTGGATCGACCTGGACAACCTGCGCCTGGACGACTACGCCGCGCGCCTGTGGTCGGGACTGGTCGGCGGTCACCACCGCGTCCGCTGGGAGCTGTGGGGGCGGCTGCTGCCCGAGGCCCTGACCGAACCCGAACGGGCCGCCTCCCGCCTGGCCGACCGGCTCGGCGACCACGCCGAACGGTTCCTGCGCCATGGCCTCGAACCCCGGCCCGCGCCCACCGACGGCACCCTCGCGCTGTCCCGCCGACTCCTGGACCACTACGGCGCCGATCGCGACGCCGGACCTTCGAGCGGGGAATGAGTCGCGTGCGGTGCGCCGGGATCGACGTGGGCGGCGGAGGCATCCGCGTGCTCGTCCACGACGGGAACCGCACGGCACGCTCGGGGGAGGACGTCGCGGCCCCCCGAGGCGATCGGGGGTTGGACCTGGACGCGCTGGCCGCCCGACTGGCCGCGCTGTTGTCCCGAGCCGCCCCGGTGTTCGACCGGGTGGCCATCGGCATGACCGGCCTACCCGACCTGGTCCCCGACCCCGCTCAGCTGGTCCGAGGTCTGCGGGAGCGCGTACCGGTGGGCGCCGTGGTGCTCGCCGGGGACTCGGTGACCACCCACGTCGGAGCCCTGGGCGGCCGGCCCGGCGTGGTGGTGGCGGCCGGCACCGGGGCGGTCGCGCTCGGCACCGACCTGGAACACACCTGGAGCCGCGCCGACGGGTGGGGCATCCTGCTCGGTGATCATGGCGGGGGCGCCTGGGTGGGCCGTGAGGGGCTCCAGGCCGCGCTGCGCGCCCACGACGGCCGGTCCGGTGGTTCGACGATGCTGTCGGACCGCCTCTTCGCACGCTTCGCAGACGTGAACGCGCTGGAACACCGGGTCTACGCGGCCACGGCCGGGGACGCCGCCACCGTCCTGGCCGGATTCGCCCCCGATGTGGCCGACGCCGCCCACGCCGGGGACGCCGTGTCCCGACGGATCTGGCGAGAGGCCGGTACCCACCTGGGCCGGGCCGCCGTGGCGGCCACCGTGCCCGGGCTGGACCGGCGCTTGTCCTGGGGAGGCGGGCTCTTCGCGGTGGGCGAGCCCGTGCTGGGCCCGATGCGCGCCGAGGTGCTGCGCCACATGCCCGAGACCGATTTCGTGACCCCCGAAGGCGGGTCGGTGGAGGGCGCGCTCACCCTGGCGCTCACCCCGCCCCGATCGCACCCGCCCCACGTGTACGTGTTCGAGTGATCGGGAAGCCGGAAGCCAGTGCCGCGTCAGCCAAGGTTCGCCCCGTCGCGACGTTCAGCACAGCACCTCGCCGCGTTGGCGAAAAACCCGAATAGGAACCACTATGAGGGCTTCCCGCCGCCTTGCGATGCACCATCCTGAACGCCGCTCCTTAACGGGCAAACCCCGACTGACGCGGCACTAGTCGCCGGCGCCGTGGTCGTTGTAGGTGCCGGCGCGGTCCTGGCCGGTGAGGTCGCCGATGGAGTCCATGATCCGATCGGTGATGACGCGACGGGCCTTGCCCGGGGCCAGGTGGTCGAACCCGGTGGAGAAGTCCAGGGGGTCGCCGAAACGCACGGTGAACCGGCGTGGGCGCGGCATGCTCGCGCCGATCGGCTGGACCTCCTGGGTGCCGCTGAGCCCGACCGGCACGACCATGGCCTTGGATTCCAACGCCAGGTGCGCCACCCCGGTGCGTCCCCGGTACAGGCGCCCATCCCGTGACCGGGTGCCCTCGGGGTAGACCACGCAGGCCTCCCCGTCGTTGAGCCGGTCCAGCATCATCTCCAGCGACAGCAGGGCGTCGCGGGCGTTGCCGCGACGGACCGGCATGGCGCCCAGGGCACCGAACATCGTCTTGGTGAGCCGGCCCTTGACCCCGGGGGTCTCGAAGTAGTCCGACTTGGCCAGGAACCGGACACGGCGATGGGTGACCGACAACGGGATGACCACGCTGTCGACGAACGACAGGTGATTGCCGGCCAGGATCACGGGTCCGGTGGCGGGGACGTTCTCACGGCCCTCGATGGTCGGTCGGCACAGGGTCCGGGCGAGCATCGCCGCGGTCTGCCGCATCGCACCGTAGAGCACGTGTGTTCTCCCTAGTCATGGGTCGGACGCCGCGAACGCGAGGGACGGCCGTACCCAATGTAAGGGTGACCGATGGGTAAGAGAATCCGGGCGCTCGGATAGTGCTCCAGGTCACCCGATCGCTGATTCCGAGGAGGAACACGAGGTCGGCGAGGTGGGGAGAACCGGCGTCGCTCCCGCGGACGCCGGTCGAGGTCCCCACCGTGGTGTTCAGCCCGCGAGTCGCCAGTCGGCGTTGGCCCCGCACACCACCAGGCACGGGTTCTCGCCCGGGATCCGACCCGCCGCCCAAGCGGCGAAGGGCACCGCGGCGGCCGGTTCGGTGGCGATCCGGAACTCCTCCCACAGACGGGTCTGTGCACTGATGATCTCGGCGTCGGTGACCAACACCGGGGTGATGGGGTTAGCGCGCAGTACCTCGAAGGGCACCCGGCCCAGGGTGGAGGCGCCCAGAGCGGAGGAGGCCACGGACTCCACCGGGGTGGCCACGGGGTGTCCCGCCGCCAACGCCGAGTGCATGCTCTGGCAGCCCTCCGGCTCCACCCCCACCACACGGCGTCCGCCCGCGCCCAGGCGCACCCCCGCGGCCAGTCCGCCGCCGCCGACGGCCACCACGATCGAGTCGCACTCGGGGACGTCGGCGGCCACCTCCAGGCCGATGGTGCCCTGCCCGGCCACGACCAAGGCGTCGTCGAAGGCGTGCAGGAAGCGCACGCCCTCGGAGTCGGCCTGTGCGCGGGCGGCCTCGGCGGCCACCGCGTAATGCTCGCCCACCCGGATGATCTCGGCGCCGGTGGCCGCCAACGGGGCCGCCTTGGCCTCGGGCACCGTCTCGGGCACGTACACCGTGGCCCGCACCCCCAGGATGCTCGCGGCGGTGGCCACGCCCAGACCGTGGTTGCCGCCGGAGGCGGTGATGACCCGGTCGGTGGGTTCGCCGCCCATGAGGGCGTTGAGCGCCCCGCGCAGTTTGAAGGCCCCGGTGCGCTGGAGGTGCTCCAGCTTCAGGGTGAGGGGACGTCCGTCCACTTCGGTGCGCATCACCGGGGTGTGACGGGCGTGGGGGGCGATACGTTCGGCGGCTGCACGGACGTCGGTGGCCGTGGGCACTGCGGGCGCGGTCATGGTGCTCATGTTCCCACTCTGTCGCTACCGGCGGTTAACTTAAAGTTGGGTCTGCTAAAGATCGTTAAGCAGAACTTTGTGTCAGACTTTGTCATGGGTGCGGATCGGCGGCACCCCGGGGAGGGACCGATGCTGGACGCCAATCGGGTACGGATCCTGGTGGAGATCGCACACGCCGGATCGATCGCGGCCGCCGCCGAGCGGCTCTCCTTCACCCCGCCGGCCCTGTCCCAACAGCTCACCAAACTCGAACGCGAACTCGGCTGCCGCCTGGTCGAACGCGGCCGCACCGGCGCCACCCTCACCCAGGCCGGTCGGGTCCTGCTCGAACACGGCGAACGCGTTCTGGGGGAGTTGCGCGACGCGGAGGCGGCCGTGCGCGAGGTCGCCGGGCAGCGCCCCGACCGCCTGTCCCTGGGCGCCTTCGCCAGCGCGGGCAAGGTCCTGCTGCCCGAGGCGCTGGCGGTGTTCGGCCACGAACACCCCCACGTGAGGCTGTCGCTGTCCGACATCGAACCGCCCGGCGGGCACGGACTGGTCGCCTCCGCCGACCTGGACCTGCTCATCACCCACCGCTACCCCGGAGTACCGCTGCCCCGCGCCGGTGGCCTGCAACGCGAACGCCTCCTGGTGGACCCGCTCATGGTGGTGGCCCCCGCCGGACACCCCGTCGGCGACACCGAGATGAGCCTGCCCGATCTGGCCGATGAGGAATGGATCTGCGGCGCCCCGGGCATCCACAACCGCGTCAGTCTGGACATCGCCGCGGCCGCCGCCGGGGTCCACCTCACCGTCGCCTACGAGACCCGCGACTACGAGGTCGCCCTGGCCCTGATCGAGGCGGGGGTGGGCATCGCGCTCATCCCGCAGAGCATCCTGGGCGCCGCTCGCGGCGATGGATGGGTGAGCCGCCCCCTGCGCGGCGCCCGTCTGGCTCGCGAGATCTACACGGTGCACCGCCGCCGCCCACCCGAACCGGTCCCGGCCATGCTCGCCACCCTGCGGCGCACCGCCGCGCGAACCCTGCCCAGGAACAACGCCGACACGCGATGAGTTCGCGCGCTCTCCAGGGTCGGTACGGGTGACCATGTGATCCCCGAGCGCTCGACAGGAGCAGTCATGACCACACCCACCGGCCTCCTCGTTCTCAGCCTTCCCATCGCCGACCGCAAGAACGCGATGGACTTCTACCTCGACGCCTTCGGTTTCGAACTCGTCGGAGAACCGGCCGAGGACGGAGTGCCCGAACCACTCCGGTTCCGCCTCAACGACCAGGTCCTGCTGATGCTCGTCCCCGCGGGCGGGTTCGGCTGGGTCCTCGGGGACGGCCGTGAGGTGGCCCGGCCCGGGACCAGCGAGTGCCTGCTGAGCATGGCGGTTCCCACCGAGGACCACGTGGCGCGGGTGATGGACCGGGCCACCGTGGCGGGGGGCGAGGTCGTCACCGCGCCCCAGCGCCACCCCTGGGGTTTTTCGGCGGTCTGCGCCGACCTGGACGGTCACCTGTGGCAGATCATCGTCGAACCCACCGACGCCTGACCCGACCCCGACCGACTACAGCGACGGGGCGCCGGGCGGCCCTGGTGCGTTCCAGCGGTAGCGCAGCGACATCATCCGCATGCCGAAGCACACCAGGGCGCCGACCACCGCCACCCACCAGGACGCGAACCCGGCCAGGTTTCCGACGACCACGATCCCCGCACCGAGCATCGCCGGGATCGCGTACAGGCGCGAGTTGGCGCTGAGCACCGTCGGCACCCGGTTGAGCATCACGTCGCGTATGGTGCCTCCGCCCACCCCGGTGATCACGCCCAGGATCACCGCCTGCAACGGACCGAACCCGAACTCCAGGGCCTTGGTCGAGCCGATCACCGCGAACAGACTCAGCCCCGACGCGTCGAACAGCAGGATGGGTTTGCTCAGGTGGGTGAGCTGACGACTGAGGAAGAACGCCAACGTCGCCCCCGTCAGCGCGACCACCAGGTAACGCCAGTCCTGGAAGGTCGCGGGGGTCTCACCGAGCAGGACGTCGCGGATGATGCCGCCGCCGATGGCGGTCACCACCCCCAGGGCCATCACCCCCACGATGTCCACCCGGGCGGTACGGATCGCCGTCAGGGCACCGTCGAGGGCGAACGCGAAGACCCCGAGGAGGTCGAGGACGAGCAGAACATCGAACGAGGACATGAGCGTGCGCCGTGAGCGGCGGTTCCCTTCCGGTGCGAACCGAGTTGCCGACCATGGATGACAACACTAGACCGCCCTGGAAACAGGTGCGCACACCCTGTGAGACGCCCCACGGTCCGCCGCCCCCGAAGGTCCCACAGGGGCGCGTCAAGGTGCGTGTCGGTCTTCCACCCGGCCGGGCACGGCGAGATCATCGGGTGAGATCACCGATCCGAGGGCGGGAAAAGAGACCATGGAACACCTGGACGCGATCGTCATCGGTATGGGGCCCGGGGGAGAGGTGGTGGCCGACAAGCTGCTCACCGAGGGACGTCGGGTGGGGGTGGTCGAACGCGAACTCATCGGCGGCGAGTGCGGCTACTGGGCGTGCATCCCCACCAAGGTGCTGTTGCGCGCCACCGAGGTGCACCGAGAGGCCTCCGAAGCGGCCGGGACCACCAGCCCGGACCTGGACTGGCCGGCCCTGCGCGACCACCGCGACCAGATGATCCGCCACCTGGACGACTCCAAGCAGGTCGAGGGCTACCGCGAACGCGGCGCCCGAGTCCTGCGCGGCGCGGCCAGGGTGGTGGGCCGCGACCCCTGGCGGGTGGCGGTGGGCGAGACCGAGGTGACCGCCGACCACGTGGTGGTGGCCACCGGCTCCAGCGCGGTGCGCCCGCCGGTGGACGGACTGGACGACCTGGGTCCCGACCTGGTGTGGACCAACCGTGAGGCCACGACCCTCACCGAGATCCCGCCCCGCGCCCTGGTCATCGGTGGCAGCGCCGTCGGTGTCGAGTTGGGCGCCTTCCTGGCCGGGATGGGCACCAAGGTGACGATCGTCCAGCGCGGATCACGGCTGTTGGACCGCGAGGATCCGCGGCTGTGCGCCCTCATCACCGAACGGTTCGAGGCCGACGGTGTGGACGTGCGCACCGGTGCCCAGGTCGAGTCCGTGCGCCGGGATGGTGACGGTGTCCTGGCCACCCTCTCCGACGGCTCGAAGGTGCGCACCGACGTGGTGGTACTGGCCACCGGACGACGTCCCCGAGGAGACGAGCTCGGCCTGGCCGAACTGGGCGTGGAGATGGACGGGTCGGCGCTGCCCATCGACGAGCACTGTCGGGTGGCCCCGGGACTGTGGGCGGTGGGCGACGTCAACGCGCGCGCGATGTTCACCCACGTGGCCAAGTACCAGGGGCGGATCGCGGCCGACGGTGTCCTCGGCTCCCCGCGCACCGCCGACTACACGGCCGTGCCCCGCGTGGTCTTCTCCACCCCCGAGATCGCCGCCGTGGGCCTGACCGAGGAACAGGCGCGCGAGGCGGGCGTGGACGTGGTCACCTCCGAGGTCGACCTCACCGAGGCGCTGGCCCGTCCCTGGACCTACGCCACCGATCCGGTCGGCCACCTCGGGCTGGTCGCCGACCGCGAGCACGGGGTATTGGTGGGGGCCTGGGCGTTCGGGCCGCTGGCCGCGGAGTGGATCCACACCGCGGCCCTGGCGATCCGGATGAGGCTGCCGGTGGAGGCGCTGCGCAACTCCATCCCGCAGTTCCCCACCTTCAACGAGGGCTACCTGGCGGCCCTGGACGCGCTCGACGTGTGAGGCGCCCAGGGCAGGGGCTCAGCCCTGGAGCGCGGCGGCCTCCTCGGCCTCCACACTCTTGTTCCACTCGGCCTTGGAGGCCTGCCAGCCGTCCTCGTTACGGCCCAGCCTCCAGTACCCGGAGATCGAGAGCTGTTCCTTGGCCAGACCCAGCTCCACCCGCAGCATTCGGCGCAGGTCGCGTACGAAACCCGCCTCGCCGTGCACGAACGCGTGCACCCGGCCGTCGGGGAATTCCAGTTCCCGCACGGCCGGGACCAGCAACGATCCGGGGGTGGCGTCGCCGCGGTGCAGCCACCGCACGTGCACGTTCTCGCCCTCGGTGAGCTTCTGCTCCTCGGCGGTGTTCTCCACCTCCAGGAACACGTGCGCGATGGCGCCCTCGGGCAGGTGGTCCAGGGTGGCGGCGATGGCGGGAAGGGAGCTCTCGTCCCCGGCCAACAGGTGCCAGGCGGCCTCCGGGTCGGGGGCGTAGGCGCCGCCGGGGCCCAGGAAACGCAGCCGGTCACCGTGGCGGGCGCCGGCGGCCCACACCCCGGCCAACCCGAGGTCGCCGTGGTGGACGAAGTCGATGCTCATCTCACGCGTGGCCGGGTCCCAGGAACGCACGGTGTAGGTGCGGGTGACCGGCCACTGCTCCCGGGGCAGCTCGGCGCGCGCGGCCTCCAGGTCGAAGGTCTCGGGGTCCTGCGGGGTGGGCGCGGGGAACAGCAGCTTCACGTAGCTGTCGGTGGAGCCGTTGGTGTCGAAAGCGGCGAGTCCCTCACCGCCCAGTACGACCCGGATCATGTGCGGGGTCAGGCGCTCCACGCGCTCGACCCGACCGGTGTGTACGACCTGCTTCGGACGTGATGGCCGCTCCGACACGGCGCCCCCTCTCGCTCAGGTTAGGTGAACCTAACCAAGGACACCGTAGGCCACCACGACCGAACCGGGCAAACCGGCTTCCATCAGGTGGGAACCGTGAACGCGGTGTGCAATCGGGCGTCGTGCTCGTCGGCGCCGGCCCACAGCGCCGCCACCCAGGCCGCGCCGCCCGCGGTGCAGCCCGCTCCCAGCACCGGCGAGGCCGTGCCCAGGGTGAGCTTGTGCGTCAACGACTGCCGCACCGGAGCGGATCGGGCCAGCACCCCGCCGGCCAACACCACCGGCGACCGTTCACCCGGAACACGCACCTGGTGCACCGACTGGGCCAGGTGACCGGCGGCCGCGTTCACGATCACCTGCGCGGCGGCGTCGCCCTGGTGGTGGGCCTCGGTGACCAGCGGCGCGAACTCGGCCAGGGCGATCGGCGGGCCTGCGGTCAGTGTCCGGGCGAAGTTGCGGGCGTGCTCCTCGGGCAGGTGGTCGGGCCCGTTGGGGCGCTGGCCGGGGATGACCCTCTTGGCGATGGAGCGCGCCAGGGGACTGAGCTCACCGCCGATCCCCAACTGCCGGGCGGTCTCTCGGGCCGCCTGATGCCCGATCCAGAACGCCGACCCCTCGTCGCCGATCAGCCACCCCATCCCGTCCGCCGACCGGGCGCGCCGCCGACCCTCGATCCGGGTGGCGATCGCCCCGGTTCCGGCGATGAGGATGGTGCCGTCGCGTTCGGGCGTGCCCGAGGCGAAGGCCACCACGTCGTCACCGATGAAGCGCACGGCGCTCGGGGTCAGCCCCGCCTTGGTCATCGCCCGATCCATCCGGGCGCGGACGGCCTCCTCGCGCAGTCCGGACACCCCGGCCAGTCCGACGATGGTGGCGGCCACGGCCTCCCGGGCTCCGGTACCGGACCGGTCCAACGCGGTGCCGATCGCCTCGGTCAGTTGCTCCGCGGCCCTTTCGGGACCGTGGGTGTTGGGGTTGGCGCCCCCGGACCGGGCCTCGCCCCGCCGCTCACCGGTCAGGGTGGTCACCAGGGCACGGGTGGTGGTGCCCCCCGCGTCCACCCCTACGACCAGGGCGGGGGAGGAGGAGAGAGGATTTCGTCGTGTCGTCACGAACAGAGGGTGCCCCGACCCCGGCCCCCTTACTCGCCCGACCAGCGCCGGAAAAAGCGGTGGCCGTCATCTCCCGTGGCCTGATAGTCATCGACCATGACGAAGAACCAGCAGGCCGTACCCATGAACGGGGCCCCGCGCGCGTGGACCGTGCGCCACGGGGACCGCGACGACTTCGCCGAGGTGGCCCGGGTCGTCGGCCTGGCACTCCTGGCCGACGAGTCCCCGGAGTCCATGCTGGAGCGCATGCGGCCCCTGCACGACGCCGAGGGCTACGACCGGGTGCTGTACGCGGTGGACGACCGCGAGGGGCGTGAGGAAGTGGTCGGTTCCACCAACCACTTCCCCTACGAGATGACCCTGCCCGGCGGTCCCCGGGCGGTCGCCGGAGTGACCGGCGTGGGCGTGTGGCCCACCCACCGCCGCCAGGGCGTGCTCAGCTCCCTCATGCGCCGCCAGCTCACCGAGATCCACGAGTCCGGGGTCCACCACGCCGCCCTGTGGGCCTCCGAGGGTTCCATCTACGGACGCTTCGGCTATGGCCTGTCCGCAATCGAGACCTCGCTGACGGTCCACCGCCGCCACACCGTGCTGCGCGCCGACGCGCCGCGTGACCCGAACCTGCGCGTCATCCTGTCCGACCCCGAATCGGTCCGCGCCGACCTGGAACGCGTGCACCGCGAGGTCGCCGCCGTCCAACTGGGACAGTTCCAACGCTCCCAGGCGTGGTGGGACAAGCAATTGCGCGACGGCCCCAAGCAGCGCCGCGACCAGAGTCCGTTGATGGCCGTGGTGGTCTACGCCGGCCACGCCCCGCTCGGATACGCCTTGTACCGCGCCAAGGCCGACTGGGGGTCGGACGGGTCCCAGGGGCAGGTGCACGTCCTGGAGTTCACCGCCACCACCCCCACCGCCCGGGTGGCCCTGCTGGAACACCTGTTCAACCGGGACCTGACCGCCACGGTGACCTTCCACGAGCTGCCCGCCGACACCCCGATCCCGCACCTGTTGGTCGACCCCGAACGCGCCCGTCTCACCCCGCAGAACTCCCTGTGGGTGCGCCTGGTGGACGTGCCCGGCGCGCTGCGCGAACGCACCTACAAGGCGCCCTTCGAAACGGTCCTGGAGGTCACCGACCGCTACGCCCCCTGGAACGCCGGCCGCTGGCGGGTCAAGGCCGACACCGACGGCGCCCACGTGGAGGCCACCGAGGCCGCCGCCGACCTGGCCCTGGACGCCTCCCACCTGGGTGCGGCCCACCTGGGGCAGATCCCGCTCACCGGTTACCTGAACGCCGGCCTGATCACCGAGCACACCCCGGGCACCGTCGAGCGCCTGGACACCGCCCTGCACCGCACCGACGCGCCCTTCTGCGGCGTCGTCTTCTGATGGACCGGAGAAACCAGACGTTGAGCGTGACCGAGCGGGAATGGTGCGTCAGAAAGGCGGGGAAGGAGGACTTCCCCGCCGTCGTCGAGGTGGTGGCCGAGGCGCTCCTGATCCCGGACGACCCCGAGGACGCCTTCGAACGCCAGAGCCCGGTCAAGGCCGAGATCGACTACGACCGCCTGCTCCTGGCGGCGGAGAGCGCCCCCGAAGGCGCCGACGACGAACGCGTCGTCGGCCGGGAACGAGTGATCGGTTCGGCCGGCGTCTACCCCTTCCACATGACCCTGCCCGGCGGAATCAGGCCGGTGGCGGGGGTCTCCGGGGTAGGGGTGTGGCCCACCCGCCGACGCCGAGGGGTGCTGACCGCCCTCATGCGCCGCCAACTCGCCGACATCCGCGACCGGGGCGAGAAGGTCGCCGTCCTGTGGGCCTCCGAAGGCGCCATCTACGGCCGCTTCGGCTACGGACCCGCCACCGACGAGTACGAGACCTCCCTGGCCGTCCACCACGCCCGGCTGCGCCCCGACGCACCCCGCGATCCCACCCTGGTCACCGAACTCGTACGTGTGCCCCGGGCCCGCGCCGACCTGGAACGGGTGCACGCCGCCGAAGCCGACCGCCGCGTCGGCGCGCTGCGACGTTCCCCCCTCTGGTGGGACCGGTTCCTGCGCGACACCCCGGCCGACCGCGGGGGCAAGGGCCCGCTCAAGGCCGTCGTGGTCTCCGGCACCGACGGACCCCGGGGATACGCCCTGTACCGGACCGTGAACAAGTGGGTGGCCGGCGGACCGGCCTGCGAACTCCACGTTCGGGAGATCGTCTCCCTCACCCCCGCCGCCCGGACCGCCCTGTACGACCACCTCTTCTCCCGTGACCTCGTCACCCGCGCGGTCTTCGCCTCCGTCGCCCTGGACGACCCCCTCCGCTACCTGCTCGCCGACCCGCACCGACTGGTCACCCGCTTGGACGACGCCCTGTGGCTGCGCCTGGTGGACCTGCCCGGAGCGTTGGGCGAACGCTCCTACGCGGCTCCCGTGGACACGGTTCTGCGGGTCGCCGACGCCCACGCCCCCTGGAACGCGGGACTGTGGCGCTTGCGCGCCGACCGTGACGGCGCCACCTGCGAACCCGTCGACTCCGACCCGGACCTGACCCTGGACGTGTCCCATTTGGGCGCCGTCCACCTGGGCGCGCACACCCTGGCCGCACGCCTACGGGCCGGCCTGATCACGGAGCACACCCCCGGCGCCGCGGCCCGGTTCGACGCGGCCCTGGCCCTGCCCGAAGCCGCCCTCTGCGGGCAGGGCTTCTAGGGCATGTCGCACCCGCGCGCCCCGGCGTGTCCGTGCCACCATCGGATCGGCCCGATCACCGACCCAGGGAGCGACATGAGCAAGCAGATCCTCGAAGGCGAGTACCGGCCGAGCGCCTCCCAACGGACCCGGGAACAGGTGGAGCAGTACGAGCGCACCGGCGGCCGTGAGGCCAACACCCTCATGGACACCGGCATGCCCGTCATCATCCTCACCACCCGCGGACGCAAGAGCGGCGACGTCCGCAAGACCGCCCTCATGCGGGTCGAACACGACGGCGAGTACGCCGTGATCGGCTCCGAGGGCGGCGCTCCCACCCACCCCGCCTGGGTGCACAACCTGCGCGCCGCCCCGAACGAGGTCGCCCTCCAGGACGGCCCCGAACCCTTCTCCGCCCACGCCCGCGAGGTCGAGGGCGACGAACGAGCCCTCTGGTGGGAGCGCTCCGTAGCCGCCTACCCGCCCTACGCCGACTACCAGAAGAAGACCGACCGCCACATCCCCGTCTTCGTCATCACCAAGGCCTCCTGAGCGGCCACCCCTTCAGGCCCGGTCCCGTTCCTCAGGGAACGGAACCCGGGCCGCCGACAGCACCGACCCCAACGTCTTGCCGTGGGTGTCCGCGTGCAGTGACGTGGTCACCGTGTCATCGGACGCCCGCGCGCACACCACGATCAGGGCGTGCACACGGTCCATGCGGTGCACCTCCACCGGGCCGCGCACCCGGTCGGACAGCACCTCGCGCACCAGCTCCGGGGTCAGACCCGCGCACAACACCGGGTACCAGCGCTCCTGTCGGGCGATGACCGCGATCGTGTTGAGGTTGCCCTTGTCCCCGGCCCTGGTGTGCGCGATCTCGCGCAGGACCACACTCATACCGTCCCCTCCCCGACATAGGTGGTGCGGGGCTCGACCAGGTCGCGCCCCACCGTGGTCGACAGGATCCCGATCACCTCCGAAGCACGGGTGCGGACCCCGCCGCCACCGGCCGGACCGCACGTGTACAACGCGGTGACCTCCTCCTCCACGGCCTGGGCGATGGCCCGGTCCGGACCCGAACCCGCCACCCGCAGCCGGCACTCACCGACCTCGGCGGGGTCGTCCGCGCCACCGATGAGGTCCACCCGCACCGGCAGCAGCCCGCGCAGCCGTTCGCGCACCACCTCACCGGCCAGCCGGGCACGGGCCCGAGCCCCGGGCCCGGCGTAGGAGATCTCGCCCTCGCCCCGAAAGCCCGCCCGGTACCCCACGCTCACCTTGAGCCGCTCCGGCCGCACCCGGCCGCGCGCCCCCGACACCCGCACCCGGTCCGGGCCGACCTCCTCGGGCCGCACCCCGGTCAGGTCCAGGGTCACGTCCGGGGTCAGATAGGCGGTGGGATCGGTGACCTCGTACGTCAGCTGCTCGGTCACCGTCCACCGGTCCACCCGCCCGCCCGTCCCGGGGAGCTTGGTGACCACCGCCGTACCGTCGGCGGCGACCTCGGCCAGCGGGAAGCCCAGGTTCGCCAGGTCCGGGACGTCCTTGACACCCGGGTCGGAGAAGTAGCCGCCGGTGACCTGACCGGCGCACTCCAACAGGTGCCCCACCAGCGTTCCCGCCGCCATCAGCTCCTCGTCCCGGGGGTCCCACCCCAGGGAGTCCAGCAACGGCGCCAGGAACAGGGAGGGGTCGGCGGCCCGCCCGGCGATGACGACGTCGGCACCCCCGCGCAGGGCGGGCAGCAGGGCGTCGACCCCCAGGTAGGCGTTGGCCGAGACCAGCTCGCCGTGCTCCTCCAGCGGTCGGCCGTCCTCCCAGGCCGGCGCCGAACGGTCGATCCGATCCAGCACGTCGTCACCGGTGACCGCCGCGATCCTGGGTGACACACCCAGTTCGAGGGCGAGTTCGCGGGCCATGCGCGCGGCACCGATCGGGTCGGCCGCCCCGGCGTTGGTCACCAACCGGGTGCCCTCGCGGGCCAGCGGTTCCAGTAGCGGGGCCAGGCGCCTGCGCAACAGCGGATCGTGGCCGGGGCCGGAACCGTCGGTGGCGCGCAGGGACGCCAGCGACACCGTCCTCTCGCCCAGGCACTCCAGGACCAGCGTGTCGAGCGCGCCGCGCTCCACCAGGTCGACGGCGGGTTCGAGGCGGTCGCCCGCGAACCCCGCTCCGCAGCCGATACGGACAACTTCCGGCACGTGCACTCCTTCGGTTTCGGTACGTGTGTTCGGTTCCGCGCGGGATCAGGACACCCAGAGCGGGATGACGCCCGTGGCCACCGCTGCGCCGAAGACCACCAGGCTCACCAGCCAGGCCCACGGCAACAGGAAGCGGATGTGCGAGCCGATGGAGACCCCGCTCAGCCCTACCAGCAGGTAGAAGGAGCCGGTCATCGGGCTGATCGGGAAGCCCACGGTCTCCTGACCGGTGATGGAGGCCTGGGCCACGTGCGAGGGTTCCACCCCGAATTCCGCGCCCACGGCCGTCAGCACCGGCATCACGGCGAAGTAGTAGGCGTCCGGTCCGAAAAGCAGGCTCATGGGCACCGCGAGGACCCCGATGAGCAACGGCAGACCCGGGCCGAGGAAGGTGGGCATCGCCCCGGTCATGGCCTGGGCCATGGCGTCGATCATCCCGCTCTCCTCCATGACCCCGAGGAACACCCCGGCGGCCAGCAGGGTGCTCGCCATGAGGATCGCGCCCTTGGCGTGGGCGTCGATGCGGGCGGTCTGCTCCTTCATCCCCGGATAGTTCAGGACGAGCGCGACGACCAGGGCGAGCATGAACACCAGCTCCGGCGGCAGCACCCCCGAGATGAGCACGCCCACGGTCGCCAGGGTCAGTAGCGCGTTGAGCCGGTACAGGCGCGGGCGCAGCAGTTCGGGGTTCTCGGACTCGTAGACGGGGGCCTGCTCCGCCGCTCCGCTCGCGGTGTGGTCGCCGCCGCCCACGCGACTCGGCGCCCGTTCCTCGGTCGGGACCGCGCGAAGCCGGTTCCGCTCGCGCACCCCCAGGTAGTAGGCGATGGCCACACAGGTGATCATGCCGATGATCTGGGCGGGGATCAGCGGAACCCACAGGTCGTTGGCGGGGATCCCGCTGGCGGTCGCCGCCCGCGCGGTCGGCCCGCCCCAGGGGACGAAGTTCATGATTCCCGCGCCCAGGCCGGTGAGCGCGGCCAGGACCACGCGTCGCATGCCGAGCGCCTCGTAGAGCGGCAGCATCGCCGGGATGGTGATGAGGAACGTGGTGGCCCCGGCGCCGTCCAGGTGGGCCACCATCGCCAACACCACCGTGGCCACCGCGATGGTCACCGGGTTGTCGCCGGCGAACCGCAGCACCCGGCGGACGATGGGATCGAACAGGCCCGCGTCGCGCATCACCCCGAAGTACAGGATGGCGAAGACGAACATGGCCGTGGTCGCGGCGACCCCGCCGATGCCCGCCGTGGCGAACTCCGCGACCTCGCCGGGACCGAATCCCATCAGGAACGCCGCGGTGACGGGTACCCCGATCAGGGCGACCACCGCGCCCACGCGGTTGGACAACAACAGCGCGAGCACCACGGCGATGGTCGCGAATCCCATGACGGTCAACATGCGGTCGGCTCCTCGGCTTCCAGGGGGTTGTGGCGCGGGCCACACGCGCCATGTTCGCCCTGGTCGTCCTTGCCTGTCCAGCATCGATCGGGCATTGGCCTATGCTCTGAGAGCATGGATCTAACGCTGAGGCAGTTGGAGGTCTTCGCGACCGTCGCCCGTCGCGGGAGTTTCACCGAGGCCGCCGAACGGCTCCACGTCGCCCAGTCCTCCCTCAGCCGCACCGTGAAGTCGATGGAGCGGAGCCTGGGCGTGTCCCTGCTGGAGCGCACCACCCGCAGGGTGCGCTGCACCCCCGAGGGCGAGGAGGTGCTCGCGGTGGCCGAACGCCTGCTCTCCCGGCACCGGGCGGAGATGAACGGCCTGGAACGCTACCTGCGAGGTGATCGCGGCACGGTCACCGTGTCGACCCTGCCCTCCCTGGCCGCCACCCTGTTGCCCCCGGCGATCGTGCGCCTGCGCGAGGAGGCCCCCGAGGTCGACGTGCACGTCCTTGACGGCATGGCCGAGTCGGCCCTGGACCGGTTGGAGGCGGGCGAGAGCGACCTGGCGTTGGTGGCCGTGGGCCGGCTCCGTCCGGGACTCCACGCCTCGGCCCTGGTCCGTGACCGCTTCCTGGCGGTCCTGCCACCGGGGCACCACCTCGCGGAGCGGGACGAGACCACCTGGGCCGAACTGGCCGCCGAGCCCTTCGTCGTCACCGGTGGGGACTCCAGTGTCCGCAGGGTCGTGGAGGACGCCCTACGCGACTCGGGCGTGGACGAGCCGCACCTGATCCAGGCCGGCAACATCTCCACCGTGGGCGGTCTGATCGGCGCGGGAATCGGGGTCTCGGCCCTGCCCGCGCTCACCCTGCCGTTGATGGGCTTCGCCGAACACGCGCGGGTGCCGCTCCAGGGTCCGGTGACCGAACGCCGCATCAGCGTGGTCGTACCCGAACACCGGACCCTGGGGCCGGCCGCCGCCCGCCTGCTGTGGGTGTTGCGGCGGATGCGCGCCCTGGAACATCCCCTGCCCGAGGGCGCCGTCTGGGAGCCCTGACGGTTCCCGGCCGGTGCCGCCGGCCTCAGCGCGGGTCGGCCAGGACCTCCAACAGGCGGTCCACGTCGGTATCGGTGTTGTACAGGTGGAACGCCACCCGCAGTCGGCCATCGCGCACGGCCGCCGCGATACCCGCCTCGGCCAGACGCTCGGCCGCGCCCTCCGGCGCGGGCAGCGAAACGATCGCCGATCCCTTGCCCTCCAGGCCCGCCTCGGCGCGGAACCGGTCGGCCAGGGCGACGTCGTGCTCGTGGATGGCCGGCATTCCCACCCGTTCGATCAGGGCCAGGGAGTGTTCCAGGGAGACGAACGCCGGCCACACCGGTGCCATGTCCAGGCGGTTCGCCTCGGTGCCGTGTTCGATCGCGGCCCCGTACAGCGAGTCCCACTGATCCACGGCCGAGTACCAGTTGGCGGCCAGGGGTCGCAGTTCGCTCAACGCCTCGGTGGTCCCGGACAGGAACGCCGAACCCCGGGTGCCCAACAGCCACTTGTAGGCGCTGCACACCACGTAGTCGAACCGATCGTCGTCGCTGGGCAGCCAACCCGTGGACTGGGTGGTGTCCACCAGGGTCCGGGCGCCGTGGTCGGCGCAGGCCACGACGAGATCGTCCAGCGGGGCCAGGGCGCCGTCGGCGGACTGGACCGCCGAGACCGCCACCAGCGCGGTGTCGGGGCGCACCTCGTCGGGCAGTCGGTCCAGGGGTACCTCGCGCACCCGTAGTTCGGAGCGGACGGAGAACGGGTGCACGGTGGAGCTGAACTCGTTCTCGGCGACCAGGACCTCGGACCCGGCGGGCAGGCTCGCGGCGACCGTTCCGGTGAACTGGGAGGTGTGCGTGCCGATGGCCACGCGGTCCGGGGTGAGTCCGGTCAGGCGGGCGTAGGCGGCGCGGGCGCGTTCGATGCCCGGGTCCTGGGCACCGGCGGAGAACCGCCCCGTGGCCACCTCGTGGATGTGCTCTTGGAGGGCCCGCGTCGCCGGGTGGGGCGTCAGGCCGTGGGTGGCGGTGTTGACGTAGGTGCCGTGCGCGGAGAACTCCCGTTGCGCCTCTTGCAGGCGCTGTGCCGTCTGGTCCATGGGAGGCATGGTCACAGGGCGGGGGGAGCGCTTCAAGGGCCGATCCGGTCGGGAGTGGCCCCTTCTCGGTCGGGCCGGCCCGGTCAGTTGCGGAACTTGGCCTGTGCGTCGGTGGAGCCGGCCATGAGTTTGTTGAGCAGGCGGACCAGTTCGCGGCGTTCCTCGGGTTCGAGGGCCTCGGCCCAGGCGCTCTCGCGGCGGTTGTGCGCGCGGAACACGCCCAGGATCGCCCCGTAGCCGGCCTCGGTCAGGCTGAGCTGGAGCGCGCGCCGGTCGTGGGTGGCGCGTTCGCGGGAGAGCAGTCCGTCCCGTTCCAGGGTGTTGAGCAGGGCGGACAGAGCAGCGCGGCTCATGCCGGAGATCTGGGCGGTGGTCTTGGCCTCCATGGGTCCGGCGAGCCAGAGCGCGAAGAGCACACGAAAGCCCGGCCAGGTCCAACCCCGTGGGCGGTGTACCGAGGACTCCAGGTCGTAGACGACCATGCTCGTCGCCCGGTTGAGGGTGAGGATCATGCGCATGGCCTCGGCGTTGACGGAGGGAAGCTCGCGTTCGGCCTTGTGCACCGCGTAGTCCACGAATGACCAGAAGGTGAGCTCGTCGGGGGGTGCGGTGTTGTGAGTCACGACGGCCAGCCTATAACTCGGCCCTTCGTCGGGTCGTTCTCGGTCGCGGTGGCGGGCACGTCGTGGATCGGCGCTCGAAGGGCGAAGGAGTAGCCTGCTTCTGTGAGCCGCGTCACCGATGCTTGGGGTCTGGGCCCCATGGTGCTGTGGTGCGCGACACGTTATGGTCAGATTCATCAAACATTTGATCATTTGGGCGGTTCGAGCCGTCCGCGACGAGTGAAGGGCCCTTCGACCATGGCAGCCAAGCCGTTCGCCTCCTCCGCCGACACCCAGGCCAAGGAACAGACCCTCGAAGTCCTGGCCGACGGCGTCTACGCCCTCACCGCGGAGGGCGACCCCAACGTGGGCGCCATCGAGGGCGAGGACTTCGTCGTGGCCTTCGAGGCACTGGCCACCCCCACCGCCGCCGGGGAATGGCTCGCCAAACTGCGCGAGCACACCGACAAGCCCGTCCGCTACCTGGTGCTCTCGCACTACCACGCGGTCCGCGTCCTGGGCGCCAGCGCCTTCGACGCCACCATCATCCTCACCCACGAGAAGACCCACGAACTCATCCGCGAACGCGGCAAGGAGGACTGGGACAGCGAGTTCGGCCGCATGCCGCGCCTGGCCAAGGACGCCGACTCCGTGCCCGGCCTGACCTGGCCCACCCAGACCTTCGCCGACCGCACCACCATCGACCTGGGCGGCGACCGCGGCGAACTCGTCCTGCAGTACTTCGGCCGCGGCCACACCGAGGGCGACATCGTCGCCTGGCTGCCCGAACAGAAGATCCTCTTCGCCGGCGACCTCGTCGAGGCCCAGGCCGCCCTCTACACCGGCGACGCCTTCCATAAGGACTGGGCCGGCGCCACCCTCGACAACGTCAAGGCCCTCCAGGCCGAGATGCTCGTCGGCGGACGCGGCGCCGTCAGCCGCGGCCGCGCCGAGGTGGACGCCGCCATCGAACAGACCCGCAACTTCCTCGACGTGATGATCCGCGAGGTCGGCGCCGTCCACGAACGCGGCGGCACCCTCAAGGAGGCCTTCACCGCCACCCACGTCGCGCTGGTCGACGACTACGGCCACTGGCCCATCTTCGAGCACTGCCTGCCCTTCGACGTCTCGCGCCTGTGGGACGAGTTCTCCGGCATCGAACGACCCGTCATCTGGACCGCGGAGCGCGACCGCCAGGTCTGGGATCAGTTGCAGGACTGACCCTCCCTCTCCACCATCCACCGCGCCCGTACGGGGCGCCCCGAGATACGGAGCCCACCATGCCGCACCCCCCGGCGCCCCGACCACCCGCGGAC
>NZ_FRFF01000083.1 GCF_900143625.1 Nocardiopsis sp. JB363
AGGCGTCCAGAGCGGCCTGGATCAGCTGGTTATCCGCACCCGGCCCCCACATCCGGAGCAGGAATCCGCCTTCGAAGGTGGGCGAGAATTGGGCGCCACGGGTTTCGAAAGTCTCGTCATAATCCCGGTCGGCTTTGTCGGGGTCCAGTTGGGCGACGAACCATTTCGCCGCGTCCCGCAACTGCCGCACCGACGCCTTCGGGCATTCCTTCTTATAAGCGATCAGCCCGAACTCCAACCGGGCCCGGAAACCCTCCACGTCGGGGTGCTGCGCCCGGAAGTCCTTATCCGCCGAGTCCAGGACCTTGGCCCACTCAGCGGTGGCTTTTTCGGTGGAGGTCGCGATCGCGCACGCTTCACCCAGCGACAGGACATCGCCCTGGAAGGCTTCGTCCACCAGCGGGAGCTGCTGGCGGTGCAGGGCGCGGGCCAGGGTGGCCAGGTTGCCGGCCTGGGCGGGGGTGGTGCCCCACTTGTGGGTGATCCACGCTTTGAGGGTGTTCTGTCCGCCTTTTTCCAACACGGCCCCGGAGGCTTCCATGGTGGCCAGGGCGGGGAGCATCGCGTAGTAGATGCGATCCATTTCCCCGTTGATCCGCCCGTACTGTTCGAGCGCTTCGGCTTCGGCCCCGATCGGGATATCTTGGCCGGCGAATCCTACCGCCATCTCCCGCGCATGGGCCATCGACTGATCGACCGGGGTGGTCCCGGTCGAGGGCGGTGCGCTGGTAGGAAAGATCATACTCTGATTATATGCCAATCCCCTAAAGAATGGCAGCCCTACTCTCGGGTATATTACTTTCTTTTCTCAGGTTGCTGGGATTCCTATCATGGAATGGCGCCTGTTGTGGGTTATCCACAACCCCTTTTTTCGTGGCCGCTTTCCACCGCCGGAGCCGGCAACCGCTGGGACGCGGACCACTACCCGACCCACTTGTAGCGGGCCCTTCGTTACCCAACCGGCCACGTGATGGCGACGCGGCCCACGAGGACACCAGACGGTGGGGCAGGAATCCGGCCGGCTGCGGCCGGACCGGGCGAAGCCCGGCGGCCCGCCAGGGCCCGGGCCGAAGGCCCGGAAGGGCTTTTGGGCCCCTGACCCCACTCCCCCCTTCCCCGATAGCCGCCAACTGCCGTC
>NZ_FRFF01000187.1 GCF_900143625.1 Nocardiopsis sp. JB363
CGGCCAGCGCAGTATCCAGGCGTGGATCACCCACAAGTGGGGCACCACCCCCGCCGAGGCCACCAATCTGGCCACCCTGGCCCGCGCCGTCCACCGCCAGCAGCTCCCCCTGGTGGATGAGGCGTTTGGAGACAGCACCCTGTCGTTGGGTGAAGCCTGTGCGATCGCGACCTCCACCGAAAAGGCTGTGACCGACTGGGCCAAGGTCCTGGACTCGGCGGATGAGGCGTTCAAATCCGACCACCCGGACGTGGAGGGTTTCCGGGCCCGCCTGGAGTTCGGGCTGATCGCTTATAAGAAGGAATACCCGAAAGCGTCAGTGCGGCAGTTGCGGGACGCGGCGAAATGGTTCGTCGCCCAACTGGACCCCGATAAATCCGACCGGGATTACGACGAGACTTTCGACAACCGTGGCGCCCAATTCTCGCCCACCTTCGAAGGCGGATTCCTACTCCGCATGTGGGGGCCGGGAGCGGATAACCAGCTGATCCAGGCCGCCCTGGACGCCTACACCGAACCCTACGGGCCCGATAGCGCGGCGGTGCCGAAGCACCAGCGCACTTATGACGCGATGATGCGCATCTTCGAGACCGCCCTGGCCCACCGCACGTGCGCGAAAGCGCCGAAGCCGGTGGTGACGTTGAACATCACCGTGCCTTTGAAGCGCTACCTGGGAGATGCCTCCGCGGAGCCGGCGGTGACCGAGGACGGGGTGGTCATCCCCGACCAGATGATCTCCCGCCTGACCCCGAAAAGCTGGCTGCGCAGGTTCCTGACCGACGCCGAAGGCAAAACCCTGCTCGATGTAGGGCAGAAGCACCGGTGCGCCCCCGACCCCGTACGCCAAGCGGCGGGGTACAAGGAGTTTCACTGCGAGTGGCACGAGGGCTGCGATATGCCGCGTAGCTGGTCGCAGTTCGACCACATCATCGCCTTCTCCCACGGCGGAGCGACCAGCTCGGACAACATGCAGCTGCTGTGCTCCACCCATAACCGGCTCAAGCACCGCCTTCAGGTGAAGGCGAACCAGCAGATCTGGGACCACCACCACACCCAGAACCGCCAAG
>NZ_FRFF01000002.1 GCF_900143625.1 Nocardiopsis sp. JB363
GAGGAGCCGACTTCGTCGTCGTCGACAAATTCCGCGCCGCCGACGTCCCCAGACTCATTTGCTGTTCATCCCGCTGAACAGGGTTTGACTCGACCGTCTCGGTCACCGAGAACACCACCATTTTCGAACATGATTACCCATTGGAAAGAAGAGCGTCGAACGGAAGTCTCATCCACGATCCCGCCGACCCTCGACAACGAGACCACACTGCCAGACCCCTCGCACTGAGAATGGGAATTCTTTTCTTTTCCCCAAAACAGCATAAACAAAAGGCTATACCCGACCCCCTGCCCATACATGCAGACCCACCCACGAACAAACAGAACCCAGGAGTCACATTCCACCCCAAAAAGGAGATCAAGCCCCATAAATACGGGCGAAACCCTTCGCTCATTTTCCCCGAAATCAGAGCTATGCCAGGATCACCTGAAATGTCTCTCCACCGAGGGTGACCACAGAATCCCTCTTACGGACAAACCAGAAGGTCCGGAACCGGGAACGCGAGGTGCCGTTCGACGACCGAACGGTGCGGGAGCACTCCTCGTCACCGCTTCCCCACGGACGAACGCCTGCCGACCTGAGCCGGGCCACGGACCGTTCAGGGGTACGAGGTCTCCCGCGACCGACTCCAGCACGGGTCGCGGGCTCAGGCCAAGTGGGTGAGGAGGTCGCGGAGCGCCTCGGGGCCGATGGGTTCGTGACCGGTCAGGGGTGACTCGACGGTGCCCTGCTCGGCGAAGCGGGCACGGACGTCCCCGATGACCTCGGGGTCGACGTCGGCGGGGACCTGGTTGACCACGACGGTGCCCAGGCGGAAACCGGTGTCGGCCAACTCCTTGGCGGCTCGGTCGGTCTCGGCCAGGACCATGCGGCGGGGCACCAGGACCAGGCGGACCTCGGCGTCCTCTCGGAGCCGGGCCGCCGCGCGTTCGAGTTTGCGGCGACGGGCGTGCAGCTTCTCCAGGAGCGGGTCGTCGGTGTTCTCCTGCGTGCCGCCGATGACGCCGACGGCGAAGCGGTCGGCGTCCACGGCGCGCTCGCGTTGACGGGCCAGTCCCCGCACCCAGGGGGTGAGCAGCTCCGGCAGGTGGAGCAGACGGAGCAGGTGACCGGTGGGGGCACTGTCCACCACCAGGCGATCCCAGCGGTCGGGGACCTCCTCCATGGCGTCCATGAGCAGGTCGGCCAAGGCGGACTCGGCCATTCCGGGACCGGCCGCGGCGTGTTCAAGGTGGCGGGACACGGCGGGCAGGATCTCGCGGGGCAGGGCTTGGGCGGCGTCGTCACCGATCTGCCGGACCCGGCGACGCAGGGCGGCGTCGGCGTCCGGTTCGCGCACCCACAGGTTCTCGCCGACCGGGACGGGCGAGTCGCCGAGGGACATGGCGAGTACGTCGCCGAGCGAGTGCGCGGGGTCGGTGGACACGAGCAGGGTGCGCAGCCCCCGGTCGGCGAAGTGGAGTGCGTGGGCGGCGGCCATGGTGGTCTTGCCGACCCCGCCCTTGCCGCCGAAGAAGACGATGGAGGGCTCCTCGGGGCCCTTGGGGACCTTCTCCGCCCGCGCGGTTCGTCGGAACCTCAACAGCACACCCCCGGTCCGCCCAGGTCGTCCCGCCCCATGCGCTGGTGCCATTCGTGCAGGTCGGCCACCATGTAGGGGATCAGATCGAGGGTCTCATAGGACACGGGCCCCTCCACCCCCAGAGTCTCCAGGAGCAGAAGGGCCCGCAGCGTGTCGTGCTGGGTGCGCGCCTCCCGGCGCACCTCCTGTCGCCATTTGGCGGTGAAGACCTCCTCGTGGAAGGCCTCCAACCTCTTCCAGGCGTCGCGTGCGCGGGAGAGCGCACCCAGCGGGTTCACGTCCTACTTCTCCTTCGGGTCGGAGGCCTCGGAGCCCTCGGTGGTCTCGGGCTCGACGGAATCGGTGGAATCAGTGGAATCGGTGGACTCGGCCTGTGGCAGGTTGCGCTCGGCGAAGGCCTTGCGCAGCGCGATGGTGGCCTCGACGACCAGCCAGATGGCCAGCGCGAAGATGATGAAGTCGAGCGGTGCCAACAGGAAACGGTCGATGACGTCGTCGGAGCGCACGAACGCGATCAGGTTGACGATCAATGCCCACGAGGTCATGACCAACAGGAAGACCAGTGGGATGAGGATCGCCAGCGGGTTGCGGCGACGCTTGGTGACCCACACCGCGATGACGGCGAGCGCCAGTCCGGCGGTGAGCTGGTTGGTGGTGCCGAACAGCTGCCACAGGGTACCGAAGGCGAAGTCACCCGGGATGAGCGCCAGGCCCAGCGGGACGATCGTGGCGATCAGCGTCGCGACGGTGAGGTTGCGGGCCAGCGGGCGGAACCGGACGATCTCGGCGATCTCCTGGACGATGTAGCGCTGCAGGCGCACACCGGTGTCCATGGTGGTCGCGGCGAAGCTGACCACCACGACGACGGCGAAGATGACACCGATCTCCAGCGGGATGCCGAGGTTGTTGGCGAACTGTCCCACGCCCTCGACGAAGTTGCCGGTGGCGCCGGCGGAGGCCGAACCGAAGTCGCTGTACAGACCGTTCCAGTCGGCCAGCGGGGAGGTGGAGGCGGCGACCACACCGGCGGTGCAGGCCAGGATGGAGCAGACCGCGAGAGTGCCCTCGCCCGCGGCGCCCATGTACCCGATCAACCGGGAGTCGGTCTCCTTGTCGACCTGTTTGGCCGTCGTACCGGAGGCCACCAGGCTGTGGAAGCCGGAGATCGCGCCGCAGGCGATGGTGATGAACAGCAGCGGGAACCACGGTGGGGAGTCCGCCGGGATGTCGCTGTTGATCACCGGGGCGACGATGGTGTCCCAGCCGACGACGACACCGAGGAAGATGACCACGAAGGCCAGCAACATCTGGTGCAGGTTGATGTAGTCGCGCGGTTGCAGCAGCATCCACACCGGGATGCGGGAGGCGATGAAGGCGTAGACGAACAGCAGGATGATCCACACCGTGTTGGGGGTCATCCCCATGGCTTCGGCGACACCGGTGATGTCGATCGGGAACATCACGCCGAGCGGGATGCACACGTACACCAACGCCAGCGCGATGATCGACGGGACCAGGGCGGCGGTGCGGCGCTTGTAGACGATCTGTCCGACGGCGATCGCGAGTGGGATCGTTACCAGCACCGGGAGGATGGCGGCTGGATAGCCCACGAAAAGGTTGGAGATCACCACGGCGAACACCGCGTTGACCATGGTCAGCAGGAAGAAGATGATCACCAGGAACAACGTTCGTGAACGCTTGCTGATGACGTCTCCGGCCAGGGTGCCGATGCTGCGCGCCTTGTGCCGGACGGACACCACGAGGGCGCCGAAGTCGTGCACACCGGCGGCGAACACGGTGCCGAGGAGGATCCACGCGAGCGCGGGTCCCCACCCCCAGAACACGGCGACGGCCGGACCGACGATGGGGGCGGCACCGGCCACCGAGATGAAGTGGTGGCTGAAGACGATGTGACGGTTGGTCGGCACGAAGTCGACGCCGTCCTTGTAAGTGTGCGCGGGGGTGACGAACCCCGGTTCCAGCGCGTACACCTTCTCAGCGAGGTATCGCGAGTAGTAGCGGTAGCCGAGTGCGAACACCGCCACGGACGCGAGTAGGACGAGGGCTGCGGGCATGGCCGTGGCCTACCTTCCGCATTCCGGGCCCGAGGCGCGGCGTGATCATCGACCCGGACCCGTCTCCCGGTGATCACGCCTGCTCGGACCATGGGTTAGGGTCACCAGAAATTAACATGCGACATTCCTCACTTATAAGGTCTGACCTTGACTGACCTGATCACGGTTTGGCAGCGATCCACCGTCGCGGAACTCAGCTGGATCTCCCCGTCCGGGCCCACGGGTATCCCGGTGGTCCCGTTGACCCTGCGCGACCAGGTGTGCGTCGCTCTGCCCTACTCGATGGCCGACCTCGCCCTCACCCTCGGTGGTGGGCACGCCGCGTTCAGTGTGACCGACCAGGAGGCCGGCGGCCGGGTGGGGTTGGTGGGCCGTGGCCCCGTCGAGGTGCTCGAAGACCTGGGCGGACAGGAGTTCGCGGAGTCCCTGGTGGAGCAGGAAGCGCTCAAGCACCCTCCCACCCGGCTCCGCGCGGACAGCCTCATGGCCCGTCGGGAGAACTGGTGGTGGGTGCCGAGGATGATCGTGACGCTCACCTCCGTGGAGAGCGTCCATGAGCTCCATCCCCGCACCCGAGCCACGGACGCGCTCTTGGTCCGCGACCGCCACGGTCACCCGGAAATCGACGTGGTCACGGCCGACCAGTGGTCGGACCAATCAGGGTCGGATATCGAATTGTGGGCCCGCGGTGGAACGCTCCTGGCAGGGACCGACGAGCCGGTGTTCACCTTTTCCCACCAGTACAGCCCCGACTTCGAACGTTGGGAACGCTGGTCCCGTTCGGGCCGACTCAGCGGTGAGTCCCTGTTGGTGGACCGGGCCGAGAGCACTCCCGTGGGTGGGGAGCCCTCCGGCCCGCTGCAGCCCTACGGTCTCTTGGAGCGCTACGGCAACCACCGGTCCCTTGCCCGGGCCTGCCGTCGCGGCATCGCCGAGGCCGAGCGACGACGTCCGACCGACTGACCGCCGCTCGCCCACGGACCCCGGGCCTGCCGTCGCGGTATCGCCGAGGCCGAGCGACTGACCCCCGCCCGACCACAGACCCGGCCCCGCCCCGCCCCACCCCGCCTCGCCTCGACTCCACGCGGAAGAGGGCGCGTCCTCGCCGTTCCAGGGGCTTAGGGGGTCAACAGTCCCCAGGTCACCGCCCAGGGGAGCAGGGCGACCGCGCCCACCGACAGCAGACCCAGCCGGACCCGGTCGGCCCCGCCCAGGGGAACCGGTCGGTTCCTCCAGGTCAGGAGCAGCACCGCCGTGGCGCCCAGTGCGGCCAGCGCGCCCACCTGCAACCCCAACCAAGGTAGTGGTCGGCCGAGAACCACCGGGCCCGCCTCGATGCCGGCGGTCATCATGATCCATCCCAGATAGGACACGGTCAGGGGTGGCAGCAGCAGCCCAAGGACGGACAACGTGCCTCGGGCCCCGGCCGCCGGCAACCGGCTCCGGCGCCCACGTGCCCGGCCGATCAGGCCGAGCCCGAGGTAGGCGGAGAAGCAGACCAGGGTGCCGCCGCCGGCCGCGACCAGGAACCACAGCACTCCAGGGCCCGCCGGTGGCTGTTGGAGGCTCTCCAGGTCCTGAGCGGGCGGCGCGTCCGACCCGCCTCCCGGGTCACCGGCGGCCAGTCCGCGCACCCAACCGGTGACCGTGTCCACGTACTCCGGTGCCAGGCCCTCGAACAGGGAATCCAGATCGGTGTCGGCCTCGACGAAGCCGTCCGCGCTCGGTTCCATCCCGTGGCCGACCCCCGGAACCACTCGGAGGGTGTGGTGGGGGTGCCCGCTCCCTTCCAGGGTGTCCCTGTACAGCTCCAGGGTCTGTCTGGGTGGGGTACTGCGGTCGTGTTCGGCGATCACCCCCAGGAAGGGTTGTTCGAGCCGGGCCAGGTCGGGCAGGGGGTCGTGGCCGGCCAGGCGGAAGGCGTCGGCGCCCACCACGTGGCGGGTCAGTCGCCCGCCCAGGTCGTCGAGCAGGCGGTCGGACACCCCCGCGTGGCGCAGCTGGACCTGGTTCATCCAGATCTGTGTGCGGTCCGGTGGCAGCGCACTGGGCGCCGCCGCCACCACGAAGTCCACCTCCGCCGATCGGACCCCCGCCTCGATGACGGTCCAGCCGCCCTCGCTGTGGCCGTGCACCCCCACCAGGTCGGAACGGACGTCGGGCCGTTCCCGGAGCAACCTGACCCCGGCGACGGCGTCGTCGGCGAGGTCGGGCAGTGAGGCCTCGGACAGGCCGTATCCGTCGGCCTCCCCCCTCTTGTCGTAGACCAGGGCGACCACGCCGGCCGCCGCGAAGGCCTCGGCCACCGGCAGGTACGTCTCCATGGGCACGCCCTCGCCGGAGCCGGCGACGAGCACCACTCCGGGGTGTTCGTCCTCCGTGCCCTCCGGGGCGAGCACGGCCCCGCGCACGGTGCGCTCCCCCGCCGTGAACTCCACTTCCTCCTTGCTCACCCCTGACGTCCCGCTCTCACGCTCCTCCCGTGGCGGAGCACCGGAATCGTCGGGGGCGGATCGGGCCGGGAGCGCCAGGAACACACCCAGGAGCAGTAGCGGAAGGGGAAGCAGCGCCTTCAGGAGCACCGCTCGCTTTCGGGGGGCGGACATCGGGTCACCTCTCTCGGTTCGGATATCGAGCATGGCTCTCCGCACACAAGAACCTGTGCACAAAAGACTGTGCACACTTCATTGTGCACACCCCACACTTCCGGTCAAGGGCTTGCACAGAAACCTGTGCACAACTACGTTGAGCCCCATGAGCCCAGCCCCGGAGCCCAGGACGATCGACGACCCGTCGGTCCTGAAATCACTCGCCCACCCCCGCCGGCAGCGCATCCTCGCCCGGTTGAGCGAGCACGGCGCCGCGACCTCTGCCTCCCTGGCCCGCGAGCTCGGGCTGAACACCGGCGCCACCAGCTATCACCTGCGGGAACTGGCCCGGAACGGGCTGGTGGAGGAGACCGAACCGCCCGAGGGTTCACACGGCCGGGAGCGCTGGTGGCGCACACCCCGGCACGACCTGCGCTTCCCCCCGCGCAGCGCCCAGGAGGAGGCCTTCCGGCAGGCGCTGGACGAGTACGCCCGGGCCGCGTTCACCCGTGACTTCGAGGACTTCAACAGCGCCCTGGAGGCCACCGCCGAGGACGAAACCTGGGGGGACGCGTTCCCCTTCTCCAGTGGAAGCATCCAGGTGACACCGGAGGAGCTGTCCGGCTTCTTCGAGGAGTACATCGGCCTGCTCAAGCGCTACCAACGCGCCCCGGAGGAGACGCCCGAAGGCGCCCGCACCGTCGTCACCCGGTTCTTGGCCTTCCCCACCACACCGGACAGCGCTTCGGAACCGGAAGACCCTCACGAGCGGACCTGAGCACCGCCCCGGCAGACCCCGCTTCTCCTGCCCCCAGGCGTCCCTTCCCCGCAAGCGTCACTTCTCCATGGCGGTCACCTGCCCGCAGGCATCCCTCCCCCATGGACCTCGCTTCCCCGCAAGCCGCCCTTCTCCAAGGGCGTCGCCCGCCCGCAGGTATCCCTCCCCCATGGACCTCGCTTCCCCGCAAGCCGCGCTTCTCCATGGGCGACGCTTCCCCGGCGGGCCTCGCTTGTCCGTAGACATCCCTTCCCGCGGGCGTTGCTTCCCCCGCGGACATTCCTTCCCCGCGAGCGTCGCTTCCCCGGTCAGCGGTCGAGGTAGGCGAGGACTGCCAGCACCCTTCGGTGGCCGTCGATCCGGGGGTCCAGGTCCAGCTTGGTGAAGATCGACCCGATGTGCTTGCTCACCGCCGCGTCCGACACCACCAGCAGGCGTGCGATGGCCGCGTTGGACTCGCCCCGCGCCATGAGGGAGAGCACCTCACGCTCCCGGGGCGCCAACCGCTTCAGCGGACTGGAACGGGCCGCCAGCATCACCCGGACCACCTCCCGGTCCAGAACCGTGCCGCCCGAAGCGACCTTGACGACCGCCTCCGCGAACTCCGTGACGTCACCGATCCGCTCCTTGAGCAGGTAGCCCACCCCACCCGGGGCGTCGATCTCCAGCAGGTCCGACGCGTAGGCGGGCTGCACGTACTGGCTGAGCACGATGATCCCCAGCCCAGGGCGCTCGCGGCGGATCCGCACCGCTGCCAGCAACCCTTCGTCCGCGTACTCCGGAGGCATGCGCACGTCCGTGACCACCAAGTCCGGATCGTGTGCGCGCACCGCGTCCTCCAACGCGTCGGCGTCGCCGACGGCGGCGACCACCCGATGCCCGAACCTGCCCACCACCCCCGCCACGCCCTCGCGGAGCAGGATCGAGTCGTCCGCGACCACGACGTCCAGTGCGCGCGTCATCGTTCCGGGATCTCCAATCGCACGATGGTGGGACCGCCCCGAGGGCTGTCCACGGTCAGCTCCCCCGCCAGGACCGCCAGCCGGTGGCGCAGGCCGCTCAACCCGCCACCGTCCGGGGTTGCGCCCCCGGGGCCGTCATCGGTCACGTCCACCCACAGTCTCCCGTCCCGTACCCCGCCCCGAACCCGCACGGTGGCGCCGGGCGCGTGTTTACCGGCGTTGGCGATGGCCTCACAGACCACGAAGTAGGCGGTGGACTCCACCGCTCCCGGGAGGCGTTCGGGCAGGTCGAGGTCGATCTCCACCTCGGACGCGGCGCGGGCCGCCACGTCCAGCAGGGCGGCCTGTAAGCCCCTCTCGGTGAGTACTCGGGGATGGATGCCGCGCACCAGGTCCCGCAGTTCGCTCAGTGCCCGCGTCACCTGCTCTTGCGCCTCCCGTACGGCGTTCGCGGCCGGGGAGTCGGCGGGCAGGTCCAGCCGGGCCAACCCCAAGGAGGTCTTCACCGCGACCAGGCGTTGTTGGGCACCGTCGTGCAGGTCGCGTTCGATGCGTCGACGTTCCTCGTCGAAGGCGGTCGCCAGCGCGGCGCGGGAACTGGTGACGTCGCGCAGTTCGGCGACCAACCGGTCCTCGCGCGGGGACAACACGGCGCGGGCGATCTCCGAACGTGTGACCGCCCATCCCGCGATCAGGTAGAGCCCGACCGGCCACAGGGCGGCCCATCCGAGTACGGAGGCCCACCGTTCGAAGACGTTCAGGTGTCGAGCGTCGACGAAGTTGAGCACGCCCAGGAGGGGAGCGCCCAGGGCCACCCCGAGCACCGCCAGGTCCAGCACGCACAGCATCGTGAGGCTCAGCAGTGTGTACCCGAGGTCGCGCCATGGGCCGGACGTGGAACGCGCGGTCGCCGACCGTTCCGGCCGTTCCCCGACCAGCCCTTCGCAGAGCCGACCCCAACGCGCCACCAGCGGCGTACTGGCGGGGATCGCCACCAAGACCACGATGAGCACGAGCGGCTCCCAGTACCACGGCCACTCGGTGATGGGCGTGTACTTCACCAGGAGATCCACGCTCCCGACGATGAGCACGCCGCCCACCGTGCCGGCCAGGACGTACGCCAGGGCCCGCCATGGCCACGCCGACAGCAGGAAGCGGTGGGGCGCGAGCGTGATCGCCGCGCGCAGGTTCGGGATGCTCACCCGCTCGACGGTAGCCCGCCCGAGGATGGTCGCGCGGTAGAGCAGGGTCTACCTCCGAATCTCCACCACGGGCACCCGCGCGGGACCCGCCCGACCCGCTGTGCTTGAGATATGAACGCCACGCTCGGCGCCACACGTGACGCCCTACGCATCGACTCCCTGACCAAGCACTACACGACCGGAGACCACCGGATCGCCGCCCTCGACGGCGCGTCGCTCGACGTGCGGGAGGGGACCTTCACCGCCATCATGGGGCCCTCCGGTTCGGGGAAGTCGACGCTGCTGCACTGCGCGGTCGGCATGGACCGGCCCGACGGCGGAAGCATCGTCGTGGACGGGATCGAGCTGGGCGACCTCGACGAACGGGAGCTCACCGAGTTCCGCCGTGAGCGGGTCGGGTTCGTCTTCCAGAGCTACAACCTCGTCGGCGCGCTCACCGCCGCCCAGAACACGCTGTTGCCGGCCCGGCTGGCACGACGGCCCCTGGGCCGCGAGGACGCCCTCAAGGCGCTGGACGACGTGGGGCTGCGCGATCGCGCCGACCACCGCCCGCACCAGCTCTCCGGCGGTGAGCAGCAGCGGGTGGCGATCGCCCGCGCCGTCCTCACCCGCCCCGCGGTCATCTGCGCCGACGAACCCACCGGCGCCCTGGACATCACCCGTGGCCGTCAGGTGCTGGACCATCTGCGCGCGGTCGTGGACACACAAGGTCGGACGGTCCTGGTGGTCACCCACGATCCGGCCGTGGCCGCGCGCGCCGACCGGGTGGTGTTCATGACCGACGGTCGGATCGTGGACGAGATCGACGCTCACGACGGTGGTCGGCTCGACACCGGGAGCATCGCGGTGCGCATGGCCGGATTGGAGGAGTCATGATCGCGTTCGCTATGGTCCGGCACCGTCTGCGCGCCGTCATGGGCGGGTTCGTCGCGTTGACCCTGGGTGTGACCCTGTTGGCGGCCTCGGCGATCGTCATCGCCTCGTCGCTGCCGACGGTGCCGCCACGCTATGAGAACACCACCGCCCTGGCCGTGCCCGGAGAGGCCGGGACCCGGTCCGACGACGTCACGGTCGTCCGCACCGTGTGGGGCTCGGCCGAGGCGGACGCCCTGGTCGAGGAGATCGCCCGGGACGACGGGGTCGCCGCCGCGGTCGCCGAGCAGCGCTTTCGAGTCCAGGTCATGGACGGTGACCGGATCCTGGGCGACGCGGTCGACGGTGATCCCCACGGCGCCGGATGGTCGTCCTTCCTCCTCGGGAGTACGAAACTGCTCGACGGCGCGGAGCCGTCCGGGGCCGACGAGGTCGTACTGCCCGCCTCCTACGGACGTTCGGTGGGCGATTCCGTCAACGTGCTGACGGCCGGCGCCGAGTGGCCCATGACCGTTGCCGGGGTCACCGACGGCGATGACGTCCTGGTCCCGGACCCCTTGGCCGAGAAGAGTGCGACCGGGGTGTCCGTCATCGGTGTGGTCTCGACGCCCGGAACCGATCCCACGACCACGGGTGACCTGGTACGGGACGTGGTGGGTCCGGCCTCGGACGTGTACACCGACGACGAACGCGGCGCCATGGAGTCGGAGTTCGACGCCTCCAACAACTGGGTCGGTCAACAGCTGCTCGTCCTGATCGGCGCCTTGGCCGTGTTCGTCTCGGTGTTCGTGGTCGGCACCACGTTCACCTTCCAGGTCTCGGTGCGCCGGCGTGAACTGGCACTCCTGCGCGCGGTGGGCGCCACCCCGGGGCAGGTGCGCCGGTTGCTGCTCGGGGAGGCCGCGGTCGTGGGTCTGGTCGCCTCCCTGGTGGGTGCGATGCTCGGGATCGTCGGGGCGCACCTGCTGGGCGGCTGGATGGTCGACGGCGGGCTGCTGTCCCGCTACTGGGAGGTGCGTTCGGTCATTCTGCCCATCGGAGTGTCGGTGCTGCTCGGGACCACCACGGCGGTCGCCGGGGTCCTGGGTGCCTCGCGCAGGGGCGCGGCGGTCGCGCCCCTGGAAGCGTTGCGACCGGAAGGGGGCAAGGACGAGACGGTGTCGAAGTGGCGGCTGTGGATCGCGTCCGCCGCCGGGCTTCTCGGGGTCGTCCTGGTGGCCGCGACCGTGCGAGGGAACACGGAACAGGCCATCGCCTACGGCCTGGGGTCGAGCCTGGCCCTGCTGGTGGCGGCGGCCGTCGCCGCACCCCTCTACCTGCCGCGCGTCGTCGGTCTGCTGCCGGAGCGGTCGCCGCTCACCGAACTGCTGCGCGCCGAAGCGCGTACCGGTCCCCGACGTCTGGCGTCGACACTGCTGCCTGCCCTGTTGGTGTCCACGCTCGCCGTCACCGTGCTGGGCCAGACCGACACTCTCGGCGGGGCGATCGACGAGCACTCACGGGGCGAGATCCCCGGCGAGGCCATGGTGGTACGGACGGACGGTGGCGACGGTCTGACCGACATCGCTCTCGAACGCACCCGTGAGCACGCCGACGGGGAGGTCGTCAGCCACCTCGCCACCGGTGTGTACGTGGACGGTCGTTGGGTGGAGTCCGTGGGTCTCCAGCCCGGCTCGGTGCCGGAGGGGACCGCGTTGGCCTCCCCCGCAACGGCCGAGCGGTTCGGTTGGGCGGACGGCGACACCGTGGAGCTGACCTGGCGTGACGGCACCGCCGGCCGGGTTCCGATCACGATCGGGGAGTTCCCGCCCGAACTGGAGATGTGGGCGGAACTCGCGCTGCCGCACGACGTGGCCCGCGAGCACGACCCGGCCACCTTCACGATCATGGCGGCGTTCGATCCGGTGGACGTCGAAGCGCTCTCCGCGGTCCTGGCCGACCAGGGCGCGCGGGTGGCGGACACCGACCGGCTGCTCGACGAGGGCGTGGCCACGGAAATCGGGCTGCTGCGCCTGTTCGCCGGGATCATCCTGGCGCTGTCCCTGGGATACACCGCGATATCCCTGGCCAACACCCTGTCCCTGTCCACGTCGGCGCGCCGCCGCGACCTGGCTCTGTTGCGGGTCACCGGCGCGCACCGTCGGCAGGTCCTGGGGTTGTTGACCGCGGAGTCGGGCCTGGTCTCCACGATCGGTCTGGTCCTGGGAACGGCACTGTCCCTGCCCGGCCTGTACGCGCTCACCGTCGGGCTGCGGGACGAGTTCGATCCGCGCCAGGGCCCGGCGGAGATCTCCGTGCTGCTGCCCTGGCCGGAACTCGGCCTGGTGTTCGCCGTCTCCCTACTGATCGGGGTCCTGTCCGCGCTGGTACCGGCGGCCCGTGCCCTGCGCCGGTCGCCGGCGTCCATGGTGGCCGAACCCGAATAGACGGGTCGTCGTCGCGGACGTTCCCCACGTCCGCGACGGCGGCCCGGCGTCCGGGTTCAGAGCCAGGTCGCCGGGTCGGTGCCCCACCGCGAGGCGGTGTGCGCCCAGTCCTCGGGGCCGCCCTCGTAGCGCACCGGTGGCAGGGCGTAGCGCAACCGCCCGTAGGGGGAGGGGGCCTCGGTGAGCCATTCCTCGGCGTCGTGGGTTCCCTCGCCCGGTGCTTGCTCGGCGATGTCGTGCAGCAACCAGGACGCGGTGCCCGCCAGGGAGAAGTTCAACCGGCGCCCGCGCCCATCGACCTGACGGTCGGTGAGCGCGCGCAGCACACCCGCGGCCATCAGGTACCCGGTGCCGTGGTCCAACGCCTGCGCGGGCAGGGCACCCGGTCGTTCGTCCCCGCCCGCCTCGATCGACGCGATACCGGTGGCCGCCTGCACCAGGCTGTCGAAGCCCCGGCGCCCCGACCAGGAACCGCTCCGATCCCAGGCGCACAACTGCGCCACCACGAGCCCGGGACGGCGCGCGACCAGGTCCGCGGCCGACAGTCCACGCCGGTCCAGGGACTCGGGTCGGTACCCGGTGACCACCACGTCCGCCGTGTCCAACAACCCCTCCAGGACGCTTCGGCCCTCCGCCGAGTCCAGGTCGACCAGGGCCGAACGCTTGCCCGGGCCGGTGTCGATGTGGCTGTCGGGGTCCTCCGGCATCCCGGTCGGGTCGATCCGCAGCACGTCCGCCCCCAAGAGCGCGAGGGTGCGGGTGGCGACGGGACCGGCGATGACCCGGGTCAGGTCCAGGACCCGGACCCCGGCGGCGGGCAGCGCCGCCGCTTCCAGGTGTCGCCCGCCGGCCTCTCCATGCGGGGCGACCTCGGCCAGGGGCGGACGTTCGGCCACCGGCGCTCCCCTGTCCGGCGACGGGGCGACCGCCACCGCCAACCCACCGGCCGTGTACACCCGTTCCTGGACCTCGGTGGCCGAAAGCCCGGACAGGACGGCGGCGAGCCGGTCGGGCAAGGCGTCGGGATCACCTCCCGCGTCGATGCCGAGCGCGTCGATGCCGAGCGCGTCGAGCAAGCGTTCCCGATGGTGCGGGTAGTTGGCGTGGGTACGGACCCAACCGTCGGAGGTCCGCCAGAACCCCGACAGGGGTGCGAACGGGGTGGGCTTACGGCCCTCCACGCGCAGGTGTCGCTCGCTGATGAACGCGGTGGCCACCGCGCCCTCGTCCACGTGAACCCGTGGGGCCGTCCCACCGTTGCGGGCGGCCAGGAGTTCGGCGGCGGCGAGGGAACAGGCGCCGACGGTGGCCGTGGCCAGGGCGCGCACCGGAAGTACCGCGGGCAGCACGTTCCCGGCCGTGCGACGGGAGATCTCGGCCGGTGGTTCGGCCGCACCTCCGATCGCGGTCCAGGCTCGCAGGGTCGTCTCGTCGATCTTGTCGAGGGGCATGCCGTCATTGTGGCCACACCCCCTCCACCGTGGCGGAAGGCGGGGTCCCGAAAGCCCCATGTCCTGCCGCCCCCGAGGACTCACAGTTCGTGTTCGGCCAGGACGGTCAGTTCGCTGTACAGCAGGTAGTACTCCTCCGGTGGTGGCTCATAGCCGGGAAGTCCGTCCAAGGCGGTGGGAAGCGAGTCGCTGTCCTCGACCGTGACCGTGACCGGATCCGAGCCGACCACCAACTCGACCTGGACCGGCCGTTCCGGAGGCGGGGCGAGGAAGCGGAAACCCCACCGGCCCTCTACATCCGGGTTGACGTGCACCTGTCGACCCTCGACCATCACCACCCGACCCCGGGGCGCCATCCCCGTCAGCCGCAGCCCCAAGGACTCGGCACCCCTGGGGGAGGACAGTTCGAGCTCGATCCGCCGTCCCGCGTCCACCTCGGTGTCGGACACGACCTCCAGTTCGGGCGCGGGCAGGTCGACCGGTTCGGCCGCACCGACTCTCGCTCGTGGCAACCCCGCCCCCCGCGACGGTGAGTCCACGACCTCCTCCCCCACGTAATCGCCGGCCCACTCGGCCGCGGGGATCTCGATCTCGTCCTCGCCGAGCGGGACCGACCACGTGGCGGCGTCCGCGTCGCTGTCGAGGGTGTAGGCCAGCCGGGCCGGTAGGGGCCGCTCCGCGTCGTGGGAGTTCACCGCGATCCCCGCACCGGCGCAGGCCACCGCGACGACCAGCGCCGACGCCGGCAGGAGGAAGGCTCGTCGGCGCGGCCACACCGATTCCAGGAGGGGTGCCACCAGTACGAGACCGAGCAGTAGCAACGGCAGCCCCAGAACGAGACCGTCCGCCAACCCCATGTCCAGGTTGCCCCAGACCGCGGTGTACAGGAGCACCGCGGTCGGAACCAGCGCCACCGTCCAGAACAGCGGGCGCCAGAGGGAATCGGGGCCGGCCGCCAAAGCGAGCAGGCCACCTCCGGCGACCGCCATCGCGGGCAGCACCAGCAACGACGAGGCGCCGGGAGCCACCGCCGCGAGCAACGCACCGATCGACCCCAGGGTTAGGAGTCCACCGAGCATGAGCGCGTACACGCCCGGCCACCGGCGCAGCAGGAGGAACCAGAGGGTGGCGAGGGTGAGTCCGACCAGGAGCGCCGAGACCGCGAACCACACCGGTTCGTACGGTGAACCCGTCAGCAGGTGCGCGAAACCCGGACGGACCGCGACCAGCCCCTGCCAGAACCCGAACCCCACCGCGGCCCCCAGCAGCAGAAGCACCGGGGTGAGCAGGAAGGCGACCAGGACCCGGGGGATCGTGACGAGTCCCCGACGTCGGGCCACGACCACCAACGCCACCGTCAGGGCCAGGGCCACCCCCGCCATCGGCAGCGCCCAGGAGGCCGGGAAATGGGCCAGCTGCCCCGGTGGGACGTTGAAGTACACCGGGTTGGGCTCCGTCGCCGCCTCCGACCCCGCCATGTACGGGGCGAGGTCTTCCCCGGCCAGGGCCAGACCGAAGGCGAGCGAGTTGTCGCCCATCTGCTGGAGCGAACGGGGGTCGGCGTTCTCCGGGGTGTCCAGGGGGCTGTGGTAGAGCGCGCCGCGTCCCGCGTACGCGTAGTCGAAGGCGGTGAACCCGCCCTCGCGGAAGGCGGTGAAGTCCGTGTCGTTGGGCAGGAAGGCGAAGAGCTCCTCGGTCAAGGAGTCGCCCGCCGGATGGGGCGCGGTCTCGGCGAACAGCCGCACCAGGTCGCCACTACCGGGGGTGGCACGGACCAGCATGACGGTGCCACCCGCCCCGCGTGCCTCGTGGTTGAGGACCACACCACCTTCGGCGCCCAGCGGGTGATCGTCCGTGAACGCCTCGGCACCGAGCAGACCGGCCTCCTCCGCGTCGGTCAGCAGCAGGACGACGTCGTTGCGCGGCGGTTCGTCCGCCGAGGTCATGGCGCGTGCCACTTCCAGTACCGCGGCGACCCCGACCGCGTCGTCGTTGGCGCCCGGCCCGGAGGCCACCGAGTCGTAGTGGGCGGCCAGGAGAACCCGACCGGTGGGATCGCTGCCCTCGATCACCGCGACGACGTTCCGGGCCCGGGCGAGCGGGGTCGTCCAGGTGAAGGGGATCGGTGCGACCCCGGTCGACTCGTGGATCTCGGGCTCCAGGCCGAGGGCGTCGAGTTCGTCGACCACGTACCGCAGGGTGTGTTCGTGTTCCTCGGAACCGGTCGGGCGCGGGGCCCTGGCGATCCGTTCCACGTGGGCGTGCGCGCGTTCGGCGCTGAACTCCGTCTCCGGCGCGGTCGACGGTGCCGGGGCCGGTGGACGCAGGTCCCAGAGAGTGAGCGACGCGAACACCAAGAGCAGGATCAGCCCGGCGAAGGCGACCCGCCGGACCGCGGTACCCGGCCGCCCCGTCTCCCTCGGGTCACGGTCGGCGGTCTGTTCGAGATCGGTGCTCGCCTCGGACATGCGCGGCCCCTCGTCGCTTCGGGACCGGATCGGCCGACCCCTCCCAGAGCCGAACCGTAGCCGCCCGGGCCGCGCTCATCACGGAAACTGACCGCTCTCGGCCAGACCCGTCCCCCTCCCCCGGGCCTCCTAGAGGCCCTCTTCCCCGGCCTTGGTCACGGTCCCCCCGATCTTGACGACCCGGTTCAGGTCGTCGAATCCCACCTCCACACCGAGGTCGGGAGCGGTCAGGGACAGCGTCCGACGGTCCGCGTCGGTGAAGCGGGGCGACAATCCGCGCAGCCGGGCATAGGTGTACACGGCACGCTTGTGGTCGGACAGGCGCAGGCCCGCCACCCCTTCCTGAAGGATGCGCATGACCCGCATGGGGGTGGCCCGCGGAAGCCGCAGGTCCGGATGTTCGATGATGAAGGAGACCCGGGTGCCGCCGCCCGCCTCACCGTTGTAGGCGAACCAACGGCCGGTGAGGAGCTTGGCCGCCTCGGTCAACGGATACAGCGCCAAGTGCGCTTCCTCCGGCGAACCCGGCAGTGTCCCGAAGGGGACCTCGGCCTCGGCCAAGGCGGGGATGTCGTTGTCCCGGCCGAAGTCCCGCACCGCCGCGCCCAAGCCGGTCAGTTCGGCGGGGAAGCCGGAGGGGTTGGCCCAGCCCCACATCCAGGATTGCGGGCCGGGGGCCGCGCTGCCCAACAGGTGGAACCGTTCGCAGACCAGGGGGCGTTCACCGGTGAACTCGAACCTGGGCTCCTGCAGGTCGACGTTCCAGTGGTGCTCCCCGAGGAACTCCTCCAGATGGAGCTGGTGTTCCAGGGAGAGCAAGGCCGCGTCGTCGAGTATGTCCGGGAGGGTGTGCTTCGTGCTCATGCCGCGATGCTATTGCCCGGTTCCGACATGGTCCGGGCCCGGGGCGCGTCGTGACGGACCGTCCGAGGCCACTGCCATGCTTCGCCCATGCCTCTTCCCCTCCCCACCGATCCCTCGACGTCGACCCTGTACCTGGACTGGGCCAAGGCGCACGCCCCCGAACACGCGCCTCAGGTCGGCGACATCCTCGACCTCCTCGACGAACGGTTGCACGAGAGGCGGCGCAAACCCGAGTACGTGCGAGAACACATGGAGGCCCACCTGAGCGAGTCCGGGCTGCCGAAGGAGCACGCCCCCTGGTTGCTGGACACGATCGCCCACCGTCTGTTCGACTCCTCGGGCAGGCACGCCACCACCGCCTACCTGCGGGCCCGCACGGTGGAGGCCGAACACGGGCTCACCCTGGACTCGCACCACACGGTGGAGAACGCCCTGCTGTTCGCCCGCCAAGGCCTGCTTCCCTCCTCGGAGGTCAAGGAACAGCAGCGCAGGCTGGCCGCGCTCCTCCCCCCGGATGAGGCGCACCGGGAGTTCGTCCGTTTCCTCGACGCCTGGGCCGCCGGAAGCAGAGCGGTGGTGGCCGGCGTCATGTACCCCTACGCTCGTGCTTCGGTGGGACTGTCGGCCCCAGCCGACCTGGTCACCCGGGTGCGCGTCTCGGTCAAGGCACTGGGTCTGGACGCCCACTCCACCACGCGGGAGATCTCCCATGTCCTCGGCCGGGTCCTGGCGGCCCTCCCCGGCACCCCCGTATCCGACGGACTCCTGGACAAGGCCGCACAGGTCTTCGCCCAGATCCCGCCCGCACCCGAGCACCGGGCCGGGATCGCGAAGCTCTTCCCCAACACCGTCACCGACGGCGCCACCTGGCTACGGCTGTTGGAGAGCAGCGGCATCGCCGACGCCATGGTCGAAGGCGAGGTCCGCCCCGAAGGCGGGTACTCCGCCTGGCTTTCCAAGTTCCACCACATGTACTGCTATCGGTGGGTGGGCCAGGGGGTGACGCGGCAGAAGCTCCCGGAGGAACTGTTCACCCTGCTGCCCCGTCTCGCCCCACGGATCCGGGCCGAGAACACCCCGGTGCGCATGCGCGAAGGCAGGTACCGGCACTCACAACTGGAAGATCGCCTGCTCATCGTCTGCGACGACCACGAGATCCAGGTGGACGTGAACGAGGAGACGGCGCGTTCGATCCGGCAGTTCGCCCACCGGGCCCGCCACCCGCGCCGGACCCCCGATCCCACCCTGGTCAAGGCGGTGGAGGGGATGCTGCGAACTCTGCGCACCGCGCCCCTGGGCGAGGTCGAGCAGGCCCTGGCCCACCTCGACCTGCGTCTCACCCACTTCGTGATGGACACGTTGGACGGACTCCCGAAGGCTTTGGAGGGCCTCGACCTTGCCGAGCCCTTGGCCCGCACCCTGAGGTTCGGCGTCCCCGCCGAGTACACATGGCCGGCCTTCGAGGAGGCGGTCGCCGAGGTGGGGGCCCGCCCGGGAGGGGTGCTCGGAATGACCTCCACCTGGCCGGTGCTCACCGTCTACGGTCGGGACACCGCCGTCGCCGTGGACCACCGGGGACGGCGCGACTCCCGCACGTTCGGTCTGGCGGAAGAGGCCGCGAAGCACGCCGTGCACTATGTGGGCGGGGACTTCCTGGTGTCCTGGGTGCACCGTGACGACGCCCACCGGCGTGGGTCGGAACCGGCACGGGCGTTCTGGTGTTCGTCCCCCGACGACGTGTTCGACGCGGGCACGGACCCCGGCCTGTTCTACTCCGGCACGGCGCACCGCTACGACCTGGGACTGACCCTCCAAAGCCCGGACGGGGGCCGCTACGACGCCGGACGTGTCCTGCGTCCCGGGGACCGCACCGGGATCGCGTACGCGGCCGACCACGCCACCGACGGCATCCGGGTGTGGGGCGACGGGGACCGGTGGTTCGACGGCGCCACCGAACTCGACCCCGCCACCGGTGCCGCGTTGGAACCCTCCAGCCCCGACTTCCTCCTCCCGGACGCGCGCCTGGACTACGTGGACTACCTGGACACCCGCCTGCACCTGATCCACCTTCCCGACGGAGTGACGGACTCACCGTTGGGCGCCCGGGACGGACTCGCGGGTGCCCGTGTGGTGTGGCTCGGACCGGGCGAGGAAAGGCCCGACCGGTACCTGCGCTACGCCGAACGCGCCCTTGAGGGGACGGACGGTCGCCGGGCGCCCTTCGACGAGCAGCGGGACCTCACGTACTGGGGTGTCCTGCGCATGCCCGACAACCCCACCGAAGCGCTGCTCGCCTTCCGGTGGCAGCCGGGGCACACCGTGATCCAGTGCCGGGACACTACCGACGACACCTTGTTGTGGGAGACCTGGGCCTACCCGAAGGGCGGACTGGAACACCTCGACGCCGTGGGGCGGCGTTCCTTCATGCCCCCACCGGCCTTCTGGCATTTCCTCACCCCGCGCGACCCGGGGTCCAGCCGAGCCCTGCGCACGCTGGACACCGACACGGCCCGACGGCTCGTCGAGGTGGCGCTCGCCGCCCCGGTCCCCGAGGACCCCGCACCACAGGTGGCCCTGCCCGAGATCGCCGAACAGGCGGCCCAGGCCCGGGGTGAGGCGGTGCGGGAGTGCCTGCCGCGTCTCCTTCCCGGGGTCACCGAACCGGCCGTCGCCGAGGGTGTGGTCCAGACCGTGCTCTGGGCCGCCGAACTCCGGCTCGGGGTGACCCGGATGGCCGACCGCACCGCCCGGATCCGCTCCGGGACACCGCCGCGCGCCACCGGCGAGGCCGAGGACCGGAACCTGGCCGACGCCTTGTCCGGGCTCGTCCCCGAACAGGTGTTCACGTTCGGGTTCCCCCAGCACCCGAACATGGTGACCGCCTTTGCGGCCGACGGCGCCCGACTGGCGGGCCTGGTCGACGAGGTGGATCGACGCCTGGCACCTCCCGGCACCCCGGCCACCTCCTGGACCCACTTCCTCGGTCTGGTCGACGCGATCATGTGGCGGCTGGCCACCGGGGCCGAGACGGGCAAGCGAGGAGAGGCCCTGGTCGCGCTCTTGAGCGCCTGGGCCGAACAGCCGTTCGCCGAACAGGGGACGGAGTGGGCGGTCGGCTCCGCCACCGGCACCGCCCTCGCGCCGCTCCTGGCCCAGGGACGAGCGGTGATCACCGACCCGCCGGCGCGGGAGCAGCGCTCCGCGAACGCCACCATCCCGCACTGGTCCGGTCGATACCGGCCGGAGACCCTGTACACCTACCTGCGCGTGGGGTCCGCTCCCGTTCCCGAAGACGCCGTCGACGAACGGGTGATCCGGGTGGAGCGCGACGAGGCCGCGCGACTGCGCCGTTTCCTGGAACTGCTGGACCGCGACGGCCCGGTCACGGCCGAACCCACAGCGGTCAAGACCTTCCAGCAGCGCACCAAGGCCATGGGGGCGCTCGCCGCGTTCGTCCTCTCCGGTCAGATGGGGCGTAAGGACCCGGTGTTCCCGCTGAGCAAGGGCGCCCTGACCGAGTACCGCAAGACCGGGGCGAAGCTGCCGGCCGAGTCCGTCGCGCGACTGCTCGGGGCGGGTATGCCGGACGACCCGGCCGACCTGTGGCGGCCCGGGGGCATGGTCGACGCCGCCGAACGCATGGCTCGGGTATGGGTGGAACTCCTCGGGGTCAAACCCACCAAGCCACGGACCCCGGAGCTGTCGACCCTGATCGAAAGGGACCTGGGCTTGGCGGCGGAGTGGACCCGTGAGCTCACCGCTCCGGCCGAGGTCGACACCGCCGGCTGGGCCCGTTCCCTGGCCTTGGACGATCGCGACGGGGTACAGGTCCGGGAGGCCCGGACCGGGGACCAGGTCCACTTCTTCGACAAGCATCGAGCCCGCCCCTACCTGAACACCGCGACCCTGCTGGCCTGGGCGCTGACCGAGCTCCCGGTGGGCGATCCCGGCCGGGCCGGGGTCGCCGACCTGTACGAGCGAATGACGGAGTCGCTACGTTCCGGCGAGCTGTACGTCCCCTTGGGCGTGCCCCTGCGTCCCGCGACGTTGGCGGCGTGGGCGGAGGCGGCGGGGGCGACCCCTGTCCGGGTCGGCTCCGAGGGTGTGTTCGAACCCGGCTGCGGCCAGGCCCTCCGAAGCGACGGGGTCCTCGTTCTCCCCGAGGGACCGGAGGCGTACAGATGGCCCGACCCCCTGTTGTCGACCTCGCACCTGTTCGACCCCGAGTCGTTCGAGCGGTCCATCCGTGTCCTCGACGACCTGGAAATGGACTGGCTCGCCCTGGTGGTGCGACAGGCCGGGGTGGTCTGCGGCGGTGGGCTGGCGCGCATGGTCGAACGTGCCGCCGCCACCCCGGTGCCCGCCGGCCGGTTCGAGACCGACCCACGGGTGAGCGTGCCCGGCCTGGTGGCGGAGGTGTCCGCGAAGCTCGATCTGGACACCGACGCCGTCGCCCTCTACCTGCAGCTACTCACCCTGGCCCACCCCACCGACCGACGGGTGCGCCGGTGGAACGGTTGGACCGCGTCCCAGCACTCCGAGGCCGCCGAAACGCTCGTGGAACGCGGACTCGTGCTGCGCGGCGAACGTCCCAGGGCCGGGCGCACGCTCTTCCTGCCCGGTGAGTGGACCGAGCTGAAGGCACCGTTCCCACCCATGGAGTCGGCCAAGATCGCCACCCACCTGATCTGGGTGGACCGCAAGAAACAGGGCCGGGGACCCTTCACCCGGGCGCTGCCGGTCGCTCCCCCGCACGAGATGTTCGCCCAGGCCTGGCGGACCGGGGCCACGACCGACTGACAGAGAGCCGACCGACGGAGAAGGGCCGGGCCGTGTTCCCTCAACGGCCCGGCCCCGGGTGGGCTCCCCACGGCGGGTGGGGAGCCCACGTTCGATGAGTGTCACTCGACGTCGGCCGAGACCAGGGCACGCCAGGTGACCTCACCGGTCAGCCCGTCGACGCAGGCCGCCTCGCTGACGCTCACCTGGTCGCACACCTGGTCGGACTGGAACCGGGTCACGTTCAGCTTGGTGATCTCGCCGTACTGCCCGTCCAGCTGGGTCGAATCCAGGTACCCGTGGTCGATGAGCATGGATTGCAGGGCGTAGACGCCGGGACCGCTGTCACCCGTGTCGTAATAGTCACGGCTGTTCCCGGGCCCCCACGAGACGCCGTCCTGGAACTGGATGTCGGAGAAGTGCTGCCACATCTCCTCCTTGAGTTCCCCGTGCTCACCGAGGTCCTTGTCGTCCTGGTAGCCGAGCAGGACCTCCTCGATCTCCGGGTTCCAGGTGTTGGTCGAGTCCTGGTCCCAGTACGGGTCACCGCTCGGGTCGGGCTGGGCGTGCAGGAGGGTCGTCGCCACCCAGATGTTGTTGTGCGTCTCGCCGTCGGCCGGGTACTCGGGCCAGGGCCGCTCCATGATCTCGGGAGCGTCGGCGGGGGCGATCGGTTCGTCGTCGGCCAGGGCCGTGGAGGCGGTGAGCGTGCCACCTCCGATGAACGCGGCGGTCAGCAGGGCCACGCCGGAGATCTTCGTGAACTTGGAAATGCCACCCATGGACTGTTCCCCCAAATACGTCGTACGGTCCGGGTTCACGTGGTGGGACGCCCTGCCCCGCCGCTCTCGTTGACCTGCGGTTCCGTACTGACCGTTTCCGGACGATGCCGGCGGACACGTCAACCCGTGACGGTCGAACGTGTCCGTGCGCGCCCGCGCCCGCCGCCCGCCGCGCGGCCTCGGAGCCGACCCGACCGGCCCTGTTCCGTCAGTCGCCGCCGCATGGACTGGTGTCGGTCGTGGTCGGTCCGTTGGTCGCCCGGACGATCTTCGGCCTACGCTGAGTCCCGCCCCTCAGGAGGTGGTCACCGGTTCTCCGGCCCGGCGCGCCTCGGGGGCATGGGCACCGGTCGAGATGGTCTCGGTGATCCAGTCGCCGTGGGCGACCGGGTCGGTCAGCACCATCGGGCCCACGCAGGACGGGTCGACGTCGAAGTCACCGTCACCGCTGACCACGCCCGCGAGTTCCCAGTCGCCCTCCTCGCCCCGCACGACCGGGCCGCCGGAGTCGGAGATGCACATCTGGGCCTCCTCGGTGGGGTGCTCCGAACACAGGTCACCGTCCTCGTCCATGTCCGCGCACCGGTCGGGTTCGATGACCTCGGTGTCCAGCTGTTGGAGGACGGTGGGCTTCTCCTCCTCACCGAATTCGTCGACCATGCCCCAGCCCAGTCCTCGCACCGGTGTGCCGGGGGCGGCCGACTCGGCGGCGATGTCGATGGGGGTCTCGTCGACCGGAGCGTCCAACCGGAGCAGGGCCATGTCGTTGTGCAGCAGGTACTGCGAGATGGGGTAGTCGGGGTCGTCGCTCACGTCTTCGACCTCGTACTCGGGGTGCAGGACGGTCTCGCTCACCTCGCGCTCGCTGCCGCCACTGCCACGGTCGGTGCTGCCGACCCGCACCGCGATGTTCTCGGCATCGGTGCAGTGCCCCGCCGTCAACACCCATTCTGCGTCCACCAGCGCACCACCGCAGTAGTGCTCGCCCTGATCGTTGTAGAGCGCCGTCATGAAGGGGTACTCCTCGGTCGCGTCCGTTCCACCGATGACGGCGTTGGCCGGGGCACTCAGGGCGATCGCTGCGAGCAGGGCTCCCGCACCGACCGTACCGACACGCGTCCTGATCCGCTTCTCTCGGCTGTGGCTCATTTCTCGACCCTTCGGCGTTGATGTCACTTCATTCGCTGTGACAACAAAATTACGGACGGGAACCGGCCGAAACATCGACCGCGGGAACGAGAACGCACACCTACGAAGGTCGGACCGAAAACCGGACCAGGGGCTACGGAAGGCCCCGTCCGTCGCCGATCGGACCGGCCTCCGTCATCTAAGATGCGGACCATGGACGGCCTCGCCGACACGGTGGCCCTCCGGCCGGGGGTCGAGGGCGTCACCGAGGTGTTCCACACCCACATGCGCCGACACGCCTACCCGATGCACACGCACCGGTCCTGGACGCTGCTCATCATCGACGCCGGTACGGTCCGCTACGACCTGGGGCGACACGAGCACGGGGCGTTGGACCGGACGGTCACCCTGTTGCCGCCGGACGTCCCGCACAACGGCACCCCGATGACCGAGCAGGGGCTGCGCAAACGGGTGCTGTACCTGGAGCCCGAACAGATCGACCCCGGGCTCGTGGGACGGTCGGTGGACCACCCCATGTTCGACGACCTCCTGTTGCGGAACCGCATCCACCTCCTGCACGGGGCGCTGCTGCGGCCCGGTGACGAACTGGAGGCGGAGAGTCGATTGGCCCTGGTCCGCGAACGGTTGCGCCTGCACCTGGCCGATTCCGTGGGTCCCGCGCCGCGTCCCGACGACCCCGGGTTGGCCGACGCACTGCGCGACCTCCTCGACGCTCGAACGGTGCCGGGGCTGACCCTGGCCGAAGCCTCGGCGTCGTTGTACGCCCACCCCACCCACCTGGCACGGGTGTTCACCCGCCGGTTCGGCATGCCCCCGCATCGCTACCTGGTGGGTCGGCGGGTGGACCTGGCCCGCCGGTTGTTGCTCGACGGGATGGCGCCCAAGGACGTCGCGGCGACCGCGGGGTTTCACGATCAGGCCCACCTGAACCGGCACTTCACGCGGGTGTTGGGTCTGCCACCGGGACGCTACGCGCGGGCCCGCCGGCCGTCCGGGACGCTCAGCCGTGCATCCGGGCGCCCTTGACGATCTTGTCCACCCCGTTCCTCGGTCCGTGCACGGCCATTCCCACCAGGTCGAGGTCGCTCGCCGGCACCGCTCGCACCGCGGCCCGGTTGTCGTCGTCGTGGCCGGTGCCGAACAGGTCCGAGGTGAACACCGAGAGTTCCACAGCCCGATTCAGGGCGCGGGCGTGGGCCTTGGTGATGGTCTCCTTGTCGGCCTCGAAGACCAGGAGCGGTTGGCGGAACATCGGCAGGTACCCGTTGCCATCGGCGTCCTCATAGGGTCGCCCGATCAGTTCGGGGACCCGGGTGCCGAGCCCGCTGACCAGGAAGGCGGTGACGTTGAGCCGCTGCCAGACGGCCAGGTCGTCACGGAGCAGGACGGCGATCTTGGTGTCGAAGCGCACGGGCTTCTCTGTGGTCTCCATGAGGAGATCCTCGCCCCGCACCGGCCCGCGGGTCTTGTACGTTCCGCACCGGTCCAGGTTCCGCTCAGGGAACCACGGGGGTTACCGGTTCGGGTCCGGAGAGGGTTCTGCACAGGCCTCTAAAAAGCACTGTCGAGGCCGATCCCCCGCGCCCACAGCCGGGTGGCGGTCTCCACCACCACGTCGGGGTCGTGGTCCTCGCCGTACAGGAACAGCATGCGGGCGGTGTGCTCCACCATGCCGCCGAGCATGCTCGCGGTGGCGGGCACGTCGATGTCGGTGGAGGCCAGCCCCTCCTCTTGGAGCCGTCGTGTGCCCGTGACGATCCGTTCGACGAACAGACCGCGGATCTCCAGGAAGAGGCTGCGGAACTCCGGGTGTCGCGGTGAGATCTGCTCGATGACCTGCATGATCCGCGCGTTGTCCCGGTAGGCCGCCAGGAACCGTTCGGTGGCGTGGCGGATCCGGTCGACCGGTTCGGTGCCGGTCGGCGCCGCCGATCGGGCGGCGTCGAACATCTCCCCCGCCACCCCCTTGGCGACCTCGTGGAAGACCGTCTCCTTGGAGTCGAAGTAGGTGTAGAAGCTCCCGTAGGCGACGCCGGCCCGCCCGGTGATCTGGGCGATCCGAGTGTCCTCGAACCCCTGTTCCTCGAAGACCTCCCGGGCCGCCTGCACGAGGACGCCCCGTTTACGGCGGCCGCGTTCGGTGGGCGGTCGTCCGGCCCGAGTCCTGGTTCGCACTGGTCGTCCCCGTCCCTTCGCTCCCCACGAGTCGGTCCGGTCACCTCAAGGGGAGGAACTTCGCGATGACCTCGTTCATGATCTCGTAGGTGCCGCCGCCGATGCTGAAAACCCTCGCGTCGCGGTAGTGCCGCTCCACCTCGGTCCCGCGCATGAACCCCATGCCGCCGTGCAGCTGAACGGCGTTGTCGACCACGTGGTCCATGGCCTCGGTGGCGGTGTTCTTGGCCATCGCCACCTCGGCGATGAGGGGTTCCCCGTCCTGGAGCCGTTCGGCGACGCGACGCACGTAGTTGGTGGCGACCTCGGTGCGGCGGTGCATCTCCACCAGGCGGTGGCGCAGGACCTGGCGTTTGGAGAGCGGGCCGCCGAAGGCCTCGCGTTCGCGCACCCACGCGACGGACAGGTCCACACAACGCCGCGCCACCGCGCAGGCCTGCACGGACATCGCGATCCGTTCGCTCGCGAACTGGTCCATGATCTGGAAGAAGCCCCGGTCGACCCGGCCCACCAGGTGATCGGCGGGGACCCTCACGTCCACCAGCGAGAGTTCGGCGGTGTCGGAGGAGCGCCAGCCCATCTTGTCGAGCCTGCGGGTGGCGGTGAAGCCGGGGGTGCCGCGGTCCACGACGAACAGGGAGATGCCCTCGTGCCCGGTGTCGGAGGTGCGGGCCGCCACGGTCACGAAGTCGGCCCGGTAGCCGGAGGTGATGAAGGTCTTGGCCCCGTCGAGCACCCATTCGTCGCCGTCGCGGACCGCCCGGGTGCGCAGGTGGGCGACGTCGGATCCGGCGTCCGGTTCGGTGATGGCGAGGGCGCACACGCGTTCGCCCGCCAAGGTGGGGCGGACATAGTCGCGCACCAGGTGTTCACGGCCGTCGGCGACCAGGGCGGGCAACGCGATGCCGTGGGTGAACAGGGAGGCCAGCACCCCGGTGGGCACCCCGTTCAGGACGGCCTCCTCGGACACGACGAGCTGGTCGATCATCTCGCCCTCGCCGCCCACCGACTCCGGTGTGCCGAGTCCGAGCAGCCCGATCCTGGCGGCGGCCCGGTGCAGCTCGCGCGGGAGTTCGCCCTCGTCCTCCCACCGTTCCACGTGCGGCAGGATCTCCTTGGCCGCGAAGGTACGGACGGTCTCGCGCAGCGCGGCGCGCTCGGGTGTGTTCCATCGGTCGGTCCCGTGGGCCTCGGTCGTGTTCATCTCGCACCCTCTCCCCGGAGAGATCCACTTCACATTTTGTTATGGTGCACAGAACATGACACGTTGGTCAACTCTGTTGGCCGACCGCCCCCTGGAGGAGTTCCCGTGGTCGACACGCACGCCCTCGTCGAAGACCTGCGCGCCGAACAGGAGGGACTCGCCGCGCTCCTGGCGGGGATCGACCCCGCCGACTGGGCGAGGCCCACGCCCGCTCCCGGGTGGACCATCACCGACCAGGTGGCGCACCTGGCGTTCTTCGACGGGGCCGCGCTCACCGCCCTGACCGACCCGGCGGGTTTCGACCGGCTTCTGACCGGTGCCATGGCGGACCCGGACGGGTTCGTGGACACGGCGTCGGCGCCGCTGGCGGCGCTCGGCCCCGCCGACCTGTCGGTGGAGTGGCGACGGGTCTCGTCGGCGTTGCGGAAGGCCTTGGTCGAGGCACCCGCGGGGACCCGCGTGCCCTGGTTCGGGCCGCCGATGAGTGTGGCGTCCAAGGCCACGGCGCGGCTGATGGAGACCTGGGCGCACGGTCAGGACGTCGTCGACGCCCTCGGGGCGGTGCGCGAGCCCACCGACCGGCTCCGGCACGTCGCCCATCTCGCGCTGCGGGTGCGTTCCTACAGTTACCTCGCCCGCGGCCTCACCGCCCCGGAGAGCCCGGTGCGGGTGGAGTTGACCGCGCCCGGCGGCGGGCTCTGGCGGTTGGGTCCCGACGAGGCCGAGGACGTCGTCAGCGGGGACGCGCTGGAGTTCTGTCTGGTACTGACCCGCCGCAGGCACGTCGCCGACACCGATCTGAGAACACGGGGCGCGGCGGCCGAGGAGTGGCTGCGTGTCGGACAGACATACGCGGGCGGACCGGGTGAGGGGCGTCGGCCGGGACAGTTCCCGAAGCGTGCCGACACCCCTCGATCAAGTTGACCGAACCATCAGGTTCGTTCCACGGGGACCGGTCAGTTCAGCGACCGTAGGAGGGGGATGAAGTCCTCGTCCTCGGAGTACACGCCCGCCCTCTGGGTCTGCTCGTCGAGTTCGACCCGGACCTCCACCAGGCGGGGGCGACCGCCGGCGGCCGATTCCGGCCGCCACCAGTACAGCTTGTCGCTGATGGGCTTGTCGGTGTCGGCGGTGAAGCGCGCGGCCAGGTCCTGGAGGGTGCTCATCGCGCCGAGCGGATTGTCGCTCTCGCCCAGGACGTGCGCCATCACCACGGGCGGAGACGGGAACACCACGAGTGCCCCGTATCGGGCCTCTCCCAGGTGACGGGCGAGGACATGCAGGTGGGAGCCGACGTAGAAGCCGTTGTCGCTGCCGATGTGCACGATGGGGGTGCCCAGGGCGTCCATGCGGGCGACCTCGACCGGTTCGCTCAGGGCGCCTTCGATGGCCCGGTCGAAGGCCTGCTCCGCGCTCAGGCCGAGCCTTTCGAGGTCACCCGGGTTCAGCGGCCGGATGGTGTCGGGGAGGTCGAGGACCACGACCTCCGCCACCCCGGGGACCAGCGGCCGGGCCACGATCTGTGCCAGCACGCCCTCGGGGAAGGACGACTCCGGATAGAGGCGGGTGCGCAGCCTCCCCTCGGGGGTGACGGGCGTTCCCATGTCCGAGACCTGGTTCTCCAGGGCCGCGGCGAACTCGACCGCCTTCTCCACGGCGTGCTCCTCGTCCAACCCTTCGAGCAGGGGGAGGAGACCGCCCACGTCCTTCCTTATCGTGCCCCCGTCCGGCAGTGTCAGCAGGAGGGAGTCGGGGAAGTCGAACTGGGCCTTCAGCCCGCGTGAACCCACCGCGGCCAGCATGGCAAGTCGGGCCAGGTCCGTGGACAGGGGCGGATAGTGGGTGCCGAAGGCGATGCCTCGCGAGCGCAGCTGCCGCATCATGCCGAACACGATCTGCTCGGCGAACTCCGGGTGTTGCTCCTCCGGGTACTGGAACACCTGGGCGACGGTGTCCGCGTAGTCGATGTCGAAGGAGTCGCGGCCCTGGTCGTTCGGTGGCAGTGGGAGACGCATCCCGGTGGGTGGGAACGCCTGGATCTCGACGCCGTACCGGGCGTAGGTGGAGGCCAAGAGGTTCAGGAAGGCCGCTTGGGGATTCGTGTCGGGCATATGGGGTTGGATGCCCGCCACACGACCGTGGTTCACCTCGATCCGCCCTTCCTGTCGACGTTCTCGTTCAGCGCGCACGGGACAGCACCCGCTTCTGCAGGGCCTCCATCGGTCCATGATCGTATCGGCGCTGCCAGAGGGTCGAGGCGACCAACAGCAACAGGGACACCCCGAACCACAGGCCCAGGACCCACCATGGCCCGGTACCGGCCACCCGCTCCGCCAGCCCGAGGCCGAAGCCATAGCAGAGGACCATCAGGATGACGTTCTGCGCCAGGTATCCGGTCATCGCCATCCGGCCGAGCGCGCTCATCGAAGTCGCCACCGGCCCGTCTCCCCCGACACGGTCCAGCAGCCGACCCACCAGGCCGATCAGGCCCAGGGCCACCAACGGGGCGACCACGTAGCGATCCACCAGGAACCAGTCCGGGCCGGCCAGGGAGGCGATCAGGGTCAGCGGCACCCCCAGGCCCATGCCCCAGCCCAACAGCCGGGACCGGATCCGCCGTCCCGTCGGGTCCGCTCCGAAGGCGCCGGCCCGGAACAGACGAACGCCCACCAGGAACATGAACACCATCATCGCGAAGGTGATGATCGCTTCCGCCCGCAGGGACACGACGTTGTCCAGGCGGAAGGCGATCTGGTCGATGTAGGAGCCGTGCGCGTAGAGGTCGACCCACTCCCTCGGTACCCCCTCGTCCGACGTGGGAAGGAGGACCAGGGCGGTGGTCAACAGTCCCATCACGGCCAGATGCACCGCCAAGGACAACCACATCACCGTGTCGCGGAACCTCTCCGACCGGGTGAGCAGCCACGCCACCAGCAGGGATACCAGCGCGTACCCCATGAGCACGTCCGCGGCGAAGACCAGGGTGAAGTGCACCGCGCCCTCGACGAAGAGGAAGAGCGCCCGCCACTTGTAGGGCCCTGGCCACCGCGTGCCCCTCTTGGCAGCCGAACCGAACTGGATGGCCAGTCCCACGCCGAACAACAGGGTGAGCAGGGCCAGGAACTTGCCGTTGGCGGCCGCTCGGAAGAGCCCCTCCGCGAAGGTGCCCGCCGATGGGTTCTCCAGGAAGGCGGACATCGGCCCCAGCTCGCCGTTACCGGCGAGCATCACGGACTCACCGCCCGGAGCGGTGAACAGCCACACGTTGGTGGCCAGCGTGCCCAGGATGGCCACCCCGCGCAGGACGTCGATCAGGGGCAGTCGTCCGCTCGTACGTGCTGTGTTCCGGGACTCCGTGGCCCCCGTGACACGGGTCATGTCAGGACTCCTTCGCGTCGACGCCGTCGTCTCCGTCGGCGCCCTCGGCGGTCTCGTCGGTATCAGCCGTCTCGGTGACGCCGAAGAGCCGGTCGATGTGGCGCCGGAGCATGAGCCGGGCTCCGGTGTCGTCGTAGAGGTCCGGGTTGGTCAGCTGGTGGATGGTCAGGCCGTCCACCAGCGCGTAGAGGGCTCGGGCCTCCGGTCCGGGCTCCAGCCCCTCGATCAGTTCACCCGTCTTCCCCGCCCCGGTGAGCACCTGTTCGAAGCCCGACACGACCTGGCCCGTGGCGTAGGCGTGCAGCTCGGCCATCTCGGGATCGGTGATGGTGGCGGGCAGGAACTCCAGCCAGACGGTGAGTTCCAGGCGTCGTTCCTCGTCCAGGGGCAGAAGGGTCAGCGCCAGCCTCTGAAGGAGGTCGCGCAGCGGGGGATCCAGCTCCACCTCCCGGAATCGCTCCTCACTGCGCCGGTACATGTGTTCGATCCCGAACCGGAGTAGAGCGCTCTTGCTCCGGAAGTAGCGCTGGACCAGGCCGACCGAGGCACCGAGTTCGTCGGCGACGTCGGCCAGCGTGGTCTTGGCCAGGCCCTTGCGGGCAACGGTGCGCAGCAGGGCTTCGGCGACCTGCCGCTTTCTCTCGTCGTGGTCGGCGGTGCGTGGCATATAAAAATATTACGGGCATATTTTTATGAGCGCAAGCCCGAACCCTGGATAATGCCGGGGTGGCGTACCCGCCGGGGGTGCGACCTCGGCGAGGCGCGGGAGGCGGCATGAAGGCGGACGTTCCACGGGCGGGTGATCACGCATCGCGCCCGCCGAGCCGCAGATCCGTACTGCTGGGCGGGGGTGTACTGCTGGGCGGCGCGCTCCTGCCGGCCGGTGACACCGCCCGGCGCCGGGAACGGTGGGACGTGGTCGTGGTGGGCGCCGGGGTGACCGGTCTGTCGGCGGCGCGCAACCTCGTCGACCACGGTCTGTCCGTGGTGGTCCTGGAGGCCAAGGACCGGATCGGCGGCCAATTGCACACCGACCACGACTTCACCTCCGTGCCGGTGGAACTGGGCGCGGGCCTGATCCACGGACGGGAGGCCTACACCTGGGAACTGGTGAAGGAGGCCCGGGCCGAGACCGTCCGCGTGCGCCACGGGTCCGGGAGCCATCGACCGTTGGAGACCCCCGAACCACCGAACGTGATCGAGGACGCCGCCGCGTACCTGCGCCGCATGGGTGTGCCGGAGGAGCGGTGGCCGCCGGTGTCCCTCGACAACGAACCGCTGCACCGGTGGAGCGCGCTGTGGATGAGCGGGTCCGGCCTGTTCGACTGGTGGTCGGCGCCCCGAGAGAACTTCCGGGTGGTGGGCGGCTACGACCGGATCCTGCCGCCCCTCGTCTATGACCTGGACGTTCGGCTCTCGCACGCGGTACGCCGGGTGCGCTGGTCGGGCGGGGGCGTGGACGTGTTCGCGGAGAACCCCCGGGGGACGTTGGAGGTGCGCGCCGATCGCTGTGTGGTCGCGCTGCCGATCGGGGTGCTGAAGGAGGGGGACGTGGTCTTCGACCCCGCCTTGCCGGGCGCGTACCGCGACGCGGTGGAGTCACTGGACCGGACCGACGCCCTCAAGCTCGTGTACGAGTTCGATCGGGCGGTCTTCCCCGAGGACGAGGACGTACTCGGTTGGGACGAGGACTCGGGGTTCGTCTTCTGGTGTCTGTCCCGGAAGGACCCGGAGGTCGTGGTCGCATGGTCGGCCGGGGAGAACGCTCGACGTCTGCTGGACCTGGGGATCGAGGAGCGGTTCGCCGCCGGAATCGCGGCGCTGTCGGAATCGTTGGGGGAGGAAGTGCCCGAACCCGTCGCGCGGACCACGCACGACTGGGCGGCCGACGAGTTCAGCCGGGGCGCGTACCTGTACGTCCCGCCCGGCGCGCACGACGCCCCGCCCACGCTGGCCGCTCCGTTGGAGGGCGCGCTGTACTTCGCGGGTGAGCCGACCACAGGGGAGAACACCGTGGAGGGCGCCTACGCGAGCGGGTACGACAGCACCGACCGGCTCCTCACCGAACGGTGAGGCAGTGGTCGCCGACTAGACTTTTCAGGATGACCGCACTACGACGGACATCCGATATGCCGGATATGACCAGCTGTGGTGCAATATTCAGAGGGTTCGTGACCCGTCAGGGCCCCGACACCGCGCAACCGCACAACGAGCAGAGGGAGGTTGGCATCCGATGACCAACCGCGCGTACGTGATCGCAGGGTCGGAGGCCACCGGTGGCGCCGGCATCCAGGCCGACCTCAAGGCCTTCCAGGAACTGGGCGTCTACGGCGTCGGAACGATCACCTGCATCGTCTCCTTCGACCCGAAGAACGGCTGGGGCCACCGATTCGTACCGGTCGACCCGGGTGTCATCACCGACCAGATCGAGGCCGCCACCAGCTGCCACGACCTGGACGTCGTGAAGATCGGCATGCTCGGCACCCCCGACACCATCGATGTCGTCTCCGAGGCGCTCCAGCGTCAGACCTGGCGGCACGTGGTCCTGGACCCCGTCCTCATCTGCAAGGGGCAGGAGCCGGGCGCGGCCCTGGACACCGACAAGGCCCTGACCGCGCAGATCCTGCCGCTGGCCACCGTCATCACCCCGAACCACTTCGAGGCCCGCACCCTCTCCGGCATGGAGAGCCTGGAGACCGTCGACGACCTGATCGAGGCGGCCCGTCGCATCCACGAGCTCGGCCCGAAGCACGTGGTCGTCAAGGGCGGTACGGAGCTGCCCGGGCCCGACGCGGTCGACGTCTACTTCGACGGCGAAGAGGCCACCGTGCTGAGCGGACCGAAGATCGGTGAGGAGCGCGTGAGCGGCGCCGGCTGCACCTTCGCGGCCGCGATCACCGCCGAACTGGCCAAGGGCGCGGCCGTCGGTGACGCCGTCCGCACCGCCAAGACGATGGTCCGCGGCGGCATCGAGCAGCGGCTGTCCACGCACGCCCCCTTCGCCTCGGTCGTGCCCATCGCCCCCTGATCTCCCACGGAGTGTCCTCCCTCACTTCCGACCGCTCCCGACACATCCGTTGCCCGCGACATGATTGCCACGCGCTCGGATCGGACAGGGGTACAAGTGGAACCGATCGAAGGAGGCCACCGTGTCGGAGAGCGACAAGGCCGGGAACAAGTTCGACGAGGTCAAGGGCAAGGCCAAGGAGAATCTCGGCAAGGCCACCGACAACGATCAGTGGAAGGCCGAGGGTAAGACCGAGCAGAGCAAGTCCAAGCTCAAGCAGGCCGGCGAGAAGGTCAAGGACGCCCTGTCCCCGGACGACAAGCCCAAGGGCGGCCGATAGCCCGAATACCAACGCTGGGGAGGTCCCGACGGGGCCTCCCCTTCGTCATGCCCTGTTCGTCATGTCCGGGTCCGGAGGTGCTCCTCTTCGGGGGCGCCGTCGCCGAGGGAGAGCAGCAGTTTGCGCAGCAGCTGGACGAGCTGTCCCTTTTCGCCCGGGTCGAGCCCCTCCAGCAGACCGGCCTGATTGGCCACGTGGTCCTCCACCACCCGATCGACCATCGCGAACCCCTCTTCGGTGAGGCCGACCAGGACGCGGCGACGGTTGTCGGGGTCGACCTCCCGGTGCACCAGGCCGCGTTTGACCAGGCGGTCCACCCGGTTGGTCATGGCGGAGGAACCCACCATGGTCATCCGCACCAGGTCCTTGGCGCTGAGCCGGTGGTGCGGCGCACCGGACCGTCTCAGGGTGGCGAGCACGTCGAACTCCCATCGCTCCAGGCCGTGCCCGGCCAGGTGATCGCCGACCCCCCGGTTCAGGAGCTGATGCAGGCGGTTCATCCGGCCGAGGATCGCCATCGAAGAGACGTCGAGGTCGGGGCGTTCCCGGTTCCACTGGGCGAGGTAGAGGTCGACGGCGTCGTTCATGCCGCGATCATAACGGTGCCCGCTTGACGGACCCGATCGACTCGACCTAACCTTTCGATATCGAACATTTCGACATCGAAAGGTTGAATCGATGGCCCCCTCCGTCACCGAGTCCGCCCGGGAAACACCGTGAGCGGCCGTGGGCGGACCACCGCCGACTCCCTGATCACCGCGCTCGCCCCGATGGTCTGGGGCAGCACCTACCTGGTCACCACGGAATTCCTGCCGCCCGACCGACCGCTCCTGGCCGCGCTCACCCGCGCCCTGCCCGCCGGGCTCCTCCTCCTGCTCATCACCCGGTCCCTGCCCAAGGGCGTGTGGTGGTGGCGCGCGCTCGTCCTGGGCACCCTCAACATCGGCGCCTTCCTCTACCTGCTCTACGTGGCCACCTACCTGCTACCCGGCGGGGTCGCCGCCCTGGTGATGACGGTCCAGCCGGTGATCGTGCTGCTGCTCGGTACGTTGCTGTTGCGCGAGGCCATCCGTCCGGCCCATGTCCTGGCCTGCCTCCTGGGCGCCTTGGGGGTGGCCCTGCTCGTGGTGGGTCCCGAGGCGGCGCTGAACCCGATCGGTGTGGGGGCCGGTCTACTCGGCGCGGTGTGCATGGGTTCGGGGATCGTGCTCGTCAAACGCTGGGGCCGACCCGAGGGGGTGAGCGTGCTCGCGACCACCGGCTGGCAGCTCACCGCCGGCGGACTCGTGCTGCTGCCCCCGACCCTGCTGTTGGAGGGCCTGCCCTCCTCGATCACCGTGGCCAACCTGGGCGGCTACGTCTACCTCGGCCTGTTCGGCGCGCTGCTCTCCTACGCGGTGTGGTTCCGCGGCATCGAACGGCTCCCCGCCCTCGCGGTGTCCTTCCTGTCCTTCGCCAGCCCGCTCACCGCCACGCTCCTCGGCTTCCTCGTGCTGAACGAGACCCTCACCCCGCTCCAGGGGCTGGGCGCGCTGACGGCGGTCGGGGCGGTGCTGCTGGTCCAGCTCACCGCGCACCGACCGCCGCGCCGAACCGCCTCAGCCGCGAAGACGGGTGAAGCCCGCGCGGAGCCGGTGGGTCCCCGCGAGGAGCCCGTGGACGGGCAGCACACCCGGACCACAGGACGCTGAACCCATCCCGTGGTGATCGGTGTCCACCCGCAGGTGGACCCGGTCCCCCGCGACCAGCTCGTGCGGGTGCCGGGCCGCGTCCAGCTCATGATCGCTCCACCGTCGCGCGGTGAACTCGAACTCGGGGTCGCCCTGGATCCGAAGCCCGGAACCGGCCTCGTCCCACAGCTCCAACCACCGGGTGCCGAGACGTCGACCGTTCTCCTGCGGACGCAGGTAGGGGGTCTGTAGTCCGTCGACCGTGTCGGTGAACCGGCCGACGCGCACACCCTGGGCCACGTCCCGATAGGCCTCACCGGGCCCGTACCCGAACCACTCCACCGCTCCCAGGTCACCGGGCAGGGTGAGGTCCAGACCCAGGCGCGGCAGCGGACAGATCCACTCCCCCGTCGCCGTCACGGTCAGGTCCAGCCAGAGCGTATGGGCGTCGGCGGTCCACCGGTAGGCGACGTCCAGGCCCAGGTCACGGGCGGCCGGGGCGAGGCGGGTACGCACCTCCAAGGCGTCGTCGGCCACGTTCACCGCCACCCGACGTTCGGTGAGCCGGTCCAGTCCGAACGCCCGCCAGAACGGGGCGAGCCCCATGCCGTGCAGACCCTCGTCGTTGTCGGTGGGGGCACGCCACACCCCCGCGCGGGGTTCGCCCACGTCGAGACCACCCACCGAGAGCAACCGGCCGGTTCGGACGTCGAACAGCCCGGGACCGAGCCGCAGTCCCCCGCCGTCGAGCAACGGATACGCCGGCGCCTGCTCGGACGCGGGCCCGCGGTCGGCCAGGGGCGCCTGTCCCCAGGCCACCTCGTGCCCCATCGCGGCCCACGGAAGGTCGGCGGCCAGATGCGCGGTGACGGTCAGCCAGACCTCCGCGCCCTCACCTCGGGGCACCTCCGGCAGCGGCACCTCGACCCGTTCGCCGGGGGCCAGCACCGGGACCGAAAGGGTCCCTCCACCGAAGACCTCACCCTCCTCCGCCACCTCCCAATCGAAGGCCAGGTGGGCGGTGTCGGCGAACGTCAGCAGGTTCTCCACCGCCACAGTCGCCGCCCCGGGGTCCACCGCGAAGCGCACCGGGGCGAAGGTGCGGGCCAGGGCGGTCAGTCCGGGGCTCGGGGTGCGGTCGGGCAGCAGCAGACCGTCGGCCACGAAGTTGCCGTCGTGCAGCACCTCCCCGAAGTCGCCCCCGTAGGCGAACCACTCGGTGCCGTCGGGCTCCCGCCGGCGGATCCCGTGGTCGATCCATTCCCACACGAACCCGCCGACGAGGCGCGGGTGGCGCTCGAAGAGCCGTTGGTACTCCTCCAGCCCTCCGGGGCCGGCGCCCATGGCGTGTGCGTACTCGCACAGGACGAACGGAAGGGAACGCCGGTGGTCGTCCACCTCCGGGTCCTCGGTCACCGGCTCCTCTCCCTTGCCGATGGTCTCGACCTCGTCGTGCTCGGGGTACATCCGCGAGTACACGTCCACGTGGGAGCTGTCCCACTCGCCTTCGTAGTGCACCGGACGGGAGGGTTCGTGTTCGTGCACCCAGTCGGCCATGGCGCGCAGGTTCTCGCCCCGGCCGGACTCGTTGCCCAGCGACCACAGAATGATCGACGGATGGTTGCGGTCCCGGGCCACCGTCCGCCGGATCCGGTCCAGGTAGGCGTCGCGCCAACGCGGGTCGTCGGAGGGGTTGCCGCGCCAGTCGACCACCTCGAACCCGTGGGTCTCCAGGTCGCACTCGTCCACCACCCACAGGCCCAGCTCGTCGCACAGGTCGAGGAAGTCCGGGTGCGGCGGGTAGTGGCTGGTCCGCACCGCGTTGACGTTGTGCCGTTTCATCAGCAGCACGTCCTCGCGCATGGCCTCCAGGGACACCGCGCGGCCGTGGTCGGGGTGCCATTCGTGCCGGTTGACCCCGCGCAGCAGCAGGGGCCGACCGTTGACCTTCAGCTCCCCGTCCTCGATCGCGATGGTACGGAAGCCCACCCTCAGCCGGACCCGTTCACCGGGGGCCACCACCTCGGCGTCGTAGAGCCTCGGTGTCTCGGCCGACCACGGTTCGACCGGGCCCACCCGGTGCACGACCCCGGGTTCGAGGTCGGTGAGTCCGAGTTCGGGCAGGTGGAGACGGGCGCCGGGGAAGCCCTCGACGTCCACGCGCAGGGTTCCGATGCCGGTGGTGTGGTCGTGGTCGGCCACGACCGCGACGTCCTCGATCCCCTCGGCGGGCCGGTCCAGCAGGGTGACGTCGCGGAAGATCCCGGACAGCCACCACATGTCCTGGTCCTCCAGGTAGCTCGCGGCGGACCACTGGTGCACCCGCACCGCCAGGACGTTGCGTCCCGGACGCAACAGGTGCCCCACGTCGAACTCGCTCACCAGCCGGCTGCCGGTCGCGAACCCCACCTCGGTGCCGTTGACCCACAGCCGGAAGAAGGAGTCCACGCCGTCGAAGCGCAACACCGCGTCGCCGCCCGCGGGCCGGTCCCCGGGGAGGTCGAACGCGCGACGGTACTCCCCCGTCGGGTTCTCGTCGGGCACGAACGGCGGATCGAGCGGGAAGGGATAGTGGACGTTGGTGTAGGCGGGCGTCCCGTACCCGTGCAGCTGCCAGTGGGCGGGCACCGGGAGGTCGTTCCAGGTCGTGTCGTCGAAGTCGGGCGCCTCGAAGCCACCGGGAGCCCCGGTGTCCCCGGAGATCTCCGGGGCCTCGGGCAGCAGTCGGAACCGCCAGGTGCCGTTCAGGTCCAGGGTGGGCGCGTCGGAGCGCAGGCGGGCGCGCGGGGCACGGGCCCCGGCCGACGGGGCGAACCCCTCCAGCGCGGTGTCCTCGGGCATCAGACCTCCTTCAGGTGGAGCAGGATCAGCTGACCAGGGTTGATGTTGGGCATCTGGAGTCCGGCACGGGCGAGGACCGCCCCGGAGAACTCGCGGGGCTCACCGCCGAACCACTCCGGCATCACCTGCTGCATGGTCGAGGGCCACCCCGTCTCCTGCCGCCACCGCACCAGGTAGCGGCGGTCCTGGCGCAGTCCCGGCAGGCGGACCCGGCCCGGCAGCGCGCGCACGGACGCCTCCGGTCGCGCGTACCGGAACAGCGCCTCGCCACCGCCCGCGGCCACCACGCCGTCGAGCTGTTCGGCGGGGTCGGGGGTGTCCGCGTGCACCACGTCGCCCGAGTGCAGGAGCGGGCGCATTTCCTTGTACAGCCGGATCCAGGAGGCCAGCGCGGCGAGTTCGCTCTCGTCGCAGGTGGTGACGTCCCACTCGATCCCGGCGTGGGTGAACAGGCTGGCGAGCAGCCGGGTGGGCAGTGACGCGACCCGGCCGGTGGTGTGCGACTCCGGGGCGCCCACGTGGCCGCCGATGAGCTCGGGGGGCAGGAGCAGCTCGGTCCACCGCTGGATCGCGAGCCGTTCCAGGGGATCGTTGTTGTCGGAGGCCCACACCCGGTCGGTGCGGGCGAGGATGCCCAGGTCGACGCGGCCACCCCCGGAGGAGCACGACTCGATCTCCAACCCCGGGTGGCGGGCCCGCAACCGGTCGAGCAGTGCGTACACGGCGAGGGTCTGGTGGTGGACCCCGGCGGAACCGGTGGGCGCGTGCACGGCTTCCAGGAGGTCGCGGTTGTGGTCCCACTTGAGGTAGTCGGGCCGGTACTCGGTGACCAGGGCGTCCAGGTGCTCGAACACGTGCTCCAGCGCCTCGGGACGTCCCAGGTCCAGCACCTGCTGGCTGCGGCTGGGCAGGGCGGGGCGGCCCTCCGGGGCGAGGAACCACTCCGGGTGGGCGCGGCCGAGGTCGGAGTCGGGGTTGACCATCTCGGGTTCGACCCACAACCCGACCTGCATCCCGTGGGAGCGCACGTGGTCGAACAACGGGTGCAGTCCGTCCGGCCATACCTCGTCGTCGACCGTCCAGTCGCCGAGGCCGGCGGTGTCGTCGCGGCGGCCACGGAACCAGCCGTCGTCCAGGACGAACCGTTCCACACCGATGCGCGCGGCGGTGTCGGCGAGTTCCCTCAGTCGGTCCAGGTCGTGGTCGAAGTAGACCGCCTCCCAGGTGTTGAGCACCACCGGACGTGGTGAGGAGGGGTGTTCGGGGCGGGCGCGCAACCACCGGTGGAAGCGGCCGGACAGCCCGTCCAGTCCCTGATCCGACCAGCTCAGGAACACCCACGGGGTGGTGTGGGACTCGCCCTGGCCCAGACGTACCTCGCCGGGGTGGAGGAGTTCGCCGCCGACGATGACCGCGTCGGCCTGCCCCGCGCCCTCGGGAAGGCGTTCGGCCAGGTGGACGTGGTCACCGCTCCAGGCGGTGTGCACGCCCCACACCTCACCCTCGCGGAACCCGAAACCGGGGGTTCCGACGGTGAGCACGAGCGGGGCGTCGTGGCCGGTACGGCCTCGGCGCGAAGCCCTCGTCCGGGCGCCCATGCCCAACGGCGAGCGTTGCGGGACGCGTTCGCGCACCCAACGACCGGTCGGATCCAGGACCTCCTCGGCCTCCCGTGGCAGCGGAAGGACGACGTTGAGCGTGTCCAGGGTCCAGGGGGTCGGATCGAGGTTGGTGACGGTGTGCCGGGCCCGGACCAGGCCTTCGGCCTCCATACGCAATTCGGTGCGGAGCGTGAGCCCACCGCCCTCGGCGGTGACGGTGACACGGCCGCCCACCTCGGGGCCGGCGTTCTCCAGCGGGTCGACGTCGACCTCCACCCTGGACCACGCCGGATAGGTGACCCGACCCTCGTGGTGCCCGGCCAGCCCGGGATGGCCGCGCCACCCCTCCCCCTGTGTCGGCACCAGGGAGACGTAGGTGGGCACGTCGACGCCGTTGTTGGCGGCGGGGGGTTCGGCCGCCAGTGCCAGCCCCTCGAAGTCGGGCAGGTCCGCACCCCAGTGCAGGACGTGCGGGAGCCCGGTGTCGGGTACCCGCAGGACCAGGGCGGTCCCGGCGGCCCGCAGGGTGATGGTGCGCTGGTTGGTCATTCCTTGATCGCTCCCAGAATCGGTCCGCCCAAGCGAGGATCCACCGAAGGTGTGAGTGCCGACACGAACATCCATATCGTCGACACTGCACCAGCGAAATGTCAACGCTTATCAACGGTTTCCCACACGCACACCCGAATCTCACCCCCCATTGACAGCGATCGATCAGCAGATGAGACTATGATTCAACAGAATCCAACATTTTCGATCATCCGGGGGCGGGATGCTGGCAGCGCAACGACAGGGGCTGATCCTCGATCGGCTCCGACAGGACGGGAGCGTCCGCGTCACCGACCTGGTCGAGACCCTCGCCGTGTCCGACATGACCATCCGGCGCGACCTCGACACCCTGGAGGGACGCGGGGCCCTGCGCAAGGTGCACGGCGGTGCGGTCGCCCCCGAGGGCCCCCGCACCGAGGAACCCGGCTTCCAGGCCAAGTCGACCCGGCAGGCCGCCGAGAAGCACGCCATCGCCCGAGCCGTGGCCGACCTCGTCGAACCGAACAGCGCCGTCGGGCTGTCCGCCGGAACCACCACGGCGCTGGTCGCCGAGTACCTGCGCGAGACCCCCGGCCTCACCGTCATCACCAACTCGCTGCCCGTCGCCGAGGTCTTCCACCACTCGGAACGCTCCGACCAGACCGTCGCGCTCACCGGCGGGTTCCGCACCCCCTCCGACGCCCTCGTCGGCCCGCTCGCCCTCGCCTCCGTGCACGGGATCAACCTGGACACCCTGGTCCTGGGCGTGCACGGCATGCACGAACGGGCCGGGTTCACCACACCCAACCTGATGGAGTCCGAGACCAACCGTGCCCTGGTGGAGGCGGCCGAGACCCTGGTGGTCGCCGCCGACTCCAGCAAGTGGGGCACCGTCGGGATCAGCACCATCATCCCGTTGAACCGCTGCGACGTGCTCGTCACCGACGACGGGCTCGCGACGGACGCCCGACACACCCTTCAGGACCACGTGGACAGCCTCGTGGTCGCCGACGTCCCTCGGGAGACCGGATGAGAAAGACCACCGCGCGCCTGGCCGACGGCCGGGAGATCATCTACTTCGACGAATCCGACGACACGCACCGCGAGGTCCACGACCCTCGCGACCTGCCCGAACGGGCTCCAGGCTCCGAACTGCGCCGGGACCCCCTGACCCGCGTGCAGGTGGTGGTGGCCGCCCACCGCCAGGGCCGTACCCACCTGCCGCCCAGCGACCAGTGCCCGCTGTGCCCCTCCACCGCCGACCGGCACACCGAGGTCCCCTCCACCGACTACGACGTGGTCGCGTTCGAGAACCGCTTCCCCTCGCTCAGCGGGGACGAGGGCCGCTGCGAGGTCCTCTGTTTCTCCTCCGACCACCACACCTCGATGGCACGGCTGGGAAGCGCACGCGTGCGCACCATCGTCGACGCCTGGGCCGACCGCAGCGCGGCGCTCGCCGAGCAGCCCGGCATCGAGCAGGTGTACTGCTTCGAGAACCGGGGCGAGGAGATCGGGGTGACCATGCACCACCCTCACGGTCAGATCTACGCGCTGCCGTTCATCACCCCCCGCACCGCCGACGTGGTGGCCTCGGCCCAGGCCCACCGGGAGGAGACCGGCGGCGACCTGTTCGAGGACATCCTGTCCGCCGAACGCGAGGGGCCGCGCGTGGTCCTGGAGAACGAGCACTGGACCGCGTTCGTGCCCGAGGCCGCCCGGTGGCCGGTGGAGGTGCACGTCTACCCGCACCGGCCCGTCCCCGACCTGCCCTCGCTCGACGACGCCGAACGCGACGCCTTCGCGGAGCTGTACAGCGCACTGCTCGGCGGGCTCGACCGGCTCTTCGACAAGCCACTGCCCTACATCTCCGCCTGGCACCAGGCACCCGTCCACGACCCCGAGGCCCGGGACCTCTCCCGGCTGCGGCTGGAGATCTTCTCCATTCGTCGCGCCGAGAACAAGCTCAAGTACCTCGCCGGCACCGAGTCCGGCATGGGCGTGTTCATCAACGACATCGCGCCCGAGACCACCGCCCAGCGCATCCGAGAGGCCACTCGATGAAACTCCTCGTCACCGGCGGTGCCGGATACGTCGGCAGTGTCGTCACCGCGCTCCTGTTGGAGATCGGGCACGAGGTCACCGTGCTCGACGTGCTCTCCGCGGGCCACAGCGACGCCGTCCCCGCCGGAGCCTCGTTCGTCGAAGGGGACGTCCAGGACGCGGCCCGTGTCCTGGATCCCTCCTTCGACGCCGTGTTGCACTTCGCCGGAAAGTCCCTGGTGGGCGAGTCCGTGCAGGACCCCGGACCGTACTGGCACACCAACGTCGGCGGCACCCTCGCCCTGTTGGAGGCCATGCGCGAACACGGTGTGGACCGGCTCGTGTTCTCCTCCACCGCCGCCACCTACGGCGATCCGCCCTCGGACGCACCGCTGCGCGAGACCGACCCGGCCTCGCCCACCAACCCCTACGGTGCGGGCAAGCTCGCTGTGGACCACATGCTCGGCGGATGGGCGCGCGCCCACGGTCTGGGCGCCATCAGCCTGCGCTACTTCAACGTCGCCGGTGCGTACGGGGGGCTCGGCGAGCGGCACGACCCGGAGACCCACCTCATCCCCAACCTGTTGAAGGTGGCCACCGGGGAGGTGGAACACGCCTCGGTGCACGGCACCGACTACCCCACCCCGGACGGCACCGCGATCCGCGACTACCTGCACGTACGCGACCTGGCCGACGCACACGCGCGCGCCCTGGAGCACCTGGAACCGGGCACGCACCGAATCCACAACCTGGGCAGCGGCGGCGGATACAGCGTCCGCGAGGTCCTGGACGCGGTCCGGCGGGTCACCGGCCATCCCGTCCCCGTGGTCGACGGCCCCCGTCGCGCGGGCGACCCCGCCGTGCTCGTGGCCGCCAACGACCGGGCCCGCTCGGAACTCGGCTGGGAACCCGCCCGCGGCCTGGACGAGATCGTCACCGACGCCTGGGAGTTCACCCGGAAGCGGAAACAGGTGGAGACGTGAGTGGGACGTCGTACGTGAACGAGGCCGGTTTGGCGGCCCGCTTCCGGGAGGCGTTCGGTCATGATCCCGAAGGGGTGTGGGTCGCCCCCGGGCGGATCAACCTCATCGGCGAGCACACCGACTACAACGACGGTTTCGCGCTGCCGATGGCCCTGCCGCACAGCCTGACCATCGCGGCGGCCCGCCGCACGGACGGTCGGGTGCGCGCGCGGTCGTTGCGGTTCCCCGGCACCCACGAGTTCGACCTGGCGGGTCTGGCCCCGGGCACGGTCCCGGAGGGCGCCGCCTACCAGGCGGGTTCCCTGTGGGCCCTGATCGACGAGGGGCACGAGATCGGCGGGCTGGATCTACTGGTGGACAGTACGATCCCGACCGGCAGCGGCCTGTCGACCTCGGCGGCGCTGTGCTGCGCGACGATCCTGGCCGCCACCGGACTGTACGGCGACGAGCCCGCGCCGGCCGAGGTCGCGCGTCTGGCCCAACGGGCCGAGAACGACTTCGTCGGCATGCCCTGCGGGATCATGGACCAGTCCGCGGTGATGCTGTCCACCGAGGGACGGGCGCTGTTCCTGGACTGCCGTTCGTTGGCCACCGAACAGGAACCGTTCGACCTCGCCGCGCACGGCATGGCCCTGCTGGTGGTGGACACCAAGGCACCGCGCCGACTGGTGGAGGGCGCCTACGCCGAACGCCGCCGGACCTGTGAGCGGGCCGCCGAGATCCTCGGTGTACGGGCGCTGCGCGATGTCACCGTCGAGGCGTTGCCCCAAGCTTTGGCGGAGCTGCCCGACGAGCTCACCCGCGCCCGGACCCGGCACATCGTGACGGAGAACGACCGGGTCCTCACGACGGTGGAGCTGCTGCGCGGGGGTCGCCCGCGCGAAGCGGGCGCGCTGTTCACCGCCTCGCACGTCTCCCTGCGCGACGACTTCGAGGTGAGCGTCCCCGAGGTCGACACCGCGGTGGAGGCCGCGCTGTCCGCCGGAGCCTTGGGCGCGCGGATCACCGGAGGCGGGTTCGGCGGCTGCGTGATCGCGCTCGTGGACGACGACCGGGTCGACCCCTGCGGTGAAGCGGTGCGCGCGGCCTTCGCCGAACGTGGTTTCGGCGCTCCGGAGGTGTTCACCGCGCTGCCCTCCAGGGGAGCACGCCGACTGCGCTGAGCGTTGGGTTCTTGCAAGCGTTTGTGGGGTGGCGCCGGACCGGATCCGAAAAAGTCCGGCGCCACCGATCGATCGAACCGGGTCAGGACGTGGTGTCGATGACCCCGGTGCCCGCGTACGCCTCGACGTCCGCCTTGGCGTCCGCCGGGCTCTGGGCGGTGTAGTCGTAGGGCACGGTGAAGTCGGTGGTCGACTCCAGGTGCTCGTGCGGGGTTCCGTTGGTGAACTCGTTGTCCACCAAGTTCCAGTAGCCGGTCTCGGAGCTGCCGTACCACCAGCCGACCGGGCCCTCGATCTGGCCGTCCTGGCTGTCGGTGTCACCGGAGCCGACGTTGTCGAAGTGGTTGCCCTCGACCAGCACCTGGGCGCCCATGCGGGCGTTGATGGCCGAACCGTCGATGTCCTCGAACACGTTGTTCAGCATGTGCACGTCCGCGTGCCGGATCAGCGGCACTCGGGTGTTGAGGTTGCTGAAGTGGTTGTGGTGGTAGGTGATGAGGTCCGGGGCGGCGTCGGCCGAGTCGTTGTGGCCGACCAGCGACGTCTTCCAGTGGTCGCTGAACCGGTTCCAGGAGACGGTGACGTACTCGGAGCCGTGCTTGATGTCGACCAGGCCGTCGTAGAAGTCCTTGTCGACGCCCTCCTTCTCACTGCCGAAGTCGTTGTGGTCGATCCACACGTTGGAGCTCTGCTCGGTGACCTCCAGGGCATCGCCCTCGCCCTGGGAGACGTGGTGGATGTTCAGGTTGCGGAAGACGACGTTCTCCGAACGGGTGACCTTGAAGCCGATCCCGTCGAACTCGCCCGAGTCGCCGACGCCGAGGATGGACACGTTGGCGAGGTCCTTGACGTCGATCTTCTGCTCGTCGACCTGGTCGGAGGTGACCGTGACGTCGACGTGGACGACCACTCCGTCGCCACCGTCGTCGTGGTCGTTGAGGAGCTCGTACAGCGCCTCGCCCGGAGTGCTCTCCTCGCTCCAGGAGGCGTACTCGCTGAGGACGTACTCCTCGACGCCGTCGCCGCCGAACCCGCCGGTGGTGCCGCCGTTCATCGAGGCGTAGCCGACGGGGGTGTCGCTATGCGGGTCGGCCAGGGCCTGCGGGTCCGAGCCCGAGGTGAGTTCGCCGTCGGCCTGCTGGCCGGGGACCACGAACCAGGCTCCGGCGAGCAGTGCCGCGCCGCCCACGGCGGCCATGGCCACGGTGGTGGGTCGTCTCCTGCGTTGGATGGACATGGGGGTGCCTCTCTCTGCCGGTGGGGGTGAGGGATACGTCAGCGGGGGTCGTCCGCACCGGCCGTGTGACCCATCTCTGCAACCGACAATGCGACCAGAAGGTGCAAACGGTTGCAGTCGCCCCATCGTGAAGGCCCGCGCACTCACTGTCAAGGGCGGTGCCCCGCGAAAACCCGGGAACCGTGGACGCTCCGGATCGTCCTGAGAACGGGTGCACCCAGAGGACAGCCGCCCTACCAGGGAACCCCTTCTTCGTCCGGGTCGGGGACGACGGACCTCCCCGCCCCCCGCCTGACGCGACGCTAGAGGTGGCGGCGGACCCGTTCGACGGCGGCGGTGTCGCCGATGCGCTCGTAGAGTCGTTCCGCTTCCACGAGGTGCCTGCGCCAGCCGTCCTCCCGATTCAGCTGGCCCAGACCGGCCAGGAGCTCGCATACCCGGGCCGACGGCGAGACCTGGTCGTGCTTCTCGAAACCCTCCCGTGCCTCGTACAGCTCTTCGCGGGCGTCGACGAACCTGCGCGCGGCGATGAGCGCCCGACCTCGTTCCGATCGGACCTTGGCCGCGTTCACCTCGTCCGGCACGGCGTCCTCACCCGTGGCGTCGAAGACCGCCATGGCCGCGTCCAACCGCTCCATGGCGTGCTCGAACCTGCCCGAGTTGAGCAGCGAGCGACCGGCCAACAGGTCGAGGACGGCGATCCCGTGTGTCCATTTCAGCGCCTCTTTGAGGGGGCGGACGCGTTCGAACAGCGCCAGCGCCTCGTCGTCCCGGCGGTCCCGCTGGGCCACGATGCCCCGCCCCTCCAGGGCGGTGGCACGTCCACGGTCGTCCTCGTCGGTGTCGGCCAGGGCCAGGGCGGTCTCGAACTCCCGGTCGGCGCCGGCGAGCTCTCCGGTTTCGAGCAGGGACAGGCCGAGGAGGTTGCGTGTGCGGGCCTCCCAGGCCGTGTCCTCCAGGTCGCGGGCGGACGCCGACGCGGATCGCAGCAGTTCCACCAGTTCCGAGGATCGGCCCGTACCTCGCAGATGCACCTCCAGCGACTCGGCGATCCGGCAGACCGTCAGATGGTTGCGGCTCTCCCTCGCCCCACGGGCGCAGGAGACCAGGGCCTCGGTGTTGGCGGCCATCCAGTTCCCGGCGTCCGCCGCGTCCGCGAAAACGGGAAGGTCGAGGTGGGCGGACTCGTCGGGCAGGGCGAGGCTCCACCCCCCGGAGAGGAGGGCGGCGGCACGGACCGCGGCTTCGGACAGGTGATCGGCGAACACGGATTCGAGCGCTTCCCGGTCCACGGTCGGCTCGGGGTCGAGGCTCATCGGGTCAAGTCTCACCATGTCGTCCCCCTTGGATGGTGAGCGCAGAGCATGCGGGGTGCGTCGGGGAGCGTTCATCGGGGTTGGACAGGCGGGAACACCGCGCGCGGCGGGGGTATCCCCCTCCGCGCGCTTCCCTCCCTCGGGCCGAGGTACGCCGGCTCCCTTTCCGGTCCGTTCCTCGACGCTGGGTCCCAGAGAACCCATGATGGGGGAGGCGAAGGGGAACCACCAGGCCATTACGGAATCCGCGCCGGCCATCGCGGTGCTCGCGCGTCGGCGAAAGCCCGGACGACCTGTGGTTTCGTCGATGACGGTCGCGGGGCCGCGTCCGCATCCGGCCACGTCAGCTCGTGGCCGTGCCCCCGTCGAGAAGCCCTTCCACGGCGTCGGCGGCGGCCTCGGCGCCACCCGCCTCGTCGATCCGTCCACGCATCCACCGAAGGCGTTCCCGAACGCTCGGATCGTGGGCGATCTCCTCGACCGCCTTCCACAGGGACGCGCCGTCGACCGTGTCCGGGTCCAGGGCGCGGCCGAGTCCGAGCTGTTCGATCCGGTCGGCGTTGGCGCGCTGCTCGGCCATCTGGGGCAGAGCGACCATGGGCACCTCGTGGGCGAGACCCTCCATGGTGCCGCCCATCCCGGCGTGGGTGACGAAGACGGTGGCGTGCCGCAGGACGGCGAGCTGAGGCACCTGGGCGTGGACCTCGACGTTGGGCGGCAGGTCACCGAGCTCGGCGGGGTCCGTCCCGCCGATCGACATGACCACGTGCCAGGGGCGCTCCCGTGCGGCGCGGGCGACCTCCCGGTAGAAGTCGGGACGCTCGTTGTAGGCGGTGCCCAACGAGACCAACAGGACCGGGTCGTCGGAGGGTGGCGTCCAGTCCCGCTGGAAGGAACGGTCGGTGAGGGTCGGGCCGACGAACAGGTGGGTGTCGGCGAAGGCTTCGCCCTCGTACTGGAAGTCCTTGGGCAGGGTGACCAGGCGCAACGCCGCGTTGGTGCCCGTCATGAACGCACCCCCGTCGGTGTACCCCTGGGAGCGCGCGTAGCGGATCATCCGGAACACGGTGAGCAGGAACCTCGGGTTCATCGGTTTGATCGTGGTGTAGTCGTGGTGCAGCGACCAGTGCTTGTTGCTCACCAGATTGGGCCAGTTCTCGACGGCCGGGACGCCCCAACGATGGGCGAGCAGCCGCCCCCACCAGGCGAGGGTGGCGTCGTGCACGACCAGGTCGGGGGCCTGCCGATCGACCTGGTCGGCGTGGACGACCTTGATCTCCGTGAGCAGCGATCCCATGGCGCGGATCAGCTCCGCGCCGTGCATCTGCGGGGCTTCGCCCTGCCCCTTCCAGGTCGTGGGGGTGGGCACGTGTTCGGCGCCGGTCTCGGTGATCCGGTCGGCGAAGGACTCGGGGGCGGCGAAGGTGACCCGGTGCCCGCGCCGGACGAGCTCGGTGGCCAGTCCGAGCAGGGGGTTGACGTGTCCGGGACCGTTGGGGGCGAAGAAGGCGATGTGGGCCATGCGGGCAATCTACCCCTCCCCCTTGTTGGGAGCGTTCCCATACGTCAAGGTGCTCAGAGTGGATTCCTGACCTGGGAGAGACGCATGGGACTGCGATTCGGACTGCTGGGCACCGGCTACTGGGCCCGCGAGACACAGGGAGCGGCGTTGGCCGCCCACCCGGAGGTGGAGCTCGTCGGCGTATGGGGCCGCGACCCCGCCAAGGCCGCCGACCTGGCCGGTCACCTGGGCTCTCGGCCCTACGACGACGTGGACGCGCTGATCGCCGATGTCGACGCCGTCGCCATCGCCCTGCCCCCGAACGTCCAAGGGGACCTGGCGCTGCGGGCGGCCAGGGCCGGCCGTCACCTGCTGCTGGACAAACCGGTGTCCCTGGGCCTGGACGTGGCCGACGAGCTGGTGGCCGAGGTCGAGTCGCGCGGGCTGGCGTCGGTGGTGTTCTTCACCAACCGCTTCTCCGACAACGTGAACGAGTTCCTGCGCACCGCCACGTCCGAGGGCGGGTGGCACGGCGCCCGCGCCACCCTGTTCGCTTCGATCTTCCAGCCCGGCAACCCGTACGGCGCGTCGCCCTGGCGTCGAGAGAAGGGCGGCTTGTGGGACGTGGGCCCGCACCTGCTCTCGGTGGTGTTGCCCGTGCTCGGTCCGGTCGAGGAGGTCACCGCGCTGAACGGCCCACGGGACAGCGTCCACCTGCTGACCCGCCACCGGGACGGGGCCGTCGGTTCCTTCTCGGTCACCCTGGACGCGGCCCCCGAGGCCGGAGCGTTCGCCATCGACCTGTACGGGGAGCCCGGGTGGCGTTCGGTCCCCGGGGGTGATCGAAGCGCCGCGGAGGCCTTCGGAGTCGCGATCGACCGACTGCTGACCCAGGCGAAGGGGGACCTGGGCGACCCCTGCGACCTGAGGTTCGGCCGCGACGTCGTGGCGGTGCTGGTCGCCGCCGAGGAGTCCGCGCGTTCCGGTCGGACCGTACACGTGGCCGAGGCCACCGGATCGGATCCGGTGACCTCGGGCTGAGAGTCGTGAGTGAACGCGGGCGGTCAGGCGGTCTTGCCCGTGTTCTTCGAATACATCCCGTCGGCGAGGTAGACGATCGCCGCCGCCACCAGTACCTGGACGATCAGTACCAGGAACCAAGCGGTGGTGAAGAAGCTGGCGATCCACCCGCCCAGGAACGCGGCCACGATGCCCAGCACCAAGGTCAGCCAGATCGGTAGGTGCTGCTTACCGGGGACGATGAGCCGCCCCAGGGCACCGATGATGAGACCGACGATGAGTGCGGTGATAATGCCGGTGATCTCCACAAGTCCTCCCACAGTTGGACGCACCCCCCTCGTTCCCGAACACACCGGGTTGAATCCCGCTCACACCCGTCTACATCGCCCTCGATTCGAAGCCTTTGCCGCATTTTGGACACTTCACTCCCTTCCAGCACCCTCGCTCCGTGCATGCCGCGCGACTGCATGTGCATATGACTGTGCACGGAATACATCCGACGTCTCGGGGCACAATCCTTTCTGTCGATCCCCTCTGTCGATGTCGAGAGAAAAGCCCGTCATGCCCCCTCAGGAAGGTGACCGGCGCACCCCCGTCGACAACACCACGGGGGCCGTGCACGGCGGAACGGTGATCCAGACCGGGACCATCCACGGTTCCGTGCACCTGGCGTCCACCCGTTCCGACCCCGTCCCCCGACAGTTACCGATGCCGCCGCGGATCTTCACCGACCGCGAGGACGAGTTCCGTCGCTTGGAGACCCTCCGGCACGAGATCGTCGGTGAGGGACACGGACGGATCATGGTGCTCACCGGCACCGGAGGCGTGGGCAAGACCGCCCTGGCCACCCGTTTCCTCGGCACGATCGCGGAGCACTTTCCCGACGGCACCCTGTACACCGACCTCCAGGGGTTCACCGAGGCCGGACCCACCGACACCTCCGACGTCCTGGACACCTTCCTGCGAGCCCTCGGGACCGATCCCGCCGCGATCCCCCGGTCCTTCGACGCCCGGGCAGCGGCCTTCCGCAGCCGCACCCACGGCGGACGGATCGCCCTCCTGCTGGACAACGCCATGTCGGCGGCCCAGGTCAGGGCGCTCACCCCGGGACAGGGGCGGCATCTGGTCGTGGTGACCACACGGCTGCACCTGACCGGCCTGCGTTTGGACGGGGCGGAGTTCCTGGACATCCGGCCACTGGGTGAGAAGGAAGCCCTCGAACTCGTCACGAGCATGCTCGGCGACGACCGCGCCGACACCGATCCCGCCTCGGCCCGGCGTCTCGTGGGCCTGTGCGGACGGCTTCCCCTGGCCCTGCGCGCCGCCGTCAGCGGCCTCGCCCTGCGGCCCCACCAACCCCTGGATCGACTGGTCTCGCGTCTGACCGACGAGGGCGAGCGTCTCGCCGCGCTCAGCCACACCCGGGAGCCCTCCGTGGACAGCGTGTTCACCACCTCCTATCGGGAGCTGGCCGAACCCGACCGACGTCTGTACCGGCTGCTCGGAGTGTTGCCGGCCCGCGACCTGACCGTCGAGGTCGCGGCGGCGCTGCTGGCCACGGACCCGCCCGACGCCGAGGACCTGTTGGCTCACCTGATGGCGGCCAACCTCCTGGAGGAGATCCCGGGAGGCCGGTTCCGTCAGCACGACCTGATCCGGCTGCACGCCCGCGCGCGGGCCGAGGAGGACGAGCCGGCGGGAGCTGTGGAGGACGCCCTGGATCGGGTGCTGGAGTACTACCTGACCACCGCCGCCGCGGCCGACCGGACGATCAACCCCCATCGTTGGGTTCTGGCACCGGTCTTCGATCGCACACCCGTCCGTGACTTCGACACCCATGACGATGCCCTGAACTGGTTATCGGAGGAACTGCCTTCGTTGCGGTCCTGCGTGCACGCCGCCCATGACAGCGGACGTCACTCGACCTGCTGGCAGCTGTGCGAGACCCTCCGCAACCTGTTCACCCTGCGACGGCACTACCTGATCTGGCACGAGTGTTACACGATCGGCCTGGCCTCCGGCGACGCACTCGGAGACGCGGGGGTGCAGGCCTGCATGCTGCTGGCCCTGGCCGACGCCCAACGGAGCATGGGAGACCCGGAGGAGGCCTACGGCGGTTACCACCGTTCCTTGGAACTGTGGGAGCGCATCGGTCATCTCGATGGTGCGGCCAGCAGCCTGGAGGGATGCGGGATGAGCGAGTTGGACCTGGGCAGGCCCGCCCGGGCGATACCGCACTTCCGGAAGGCGATCGACATATACGAGGCCGCCGGTCCGGAACGCGGGGTCACCCTCATGCTGCGTCGTCTGGGGAGGGCCACCCGGGACTCGGGCGAGTACCGAGCGGCCATTCCCTACTTCCTGAGGGCTCTGGAGGGTTTCGGCGCCGAGGACGACGCCTACATGAGGGCCAGGACCCTTGGCGAACTCGCCGCCGCCCACCTCGCGCTCGAAGACGCGGTGCGGGCGGAGGAACACCTGGACGAAGCGCTCACCCTGGCGACGAGGGTCGGCGCTTCCGCCGAGATCGCCGGGCTGAGGGTCATGCGCGCCGACGCGTTCCTCATGAGTGGGAACGCCGACGGCGCACGCGTGGAACTCACTCGGGCACTCGCCATCTACACATCACTCGCAGATCCTCGGACCGAAGGAACCCGACGGCGACTCGACTCCCTGGCTCCCAACGAGGACGGGTGAGGTCGAACCCGATCGGCCAACGGCCCGGTGCGACCCCCATGAGATTCCACGACCACCACGCGTGGGCGAAGGACGCGAGCAGCCGCGCCACGCCCTGTCCCGCTTCCTCCCCGGGTAGGCACGGAAGACGCCGGCGAACATCGTCCGTCCAAGCCCTGGCACGGATTCCTCCGTCCGGCCCGGCCACGACCGCACACCCTGGGAGGACGGCCAGGAGACGATCGGCGTCCGCTGCCTGCCCCTGGATGGACAGGACCACGTCGGCCGCCCGGAGCCACCGATCCGCCGGCCGTCCGTCGGCGACCACGAACAGGTGTTCGTCGACGAAACCGCTTCCGCCACGGGTCGAGCGCAACTCGACCGCGCACCACGTCACCCGGGGCGCCGAGCCCTCCGCCGGGGCTCTCACCGGTCCTCCGTTCCGTAGTGGAAGAAGGTGGGCGGGCGGAGCGGAGCCGGCACGGCGGTGTCACCCGGTTCCGGGAGGTCCAGGAGGCGGTAGATCAGCTCGCGCACCAACGCGGCGGCCCGACCGGGCTCGGAGGTCAGCAGCGAGCGGTAGAGGTCGGTCACGCCCGGGTCGTGCCGATTGATCACGGTCTCCAGCTGGGCCGGCAACGACCTCTCCGGGTCGTGACGCCGTTCCATCCGCAACAGCACCTCCGACTGGGACCCCGGCGCCACCCCCTCCAGGCCCCCTCCCGTCAACAGAACGGGGTTCCCCAGTGCAGCGGCCATGTAGGTGGTGCTGCCGTGGTCGCCGATCACCACGTCGGCGGCCATGAGCAGCCCCAGCCATGAGGAGTTCGGTTCCAACACCCGCAGCCCTCGTCGACGCGCGGTGGCCAGCCAGGCCAGGAGCTGCCGTGGACTGTGGGCCGACCACACGCCGGGGTGGACGAGCAGTGCCACGACGTGGTCGTCGGGGAGTTCCGTCATCACCCGCTCGACCAGGCCGGTCTCCATGCCGATCAGGGATTCCCCGCCCCAGGTGGTCGACAGGACGACCAGCCTCTCGTCCGCGTCGACACCGGCGGCCTGTCGGAAGCGGTCTCGTTCCGAAGCGGAAGAGGCGGCCCGGTCATAGGCCGGATCCCCCACCACGTGGGTGATCTCCAGGGCCTCGGCGACCACTCGACCGATCGTGTGCCTGTGGTTCACGTGGGGAACCGTTATCGCCGCCGCCGACACCCGGCCATAGCGCACCAGGGTCGAGTAGATCGCGTCGACGATGGGGGGCTTCCTGAGCGGTGGCCCGAACCCGGCACCCGGGGGGACCACACTGCTGAACCCCATGCCGTGCGGGGTCACCAGTACCGGGGCCCGCAGTTGTTCGAGGTGGCTGTTGTGCCCGTTGTTACCGGCAAGGGCGAGATCGAAGTCGTAGCGGAGAGCCTGTTCCCAGGTCAGGAGCAGCCCGTCGAATCGCTCCAGGTAGCTCGCCGCGCTCGGAGAGAACCTGGAGTTCTGAGCCAACACGTACACGACCTGGATCCTGGGGTCGTGTTCGAAGAGGGAGACGACGTCTCCCAACCGGTCTCCGGCCTGGTGGTTCTCCACCACGACCGCGACCGTCTTGTCTGTGGGCAGGGTGACCGGGGCGACCGGTCCGTGATTGTCTCGTCTCCAGTGCTGCGTGTGCCCCATCGCCTGTGGACCTTCCCGGTTGATGACTCAATCCGGGTCCCACCCTGCGCCGACCGGCTGAACAGGGGCTGGTGGGAGACCTTGCAGAGAGCTTGAAAACCTCATCGCGGACAAGCCCCGACCTTGCACGGACCTTGTCGAGGTATGTCCGCTTTCAGCTCACTTGTGTACGATTATCGAGTCGTCGCTGGACACCTGCGAAGGAAGAGGGGTCAGATCCGGGGCAACGGTGCTCTGCGAAGCGAACAAGGCAGGACTTTCCAGGGAAGGGGGGAAATAAGCACCGGTAGCCACATTGCTCCAGTACCAGCAGGCACCTTAACCGCACATCTGTCCGCACCGCAGGTGGTTGGAGAAAGTCCTCCCGAAGGTCCCTAACCCACCGCTTGGCCCCTTACGTACTGGAACCACTTGATCTTGGAACGCACCTGCTCCAGGTAGGGCGTCGGCTTCCGTTCGAGGTGCCGCACCGCCGCCGCCCAGTACGACAACGCCTTTTCCGAGTCGCCCTTCAAGCTGCTGAGGTCTCCCAGACGTGAGCAGCACATCCCCTCGTTCTGATGCGCACCCGTTCTGGCGGCGACTCCCCTGGCCTCCTGGTACATCACCTCGGCTTCGGAACGACGCTGCTGTGCCGACCGCACATCCCCGAGAGCTCGCAGAAGGGGTGATCTCGGGAGGGCGAGGTCATGCGTCTCGGCCAGTTCGAGACCGTTCAACAAGGTCCGCTCGGCCTCGGAAATCCTGCCCAGACCCAACAGAGCGGTTCCCACACCGACCTTGCTCCTGATCATCCCCGTGACGTCGCCGGCGGACCAGAACCCTCTCTGGGCCGACTGGAAACTGTCGTAGGCGTCCCCGTACCTGCCCAGATAGCTCTCCAGAAGACCCCTGTTGTGCTGAGTGCTCGCGATACCGAGAGCGTCGCCGTGGGCCCGGAACACCCACATACAGCGCTCGTTCATCGCGCGTGCTTCTCTGTGACGTCCCTCCCCGAAGCGCATCTGGAAGAGGTTCATGGCCACGCGTGCCGCCATGTGCTCATCCCCCAACGCCTGGTAGAGCTGTTTGGAAACGAGGAAGTGGCTGGAGGCGCGGTGATGCCTTCCGGTCTCGCTCTGACTCAGCGCGAGATGGTTGTAGACCTTCGCGATGCCCCTTTGGTCCCCCAAAGCCTGGAACTCGTCGAGAGAGGCCCTGTACTCGGAGATCGCTCGCAGGTGATCATCCTGGTCAGCGTGGAGAAGACCGACCTGGTCCCGGGCATACGGGATGTTCTGCCGACGACCGCACTCCTCCCACAGCGCGATCGCACGACCGAGGAGTTCCTCGACCTCACCCCGATCCATCAGCTTCAACCGCATGACGGCCAACTCGTAGAGAGCGTCCGCCGTGCCGAGGGGATCTCTCAACCCACGCCAGGCCTCCACCGCATCGACGAAGAGCTTTTCCGCCCGGTCCCAGGGGCCGTTGGTCTCCAAGAGCCCGGCCATGGCCAGTGGAATCCTCGCCACGTACTCCGTGAACCCTCGTTCCCGGGCGTGCTCGATGACCCTCTCCACCGATGGAAAGGTGTCCGCGAACCACTCTCGTGCCTCTCTCGGGCTCTCGAAGCCCGGAGTGGCCGAACTACGCGTGATCGGGCGCTCCGTTCGGCGGCGCCCCGGCATCGCCGTGCGATCGGCGTTGTCCACGGTGGCCAGGTAGTAGTCCAAGATGCGCCGTTCCACCTCCCACCGCTGTCGCTCGGACATCGTCCGAGCCGCACGTTGGCGGGCGAATCGCCTCACGGAATCGTGCATCCGGTAACGCCCTGGGCTGACCTCGTCCAGGAAATGGACGTCGATCAGCTCATCCAGGGCCTTCTCCGTCTTGTCCCAGTCACCTACGGATGCCGCCGCCGCGTGATCCGGAACCACCGTCGTGGGGTGCAGACCCACACAAAGGAAGACCTGTCGGGCCCATACGTCCAGAGCTTCGTAGGTGTCGATGAAGACCGCCAAAGCCTCCGAATCCGCACCTTGTTCGGACGCCCTCGTATGCCTCTCAAGGTGATTTGCGAGACGGTCCAGGCTCCACGTGAATCGGCGCCGCAGCTGGGCCGAAGCGATCCACAACCCGAGCGGCAACCGATCGGCCAAGGCCACGACTCGGCTCATGCCCTCTTCCTCGACGTCACGCCCGCTGAAGACGGCGAACATCCGTATGGCGTCTTCTTCGTCCAGAGGTCGTAGCCACAGCCGACGAGCTCCGTGGAGTCCGGCGAGGCTGCGTCTGCTGGTCACGAGTACGACGCTCCCAGCGGCCCCCGGAATCACCGGCATCACCTGGTCGTGGTGGTCCGCGTTGTCCAGAAGAAGGAGCACCCGCCGACCCGCGACCTGATTGCGCCACAGCGCCACACGCGCCTCGGGTTCTGTGGGGATACCGCTGCCCGAAACCCCGAGCATCAGTAACAGGCGGAAGAGGACCTGGTCCGAACTCGCTCCGGTCAGATCGGTCTGCAATCTGACGTCGAAGGCGTCTCGCAGGCGATGAGCGGCGTGCGCGGCCAGAGTCGTCTTACCGACTCCTCCCAAGCCATGGATCAAGTGCACCGCTGTTCGACCCTCGGAAGCACGCACTGAAGTGAGCAGGGTTTCCAGTTCCTCGTCCCGCCCCAGGAAGTCGGAGACGTCGGCTCGAAGAGTGTCCACTACCTCCCGACGTGGCTCCGCGAGGGGAACGGGTTCGACCCATTGGCCTTCATCGCCGTCGGCCTCGGTAAGGATTCGTTGGAAAAGCGCTCGTGTTCGGGGACTGGGCTGGATGCCCAACTCGGCGATCGTGTGATCCCGTAGATCGGTGTAACACTCGATCGCCTCGGTGTGCCGACCGCACATCTCCAGGGCCTTCATGTGCAGGTACGCCAAGGTCTCGTCACCAGGGTGGTCCTCCAGCCGGAGGAGGGTCTCTTCGGGACCACCGAGGACGAGCCCCACCTCCGCCCACTGACCGAGCAGACGGCGGTGCCCCTGCGCCATGCGCCGCCGCAGGGAGTCCGCCCACACCCCGGAGAACTCGGTGAGGGGTTCGCCGTCCCACAGCTCCAGGGCCTCTTCCAGGAGCGCGAATGCCGCCGCGTGCTCTCCCCGTTGAGTGAGCTTGCGTGCTTGGGCGGAGAGGCTCCGGGCCCGATGCCAGTCGACCGCGTCGGGATCGACCTCCAGGGTGTAGGTCCTGGACCGACGTTTGATGTCGGTCGGCACGCCCGCGTCCTTGAGGCTTCTCCGAATCCGGCTGCAATAGGCGTAGACACTCGTGTGCACCGAGTCGGGCGGCGCTTCGCCCCAGACACGGTCGATGAGGGTCGAGGTCGGTACGGGACGACCGACGGACTCTGCCAGTACCGCGAGGACGAGGCGGGCCTTGGGGGAACCCACGTCGACCGGTCGGTTCTCGACCAGAATCTGTGGGACCGGGGTGAGGATTCGTATTTCCAACTTGCCACCACCCAACACGAACCATCATGACATCCGAATTACGGATTGCCAAGATTATTGATTCGGTCATCTTCACAGAGTCCAGAATCAGACCCCATGAACAGGCAGGATACCCGCCAGGCAGGCGACAAACCCCGATGCTCGCATTCGCACAGGTCGCGCGATGTACATTCCGGCTCAATGGCGCTAGCATTCTCGAAACCGTGCACGTGGATTCCGCACGTTCCGCCGCGCGTTATTCTGCACATTCCTCGGCACGTGCATATGTTCGCGCATACGAAAGGTGCCGTGTCGAACCCCGCTCGACACGGCACCTCGCTCACGGCCTTGAGCCGTGGGTCCCCGGCCTCAGGCGGCCAGGGTGTGGGAGCGCGGTGTCCGAAACCGCGCCCACAGCTTGCGCAGACCCGGCCTGCGGGTCTTCACCGAGGCGACGAGGCGTTCGTAACGGGCCACACGCTCGGCCTCGGCACGGTAGAGGTCGGCGGCCTGTGCGCTGAGGTCGGCGTGCATGGTGGTCTCCTCCGGGGTCTGTGCCGGGGCTGTTCTCCCGACTGATTCCAGATTCGCGCTAAGGCCCCCGGCCGCGCATCGGAAGAGTGCAGTGGATCCGTCTCACGAGGGCGCCTTAGATCGAACCGCAGACCGCCTTAGAGCTCATCTCGCTCGGTGAATCATCAGCGACCCACACTCCGGCGATACCGGTCAACATGAGGATGTGCTCAGTCGTCCGCCCAGGTGGTCAGTCCGTGGCGATAGGCGTAGATGGCCGCCTGCACCCGGCTCTCCAGCCCCAGCTTGGCCAGGATCCGGGCCACATGGACCTTGGCCGTGCCGTGGGTGATGCTCAGCTCCCCGGCGATCCGGGCGTTGCTACGTCCCTTGGCCACCAGCACCAGCACCTCCCGTTCTCGGGGCGTCAGCTCTTCGACCAGCAGTGGGGGTGTGCGCGGCGAGGTCCTCGCGAAGCGCTTCACCAGGCGCGGTGTGACCCGTGGATCGATCACCCCTTGGCCTGAGGCCGCTGCTCGCACCGCCTCCACGTACAGTTCCGGGTCGCTCTCCTTGAGCAAGAAACCCACCGCCCCCGCTTGAAGGGCCCCGAACAGGTAATCGTCGGTATCGAAGGTGGTCAGCATGACCGTCGACGGCGAGGGCGAGAGCCCCGAAAGCTCCCGGGCCGCTTCGACACCGTCAGTGCCGGGCATCCGGATGTCGGTGAGCACCACGTCCGGGCTCAGTCGGCGCGCCATGGCCACCAACTCCCGGCCGTTGGCCGCCGCGCCCAGCACGTCGATGTCCTCGACCGGCCGGAAGAGCAGCCTCAGCCCCTCGCGGGCGGCCGGCTGATCGTCGGCGATCAGCAGTCGGATCATTCGTTCCCTCTCACGGGGAGTACTGCCCGCACCCGCCAACCCCGGCCCGGAGCGCTCCCCGCCTCCAAGACACCACCCAGTTCCCCGACACGGTCCCGCATTCCCGCCAGGCCGCGCCCGCCCGATCCCTTCTCCCCCGTCACGCGCCGTCCGTTGTCCTCCACCGTGACCGTCAGCGTGTTCGCGGTGCGGCTCAATTCCACCCGGACCCGCCGTGCCGACGAGTGCCGCAGCACGTTGCCCAGGGACTCCTGGACGATCCGGTACACGTCTACTCCCACCCGCGCGGACAGCCCTTCCCCGATCCCTTCGGGCATCACCAGTTCCACATGCACTCCCGTGCTCTCCAGAGCCGCCACCAGGGGCGGAAGGTCCGCCGGCCCCATGCCCGAGGCCGGTCCGGTGAGCCGGTCCCCGTGCAGCGAGTCCAGCAGTTCGCGCACCTCCCGCACCGCGCGGCCGGACATCTCCGCGACCGACTCCAGCACCGCGACCGCCTCTGGGTCCCTGCCCTCCAAAGCCTGCCGACCACCGACCGCCAACAGCCGGATCGCACTGAGATGGTGGCCCGCGATGTCATGCACCTCGCGGGCGATCCGCTCCCTCTCGCGCAGCCGTTCGCGCTCGAACTCGTTGCGCGTCGCGTGCCGGAGCCCCTCGGCGCGGTCGGCCCTGAGCCGCCACACGTAGCCCACCAGGACGGGCACGAGGATGGGGACCGTGGCCAAGACGAAGTCCAGACGGTCCCCGATCACTGACGCGGCCGGTGCGAAGGGGTCCCCCGACCACTCGACCAGCGAGTTGGCGTCAGGGTGGAGGAGCACCAGGTAGGCGAACCACCACGCGACCGCCGCCGGTACCAGCAGCAGCACCGCACCGGGGCGCTGGTGGGCGACGGTCGCCACAGCGAACACGGCAGCGAGAACGGAGCCGTCCTGGCCCACGAGCGCGAACGAGACGAACAAGAGGGATCCGGTGGCCAGAGCCACGGCGACCGGGAACCGCCGCCGCAGCACCAGGGGAGCACAGGCGAGCAGCACGACCAGGTCGGTGAGCCACCCCGGAGTGCCGTACTCGGTGTGAGACAGCCCCAGGGCCGCCAGTCCCACCAGTACCGTCACCACGATGTCGCGCACCGGAACGGGAAGCCACCGCCACCGCCGCATCCGCGCGACCGCCCCGACACCCGTTGCCGCACCCATCCGTCCATAGTGCTGTACGTGGACGGGGCCCGCGTCCGCCGAAAGGTATACGGCCGGCGGGTGGAAAACGAGCTATGCCCTTCGGCAGATGTCCCGGTGGACACCCACCCGCGACCATGCGCCCATGCACACGACCACACGACCACACGACCCTTCGAACCCGTTCGCATACCGCTCCTGGACGTGCTGCGGGGTTTCGCCATCCTGGGCACGCTCGCCATGAACATCTGGCTCTTCGGCCACCCTCGGACCGGCAGCTACGGTCCTGTCGCCGAAGGACTACAGACTCTGTTCCTCAACGGCAAGTTCTTCACGATGCTCACCCTGCTGTTCGGCGTGGGCCTGGCCATCCAGTACAGGATCGCGGCGGAGCGCGGTCGCCCTTGGCCAGGTGGACAGCGCCGTCGTGCTTTGCTCCTGCTGGTGGAGGGGGCGCTGCACGGCGTCCTCCTTTTCAGCTGGGACGTGCTCATGGGCTACGCGGTCACGGCGCTTGTGGTGGTCTACGTGCTCGGCCTCTCCGAGCGGACGCGTTCGGCCGTCATGTGGACCGCTCTGGGCCTGCACGTCACCTTCGTGGGCGGGGTGACGACGGTAATGCTCCTGTTCTTCCGCATCGTCCACGTGGATGAGCCCCCGGAGTCCACCGAGTCGGGTCGGCTGTATCTGGAAGGAAGCTACGCCGACCAGGTTCTGTATCGGGTGGAGAACTTTCTGGGAGACCGGTTGGAGGTCATCATGACCTTCCCCCTGATGGTGTTCCTCTTCTTGTTGGGAGCGCGCCTGTACCGGTCCGGAGCGTTCGGGGCCGACCTGGTCGGTCGAACCCTGCGGACCCGCATGGCGGTCTGGGGACTGGGGTTGGGCCTGCCGCTCAACGCTCTGGCCGTCGTCTGGGACGAGGACCTCGCCTTTGCGGGACGTTTCCTCTTCTCCGTGGTGCTGATGCTGGGCTACCTGGGGCTCGTAGGAGTGCTGTTCGACCGGATACGGCGCCCCGGGCCTGTGACGGCCGCTTTGAGCTCGGTGGGGCGGACCGCACTCAGCTGCTACATCCTCCAGAACGTCCTGGCCTCGGTGATCTTCTACGGCTGGGGATTCGGTTTGGCCGCTCATGTGGACCACGCGGGTTGGATGGTGGCCGCCTGGGCGGTGATCGTCCTGGTTCTGGTGGCGGGTTCTCGATGGTGGCTGTCGCGATTCTCGCGAGGGCCGATGGAGACCTTGCAGGTACGGATCCTGGCTCTGGGCACCTCGGACAGACACTCCTCCGGCCCTCCACTCGTCAAGAGGTGAGACCCGATTCCAAGAGGTTCACGTGGCTTCTGCCGTCCGCATAAGGCCACGAACCCCTCTCCCCTCCGAGCGTTTTGCGGCGTAGTGTCGAAAAATCGGAGAACTCGTCGACGGGGGAGGCACCAGATGGGTGAGAGCGTTCTACGCTCCCTGGACCAGGCGCGCAGGGGTCCGAGCCCCGACGAGCCGGCGGTCGAGCCGCTCATGCGCGATCTCATCGGTGATCTGCTGCGTCGTACCCGTGTGGAACAGGGCCGGACGTTGCGCGAGGTCGCAGAGGACGCCCAGGTGTCACTCCCCTACCTGTCCGAGATCGAACGCGGGCGCAAGGAGGCCTCCTCCGAGCTCCTTGCCGCCGTGTACCGGTCGTTGGGGTTGAGCATCGCCGAGGTGCTCGGCGAGCTGTACCAGCGCACCACGCTGTTCCGCTTGGAGCGGGCCGACGCACACCGGTCCCGTCTGGTCACGACCTCCCCCGCCCCACCCCACCAGGCCCGCGTGCTCTCCCTCGCGGCCTGATCTCCCGCATCCCCCGCACAACCGAAGAGCATGGACGCCGGCCCGACGGTTCAGGTTTCTCGTCACCCCGGCGCACCCGCCAGACGGCACCGCATTTCGGCTCATCCCAAGGCGCGCGGCGCCCGGCGGTGGTTCCGGGGGGGCTCTGCCCGGAACCACCGCACCCCCACTTCCCGTTCCGCTAAGACTGTTACTCCTCCCCGAGGTGGGGTATTCGACGCGATCATCGCCACCTGCGCGGCGACACGTATTCAGGACTCGTGGGTGACCGCTCTGGCCGAGGGTGGCTCGCTCGTGCTTCCGTGGAACCCGCACCCCGCCGCGCACAGCACACCGATCGTCGTACTGACGAAGGTCGATGGGCGATTGTCCGGGCCCTTCGTGCGTGAAGCGGCCTTCATGCGGGACCGTGGGCAACGCGCCGGAGAGCTGCCATTCCCCGGTCTCGGTCGTCCCCCGACACCGGTGGGAACCCTCCCGGTCGGCTCGGTCGATCTGATCGGTTCGGGGATGATGACCCAGCTCCTGCTGATGATGCCCGGGGTACGCGTGGGTACCGGAGTTCGCCCGTTCCAAGGCGGTCATGGTCGGATCGTGTGGATGGGAGTCGGTGAGTCGTGGGCGTACGTGTGGCCGGACGGCTCGGTCACCGGCGAGGGCGAACGTGCTCTGGGTTCGGAGTTGGCCGATGCCTACCGGCGCCTGTCGGACGCGGGCCTGCCTTCACTGAGCGCCTTCTCGTTGGAGGTCGACCCGGATCGTGACTCGTACAAGGTCGAGTGCGCCCTGATCGGTCGGCGCTGGAACCACCCCATCGATTGACCAGGGCTCCGCTGAACTGCGATGACGCTTGCCACTCGGGGTTATCCACAGGATGTGGAAAACGGAGGCGACGCGCCCGGGCCCTCCTCCACCCACCCCGGGCACGCGGCACTCACCGACCTCGAATCACACCGCGAGAGGTGCGAGCTCCCTCGTCGTGATCACGTTGTCCACCAGCCCGTACTCCTTGGCCTGCTCGGCGGTGAAGATCTTGTCCCGGTCGGTGTCGTCCCTCAACTGCTCCTGGGTCTGACCGGTGTGCCGGGACAGAATCGATTCCACCTGCGCCCGAACACGCAGGATCTCCGCCGCCTGGATCTCCAGGTCGGCCGCCTGCCCCTGCCCCTCCGTGGAAGGCTGGTGCAGCAGCACCCGGGAGTGTTCCAGCGCCGAACGCTTACCGGCGGTCCCGGCGGCCAGAAGCACCGCCGCGGCGGAGGCCGCCTGTCCCATGCACACCGTCGCCACGTCCGCCCTGACGAACCGCATCGTGTCGTAGATGGCGGTCAGCGCGGTGTTCGAGCCTCCGGGCGAGTTGATGTACAGCTGGATTTCGGTCTCGTGGCTCTCGTAGTCCAGGTGCAGCATCTGCGCCATGATCACGTTGGCGACGTCGTCATCGATGGGTGTGCCCAGGAAGATGATCCGTTCGGACAACAACCTGCTGAACACGTCGAACGAGCGTTCCCCGTTCGGGGTGCGTTCGACCACCATCGGCACCGTGTAGCGCCCGCTCATCGCTTGCCTCCCCTCGGAGTGGCGAACCCGGGCGTGGCACCGCCCAGACGCATGCCGCCCTCCATCTGGTCGATGGTCTCGACGACGTGGTCGACGAACCCGTACTCCCTGGCCTCCTCGGCGGTGAACCAGGCGTCCCGGTGCTGGTCCTTGGCGATGGTCTCCTCGCTCTTGCCGGTGTGCCTGGCGATGAGCCGCACCATGGTGCTCTTGGTGTGCGCGAGGTTCTCGGCCTGGATGGCGATGTCGGCGGCGGTCCCGCCCAGCCCGCCGGAGGGCTGGTGCATCATGATGCGCGCGTGCGGCATGCTGTACCGCTTGCCCGGGGCCCCGGTACAGGCCAGGAACTGGCCCATGCTGGCCGCGAACCCCATGACCAGCGTGGACACGTCGTTGGGCACGAAGTTCATGGTGTCGTAGATGGCGAGTCCGGCACTGATCACGCCACCGGGACTGTTGATCGCCAGGGTGATGTCCTTGTGCGGGTCCTCGTCGGCCAGCAGCAGGATCTGCGCGCACACGCGGTTGGCGCTCTCCTCGTCGACCTGAGTCCCCAGCAGCACGATCCGGCTGCGCAGCAGGCGCGCGGCCAGCTGGTCGTCGAACCCGCCACCGGGCGCGTACTCGGTGACGAGTGTGGGTTGTATCGGCATCGGTCCTCCTCATCGCCGGCGTTCGTGCCGGTGATCCCAGCGTGCGGTGAGGAGGAGTGCGAACTCCAGGGTTTCGGCCCCGGGCAGATCTGCCGATGGCAGAGCGACCCCGAACATGACAAAAGGCCCCATGTAGGGCCTTGGGAATGCGCGGACTCGGGGTCCGGGAGCCCTTCGGCGTGCGGCGTGACTCGTCGATCAGTTGTCGTCTATGGCGGCGCGCAGGTCGCGGAGCACGTCGAGGACGAACGGCCGTAGGGAGGGCCTTATGGCGTCGAAGACCTGTTTCTGTTTCTGCTCCATGTACTTGCGGCGCTCGGCGAGGACGCGTTCGCCCTCCGCGGTGATGGTGACCACCGTGCTGCGTTCGTCACGCTCGGACCGGCGCCGGGCCACCATGCCCTTGCGTTCCAACTGCTGGATCATCCGGGTGGCGGAGGGGGAGGACACACCGACGATGTGAGCGACCGCACCGACACTCGGATGGTCCATCCCGCGCACCGCCTCCATCAGGAGGGACTGTGTCAGTGTGATTTCCTCGGCTCCACGATGTCCGTGCCCGCCCCGTGAGCGGGCGTGTAGAGCCGCGTTGATGAGTTCGGTCCAGACTCGTTGGAACTCTTCGAGTTCGGCCGCGTTCGGCTGAGCACGTTCCCGCTGCTCAGTGCAGGGATCGGGGGTCTCGTCGAGCAAGAAACGGTCCTCGCTGGATGGGCTCTGCGCACGGGTCCCCGACCCGCGCGGTGGTTTGACGTATGTGTAGTCTAGCTATTAAATAGCTTGCGCACGCAAGTTCAAGTAGATCCATGCCCCACCAGAATGGAAACGACACCCCCGTCCACTGATCCCGTCGTGGTCGATCTCGTTCTCCACCGGGGTGGTGGACGTCCGCCCGGGCACGTCGGGCGGGCCCGGACCGGTCCGGGAGGGGCGCATTGACGACAGTGCTGGTCGCGCATTTCATAACAGCAGCGGTCGCGCCCTTAGTGATACGCCAATGGGGCCGTAACGGCTTCTACGCACTGGCGATCGTCCCCGGCCTGGCCACCATCTGGACCCTGTTCCAGCTCCCGACCATCCTCAACGGCGGCACGCTGTCCGAGTCGATGGAGTGGGCACCGCAGTTCTCGCTGCGACTCGGCGTCCATATGGACGCCCTCGGTCTGGTCATGACGCTCATCGCCGGGGGCGTGGGCACCCTGATCCTGGCTTACTGTGCGCGCTACTTCAGTGACTCCGACGAAGGTCTACCGCGCTTCGCGGGCGTGTTCGTCGCGTTCGCCGGCGCCATGCTCGGCCTCGTCCTCGCGGACGACCTCATCCAGCTCTTCATCTACTGGGAGCTGACCACGGTCTTCTCCTACCTCCTCGTCGGTCACAAGGCCGAATCGAAGGACAGCCGCCGGGCGGCGATGACGGCCCTGGTCGTCACCACGTTCGGTGGTCTGGCGATGCTGGTCGGCATGATCATGCTCGGCGAGACCGCCGGGACCTACATCATCTCCGAGATCGTCGCGAATCCGCCCGCGGGTGGAGCGGTCGTCAACTCGGCGCTCGCGCTGATCATGCTCGGCGCGATGTCCAAGTCGGCGCTGTTCCCCTTCAGCCTGTGGCTGCCCGCCGCCATGCAGGCGCCCACACCGGTATCGGGCTACCTGCACGCCGCGGCGATGGTCAAGGCCGGTGTCTACCTGGTCGCCCGCCTCACCCCCGCCTTCGGCGACGTGACCGTGTGGACGACGATGGCGCTGTTCTTCGGTGTCATCACCATGATCTTCGGCGGGTGGAAGGCGCTACGCCAGTTCGACCTCAAGCTCGTCCTGGCCTACGGCACCATCAGCCAGCTCGGCTTCCTCATCGCCCTGCTCGGCACCGGGACCCGGGCCGCCGCCCTCGCCGGCATCGCGATGCTGGTGGCGCACGCCCTCTTCAAAGCTCCGCTGTTCCTCATCGTCGGCATCATCGACCACAGCACGGGGACCCGGGACCTGCGCGAGCTCTCCGGCCTGCGCAAGTCCATGCCGAGCACCTTCTGGATCACGGTCGTGGCGCTGGCCTCCATGTCCGGTCTGCCGCCCACCGCCGGGTTCGTCGCCAAGGAACTCGCCTTCGGCGCGTACACCGAAAGCGGCGGCCTCGACACCCTGGTCCTGGTCGGACTGGTCATCGGCTCCACCCTCACCGTCGCCTACAGCCTCCGTTTCCTGTGGGGCGCCTTCCTCGACAAGGAAGGTGTGCAGCCCAACGAGGTCCACGCCCCCGGGCCCCTCTTCCTCGCACCCGCGGTGATCCTGGCGGCGCTGAGCCTGATCGGCGGTCTCTTCTCCGGAGGGGTCGACCGGCTCTTCGCCACCTACGCCGACACGGTCCCCCTGGGGCCGAGCGAGGAGTACCCCACCTACCTGGCCCTGTGGCACGGTTGGGAACTGCCGTTGCTGCTGTCGGCGGTCTGCGTCGTCGGTGGTCTGGTGCTGTTCTACTTCCGCCACCGGGTCGCCTGGCTCGGCAACCGGCTGGCCTACGTCAACCCCGAACGCAACTACCGCCGGATGATGGCCGGCCTGGAAACCCTGGCGTTGCAGGTCACCGGTAGCACCCAGCGCGGTTCGCTGCCGGTCTACCTCGGCACCATCCTGGTGTTCCTGGTGATCACCGCCGGAATCCCCATGATCACCGGGCGGCTCTGGGAGGGCGACTACCCGACGCTGCGTCTGTGGGACACCCCGGTGCAGGTCATCCCCGCCGTGATCATCGTGATCACGTGCCTGATGATCCTGTTCGTGCGACGCCGTCTCTTCGCGGTGATCCTCGTCGGTATCGGCGGTTACGGTGTGGGCGCCCTGTTCTACTTCCAGGGCGCACCCGACATCGCGCTCACCCAGTTCCTCGTCGAGACCGTCAGCCTGGTGGTCTTCGTCCTGGTGCTGCGTCGCTTCCCGTCCCATTTCTCGGCTCCCGCGCTCAAGGGCCGCCGGATCTGGAACATGGTGATCGGCGCCGCCACCGGTCTTCTCGTGGCGACCATGACGTGGTTCGCCCTGGCAGGCCGGCAGGAACCCTCCATCGCGGTGGGCGGGCCCGACGACCCGTCCTACGTGGACGCGGCCGAGAAGGCCGGCGGTGACAACCTCATCTCCGTGCTCTTGGTCGACGTCCGTGCCTGGGACACCATGGGTGAGATCTCGGTGCTGGCCGCCGCCGCGGCGGGTGTGGCCAGCCTGATGTTCGTGCGCCGCCGAGCCCAGCCCCGCAAGGCCCCCGGCGGTGTGATGGCCCTGTCCGTCACCCAGTCGCTCCAGCCCGCCAACGGAGACGACCGGCTGGACCTGAGCGGCCTGAAGGTCGCCCCGAAGAACATGCACGTCAGGCCCCAGTGGAACCGTTCCTGGTTGCCCGGCGCGGAGGCCCTGCCCACCGAACGCAGGTCGATCATCTTCGAGGTGGTCTCGCGCTTCCTCTTCCCGGTGATCATGGTGATCTCGGTGTACCTGCTGCTGACCGGTCACACCGACGTCGGCGGTGGTTTCGCCGGTGGCATCGTGGCGGGCCTGGCATTCATCGTCCGCTACCTCGCGGGTGGGCGCTTCGAGCTGTACGCCACCGCGTGGGTGCAGCCGGGGGCGCTGATCGGCGCCGGTCTGGCGTTGGCGACGGGCACGGCGCTCGCCGGGGCGTTCTTCCTCGGTGACGTGCTCGCCGGGGCGGACTTCTACCTCGGTTTCGGGTTCTTGGGCGAAGCGCACGTCACGGTCTCGATGCTGTTCGACATCGGCGTGTACCTGCTCGTCATCGGACTGATCCTGGACATCCTGCGCAGTCTCGGCGCCCGCATCGACGAACAGATCGAACGGGACGCCGCGCACTCGGAGGCCGTTGATCCGGGAACCACCTCACCGGCCGAGGAGGTCACCTCGTGAACGAGTCGCCAAGCCTGACACTCGTCATCGTCGTCGGTGTCCTCGTCGCGGTCGGCGTCGTCCTCATGCTGGAGCGCAGCCTCACCCGTGTGCTGTTGGGCTTCATCGTCTTCAGCAACGGCGTCAACGTGATGATCCTGGCGATGGCCGGGCAACCGGGCGGTCCTCCGGTCCGGTGGTTCACCCCCGACATCAAGGAGATGACCGACCCGCTGCCACAGGCGATGATCCTGACGGCCATCGTCATCACCCTCGGCATCACCGCGTTCCTGTTGGCGTTGGCCTACCGGAGCTGGCAGCTGGAGGGCAACGACGAGGTCCAGGACGACGCCGAGGACCTCCGCATCGTGCAGGGCGAGGGCCGGCGCGCGGTGCGCCAACGCTTCCTGCAGGAACGTCGCCGGTTGCGCGCGGACATCCGCAGGCAGCGGGCCGAACTCCAGGCCACCATCGCCGCGGCCGACGCCCAGGAGCTGGCCGAACAGGCCCGCATCAAGGCGGATATCGCGGCCGCCCAGGCCGAACTGGCCAGGTTCGAGGTGGAGGCCGAGGACGGCAACGCCGACGCGCAGGCTCAGGAGACGGTGCGTCGCCTGACCGACCGTCGACAGAGCATGGTCAACCAGGTGACGGAACTGCGCGGCCGGATCCGTATGGGGCGCAAGCGACTGCGTGAGCACAGGCGCGCCGACCGCGCCGCCGAACGCGAGCTGTGGCGCGAGCTGCGCCGCCGCATCCGTTCACAGCGGCGTCAGGCACGTCAGACCATGCGGGCAGAGCGTGAACGCTTGGCTCGCGCGGAGGACAGCGACCTGCAAGGGAACGACTGACCATGGAATGGGACTACCTCGCCGGAATCCTGCACTACCTCGTTCCCCTACCGGTGGTGTTGCCGCTCTTCGCGGCCGGTGTCAAGCTCGCGATGGGTATCCGCTGGCCTCGCGTCCAGCAGTGGCTGAGCGTCATCTCGTTGGCGCTGGTGTTGCTGACCGGTGCCGCGCTGATGGTGGGCGCCGACATGTTCGGGCCCCAAGCCGTCCAGGTGGGCGGTTGGGAGACCCCCATCGGCATCACGCTGGTGGCCGACCGGCTGTCCGCGCTGTTGGTGACGGTCTCCGCGGCCATCACCCTGGCCGTGCTGATCTACTCGATCGGTCAGGGCATGGCGGGCAAGGGAGAGGTGGCGCCGCTCTCGGTGTACCAACCGACCTACCTGATCCTGGTGGCCGGTGTCTCCAACGCGTTCCTCGCCGGTGACCTGTTCAACCTGTACGTCGGTTTCGAGATCCTGCTGACCGCCAGCTACGTGCTGCTGACACTCGGCGGTACGCAGTCGCGGATGCGGGCGGGCGCCATCTACGTGGTGGTGTCGCTGGTGTCCTCGGTGCTGTTCCTGATCGGCATCGCCCTCGTCTTCGGCGCGACCGGCACCGTGAACATGGCCCAGCTGGGCGAGCGGCTGCCCGAGATCTCCTCGGAGCTGGCGCTGGTGCTCCAGGTCATCCTGTTGGTCGCGTTCGGCATCAAGGCGGCGGTGTTCCCACTCGCCGCGTGGCTGCCGGACTCCTATCCCACCGCGCCGGCCCCGGTGACCGCGGTGTTCGCGGGTCTGCTCACCAAGGTGGGCGTGTACGCGATCATCCGGACGCAGACCCTGTTCTTCCCCGGCGGCCAACTCAACGACGCCCTGATGTGGGTCGCCCTGGCCACGATGCTCCTGGGAATCCTGGGCGCGGTGGCGCAGACCGACATCAAACGTCTGTTGTCGTTCACCCTGATCAGCCATATCGGCTACATGGTGTTCGGTGTGGCGCTCGGCAGCCAGCTGGGTATGGCGGGCGCCGTGTACTACATCGCCCACCACATCACCGTGCAGACCACGTTGTTCCTGGTGACGGGGTTGATCGAGCGAAGGGGCGGGTCGACGGCGCTGGACCACCTGGGTGGTCTGGCGAAGATGGCGCCGCTCCTGGCCATCCTGTTCTTCATCCCGGCGATGAACCTGGGCGGCATCCCGCCGCTGTCGGGCTTCCTCGGCAAGGTCGGGCTGATGCAGGCCGGTGTGGAGGCGGGCACCCCGCTGGCCTACACGCTGGTCGGCGCCTCGGTGCTCACCAGCCTGCTGACGCTGTACGTCATCGCGCGCGTGTGGAACTACGCGTTCTGGCGCACTCCGTCCGAGGGCATGGTCGCCGAGCCCGGCACGATCCTGGAGGACAGCGAGGAGGAGGACGACTCCACCGCGGCCTTGGGCCCGGGCGAGGCCGTCGGTCCCTCCTCCCGACTGAGCGACACCTCGACCGCGGCCACCCCGGTCGTGACCTCGGTGGTCCTGCCCAAGAGCATGGTGGGCGCCACGATCGGCCTGGTCGCCTTCGGTCTGGCCATGACCGTGTTCGCCGGACCGCTCATCGGCTACTCCTCGAACGCCGCGACCGACCTGTTGGAACGCACGCCCTACATCGAAGCGGTCCTCGGAGGATCCCGATGAACGCTCTACAGATCAAGAAGAAGATCGGTGCGCGCGCCCTGCGCAGCCGCATCGGCAAGGTACAGATCCCGGTCGCCCTCGGGATGACCCTGGTCTGGATGCTGCTGTTCGACGCCTTCCGGTTCCGCCCGGAGACATTGGGCATCGCCGTCCTGGGTTTCCTGGTGTCGGTGGTGATCATGATGGTGTTCCCGCTGCCGCCGATCGTTCCGGGGTTCCGGTTCTGGCCGTTGCAGGGGCCCTACATGGTCCTGTACATCCTGGGCAAGATGTTCGCCGCGAGCATCGATGTGAGCGCCTGGGTGCTCCGTCCCGGGCCACCGGTGAAGAGCTCGGTGGTGGCGGTGCGGATGCGCACCGATTCCGACCTGATCATGGTGTGCGTGGCCATCGCCACCTCGATCATCCCGGGCAGTGTGATCGTGGAGGCCGCCCAGCCCGGGCGCATTCTGTACGTCCACGTGCTGGGCGCACAGAACGACGAGGAAGCGGCCGAGGCGAAGCAGGGCATCTACGAGTTGGAGGAACGCATCGCCCGCGGGATCGGCACTCGGGAGAACATCGCCGAACTGGAGGCCGCCCTGGCCGCCGAGCGGAGGAACGCGTGAACGTCCTGTGGATCATCATCGCCGTCCTGCTCGGTGTGGCCGCACTGCTGGGCACGGTCCGGCTCCTGCTGGGACCGAGCATCCTCGACCGGGCGTTGTCCGTCGACGCCCTGTTGGCCTTCGCCGTGACCGGCCTGGGCGCCTTCGCGGCGTTCAACCGCGACCCCACGGTGCTGCCCACCCTGCTGGTGTTGTCCCTCCTGGGCTTCGTCGGGTCGGTCAGCGTCGCCAAGTTCGTCGCCCGGCGTACGCAGGAGGACGATGACGATGAGCAGTTCGTGCTCCCGGTCGTCGAGAACACGGTCGAAGAGGAGGGGAAGACCTCATGAGCGAACAGGTCGTCCAGGTCCTGGACTGGGCCGGGATCGTGTGCATCCTGGCCGGGGCGCTGTTGTCCTTCATCGCCGGAATCGGCCTGCTCCGCTTCCCCGACCTGCTGTCCCGCATGCACGCGGCGTCCAAGCCCCAGGTGTTGGGGTTGCTGCTGGTGCTGGTGGGGATCGGGTTCCGGCTCCTCCCCGTGGAGGAGAGCGGCGTCTTCAGCCTCGGCACGCTGTTCCTGGTGGGGCTGTTCCAGGTGGTGACGGTGCCGGTCGCGGGTCACATCGTGGCCCGGGTGGGTTACCGGACCGGGCGGATCCGCCGGGACCTGGTGAGCACCGACGAGTTGGCCGACCGACTGGCCACCCGGGGCTCCGCCTCCGACCCCTCCGAGGACACGGTGTCCTGAGTTCCACGAACGCATGACCAGGGCCGGTCGGGTCCCCTCCTCCCGGCCGGCCCTGGTTCTTTATTCGGTAGTGGTCTCAGCGTCCAGACGAACCGCCTCCTCGTCACTCATCAACCGTGACCGGATCAGGAACCGTTGCCCGGTCGGGGCCTCCAGGGAGAACCCCGACCCCCGTCCGGGAACGACGTCGATGGTCAGGTGGGTGTGGCTCCACAGCTCGAACTGCGAGCGGGACATCCACACCGACACCGGCTCCGACAGCTCCACGTCCAGGTCCCCGAGGTGCACGTCGGAGGCCCCGATACGGAACTCCCCCAGCGGATAGCACATCGGTGAGCTGCCGTCGCAACAGCCGCCGGACTGGTGGAACATCAGTGGACCGTGCTCGGCGGTCAGCTCCCGCAGCAGGGACGCCGCGGCTTCGGTGACCGCCACCCGCTCCATCAGAAGAACCCCATCGCCTGATCCGAGTAGCTGACCAGCAGGTTCTTGGTCTGCTGGTAGTGGTCGAGCATCATCTTGTGGTTCTCGCGCCCGATCCCGGACTGCTTGTAGCCACCGAAGGCCGCGTGCGCCGGGTAGGCGTGGTAGTTGTTCACCCACACACGGCCGGCCTGGATGTCACGGCCCGCGCGGTAGGCGGTGTTGCCGTTGCGGGACCACACACCCGCTCCGAGCCCGTACAGGGTGTCGTTGGCGATCTTGATGGCGTCGGCGTAGTCGTCGAAGCGCGCCACGGAGACCACGGGGCCGAAGATCTCCTCCTGGAAGATCCGCATGTTGTTCTGGCCCTCGAAGACCGTGGGGGTGACGTAGTAGCCGCCCGCCAGGTCGCCCTCCATCTCGGCCCGGCCGCCGCCGGTGAGCACCTTGGCGCCCTCCTGACGGCCGATGTCGATGTAGGAGAGGATCTTCTCCAGCTGGTCGTTGCTGGCCTGGGCGCCGAGCATGGTGTCGGTGTCCAGCGGGTTCCCCTGCTTGATCCGGCCGACCCTCTCCAGGGCGTCGGCCATGAACCCGTCGTAGACGGAGTCCTGGATCAGCGCACGGGAGGGGCAGGTGCACACCTCGCCCTGGTTGAGGGCGAACATGGTGAAGCCTTCGAGCGTCTTGTCGTAGAACGCGTCGCGCTCGTCGGCCACGTCCGCGAAGAAGAGGTTGGGGCTCTTGCCGCCCAGCTCCAGGGTGACCGGGATGAGGTTCTCCGACGCGTACTGCATGATCAGTCGGCCCGTGGTGGTCTCACCGGTGAAGGCGACCTTGCGCACGCGGGGGTTCGAGGCCAGCGGCTTGCCCGCCTCCACACCGAAGCCGTTGACGATGTTGAGCACACCCGGCGGCAGCAGGTCGCCGATGATGTCCATCAGGAGCAGGATGGAAGCGGGCGTCTGCTCGGCGGGTTTGAGGACGATGGCGTTGCCGGCGGCCAGGGCCGGCGCGATCTTCCAGACCGCCATGAGGATCGGGAAGTTCCACGGGATGATCTGGCCGACCACGCCCAGCGGTTCCTGGAAGTGGTAGGCGACGGTGTCGCCGTCGATCTGGGAGCTGTGCCCCTCTTGGGCCCGGACGGCGCCCGCGAAGTAGCGGAAGTGGTCGATGGCGAGCGGTATGTCGGCGGCCAGACACTCACGGACCGCCTTGCCGTTCTCCCAGGACTCGGCGACCGCGATCCGTTCGAGGTTCTCCTCCATGCGGTCGGCGATCTTGTTGAGGATCAGCGCTCGCTCGGCGGCGCTGGTGCGGCCCCAGGCCGGCGCGGCTCCGTGCGCGGCGTCGAGGGCGAGTTCGACGTCGTCGGGGCCGCTCTGGGCCACCTCGGTGAAGGTGCGTCCGGTGATCGGGGTGGGGTTCTCGAAGTAGCGTCCCTTGACCGGCTTGACCCACTCGCCTCCGATCCAGTTGTCGTAACGCGGCGCGTACTCGACGACGCTGCCGGCTTCACCGGGGGGAGCGTAGATCGCCATTGGTGTGCCTCCTTCGACGTGGGCGCGCCGGTGGTCGCCGCCCCGGCGCGATTTCCCAGGGACGGTCGAGTGTGACGCTAGTTACACCAAGGTTGCGACCACGTTGCGAGGACGCGCGGCCCCGCGTTCAGCGGCCCAACCTGCGTAGACGAACGCGCAGCGCGGCGTGCCGGGGCGAGTCCGGGTCGGTGGCGTGCAGCGCGGCGTCGAGCACCCGTGGGTCCTCTCGCCATTCCGGCTGTTCCGACCACACCCGCAGGGTCCACGGGTCGGCGTGGGCGGCGAGCACCTCGCACACCTCCGCCTGGAGTTCGTCGCGCTCCTCCACCACTCCCGGCGCCTCCGAACGCGGCAGCACGTGCCCCTCGTAGACGTTGACGGCCCTGCGGTAGTCGCCTTCCCCCAAGTACCCGCGCACCTCGTCCAGGTCGGTGCGCACCGGCCGGAGCAGTCGGTAGGGGCGAGAGGCGAGCAGGTCCGTGCCCAGCAGACGTCGCATCCTCGACATCTCCGCGCGGATCGTCACCGGGGAGGTGTCGCGTTCGCGCAGCAGGGTGCCGAGGGCGTCGCCGGTCAGGCCCCGGGGGTGACGCGTCAACAGCAGGAGGATCTCGGAGTGGCGGGTGCTGAGCTCGATGGAACGGCCATCCACTTCGAGGAGCCCTTGGTCACGGCCGAGTACCCGGAGCCGGGCCGGGGCGAGCGCCTCGCGGGGGGCGGGCAGCAGGCCGCTGAGTCGACGGGCGCGGATCTCCATCTCGGCGGCGGTGGCCGCCGCCCGGACCAGCGCCAACGCCTGCGGCGAGGCCAGGTGGTCGCCGCCGGTGAGGTCCAGAACCCCGAGCAGCGCGCCGGTGTCCGGGTCGTGCAGGGGCGCGGCCGAACAGCTCCAGTGCTGCACGCCCCGGCTGAAGTGCTCGCTGGCGAAGACCTGTACCTCGTGATCGAGGGCCAGGGCGACCCCGGGAGCGTTGGTGCCGGCCGAACGTTCGTGCCAGTTCGCGCCCGCCACGAAGTGCATGTCCTCGGCTCGGGTACGCAGCCCGTAGTCGCCCTCCACCCACAGCAGGCGCCCGGACACGTCGCCGACCGCGAGGATCTGCGGACCCGGAGCGCCTTCCAGCAACAGTCGTCGCAGCAACGGCATGGTGACGGCGAGCGGGTGCGCGTCGCGCTGGTCGTTCAGGTCGGGGCCGGTGACTTCGAGCCTGGGCAGTGTCCGGTCCGGGTCCACCCCGTGCAGGGCGCTGCGACGCCAGGAGTCACCGACCACCGAGCGCACGGGACCGCTGAGTCGGCCGGAGTCGGTGAAGCGTTCGTGCGCGACGGCCACGTCCCGGCGCACGCTGTCCGGGTCGGTCTCCCATGACCACGCGTTCCATGCCCTGGACATCGGTGTATCCCTCCGTCGCGGTGGCTGCGCTCCCGGCGTCCTTTTACTTCAGGCCCCTGATTGAATCCCCAGGTGAGGGTCTTGACAAGGGGTTCACCGGAACTACTGACGAGTTGCCCCGCTCACGACATGTATGTACCCGTCGGGCCTTTGTCCCTCACGATGACAGGGACGCCCGATTCCGCTTATGTCAGGGCGTTCTGCCACACTTCGTGCATGCCTCATCCCCCTCAGCACCCACCTGGGAACCCCGTACCACTCATGCCTCCCAGCGGTCCTGGTTATCCGAGCGGCACCTCACCAGCACCGGTACCGAAGAAGACGTCTGTTGTGCGCGCCTACCGGTGGTCCATCGGCCTCGCGATCGCCGCGGTCCTGTTGTTCTTCGGGCCCTATTTCTACAGCCATAACGCCTTCCTCCCGGGCCCCAACGTGCTGGAGCGATTCGGCAACGACGAATCGCTCACCTTCGAGGTCGCCGAAGGTGAGGAGGGAACGTACGCGGTCTACTCCTCCGAAATGGGCAATGGCCCGTCCTGTTGGCTCTACACGCCGGATGGAGAGTTCGTCGGCAACGTCTCCCGTGTACCGGGCAGCGGCGACGTCAGCTTCGGTTCATGGGGAGTCCAAGGCGAATTGGAGACCCCCGAGCCCGGCACTCACAGGTTGCACTGCAACGGAAACTCCGACGAGTACGCCCTCGGCGGTACCGGGCCGATCCGCGCGTTCGAGCTCGTCAAGGTCCTCGTCACGATCACCGCGATCTTCGTCGCCCCCTCCCTCCTCCTCGCGGCGGTCGTGGTCGCGGTGGTCACCACCGTGCGTCGCCGTTCCGCCGTCCGTCAGCCCTGATCCGACCCAACAGGTACCCCCCATGTCGCAACCACTCGAACCGTCGCGTCCCCCCGAGCTCGGAGACGGACGGCGACCGACCGGCCCGCCACGTCTGGCCCCGCCCGCTCAGCCCCCGATGGCACCGCCGCCTTCGTATGGGCACGGCGGGGCGTGGGCCCACCCGGTCCCCCTGCAACCGCCGCCTCCCATCGAGTACGAGTACGGTCCATCGCGCGCTTGGTACTCGATAGGCACCCTCACCCCTCCCGGGCTCGTGCTGTTCGCCGCGATCATCGTCAACCTGGGCGCCTCCTTCGACGTATTCCTCCTGATCGCGGGGGTGGCCGCGCCCACCATGAGCGTCAGTATCGCCATCGCCCTCCTGGTGCTGTTCCTCGTGCGTTCCCATCACAGGTCCCAGCGGCAACGCCTGCACTCCCAGCACCTCTGGTACGAGGCGTACCGACGAGGGTGGCCCGAGGTCCCGCGCCCGAGCCCTCCGGTCGTACCCCCCGCGAAGGAGCTCCGCCCCCGGCGCTTGTGGATCGTCGCCGGAACACTGTCCCTGGTGGGCACGATCCCGGCCATCGCCTTGTTCAACCACGACGTCGAAACACTGGTGTACCTGGTCATGTCCCTACTGGTGATGATCGGCATGACCCTGATCGTCGGCTCCGTCATCGCCCGAGCGGGACACCGCGGGCGCGCGGTGACCGAGCACATGATCCGCGAGATGGAACAGATCAGGGGACAGGGAGCGATCCAGCCGTGACGCGTCTTCTCGAAACGATCGAGGCCCCCGAGGCCCTCGCGCCGGCCCTGGCCGGCCCTCCGCCGGGGTCGCCTCCGCCCGCACCGCCCACCGGACCCCCTGATCCGCCCGGACCACCCGGGCCACCC
>NZ_FRFF01000198.1 GCF_900143625.1 Nocardiopsis sp. JB363
TCGCCTTGACGCGTGCGGTGCGGGCGGCAACAATCACGCGGCGGGGAAGGAGGGAAACCCACCCCCACCCCGCCCAACAACCCCAAGGAACCCCACCCCAGGCGCCCCACCAACACACCCATGAGACGCCCAACGACCATTAGGGCTCCTACCCGAGGCACACCACCAAGCCACGATGCCTCGAACTCGATCGGCTAGGGCTCATTGCCCTGCCACACCGCGGCACGGGCAGGCGGCACGTGACGGCTCGCAGGAACGCCTCCGTGAAAAAGGCGCAGGTCTCCTCCTCGCCGGGCATGTCGACGACAGGGGGCGCCCGGTGATCGGGCGCGTCACGAAGTGCAGCAGGGTCGGAGCGATCATCTGCTGTATCAGGAGCGGTAGCGGCAGGGTTCGGACGCGCCCCATGGCCATCTCCTCGACGAGCATGGCCGGCAATACGCGCGGCTGTCGGTCGACCGCCTCCGGGGTGAGCGCGACCAGGCCCTGGTCACTGATCAGGTGGGCACCGGCGCGTCGGGTTCGTGCTGGTCGACCGGTTCGACTTCGTCTCCCCCGGTTCCACGATCGCGTCCGAGCACGTGCGTGAACTGCACGTGAACCGCACGGGGCGACCACCGAGTACCAACCCGTTCAGCACCCCCATGGTGATGCTGACCTACGCGCCCCTGGCGGAGGCGTTGCGGGAGGTCGGGGTGACACGCGAGGCCGAGAACGGTACCTGGTCGTTCGACATGTCCGCCTACCTGGAGCTGACCGAGGAACGCACCCGTTGGCGGGATCTTCCGGGCGACTCGGTGAGTTCGGGCAACCGCAACGAGGTCCTGGCGCGCACCACCGATCCCCGCACGTCGAACTCGGCGGCGATGCACATGGTGGTGTTGTCCTACCTGCTCAACGGTGAGGAGGTCGTCTCGCCCGGCACGGAGGACGACGAGCTCACCGAAACGCTGTCCCGGTTGTTCCTGGCCCAAGGCCAACCCCGGAGTCCTCCCAGCAGCCCTTCGAGCAGTTCCGGGACTTCAGCCCAGGAGCCGCTTGTGCAGGGCCGAGGCGGAGGTGTCGGTGAGCGAGGCGACCTGGTCGATGATGACGCGCAGCGCGGCGGCGTCGTCGGGCGCGGTCTCGTAGGGGTCTCGGAACTGGGGTTCGAGGGCTCCTGGTGCGCCGTGCCAGAGGACGTCGACCAGTTCGGTGAGGACGCGGCGTTCCTCGATCTGGTAGCGGCGTGCCTCCTCGCGGTCCATCACGAAGTGCGCGGCCATGGCCTTGAGCAGCGCGCATTCCAGGAGGGTGCGGCGAGGCACGATGAGGTCGGCGCCGTAGCGGGTGAGCCCGATCGGGCCGTGGACCTCGCGCGTGGCCAGTTCGGCGGCGCGGCAGAAACGGCCGATGAGTTCGCTGGTGAGGTTCTTGAGCCCGGCCAGGGAGGCGAGGTCACCGGTGAACTCGCGGGGCCAGATCGGTTCGGCGAGCAGGGAGAGGTAGACGTCCTCCAGTTCGGCGGCGCCGGCCTCGCAGTAGCGGTCGCCGGCGATGCGCACCACCTCGGCGCGTTCGACCGGGTCGCGCAGGGCCGCCATGCGCACCAGGCCGGAGTGCAGGGCGTCCTCGACGTCGTGCACCGAGTAGGCGACGTCGTCCGCCCAGTCCATGACCTGGGCCTCGAAACAGGTCCGACCGGTGGGCGCTCCCTTGCGCAGCCAGGTGAACACCTCGACGTCGTCGGGATAGCAGTTGAACTTGTGGGTGTCACCGCCCTCCCCTCGTCTCCAGGGGTACTTGACCGTGGCGTCCAGGGTGGCGCGGGTGAGGTTGAGTCCGGCGCTGCGGCCGTCGGGGTCGACGACCTTGCCCTCCAAACGCACGAGCAGGCGCAGGCTCTGGGCGTTGCCCTCGAACCCGCCGCAGACCCCGGCGGCCTCGTCGAGGGCCCGTTCGCCGTTGTGCCCGAAGGGCGGGTGACCGAGGTCGTGGGACAGGCAGGCGGCTTCGACCAGGTCGGGGTCGCAGCCGAGCGCCTGTCCGAGTTCGCGGCCGATCTGGGCGCACTCCAGGGAGTGGGTGAGCCGGGTTCGTGGAAAGTCGCTGACCCCGGGCTGGACGACCTGGGTCTTGGCCGAGAGTCGGCGCAGCGCGGAACTGTGCAGTACGCGGGCACGGTCGCGTTCGAAGGGGCCGCGCCTACGGCTCTTGCGGGATTCGAGGGCGAAGCGCTCGGTGTCGTCGGCGGTGTAGCCGCGATCGGCGGCCTCTCCCGGGGTGGTCGTCATGTTCGTGACCCTACTTCCGGCCCAGGTCAGGCGGCGTTGACGCGGATGTCGCTGCTGTCGTTGAAGACCCAGTAGTACCAAAGGGAGGCTGTCTCCCTGGTGATGTACCAGAGCTGGGTGCGGCGTTCGATCACGGCGGGCCCGGAGCGCGAAGGCGAGGTGCCCGCCTCGATGCCGACGTCGGAGGCCATCACCTTGGAGCGCAGGCTGTGCCAGGGGTCGGAGACGAGGACGGCGGTCTCCCACTCGTTGGCCTCGTACACCTCGGAGACGGCCTGGAAGCTCTGAAGGGTGTCGCTGCCCTCCTCGACCGCGACGACGTGGTCGGCGGGGATACCGACGTCCATCAGCCAGTTCCGGCCCGCGGCGGCCTCGGTGAAGTTGTCGTCGGGCTGTTTTCCGCCGACGGTGACGATGACGGGGGCGACCCCGTCCAGGTAGAGGACCTGGGCCTGGCGCAGGCGGGCCTCGAAGACGGGTGAGGGAACGCCGTTGTACTGGCTGGCGCCGAGCACGATGATCGCGTCGGAGGCCTCGCGGTCGTCCTGGCGGGCGGTGTACCAGACCCAACCCCAGGTCGCGGGCGGGATGGCCAGGGCGACGATCAGGACCAGGGTGATGAGCCGACCCAGCCGGAAGCGGCGACGCTTGCGGCGCACGGGGCGGCGGTCGGGACGTGGCTCGGGTTCCTCGTCGAAGGGTTCGGGTTCGGGTTCGGGAAGCGGCCTCGGGGCCCGTTCCTCGCGGGAACGCGGCTTGGGCCGGTCCCGGACGAACCTGCGGGTGAACTTGTCCTCTTCGCTTGGCGCGGACCGCCCGAACTCCTGGGTGTCCTCGGTGTCGGGGTCGCGGGGGAAGGAGGCGAAGTCGTCTCGCGAGAAGACCCGGGTGGCCTCGTCGTCCGTCTCGTCTCCGCGATCGTCGCCGGCCGTTCGCACCTGCTCACCTCCGCACAATCGTCACAGGGATACCTGTCCCCAACTGAGTTGTCCGGATACGCCGTCGGTGGGGAGACCGTCACGGCCGCCAGAATATATCACGAACGGATCACGACCACCGGCGCGGAAGAGGCGACCGTACAGGTCGAGTCTAGTGCCGAAAAAGCCCGTGGTGACGCTCTCGAACAAGCGTCACCACGGGTCGTGGCATGGGACACGTCAGTGGGTACGTCCAGCGGCGCGACCGGCCTCCAGACGGGCCACGGGGACCCGGAACGGCGAGCAGGACACGTAGTCGAGACCGACCTGATGGAAGAAGTGCACCGACGCGGGGTCTCCGCCGTGTTCACCGCACACGCCCAGCTTGATGCCCGGGCGGGCGGCGCGGCCCTCTTCCGCGGCGATGCGGATGAGTCGGCCCACCCCGTCCACGTCCAGGGACTCGAACGGCGAGACCCCGAACACACCCTTCTCCAGGTAGGCGGAGAAGAACGACGCCTCGACGTCGTCGCGGGAGAAGCCCCACACGGTCTGCGTGAGGTCGTTGGTGCCGAAGGAGAAGAACTCGGCGTTCTCCGCGATCTGGCCGGCGGTGAGCGCCGCGCGGGGCAGCTCGATCATGGTGCCGACGGGGAAGTCGAGCTCCACGCCGTTCTCCTCGCCGACCTCGCGCAGCACCCGCTGGGCGTCGTCACGGATGATCTCCAACTCCTGGACGGTGCCCACCAGCGGGATCATGATCTCCGGGCGGGGCCGGCCGCCCTCCCGGATCCGGTCGACGGCGGCCTGGGCGATGGCGCGCACCTGCATGGTGAACAGGCCGGGCACGACCAGGCCCAGGCGCACGCCGCGCAGGCCCAGCATCGGGTTCTGTTCGTGCAGCTTGTGCACGGCCTGGAGGACGCGCAGGTCGTTCTCGTGGCTCTCGCCGCGGGCCTCGGCCACGGCCACGCGCACCGACAGCTCGGTGATGTCGGGCAGGAACTCGTGCAGCGGCGGGTCGAGCAGGCGCACGGTGACGGGCAGGCCGTCCATGGCGTCGAGGATGCCGCCGAAGTCCTGCCGTTGCAACGGCAGGAGGGCGTCCAGCGCCCCCTGTTGTTCCTCGGGGGTGTCGGCGAGGATGAGCCGCTCCACCAGCCGGCGACGGTCGCCGAGGAACATGTGCTCGGTGCGGCACAGTCCGATGCCCTGAGCGCCCATGCGACGGGCACGGGCGGCGTCCTCGGGGGTGTCGGCGTTGGCGCGTACGTACATGCGTCGGGCGGCGTCGACGTAGTGCATCATCCGGTCGACCGCGCGTACGAGGTCGTCGGCTTGGTCGGAGGCCGGGTCGATCTCGCCCTCGAAGTAGCGGACCACCGGGGAGTCCACGACGGGCACCTCGCCGAGGTAGACCAGCCCGCTGGTGCCGTCGAGGGAGATGACGTCGCCCTCCTCGATCACCTCGCCGGCGGGCGCGGTCATGCGCCGGTTCTTGGTGTCGATGTCGAGTTCCTCGGCGCCGCAGACGCAGGTCTTGCCCATACCGCGGGCGACGACGGCGGCGTGCGAGGTCTTGCCGCCGCGGCTGGTGAGGATGCCCTCGGCGGCGATCATGCCCTCAAGATCGTCGGGGTTGGTCTCACGGCGGCACAGGATGACCTTCTCGCCGCTGCGCGACCACTTGACGGCGGTGTAGGAGTCGAAGACGGCCTTGCCGACGGCGGCGCCGGGCGAGGCGTTCATGCCGCGACCCAGGCGGTGGACGTCGTCGCCGGCCGCGACCTCGTCGTCGAAGCGGGGGAACATCAGCTGGGCGAGCTGGTCGCCGGTGACCCGCTGGACGGCCTCGTCGAGGGTGATCATGCCCTGGTCGACGAGCTGGTCGGCGATGCGGAAGGCCGCGGCCGCGGTGCGCTTGCCCACGCGGGTCTGGAGCATCCAGAGCTTGCCGCGCTCGATGGTGAACTCGATGTCGCACAGGTCGCGGTAGTGGTTCTCCAACGTGTCCATGATGCCCATGAGCTCTTCGTGGCTGTGGGCGTCGATGTCCTCCAGGTCGGTGAGGGGCACGGTGTTGCGGATACCCGCCACGACGTCCTCGCCCTGGGCGTTCCGCAGGTAGTCGCCGTAGACGCCGGGCTGCCCGGTTGCGGGGTCGCGGGTGAAGGCGACGCCGGTGCCCGAGTCCATACCGAGGTTGCCGAAGACCATGGAGCAGATGTTGACGGCGGTGCCGAGGTCGGCGGGGATGCGTTCCTGACGGCGGTAGAGGATGGCGCGGGGCGCGTTCCAGGACTCGAAGACGGCCTTGACGGCCAGGGTCATCTGTTCGCGAGGGTCCGCGGGGAAGGGCTTCCCGGTCCGATCGGCGACGATCTCCTTGAACCGTTCGACGAGTCGGCGGAAGTCGGCGGCGTCGAGGTCGAGGTCGTCGATGACGCCCTTCTCGGCCTTGAGGTCGTCGATGGCGTCCTCGAAGAGTTCACCGTCGATGTCCTGGACGGTCTTGCCGAACATCTGGATGAGGCGGCGGTAGGAGTCCCAGGCGAAGCGCTCGTCGCCGCCCTGGGTGGCCAGGCCGACGACGGACTCATCGTTGAGGCCGATGTTGAGGACGGTCTCCATCATGCCGGGCATGGAGAAGCGCGCGCCCGAACGTACGCTCACCAGGAGCGGATCGTCGGGTTGACCGAGTCCACGGCCCATCGCCTTCTCCAGCTCGACCAGGTCGGCCTCGATCTCGGCGTCCAGTCCGGCGGGCATGGTGCCGCTGTCGAGGTAATGGCGGCACGCCTCGGTGGTGATGGTGAAGCCGGGGGGAACGGGGAGACCGATGTTGGTCATCTCGGCGAGGTTGGCGCCCTTGCCACCGAGAAGATCCTTCAGGTCCTTGTTGCCCTCGGTGAACTTGTAGACGTACTTGGTCACGGGGGTGCTCCCTCGTTCTCTTGGCGACCCGGTGTTCCGGGCCGACCCCTGGATCTGGGCGCGACTCTATCCACATCCGACAGGAGTGACCCTTCAGATACCACCATTTCATGGCATATTCGCAGGTCAATAGAGCCAAAGAGGTCTATACCAATGGTCTAGTCATTGATCAGTGCCTCCACCTTGATTCCCCTGGATGAAAGAGCTACCGGCAGCCTCCGTGGCCCCGCAACCAATCCCTCGCCCCAGCGGGTTTCCGACGCCTCATTGTGCGGGGCGACACAGCTCTACCTTCAAGTAACCTACGCTTCCGTAAGTTAGGCTTTGCCTGGACCCGCCAAGGGGTGGGCCCGGACCGGAAAGGGTGCGCGCGGTGACTAAGAAGCAAGGACAGGGGGAGACCGAGGCGAACACCTCAGTGCCCGAACGGGCCGCTGCGGCCGCCGGCGACCTGTTGGAGTCCGTCAAGCCCAAACTGCGCGGTTGGCTGCACCTGGGCACCGCCCCGCTCGCGTTGGCCGCCGGCGTGGTCCTGGTGGCGCTCTCCCCCACCGTGCCCGCGATGCTCGCCGCCGCGATCTACGCGCTCAGCTCGGTCCTGCTCTTCAGCACCTCGGCCGTGTACCACGTGGGCCGCTGGTCACCGAGCGCTCAGCGCCTGCTGCGCCGGATGGACCACTCGAACATCTACCTGATCATCGCCGGCACCTACACGCCGTTCATCGTGCTGGTCCTGGACGGAACCCTGCGCGTGGCCATGCTCATCCTGGTCTGGGGCGGGGCGATCGCCGGGGTGACGTTCAAGCTCCTGTGGCTCAACGCCCCGCGCTGGCTGTCCACCGCCCTGTACCTGGCCATCGGCTGGGTGGCGGTGCTGTTCATCCCCGACCTGGTCAACGGCACGCACCCGGCCACCTGGATCCTCATCCTGGTCGGCGGCGTGCTCTACAGCGTCGGCGCCGTGGTCTACGGGCTCAAGCGGCCCGACCCCGCGCCCCGTTGGTTCGGCTTCCACGAGATCTTCCACTCGCTGACCATCGCGGCGTTCGTCTGCCACTACATCGCGGTGTCCTTCGTCGTGTATACGGCGGGCTGATCCGCCCCGCGACACACGCTGACCGCTTCTGGCCGGTTCGTCACGATTCGCTTACGCAGTAGGACAACAGGACCGAAACTCCCCGGAATCCCCCGAGCCCTACCGCTACGTTGTTACCGGTTCCCGCGATCGTGTGCGACCGCGGGTTCCAGGAGGCGGCCGGAAACCAATCCCCCCGGGTCCGGTCGTCTCTGCTATGCGCACGAGCCGTCAGGCCGAACCCGAGGCCGCCTCGATCAACACCCTCTCGCGACCCGCGTAGACGTTCATCGACTCTCCGCGCAGGAATCCCACCAGCGTCATCCCGGCCTCGGTGGCCAACTCGACCGCGAGCGACGACGGAGCGGAGACCGCCGCCAGCGTCGGGATCCCCGCCATCCAGGCCTTCTGGACCAGTTCGAACGAGGCCCGCCCGGACACCATCAGCACGCTCCCCCGCAGCGGTGTGCGTCCCTCGCGCAGGGCCCAGCCCACCACCTTGTCGACGGCGTTGTGGCGGCCCACGTCCTCGCGCACCACCAGCAGTTCGCCCTCGGTGGTGAAGAGTCCGGCCGCGTGCAGCCCGCCCGTCCGGTCGAACACCCGTTGGGCCTCGCGCAGCCGCCCGGGCAGTGTCGTCAGCGTCGACAGCCCGATCCCGCCCTCGTCCTCGGCCACCGACCAATGGGCCTGGGTGCGCACCGCGTCCAGGCTCGCCTTGCCGCACAGCCCGCAGGAGGAGGTGGTGTAGAAGTTGCGCTCCAGCGAGGTGTCCGGCGGAGGCACGTGCGGGGCCAGGGTCACGTCGAGCACGTTGAAGGTGTTGGAACCGTCCTCGGTCGCGCCCGCGCAGTAACGGATCACCCGCACGTCGTCGGTGTGACGCACCACGCCCTCCCCCACCAGGAACCCCGCGGCCAAGTCGAAGTCGTTGCCGGGGGTGCGCATGGTGACCGTGAGCGGGGAGCCGTCGATCCGCACCTCCAGCGGCTCCTCGGCGACCAGGGTGTCCGCGCGTTCGCTCACCACGCCGTCCCTGATCCGCAGGATCCTCTGGCGTGTGGTGACCCGTCCCATGTACCCCCCGTTCCGACGCCGGCCTCGACCGGACGTGTGTACGCGTCACGTTACAACCGCCGATCCGGCAGGTACAGGTCGGCACCCATGACACCAGGGCATTCAGGGGTGGGACCGGAAGGACCTTCGTCCCTGTTCCCCACCCCGACGACGAAAAGGGCCCCGTGCTCCGCGAGTGCGGTGCACGGGGCCCCAGAACCCCGGGTTCGAGGATCAGCAGCCGGGCAGACGCTCCAGCAGGTACATCTCCACGTTGTCCAGCGAGACGCGCTCCTGCGACATGGTGTCGCGATCGCGCACGGTCACCGCGTTGTCCTCAAGGGTGTCGAAGTCCACCGTGACGCAGAACGGGGTACCGATCTCGTCCTGGCGACGGTAACGACGACCGATCGCACCGGCGTCGTCGAAGTCCACGTTCCACCGCTTGCGCAGCATGGCGGCGAGCTCGCGGGCCTTGGGCGACAGGTCGGAGTTGCGCGACAGCGGCAGGACCGCGGCCTTGACCGGGGCCAGACGCGGGTCCAGACGCATCACGGCGCGCTTCTCCAGCTTGCCCTTGGCGTTGGGCGCCTCGTCGATGTTGAAGGCGTCCAGCATGAACGTGAGCACCGCCCGGTCGACACCGGCGGCCGGCTCGATGACGTAGGGGAAGTAGCGCTCGTTGCTCTCCTGGTCGAAGTAGGACAGGTCGACACCGGAGGCCTCGGAGTGCGTCTTGAGGTCGTAGTCGGTGCGGTTGGCCACACCTTCGAGCTCGCCCCACTCACTGCCCTGGAAGTTGAAGCGGTACTCCAGGTCAACGGTCCGCTTGGAGTAGTGGGACAGCTTCTCCTGGGGGTGTTCGTACAGGCGCAGGTTGTCCTTGGCGATGCCCAGGTCCAGGTACCACTGGTGACGCTGCTCGATCCAGTACTCGTGCCATTCCTCGTCACTGCCGGGCTTGCAGAAGAACTCCATCTCCATCTGCTCGAACTCGCGGGTCCGGAAGATGAAGTTGCCCGGGGTGATCTCGTTGCGGAACGACTTGCCGATCTGGCCGATGCCGAAGGGAACCTTGCGGCGGGCGCTCTGCTCGACGTTCTTGTAGTTGACGAAAATGCCCTGCGCCGTCTCCGGGCGCAGGTAGGCGAGGCCCTTGTCGTCCTGGACCGGGCCCAGGAAGGTGCGAAGGAGACCGTTGAACATGCGCGGCTCGGTGAAGGAGGCCTTGGCGCCGCAGTTGGGGCAGGCGATGGCGGCCAGGCCCTCGGCGGGCTCGTGGCCGTGCTTCTCCTCGTAGGCCTCGATGAGGTGGTCCGCGCGGTGGCGCTTGTGGCAGGCCTGGCACTCGGTGAGCGGGTCCGCGAACTCACGGACGTGGCCCGAGGCCTCCCAGATCTCGCGGGCCAGGATCACGCTGGAGTCCAGGCCGACGATGTCGTCGCGCTCCTGCACCATCGAACGCCACCACTGACGCTTGACGTTGTTCTTCAGCTCCACGCCCAAGGGGCCGTAGTCCCAGGCGGCGCGCAGACCTCCGTAGATCTCACTGGAGGGGTAGACCAGACCTCGGCGCTTGGCGAGGTTGACCAGTGCGTCCATTGCCTCTGACTTGGCGGCCATGGGTGACTCTCCATCCGGCTGGCGGTCGGTGGATCGCTGTTCGCGATACATCGTGGTGTGTGGGGAACGCGGATCACGCGCGGAGCCACGGATGTGGCGCTCCGGGCGACCGCGTCACTCCAGGCTAGAGCAATCGCGGGCCTCTCGCGCACTCCTTTCTCCCGTCCGGCACCGGCCGATCCGCCGCATATCAGGTCAAGGGGTGTCCTCGGTATCGAGGATCTCGAAGGCGCTGGGTTCGTCGATGGCTCGGGACAGCAGCGGCACGGCGTTGACCTTGACCTCGTAGGAGGACAGGGCGCGACGATAGAAGCCGGCACCGTCCCACTCGGTCACGACGGTCCACAGGGTGGGGTCGTCGGCGGCACGACCGATGCGGTGCCACCGGAATCCGGGTCGCTGGGAGAGCACCTCCACGGCGGCGTCGGCGTCGCTACGGAAGGCCTCGGTGTCGGCCTCGGGCACGGAGTAACGGGTGATGACGATCACCACCCCATTGTGGCGCAGGAGACGGGGCGGGCCGCCCCGGGAGTCCCGGAGCGGCCCGTGATCGATCCCCTACTTGCCGAACGCCTGGTCCACGACCCTGGCGGAGGCCCGGCCGTCGTCCAGGGGGCAGAACCGTTCGACGAACGATCGGTAGGAGGCGCCGGCTCGTTCGGCCACCTCGTCGATGTCGAGCAGGGCCGCGATGACGTCGTCGGACTCGGTCAGCAGCGGTCCCGGGGCGGTCTCCTCGAAGTCGAAGTAGAAGCCGCGCAGGTTGTCCCGGTAACCCTCCAGGTCATAGGTGAAGAAGAGCATGGGACGACCCGTGTTGGCGAAGTCGAACATCATCGACGAGTAGTCGGTGATGAGCACGTCGGTGATCAGGAACAGCTCCATGATCTCCGGGTACAGGGACACGTCGTAGACGAAGTCCTCACCGACGATCGGCACGCTGTCGACCACGCGGGGGTGCCGGCGCACCAGCAGCACGTGGTCGTCGCCGAGCTTCTCGTACATCCGGCGCAGGTCCAGGTTCAGGTCGAGCTTGTGCTTGCCGCGCGTGTAGTACTTGTCGTCACGCCAGGTCGGCGCGTACAGCACGACCTTCTTGCCCTCGGGCAGACCCAGGATGCGGCGGGTGCGTTCGGCGATGCGCTCCTTGTCCGCGGAGAAGAAGATGTCGTTGCGCGGGTAGCCGGTCTCCAGGATCTCGCCGTCGAAGCGGAAGGCGCTGCGCAGGATCGGTGTCGCCCAAGGGCTGGGCGAGACCAGGTAGTCCCACTGCTGTGTCTCCCAGGCCAGCTTGTCGAAGTAGTCGCGCGACTTGCCGCGGATGTTCTCCACGTCGAAACCGATGCGCTTGAGCATCGACCCGTGCCAGGTCTGCACGACCACCTGGTCGGGGTGGCGGTGGAACCAGGTGGGCTGACGGGAGTTGGTCACCAGGTAGCGGCTGCGGGCCAGCTCCCGGTAATACTCCTCGCCCTTGTGGCGGACCGGGGAGAGGTCCTCGGGCAGGCGCACCTGCCCGTCGGCGACCAGCCACGACATCGGATAGTCGGCCCAGCCCTCGCGCTCGCGCAGTTCGGCGTAGATGCTCTGCGGGCTGTCGGAGTACTGACGACCGGTGTAGGTGTCGAACAGGACTCCGTCGGTCACCGACAGTTCGCGCTGCGCCGGGTAGAAGACCTCGCGCAGCCGATGCTGGGCGAAGGTGCCCCGCTCCACCGGACGCAGGTCGCTACCCACCTGGAGCACCGGGATGCCGCGGTTCTGGTAGGTGAGCGTGTAGGTGCGTTCGGGGCTGTCGGTCTCCGACGGCAGCTCACCGATGACGGCGTCGGCGAACTCCACGCCCACGTCGGCGCTCTCCTCCCCGATGCGCCCCCACAGCTGGTAGGAGCCGGCCGGCAAGGAGATCTCACCGGACAGGGTGGAGATGCGGGAGGGGTCGAAGCTGGTGGTGAAACGGTCCCCCTCGCGTTCGAGTTCGAGCTCGTGCTCCTCGTCGCGGCCACGGGCCTTGGCGACGATGCGCAGGTCCACCCCGGCGGGGAACTCCCCGCCCAGGACCAGGGTCCGTTCCCGCCACTCGGCGCGGTCCGCCATGGGGCGGGCCCGGCCGGCGCGCAGCTTCAGGTGGCCGGTGGCGGTGCGCAGCACCACCAGTTCCTGCTGCGCCCCGTCGGAGTTGTAGGGGCGGCCCGGCACCTCGTCCGGCAGGATCAGGGGCACCCGGGCCCCCTCCTCCGTGACGAGTTCGGCGTCCCACTCCTCCTGGCGGATCACACCGCCGCACTCACTGAGGCTGCGGGCGAAGAGCTCGTCGGCGCGCACGCGGGCGCTGAACCGGCCGCCTTCGATCCGGACCGGGTAGGTGAGGCGGGCGGTGCCCGGGCGGCGGATCAGACGTAGTTCGGTGGCCTCGGCCGCGGGCGGCGCCACCAGCTCGCCCTCGATGTGGAGTTCGGCGTCGTGCGTATCGAAGCGGTGTTCGGTGACCCGGGCCCGCGCGGGTTCGATACCGATGAGGAGGTGGCGCTCCTTGTTCCAGTACGGACGGATCCACATGTCGCCGCCGACGCTGTGGTATCCGGGCCGCTCCGGCTGACCGGAGACGGGGTTGGAGATGAACTTGCGCCGGGTCAGGCCCCGGTTGAACACGACCAGTTCGATCTTCCAGTCACCCGGTTCCCAGGTGCGTGACGAGCGCAGCCGACGCGGGTCCACGATCGCGGTGAAGCCCCCGTAGTCGTGGCGGGCGGCGTCGGGAAGGTCGGGCAGCCGGTACTCGGCGGCCAGACGCACCTGGACGGGGACCCGGATGCGTCGCTTCGTGACGGTGTTGACCGCGAAGGCGACGAGGTGCTGGTGCCAGCGCTTGTGGGCGCGCAGGTGGCGGATGCCGACGCGCCCCTTGATGTGCAGGCGCCCGTCCTCCCAGTGGACCGCCTCGGTCTTCTGCCGGACCTTGATCTCGTCTTCGAGCCGATAGATCTCCCGAGGCACGGACTTGGTCTGGTCGTCGGTCTCGAAGAAGGGGTAGCGGATGTAGTAGCCCAACCCCTGACGGACGGCGGGCGCCTTCTTGATCTCGACGCTCTTGGCGAAGGTGGCGACCTCCAGCACGTCGTTCGAGCGCCGCTTGCGCACCAGGTGGTACAGGAGACGACCCAGGACCGGAAGGCCGCGCAGGAGGGATGCGGGCACATGGTCCAGATAGGCGTTGACCAGGTCCATGGCGGTCTCGCGCACCTGCGTGTCGGCGTCGTCCAAGCGCATGAGGAGACGGTGGATCTCGCCTTGGAGGAGGGTGCGGTCCCAGAGTTCGCGGTCGGCCTCGCCCAGGTCCTCGGCGATCCGGCGCATCGTGGTCAGGCGCCGGGTCAGGACGGCCATCTCCAGTGGCAGCCGGGTGTCGGTGCGTTCGCGCATGAGCAGGACGGGTGCGGGCAGGACGTCGACGGCGTAGGCCCGTAGGGAGAGCCGCCGGACGGCGAGGTCGTCATCGTCCGGGTCGGTCACGGGCGCGGTGTGCGAGAGCCAGAACTCCTTGCGCCAGAGCCGGTTGCCCAGGGTGGCGTCGGAGGCCAGACCGGTGATGGTCCGCGGATCCTCGGCCAGGCGGAGACGACCGCACAGTCTCTTGTGCGCCTTGGAGGGTGAGGCGCCCAGTTCGTTGAACCGGTACACGTTGCCGATGACCAGGTCCGAGCGCGTGTCGATGGCGCTGTGGAGCAGGTGGGCGATCGCGTAACTGGTCAGGGCGTCGGATCCGGTGAGGAAGAGCAGGTGGCTGCCGCCGGCCTCGGCGGCGCCGCGCGCGCGGGCCTCGGGGTGGTGCGGCGCCGGTTCCTCGTCCAGGAGCCGCACGCTCAGGCCGGTGGGCGGCGCCTGCGCGAAGGCGCGGGCCGTGGCCAGTCCGTCCTCACGTGCGGAGGCGACAGCCTCGTCGCCCTGCTCGCCCTGCTCGTCCTCCTCGGAACCGGATCCGTCGGAGTCGGCCTCGGGCCCCTCGTCCGCGCCGTCTCCGTTTTCTTCGTTGTCACCGTTGGCATCCGGTTCGGGGGTCCGCCCCTCGGGGACCTCCGGGTCGGTGGACTCGTCGACGGCGTCGCCGCCGTTGCGGACCGGTACGAGGATGACCTCGGTGTCGGTCCTGGCGCCGTCGGGCGACGCGGCCTCGGTCTGGACCTCGTCACGCTGACGGGCCAGGGAGTCGAGACAGTTCTGCAGATGAGGCTCGGTGACGTCGAACGTCACGATGACTGTGGGTTCGGGCACGGAAGTTGACACCCTCCGGAGGGTTCGTCGCGGTGCGACGTACGGGCAGCGTAGTGCGGACGATCCGCGCTGATCAGACGGTCACTAACTGAATGTAGAAGGTACTTGACCCTTCGCGCACCGAGCCCCCGACAGCCGGAACCGGGGGGAGAGGGGCTACGCGGGTCGGGCTCTGGTGCCCGGACCTACGCCGCGGTGCCCTCGATCAGGGTCTGACCCACGAACTCGGCTTCCTCCCAAGGCGGGATTGCCACACGCCTCGCGGCGGCGGCCGGTTCCTGCTTCACTGACATGGTGGCCCAGAGGTCTCCGCAGACTGGCACGGATCGCCTACCCGCGCATGCCCGCTGCCTCCAGCGGACACGCAAGCGAATCTACCAGGCAGGCGGGACAGGACATCCCGGTGGACACGGACGAAGGGGAAACGGGCGACGATGACTTCTCCCGAACACGAAGACGAGCGCCCGCTCCCCGCGGGTGACTCCCTGTTCACCCCGGGTGCGGGCCGGTTGCGCCGCGAGGTGGAGCGGCGCAGCGCGGTTCCCCTGGTGTGGTTGCACCGGCGTCCGCGCTGGTCGGCGCCGGTGGCGCTGGGCGCACTGTTCATCGCGGGCCTGATGGCCCCGGGCGTGTTGGGCGCGCTGTGCCTGGCGCTGGTGGCGGTGTTCTTCTCCTGGTTGGCGTTCCTGACCTGGCCGACCCTGGACCGACGGCAGCGGGCACCGCGGGTGTTGATGGTCTCGGTGGTGCTGGTGCTGGCGGTGGCCCGCGTTCTGGGTTACTGACCCCCGGGGACGGATTCGACCGGCCCCGGACCACTCATCAAGTTTTGACAACCATTTTCGTTTTCGCCATAATGTGTGAGTGTCTGCCCAGTTCACCGGGGAGGGGGATCACACCCCCGACGCCCCGCCCGCCTTCCAGGCCATCGACGCGCACGCCGCCTACGACGGCGTTCCCGTCCTCAACGGCGTCGACCTCCGGATCCCGTCGGGTCAGACCATGGCCGTGCTGGGACCCAACGGTTCGGGCAAGTCGACCCTGATGCGCGCGATGCTCGGCATCGTCCCCCTCACCTCCGGTGAGATCAGGATCCACGGCACCCCCCTGCGCCGCTTCCGCGACTGGAAGCGCATCGGCTACGTCCCCCAGCGGCTCACCGCCGGGGGCGCCGTGCCCGCCACCGTCCGTGAGATCGTCGCCTCCGGCCAGGTCGCCCGACGCCGTCGCCTGTCGCTGAGCACCAAGGCCGACCGTGCCGCCGTCGACGATGCCTTGGCCGCCGTCGACCTGAGCGACCGGGCCGGCGACGCCGTACGCGAACTCTCCGGCGGCCAGCAGCAGCGGGTGCTCATCGCCCGCGCGCTGGCCGGGCGCCCCGACACCTTCGTCATGGACGAACCCATGGCCGGGGTGGACGCCGAGAACCAGCGGGCACTGGCCCGCGCCATCGCACGCCTGCGCGAACAGGGCAGCACGGTGGTCCTGGTCCTGCACGAACTGGGGCCGCTGGAGAACGTCATCGAACGCGCCGTCGTCCTGGAGCACGGCCGGGCGGTGCACGACGGCGCCCCGCCCGAGGCCGATGGCGAGTGCGCGCGGCCCGGGCACGAACACCAGCACCCCCACCCCGATCCCAACGACCCCGACCCCCGTGTCGCGCCCACCGACGCGCACACGGAGATCGTCCGACTAGAGGTGCCCCACCGTGACTGAACTGCTCCACTACGAGTTCATGCAGCGGGCACTGATCGCCGCCGTGTTGGTGGGTCTGGTCACCCCGGTGATCGGTACCTTCCTCGTCCAGCGGCGCTTGGCCCTGCTGGGCGACGGCATCGGCCACGTCGCGCTGACCGGTGTGGCGCTGGGCCTGCTCACCAGCACCTCCCCCGTGGTGACCGCCGCGGTGGTGGCGACCCTGGGCGCCGTCCTCATGGAGTTGGTCCGGGTGCGCACCCGGACCAGCGGTGACGTGGCGCTGGCGCTGCTCTTCTACGGCGGCATCGCCGGTGGCGTGCTGCTCATCGGGCTGACACCGGGGGCGAGCAACGCCACCCTGACCTCCTTCCTGTTCGGTTCGGTCAGTACCGTCGCCGAGGAGGACATCTGGATCGTGGTCGTACTGGCCGTGGGCGTGCTGGCGGTCCTCGCCATCTTCGGCCGGGAGCTGTTCGTGCTGTGTCAGGACGAGGAGGTGGCGCGGGCCCACGGGCTGCCGGTGCGTTTCCTCAGCATCCTGTTGGCGGTGACCGCGGCGTTGACCGTGGTGATCGCGATGCGGGTGGTGGGCGTGCTGATGGTGAGCGCACTGATGATCATCCCCGTGGCCGCGGCGCAGCAGCTCAGCCGCAGTTTCCGTGTGACCATGGGCCTGGCGGTGCTCATCGGGTTGGCTTCCTCGTTGGGCGGGCTGACCACCTCGTTCTACTCGGACCTGGCGCCGGGCGCCACCATCGTCCTGCTGGCCCTGCTGGTGTACTGCGTGGCCGTGGTCGTCGGTGGGGTACTGCGCCGGGTCACCCGGCGACGAGGGTCCACACCCCTACCGCCGGTTTCGGGAAGCCCCACGGATACGATGATCCAGACAGATCGGGGGAAGGTGACACCATGAGTACACGACGTGAGGCCGTGCATCGGGCGCTGACGGCCTCCTCCGGTTTCCGCAGTGCGCAGGACCTTTACGCGGACCTGCGGGCCGACGGCTCCAAGATCGGCCTGACCACCGTCTACCGCGCCCTACAGGCGCTGAGCGACTCGGGTGATGTGGACGTGCTCCGCACCGACGAGGGCGAGGCCGTCTACCGCGCGTGCGACACCGAGAACCACCACCATCACCTGGTCTGCCGGGTGTGCTCCACCGCGGTGGAGATCGAGGGTCCCACCGTGGAACGCTGGACCGCCGAGATCGGCGCCCAACACGGTTTCACCGGGGTGACCCACACGGTCGAGGTCTTCGGCACCTGCGCCGAATGTTCCAAGGCCTGATGAGTGAGGCCCTCACCGATCGGTGAGGGCCTCACTCGCGTTCGGACCACTCCGAGCGCGGGGTCAGTCGCTGTGGCGGACGGGTTCGCAGCGTTGCAGGGTGGGACGCTTGGGGCTCACACCGTCGCCGGAGGAACGGCCGGTCAGCCGGCGGTGGATCCACGGGACCAGGAACTCACGGGCCCAGTGCAGGTCCTCGTGGCGGGCGGTCCGCCAGTCACGGGGCTCCGGCGGGGGCCACGGCTCGTTCCAGTCGCCCTCGACCGGCACGTCCAACACCTCGCACACACGCAGGGCCAGGCGCCGGTGACCTTCCGAGGACAGGTGCAGGCGGTCCCAGTTCCAGGCCCGGCTCTCGTCCAGGACACGCATGCTCCACACGTCGACGACGTCACAGCCGTACTTGTCGGCGACCGCGCGCATGTGCATGTTGTAGGTGGCGATCTTGCCTCGCAGGTGACGCATGACCGGCTGCCAGTTGGTGTCGAAGCCGGTGAAGACGACCACCCGGGCCCCGGTGGCGCGCAGTTCGGCCACCATGGACTCGAAGGTCTCCACGACCTGGTCGGGGTCGCTGCCAGGGCGCAGGATGTCGTTTCCGCCCGCGCACAGGGTGATGAGGTCGGGCTTCATCTCGACCGCGCGCGGCACCTGCTCGTCACGGATCCCGGCGATGAGGCGACCGCGGACGGCGAGGTTGGCGTAGCGGACCTCGGGCACGTGTTCGGCGAGATGCTCGGCCACGCGATCGGCCCAGCCCCGATAACGCCCGTTGGGCACGCTGTCACTGTCCGGGTAATGATCGCTCATACCCTCGGTGAAGCTGTCACCGAGGGCGACGTAGGACAGGATGTCCTTGCTCTTCAGGTCACCGGAGGCTCCGGTCGGCACACCACTCATGGTGTTCGATGATGCAACCTCCGACCCGGGTTACGCGACAGTAGGTTGATGGTTCGTCACGTTTTGGGGTGGAGCTCACACCACGGGCGGTGTACCGAAGGTCGCCCGGGGCGACCGCTCATGGCCCCCCGGGTTCGGGATCATCGGTCCTTGGTCAGGGGTGTCAGCTCGGGACGCTTGGCGGTCACCGTGTCACCGGAGGAACGTCCGGTCAGCCGCCGGCCGATCCACGGGCCCAGGGACCCCTTCACCCAGTGCAGGTCCTCCCGACGCGCCTCGGCCCAGCCCACCCGTTCCGTCTCGGGCCAGGGCTCGTCCCAACGCTCGGAGGTGGGCACGCCGAGGACGTCGGCCACGCGCAGCGCCAACCGGCGGTGCCCCTCCGGGGACATGTGCAGCCGGTCCTCGTCCCAGGCCCGGGCGTCGGTGAGCACGTCCATGGACCACTGGTCGACCAGGTGGCAGCCGTACTCGTCGGCGATCGCGCGCACGTTCATGTAGTAGCGCGCGAACAGGCCGATGGTGCCGCGCATGTACCCGGTCGCGATGTTCACGCCGGTGAAGAGGACCACGTCGCTGCCGCCCTTGCGCAGGCGGGACACGGTGTGCTCCAGGACGCGGGCCAGACGCTCGGGGTCGCCGGCCGGGCGCAGCAGGTCGTTGCCGCCGGCGCACAGGGTCACCAGGTCCGGAGCCATCTCCAAGGTGGGCGGCAGCTGGTCGGTGACGATCTGCCGGATGAGCTTGCCCCGTACCGCCAGGTTGGCGTAGCGGACCTCACCGACGTGGTCGGCCAGGTGCTCGGCCAGGCGGTCCGCCCATCCGCGGAACACCCCGGAGCCGTCCGGATAGGGGTCGCCCACACCTTCGGTGAAGCTGTCCCCCATCGACACCACGGACATCCCGGGCCGGATCGGTGAACTCTCGCTGTCCTTCACTTCTTCTCCCCCTTGACCGGGTTGGGCACGGCACCTCCGTACCGACGGTCCCGGCTCGCGTAGATCTCACAGGCACGCCACAGGTCGCGGCGGTCGAAGTCGGGCCAGAGCGTCTCCAGGAAGACGAACTCGGCGTAGGCGCTCTGCCACAACAGGAAGTTGGACAGCCGCTGCTCACCGGAGGAGCGCACGAACAGGTCCACCGGGGGAACGTCGGGGGCGTACAGGTGCTGGGAGATCGTCTCCTCGGTGATCTTCTCCGGGGACATGCGCCCCTCGGCGACCTTGCGGGCCAGCGCGCGGGCCGCGTCGACGATCTCGGCCTGGCCGCCGTAGTTCACGCAGAACTGGAGGGTCAGCGCCGTGTTGTCCTTGGTCATCTCCTCGGCGTCCTGGAGCTCGGAGATGACGCTCTTCCAGAGCATCCCCGCCCGACCGGACCACTTGACGCGCACGCCGCGAGCGTGCATCTCGTCACGGCGTCGACGGATGACGTCGCGGTTGAAGCCCAGTAGGAACCGCACCTCATCGGGGGAACGCTTCCAGTTCTCGGTGGAGAAGGCGTAGGCGGACAGGTTGGGCACGCCCATCTCCAAGGCGCCCTCGACCACGTCGAAGAGGGAGGCCTCCCCCGCCTTGTGGCCGTCGGTGCGCGGCAGGCCGCGTTCCTTGGCCCAGCGGCCGTTGCCGTCCATGACGACGGCGACGTGGCGGGGCACCAGATCTGCGGGGAGCTGAGGGGGCCGCGCCCCACTGGGGTGCGGAACGGGCGCGGTGTACTCCGGCCGGTTCCGCCCACCGTTGTCGAAGCCGAACATACTCAAGAACGCTCCACATGGCGCAGGGATCGAATTCCGTTTTCCAGGTGCCACTGTAGGTAGGCCGCGACCATCCCACTGCACTCGGAGCGGTGCCTGCCGTCGCTGGCGTCCGCGCTGTCCCAATCGCCTCCGAGCAGGTCGAACATGAGTCGGACCGTCTCGGGCGCGGGATGCACGGAGCCGTGCGGGCGGCACACCGAGCAGACCATACCGCCGGCGTGCACCGCGAACGCACGGTGCTCCCCCTGTGTTCCACAGCGGGCGCACTCGGTCAGGGCCGGGGCGTAGCCGGCCACCGCCAGCGACCGCAGGAGGTAGGCGTCCAGGACGAGCCTGGAGTCGTGACTTCCCTCACCCAGGGTGCGTAGAGCGCCGATGAGCAGGAGGAACTGGCGCAGCGCCGGGTCCTTCTCCACCGCGACGACCTTCTCGGCCGTCTCCAGCATCGCGGTGGCCGCGGTGTAGCGCGAGTAGTCGTGGACCACCGCCGTGCCGTAGGACCGGACGGTCTCGGCCTGGGTGATGACGTCGAGGGAACGTCCGGTGTAAAGCTGGAGGTCGACGTGGGTGCACGGTTCCAGGCGGGCGCCGAAGCGGGACTTGGTACGGCGTACGCCCTTGCCGACGGCGCGCACCAGCCCGGTACGGCGGGTCAAGAGGGTGACGATGCGGTCGGCCTCGCCCAGCTTCTGGTTGCGCAGGACGACACCCTCGTCTCGGTAGAGGCTCACTCCCCCATTGTCGCGGATGAGTCCGACCACCTGGTCGGTCACCCCCGAGCAGGTTTATGGCGGTTTAGATTCCCTTTTACGGACATTTGCTCTACTCTCACGCGCTAGGGAGTTTCGACGTTCGGGGCGTGCTGCCCCTCCCCCACGGCCGGTAGGACACCGGCGTCGTACGAACTCCCTCGGGCGCGGGCACGGGAAGGACCACACCGAGACGGTTCTCGCATGGTGGAGCCCCGATCACCCCACGGGGGTGCCCGCGCGTTCCCCGATCCCGCATGGAAGGTACAGCGAAATGGCGCGAGGCAGGCGCAGGATGAGCGCTCGCGAACAGCGCTCGCTCCACGACCCCCGATCATCGGAGTACGACGATCGTTACGACGACGAGTACGACGACTTCGATGCGAACGGCCCTGAGCGTCGCAAGAAGCGCCGAATGGTGCCCCTGGTCGCCGGTGTCATCGCCATCCCGGTCGGACTGACCCTGGCCGGGGCCCTGGTCTTGAACACGGTCAGCGAGGACGGCCAGGAGGCGGCCAACGGTACGAGCGCCGTCGGCGAGATCGGGGAAGGCGCCGTCGCCGACGACTCCTTGGTCCCCGAGGGTGAAGAGGACGACGACTTCTTCGACGAGCCCACCGGGTCGCCCGAGCGCACCGAGCCCTCCGGGGACAGCGCACCGCGCAGCGCGCAGGCGACCGCCACGTACTCGCCGGAGGACTCCGAGGAGGCCGACTCCGAGGGCGGCGGAAGCGGTGGCGGCGGAGGAGGAAACGGCGGCGGAGGCGGCGGTGGGGGCAACACCACCAACGCCGGCAGCGCCACGGCCAACGAGGTCGTGAACCTGGTCAACGACGAACGTTCCTCGAACGGGTGCGACCCGGTGCACGTGGACGGTCAGTTGACCGCCGCTGCGCAGGAACACAGCGACGACATGGCCGCCCGCGACTACATGGCGCATGAGAGCCCCGAGGGCGAGGGCCCCGGCGATCGCGCGAACCGCCACGGCTACGACGCCTGGGGCGCGGAGAACGTCGCCAAGGGGCAGCAGTCCGCCCAGCAGGTGATGGACGCCTGGATGAACAGCGAAGGCCACCGCGCCAACATCCTCAACTGCGACCTACAGGCCATCGGCGTCGGCGAGGCCGACTCGGCCTGGACGCAGAAGTTCGGCTACCAGTAGTCCGACGAGCACGATCGACGGAACGGGGCTCGCGATGGCCATCGCGAGCCCCGTTCCGTTCAGTGCCAGAGGTTGGGTTCAGGCGCGGGTCAGGCGCGGCCGATGGCGCTGCACATGGCCTTCAGCGAGGCCGTCGTGATGCTGCTGTGGATACCCACGCCCCACACGACCCTGCCGTCGATCTCGGCCTCCACGTACGCGGCGGCGCGGGCGTTGCCGTCCTCGCCCATGGAGTGCTCCACGTAGTCGTTGACGCGCACCTTGACGTCGACGTCGGTCAGCGCGTCGGCGAACGCGGAGATGGGACCGTTGCCGGTGCCCTTCAGTTCACGGATCTCGCCGTGCACGCGGGCGTCCGCCTCGATCGTGTAGGTGCCGTCCTCGGCGGTGCTGGAGCGGTGGGCCAGGACCGCGACGGGGCCCTGTTCGGCCAGGTAGGTCTTGGAGAAGATCTCCCAGATGCGATCGGCCACGAACTCGCCGCCCTCGACATCGGTGAACTGCTGGATGACCTGAGAGAACTCGATCTGCAGCCGGCGCGGCAGGTCCAGGGAGTGGTCCCGCTGCATGATGTAGGAGACGCCGCCCTTGCCGGACTGGCTGTTGACCCGGATGACCGCCTCGTAGTTGCGGCCCACGTCCTTGGGGTCGATGGGCAGGTACGGCACGTCCCAGGGGTACTCCTCGACGGGGACCCCGGCCTCGGCGGCGCGCTTGTTCAGGTCGTCGAAGCCCTTCTTGATGGCGTCCTGGTGGGAGCCGGAGAAGGCCGTGTAGACCAGGTCACCGCCGTAGGGGTGGCGCGGGGCCACGGGCAGCTGGGTGCAGTGCTCGACCGTGCGGCGGATCTCGTCGATGTCGGAGAAGTCGATCTTGGGGTCGACGCCCTGGCTGAACAGGTTCAGGCCCAGGGTGACCAGGCAGACGTTGCCGGTGCGCTCACCGTGGCCGAACAAGCAGCCCTCGACGCGGTCGGCGCCGCCCATGACGGCCAGCTCGGCGGAGGCCACACCGGTGCCGCGGTCGTTGTGCGGGTGCACGGACAGGACCACGTGCTCGCGTCGGGACAGGTTGCGGCTCATCCACTCGATCTGGTCGGCGTAGATGTTGGGGGTGGCGCGCTCGACGGTGGCGGGCAGGTTCAGGATGATCTCGCGGCCCGGACCGGGGTTCCAGACGTCCATGACGGCCTCACAGACCTCCAGGGCGAAGTCCAGTTCGGTGTCGATGAAGATCTCCGGCGAGTACTGGTAGCCGAAGTACTCGGTCTCGCCCAGGTACTGCTCGGCGAAGCGCACCACGTGGCGGGTGCCCTCGACCGCGATGTTCTTGCACGCTTCCTTGTCCACCTTGAAGACGACGCGACGGAAGGTGGGCGCGGTGGCGTTGTACAGGTGCACGGTGGAGCGCTTGGCTCCGATCAGGCTCTGCACGGTGCGCTCGATCAGGTCCTCACGGGCCTGGGTCAGCACGGAGATCTGTACGTCGTCGGGGATCAGGTCGCCCTCGATCAGCGACCGGACGAAGTCGAAGTCGGTCTGGCTGGCCGAGGGGAAGCCGACCTCGATCTCCTTGTAGCCCATCTTGACCAGCAGCTGGAAGATCTCGTGCTTGCGCGCGGAGTCCATCGGCTCGATCAGCGCCTGGTTGCCGTCGCGCAGATCGGTCGACAGCCAACGAGGGGCTTCGGTGGTGGTCTTGGTGGGCCAGGTGCGGTCCGGCAGGTCCACCGGCGTGAAGGCCTGGTAGCGCTCGAACGGCATGGAACTGGGTTGCTGATGCGGCACCATAACGGTGTTGCTCCTCGGGAGAAATCAGTGGCACGTGGTGTAACGGCCGACAGGGCAAGCCGAAGTCCCGCGGCGAGGGGGCCGACCTTTTAACGATCCCCGCCGCGGCCACTAAGGAGGAGCAGCTCGCGCAGCATAACGATCTTCACGCTAGCAGACGGTCGCGAAATTTCGACACTCTCTGCTCACATACTGAGACGTGACCCCTGTGACCTGCGGCGACCCGGGAGGCCCGCGCGGATATTAGATGATCGCTCAAAATGGGTACCTCGACTTCAAGATACAGCCGATGAGGGCTACTCTGGAGGGGAACCCTTCAGTGCTAGGGGGGTCATACGGAGTCCGTCGGCGGGACCCAGGGTGCGGCCAACACCCGAGGCCTCGGTCGGCCGGTAAGCCCGAGCCGCCGCAGCGCCGGTACCGCCGACGGACATCCTCATCCCGTCGCTCCTCGGGCCACCGTCACCGGTGGGAGCACGAACTCCGCCCAGAGCGCGATCACCGGTTCTCCCCACTCCCAGCGAAGCCTGCGAGCGCCCCACCCGTCGCTGAGGTGGTCGACCATCTCCAGGTTCCGACCTTCGGACTCGGGTTCGTCCGCCCCCGGGCACGGCATGGCCGCGACCTCGCTCCCCACCGGCCGCTCGGTGACGATGAGCCGCAGCACGAGGGAGGCACCGCTTCGCCCCAGGGAGAGCACGCGCACCACGTCCGCGCTGCGCCCACCCCGCGAGGCCCGTCTCATGGTCACCGTGAGCATCTCGCTGGCGCAGAGGATGACGGCCGCCTGCTTGTCGAGGTCGACGCCCGGCACCTTCCTCAGGTCCCGCGCGGTATCGAACCGGGCCCTCGCCAAGACCTCGACGGCCTGCGGGTACCTGCGCGAACTGGGAAAACCCGGATAGGCCATCCGTGAACCACGCGCTCGCGAGGGCCGGACGCGCTCACACGACCCGACTCCGCCCTCGGATCTCCTCATTCGGTCACCGCCCATACCGAGCGGTCGTCGTCCAGCCAGATGGTCTGCCCCGTCCGTCCGGCCGTCACCCCGAAGCGGTCGAGTCCCGGCCGTCCCGCCCTCTTCCACGCCAGGTGGGCGCGGGCCCACTCCTCGAAGAGCATGCGCGGACCGTGTTGCCTGGCCAGGATCCCTCGCGGCGCCTGGGCCGCGACCGCTCCCAGCGCCCAGGAGCCGGATTCGGGGTCGATGAGGTAGAGGGCCACACGCAGGTCCGATCTCAACAGGGCCGGCCGTACGATGCGACGCACCCCCGGCATCGCGAGACCGCAGCACAACGCGCTCGCCTCGTCCATGAGGTCCCAGGCGTCCAGGTCGAAGGCGTGGGACCGTTCCTCCTCGCCCGGTCTCACGTACCGGGAGATCAGGGCGGCCTCGTGGTCCCCCGCGAGCGCGGGAGCGTAGGGGCGCGCGATGGTGAACCGACCATGGGCACGGCCGTCGGCGCCCACGCGCAGGTCGGCCACCAGATCGTGGGAGAAGGAACCGCCCCAGCGAGTGAGGATCCGCCCTCCGGGCAGGCACTGGTCCATCCACGCTCGGGGCACCCGGTCGACCGGCACCGATGAGATCACCCGGTCGAAGGGGGCTCGGATCGCGCAGCCGTCCCCACCGTCGCCGTCCGCCACCGAGGGGGCCAGCCCCGCTCCCAGGAGGTCGACGCGCGCGTGCTCCGCACGGGCGGGGTCGATCTCGACCGATGTCACCGCCTCCTCGCCCAGGAATCCGCACATCAGGGCGGAGCAGTAACCGCTCCCCGTCCCGATCTCCAGGACGTCCATGCCGCGGGCGAGGTCGGCACGGATCAGCAGGTCGGCCGCGCGGGAGGGCGAACAGACGGAACCGACGGCGTGTCGGCGTCCGGCCATCACCCCCTGGTCGGCGTAAGCGGCCTCCATCCACACGGCCTCGTCGTCCCAGCGATCGACCTCGCCCTGTCCACCGTCCGGGACGAAGCGATCCGGAAGGAACAGGTGGCGCGGGACCTCGGCGAAGATCCGCTCCCAGTCGGAACCCACTCTCACCTGCGCTCGGAGACGATCGACCATCCTTCTGTGGGCCCGAATCACGGTGCCACCTCCGATCAAGGTCTTCGGTCCATTAACCGGCCCCCGAATCCGGGTAAGGATGAACAAGGTGAGCAAACCCCGTTCTCTCTTCGGCACGGAATCCTGTGCAGATATACACCGGTGATATGTATGGCGAAATCGCAGCTCCCGCCCCGGGCACTCCCGCCGAACCCGTTCTGGAATCGAAATGACGTTCGTGGCTGCCTCGCACGAAGGGACGCGGGTGCCCTCTTCGGGCTCGTGCGACAGCACACCGGGGCGAGCCAACAGACGATCGGTTCGGCGATCGACATGGCCCAGCCTCACGTGAGCGCGATCATGTGCGGGCGGCGGGCGGTCACCGCTCTCGACACCTGGCTCCGCGTGGCCGACGGTCTGGACATGCCCTCGCAGGCCAGAAGGGTTCTCGGGCTGGCCGCCTCGGATTCCGAGAATGAAATGGAGGCGTCGTGGACAGAATCCTCATTGCGCGATAGCGACTCGTCCCCCTCCGCCGATATGGCGCGGGAGATGGCCGACAACACTCTGAGGGACCTGATGAAACGTAGAGAGGCATTCGCCATCGGCGGCACGGTGCTGGCCGGGGCCGCCCTGACGGAACTCCTGGAACGGTGGTCCGCACCAGGGCCGAGGGGTACTCGAAAGGGCGGCTCGACCATCGGCGCGATGGAACTGGAACGGATCGAGGCGGCGACCGTGTGCCTGCGCCATTGGGACGAGCGGTGGCGGATGGGGACACGACGCAAGGCCGTGATCGGTCAGCTCTCCGAGGTCTCCGAGTTGGTCGAGCACCGGCAGCGGTCCGACGTGCAGCGGCGGCTGTTCGCGGTGATGGCCGAACTCGCACGGGTGGTGGCGTCGATGTCCTTCGACTCGGGCGACCACGGGATGGCGCAACGCTATTACACGCTCTCCCTCCGGGCGGTCCGGTACGCGGGCCCCGAGCACTCGTCCTTCGGGGTCCGTGTGCTGGCCGACATGGCGCGCCAGATGTTGGACCTGCACCATCCCGAGGACGCGCTCGACATCACGCGCCTGGCCCTGGACCAGGCGGCCTCGCTGGGGGCTCCGCCCGCGGTCCGTGCCCTGTTACGCACACGCGAGGGATGGTCGTACGCGCGTATGGGTCGCGCGGCGTCGTTCGAACGCACGGTGGTCCAGGCCGAGGATCTTCTGGCACGGGACGAGGGATCCGGCCCCGAGTGGTCGCCGGGGTTCGACGAGGCTGAACTGGCCGGGGTGGTCGGTGCGCGCTACCGCGACCTGGGGCGGTCCCTGGAACGGCCGGAGTCCGAACGCTTCGCGCTGAGGTCGGTCGAGTACATCTCGTCCGCGCTGGAACGACGTGGGACGGGAAGGGGAAGGACCCTCGACCTGATCGGGCTGGGTCGCACGTACGCGGTCCTGGGCGAGGGCACGGAGTCGGCGCGTGCCGTGCGCGCGGCGTTGGGGTCGGGTCCGGGGCTGGCGTCGGGACGGGTGCGCCGACGCCTGCGCGATTGGTACGTCGAGTCGTCGGCACTGCACCGGAACCCGGACACGGCGGCGATCCGTGACGAACTCCCCCTTACCCTTCTGGCAACGCCATAGAAGACAAAAGGGGCCAGGATGACACGGATCGGAATCACCGGGCACTCCAACCTGACCGAGGAAGGCCGCGAGGTGGTCGCCAAGGCACTCGGGGCGGCCCTGACGCCCTATCGGGGCGGGGAGCTGGTCGGCATCTCCTGCCTGGCGCGCGGCGCCGACCGACTGTTCGCCGAGGCCGTCCTGCGCGCGGGAGGCAGGGTCGAGGTCGTGCTCCCCTCCGCGGACTACCGCGAGAACAAGGTGAAGCCGGAGGACCGCGAGGACTTCGACGGCTTCCTCATCCGCGCGTCGTCGGTGCGGTACATGCCCCACAGGCAGGCCGGTCGCGCCGCCTACGAGGACGCCAACCAGGCGGTGCTGTCGGACGTGGAACGCCTCTTCGCGGTCTGGGACGGGCGACCCTCCGACGGGCGCGGGGGAACCGCCGACGCGGTGGACGCGGCCCGGGGCCAGGGGCTGCCCGTCGAGGTGATCTGGCCGGAGGGTGCCCGCCGCGGGTGAGCGTCGGGCGGTGCGGTACCCGGTTCCGGTTGGCCGGATCCGGCCACACTCGTCACGTGCGCGTCGACGGGAAAAGCGGGCTTCACGTGGCAAGTGCGCCAAACAAGACGATTCGCCACCTCGGTCGCGAAAAACTCGCCATATTGACAAGTTGCGGTGGTCCGATCTCCAATACCGCCTAGTAACCATCGCCTCACTCCCCGCTCATGGAGGCACAGTGGAGTACCCCTCCCCCGCAACCCCTGTCAGAAGAGCCCTCGTCCCCGTCGCCGCCGGCGCCCTCCTCCTGGGGACGCTGGCCACCGGAAGCGCCACCGCCGAACCCGCCTACGGGTTGTACGAGATCGACGGCGTGCGCACCGCGGAGGAACGTTCCGAGATCGCGGCCACCGGTGTGGCGATCGACCACGTCGGCGACGACTCGTTGCTGGTCACCGGATCGGCCGAGGACGTCGACGAGTTGGACTCCCTCGGTTACGCCGCCGAGCCCTACGACCTCCCCGAGACCTTCGCGAATCCGGACCCGGGTTACACCACCTACCCCGAACTGCTGGAGGTCGTGGACGAGGTCGTCGCCCAGCACCCCGACCTCGCCTCCCAGGAGGTCTACGGGCAGTCCTACGAGGGCCAGGACCTGGTCGCGGTGAAGATCAGCGACAACGTGTCCGTGGACGAGGATCAGCCCGAGGTGCTGTTCACCCACTCCCAGCACGCGCGCGAACACCTCACCGTGGAGATGGCGATCTACCTGATGCGCCTGCTCACGGACGGGTACGGCGAGGACGACCGGATCACCGATCTGGTCGACGGCCGGGAGATCTGGATCCTGCCGAACGTCAACCCCGACGGCAGCGAGTACGACATGGCGGGCGACACCTGGCGGGACTGGCGCAAGAACCGCCAGCCCAGCGAGGGTTCGTCGGCCATCGGCACCGACCTGAACCGCAACTGGGCCTACAACTGGGGCTGCTGCGGCGGTTCCTCCGGCGACCCGGAGAGCATCACCTACCGGGGCGACGCGGCCGAGTCCGGTGTCGAGGTGGCCGCCGTCGCGGACTTCGTGCGCGGCCGCGTGGTGGACGGCGAACAGCAGATCACCAGCGCCATCGACTTCCACACCTACAGCGAGCTCATCCTCTGGCCGTTCGGGCACACCTACGACGAGACCAACGACGCGATGTCGCAGGAGGAGTACGACACCCACGAGGCGCTGGGCGAGTACATGGCCGAGGCCAACGGGTACACGCCCCAACAGTCCAGCGACCTGTACGTCACGGACGGGTCCATCAACGACTGGTTGTGGGCCGACCAGGGCATCGTCAACTTCACTTACGAGATGTACCCGAAGTCGCCCGCGGACGGTGGTTTCTACCCGCCCTCGTCGGTCATCGAGCGTGAGACCTCGCGCAACGAGGAGGCGGTACTGCGCCTGCTCGACTACGCGGACTGCCCCTACCGCATCATCGACCAGGAAGGGACGTACTGCGGCTGACCCGCCTCAGTGAAGGCCCCGGTCCGCCCACTCGGACCGGGGCCCTCTCATCTACCCGAAGCGGTTGCGATACGTCAGCCCGTCCTTGACGATGACCGACAGGTTCCGCTCGGGATCGGCCAACAGGGAAAGGTCCTTGGTGGGATCGCCCTCCACCACCAGCAGGTCCGCCCAGGCGCCCGGCCGCACCACCCCCAGCTCGGCTTGACCATAGGGGTCGCGGTTCCCGGACATGCGCAGCAGGGCCGCGTTGCCCGAGGTGCCCACGCGCAGGGCGTCCACCGGTGACATGTACCGGTCCAGGCGGGCGAACATCCGTGATTGTCGATCGCCCGCGTCCGGGGCGAAGAGCAGGTCCGTGCCGAAGGCGAGCCGCGCGCCGTGATCGCGAGCCCAGGTGAACAGGTGGTCCACCCCTTGGCAGACCCTGGCGTCCTTCTCCTTGGACCGCGGGTCGGGGAAGGTGTGGTCGCCCTCGGCGAAAGGCTGGGTGCTCAGCCACGCCCCCTTGCTCGCGATGAGGGCGACCGTCTCCTCGTCCGCCAACTGCCCGTGTTCGATGGAGCGGACCCCCGCGTCCAGGGCACGCTTGATCCCCTCCGTGGTGAACACGTGCACGGCGACGTAGGTTCCCCAGTCCTCGGCGGCCCGGACCGCCACCCGTAGCTCCTCCGGGGTGAACTGAACCACGTCCAGGTCGTCATAGACCGAGGTGACCCCACCACCGGCCATGAGTTTGACCTGACTGGCCCCCTTCTTGAGCTGTTCGCGTACGGCGGCGAGCACCCGTTCGGTCCCGTCCGCGACCCGCATGATCCCCACCTGGTCCGCTCGGGAGAGAGGCCCGCCCAGGGCGGTGGGCGCGTCGTAGACGGCGGAGAAGTCGCCGTGCCCGGCGGTCTGGGAGATCGCGGCGTTGCTCGGATAGATACGCGGGCCCGGGAAGTCACCGGAGTCGATCACGTTCTTGATCGCCGTGGTGGGACCGCCCATGTCACGCGCCGAGGTGAACCCGCGCATGAGCATGCGTCGGGCCTCGACGAGGGCCTTGCAGTGCACCAGCCCGTCCGGGCCGGTCAGCACTTCGAGAGCGGAGACACCGGCCACGGCCAGGTGCGTGTGGGCGTCGATGAGCCCGGGCATGAGCACCCGGGTGATCTCTCCCGCCTCACCGGCGCAGTCGATGACCCGGGCGCCGTCGGGTTCGGCGAACGTGTCCGTGTGAGGGACGATCCGTTCGATGTGCCTTCCGCACACCACCACGTGCCCGGGTTCGAGTCGGTCGTTCTCCCCGTCGAAGACGCGCACGTTCTTGAGGACCAGATGTGATGACTCAGGGTTGTTGTTCACATCCCCCCTGTGATCACCGCCGCGCCCCCCAAAACCTCCGACCCCACTTCGACCGGGCACATCGTCGTACATACGAGGGGATTCGGCGATGAGTCCGGGGCGTGACGAAGGGCCCCTCCTGCCGGTCTCGGAGGGGCCCGGCCACGGGGCTCGGGTGCAGGTCCGGCCCCGTGGCGGTCTCTTCGGTCAGGCGCCCGGCAGCGGCTCGAACTCCTTGACCGCGTCGATGGCCGGACCGTGCGGGGTGTTGGCCTCGCGCTCGATCATGATCTCCACCAGCACCGGCCGCGAGGTCGCTTTGGCCTCCTTGCGCGCCCACTCCAGGGAGTCGCGGACCTCGCCCGGCTCCCACACGCGCCGCCCTGAGCACCCGTAGGCCTCCATGAGCTTGACGTTGTCGGTGCCGTACTCGTCGTAGTGGACGTCCACCTGGAAGTTCATGTCGAACGGGATGGACGCCTGGCGGATCAGGCCCAGGTACTCGTTGTTGAGCATGATGATCACGTAGGGCACGTCGTACTGGGCGGCGACCGCCAACTCCTCGACCATGTACTGGAAGCCGTAGTCGCCGACGATGCCGACGACCTCGGCGTCGGGCTCGGTGTTCTTGAGCGCCTTCTTGACGCCGATGGCCGCGGGGATCTCCCAGCCGAGCGGGCCGGCCTGGCCGCAGATCTGGTAGTGGCGCGGCTTGTACGCCTTCTGGTGCTGGCCGCCCCAGATCTGGTAGAGGCCGATGGCGGTGACGAAGTAGGTGTCGGCGTCGAAGACCTCGTTGATCTCCTTGTACACGCGCGGTGCCTTCACCGGGACACTGTCGAAGTCCTCGCGGCGGGTGAGGGTGTCCTTCAGGTCGCCGACGCGGGCGATCCACTCCCCCACCCGCGCCTTGGCCCGGCGACGCTTGGCGGCGTCCAGCAGTTCGCGCAGGAATAGGCGGGCGTCGGAGACCACGCCCAGGTCGGGTTCGAAGACCCGGCCGATCTGGGTGGCCGCGATGTCGACGTGGATGAACTTACGCTCGCCCCGGTAGACGTCGATCTGACCGGTGTGGCGGTCGGCGAAGCGCGCGCCCACCGCCAGGACCAGGTCGGACTCCAGGAAGGACGTGTTGCCGTAGCGCTGAGAGGTCTGCACACCGGTCATGCCCGAGTACAGCGGTGAGTCCTCGTCGAAGGAGCCCTTGCCCATGAGGGTGACCTGCACGGGGACCTGGAGGTACTCGGCGAGTTCGCGCAGGTCCTCGGACGCCTCGGCCAGGATGATGCCGCCACCGGCGAGGATGAGCGGACGCTCGGCCTCCAGCAGCAGGTCCAAGGCCTTCTCCACGCGCGGCAGGTGCGGCTCGACGGTGTTGATCTTGAGCGCGCTGTCCAGGGCCGGGTCGTACTCGATGACCTTCTGCGCGACGTCCAGGGGAATGTCGATCAGAACCGGTCCGGGGCGCCCCTCCTGGGCGACTCGGAACGCCTCGCGGAAGATCCACGGGGCGGTGGCCGCCTCCTTGATCTGCACGGCCCACTTGGTGACGGGCTTGGCGATCTCGACGATGTCGACCGCCTGGAACCCCTCCTTGTCGAGCAGGTCGGTGCGCTGCTGACCGGTGATGCACACGATCGGGACGGAGTCCGCGATGGCGGTGTACAGCCCGGTGATCATGTTGGTGCCGGCCGGGCCGGAGGTACCGATGGCCACGCCGACCTTGCCGGTGGTGCGGGACCATCCGTCGGCCATGTGGGTGGCGCCCTCCTCGTGGCGGACGGTCAGGTGCTCGATGCCACCGACGTCTTCGAGGGCCTTGTAGAGCGGGAGGATCGCTGCGCCTGGGCAGCCGAAGGCGGTATCGACGCCCTCGTCCTTGAGAATCTCCACGACCGCGTTCATCGCGGGCATCTTCGCCATGGGAGTGAACCCTTCAGTGCTGGGGTGACTGTGTGTGCCAGGGGTGGGGGCACCATCGCTTCGGTCCCGGGTGGGCCAACACCCGGGGACGACGGCGTCGCCCCGTGTCCTACGGGAGAATCGAGTTCCTACCGGTCGCGTCCGGAGAGCTGCTCGACGAGCTTGAGCAGCGCGGAGTGGTCGAGGCCGCCGTGCCCCTGGTTCTTGAGCGCGGCGACGTACTGCGCGACCTGCGACCCGAGCGGGATCGCCACACCGGCGGCGCTCGCGGAGTCGGTGATGATGCGCATGTCCTTGTCGTGCAGGGCGATCCGGAAGCCGGGATCGAAGTTCCGTTCGCGCATGCCCTTGCCCTTGCGCTGGAGAACGGTGCTGCCGGCGAGCCCGCCGCCCAGGACCTCCAGGCCGGCCTCGGTCTCCACGCCGTGCGCCTCCAAGAACACCAGGGCCTCGGCGAGGAGCTGAATGTTGCCGGCGACGATGAGCTGGTTGGCGGCCTTGACCGTCTGGCCGGAACCACTGGGGCCGACGAGGACGGGGGTGCTGCCGAGGACGTCGAAGATCGATCGGGCGGCGTCGAAGTCCTCCTGGGCACCGCCGACCATGATGGAGAGCTTGGACTCGATGGCACCGGCCTCACCACCGCTGACCGGGGCGTCCAGGACCCGGAAGCCGCGCTCGGCGCCGGTGGCGGCGAGGGCGCGGGCGACGTCGGGACGGATGGTGCTCATGTCGATGACGAGCGTCCCGGGCCCGGCGTGGTCGTAGACGCCGCCCTCACCGGTCAGGACGGCCTCGACGTCCGGGGAGTCGGGGACCATCGTGATGACGACGTCGGCGTCGGAGACCGCGTCGGCGACGCTGCCGCCGCGCAGGCCGCCCTCGCCGACCAGGGCGTCGACGCGCTGCGGGCTGCGGTTGTAGCCGGTGACGGTGTGACCGGCGCGGACGAGGTTGACGGCCATCGGCAGGCCCATGATGCCGAGGCCGATGAACGCGATCTTCTGGGCGGACATGGCGGGTCCTTGTCTGTCGGTGTGCGCGGTGCTCAACGAAGCCAGCCGAAGCTTTCGGCGGAGGGGACGGTGGGCTTGTACTCCAGGCCCACCGGGCCCCGGTAGCCGCCGGCCTGGGACGCGGTGAGGAGTTCGTCGATGGGGAGTTCGCCGGTGCCGGGTTCACCGCGGCCGGGGGCGTCGGCGATCTGGATGTGCCCGAAGGCGGCGGCGTGCTCGCGCACCACGGCGGCGACGTCGTCGCCGTTGACGGCGAGGTGGAAGAAGTCGGCGAGCAGGGCGACGTTGTCGGCCCCCGCGTCCTTCGCCCGGGCGACGAAGGCCAGGCCTTCGGCCGCGGTCTTGAGCGGGTAGGTCTCGGCCCCGCTGAGGGGTTCGATGAGTACGGTGCCGCCGACCTCGGCGACGCCTTCGGCCGCGGCGAGGGTGTTCTCCAGCGCGATGCGGTCCTGTTCGGCCGGGTCGACACCGTCCTGGCGCAGCCCGTAGAGGGCGTTGAAGCCGGTGGCTCCCGTACGTTCGGCGATCTGCGCGACGACGCCGATGTTGGCGCGGAACTCGGCGGCGCGGTCGGGGTGGGAGAGCACGCCGCGGTCGGGGCCGGGCAGCCGTCCCGCGAAGAAGTTGAGTCCGGTCAGGCGCACGCCGGCGGTGTCGATGGCGGTGACGAAGGCGTCGACGTCGGCCTGGTCGGGGGTGGCGGTCTCGAAGGGCCACCAGAACTCGACGGCGTGGAAACCCGCGTCCCTGGCGGCCTGGGGGCGTTCGTCGACGGGGAGTTCGGTGAAGAGCAGGGAGCAGTTCACCGTGTACCCGAGTGTGTGGCTCATGTTCGGCCTCCAGAAGCTACTTCCACATTACGGAAACTACTTTTCGCTTTAAGGAATGATTTGAGTGTGCAGCGACCCACTGAGCCTTGTCAACCACTCCGCCGCCCCGAGTCCACCTTGAGAACCGACCCACCCTCCGCGAACAGCAACTTCACGAGTTCTTCGCGCGAGGGCACGGAACCCGGACTTTTTCGCGGATTACCCCTTGCCAGTGTTGACAAGGTCACACTGTCATCAATTAGAGTCCCCTCAATCCGTAATGCGGAATCAGCTATCTGCCCTACGAAACCAAGGTCTGGGCTTTCGGACCCCACGCCCACGCGGGGCTACCGGCCGGACCCAGGGAGAACACATGCCCGAGACCACCCCGGACACCTCGGGGGCGGCCCCCGAACCGGGACTGGCCCACCTGAACCGGCTGTCGAAGGAGGACCTGCGCACCGAACTCGCGCAGTGCCTCGACATCGACCGCTGGGTGGAGGCCGTCGCCGCCGAGGCGCCCTTCACCGACCGCACCACCCTGCTCGCCCATGCCGACGAGCACGCGCGCGCGATCACCTCCGCCGAGGTCGCCACCGCCCTGGCCCGCCACCCGCGCATCGGGGAGAAGGCCTCGGGCGAGAACACCGAAGCGGCCTGGTCACGCGGGGAACAATCCGCGTTCGCCGCCGACATCGACGACGCCTCCACCCGTGTCCAGCGGATCTTCACCCACGCGCAGGGTGAGTACGAGGGGCGCTTCGGGCAGATCTACCTCGTCTGCGCCAGCGGACGCTCCAGCCGGGAGCTCCTCATGGACCTGGTCACCCGTCTGGACAACGATCCCGAGTCCGAACTCGTCGTGGTCGGCGACGAACTGCGCAAGATCGCCGGGCTGCGCCTGGTCAAACTGTTGGAGGCGGCATGAGCCACGTGACCACCCACATCCTCGACGCCGCGTTGGGACGACCCGCCCGGAACGTGCCCGTGCGCCTGGAGGCCGCCGCCGACAGCGCGCGCACCTCCTGGAAGCCGGTGGCCGAGGGTCGCACCAACGACGACGGGCGCGTCCCCGACCTCGGACCGGATCAGCTCGACGCCGGGTACTACCGGGTCGTGTTCGACACCGAGTCCTACTTCACCGCGACCGGGCAGAAGGGCTTCTACCCCGAGGTCGCCATCGTGTTCGACCTCGCGGACGAGGACGCGCACTACCACGTGCCGCTCCTGCTCAGCCCGTTCGCCTACTCGACCTACCGGGGTTCCTAGAACCACCCCGGACCCTCGACCCAGGAGAAGCGCCAGGACACATCCCGGCCCCGCATAGGCACCCCCGACTCTTCGAGTGCGTGACAGGTCCTTCCGCATGACCACAGCGGTCCTCCCTCATACGCACAGCGCGCACCGGCGCGAGCGATGAAACGAATCCATACGGATGGAGTTCACCCTGATGGGCATCAGGCTCGGAGACAACCAGTACGGCAAGGCCGAGGTCCGCCTCGTCCACATCAACCGCGACACCGCCGTCCACCGGATCAAGGACGTCAACGTCACCTCCCAGCTCCGCGGAGACCTGGAGGAAGTCCACACGGTCGGCGACAACGCCAAGTGCCTGCCGACCGACACCCAGAAGAACACCGTCTACGCCAAGGCCCGGGAGTGGGGCGGCGTCGGCGCGATCGAGACCTTCGCCCTCCGTCTCGCACGCCACTTCGTGGACGAGCACGACTACGTGTACGGCGCCCGGCAGGAGATCCAGGAGTACTCCTGGGACCGCATCTCCACCGCCAACGGCCCGCACGACCACGCGTTCACCCGCCGCGGCGCCGAGACCCGCACCACCGTCGTCAACAAGGACGGCGACAAGGAGTGGGTGGTCTCCGGCTTCGAGGGACTGAGCGTCCTCAAGTCCACCGGCTCGGAGTTCCACAGCTACCCCAAGACGCGGTACACGACGCTGCCCGAGACCGACGACCGGATCCTCGCCACCGACGTCACCGCCCGCTGGCGCTTCATCGGCACCGACCACGACTTCGACAAGGTCTACGCCTCCGTCCGCGCCCTGTGCCTGGAGGCCTTCGCCGAGACGCACAGCCTCGCCCTGCAGCAGACGCTGTACGCGATGGGTCAGGCCGTCCTCGAAGCCCACCCGGAGATCGCCGAGATCCGCTTCTCCATGCCGAACAACCACAACTTCCTGGTGGACCTGTCCCCCTTCGGCCTGGACAACCCCAACGAGGTCTTCTTCGCCGCCGATCGTCCCTACGGCAAGATCGAGGCCTCCGTCGAGCGTGACGACGCCCCCGAGGCGGGCGACGCCTGGAAGGCCGTACCGGGCTTCATCTAGGGCTCCGACCTCGACAGGACCCCCCACCTTCCGGGGCCCGCATGTGCGGCCGGGCCCCGGACCCTCGTCGGCGTACTCCCGTCGTCCCGAGGACACCCATCCGAGGACCACCTCGCCTGGCCCGCCGATCCGTGGGCCCCACCGGCCTCAGGCGTGCCCGAAATCGGGCCGCCGGGGTCGCAGCGACACCACCGGATCCCTTCGGATCCGCAACGCAGGTCTTCCACGACCGCCGATCGCAAAGGCTGGAAACTGGCCATGTCGAACAGTCCGTCCGCGAAGGACTCGGCCACAACGAACGCCACGACCCCCGATCGCCCGGAGGACGAGAAGCTGCCCCTTCGACTCCTCATCATCTACGGGCTCCAGCACATCCTCACCATGTACGCCGGTGCGGTGGCACCGGCACTCGTCATCGGAACCGCCGCTGGGCTCGCGAACGACCCCGCCGCCATGGGAATCCTCGTCAGCGGCGCGCTTCTGATGGCCGGTATCGCCACGCTCCTGCAAACCGTCGGCCACCGCAAGGTCGGTGCGCAGATGCCGATCGTGGTGGCCTGTTCCTTCGTCCCCGTCAGCGCCATCGCCACCCTGGCCGCGGGTCAGGACGGGGAGAACCTGCCCGTCGCCCTCGGCGCGTCCATGGCCGCCGGTGTGTTCGCACTCCTGCTGACCCCCTTCTTCGGTCAGCTCATCCGCTTCTTCCCCCCGATCGTCACCGGCACGATCATCACCGTCATCGGCATCAGCCTCATGCCGGTGGCGGCCGGCTGGATCATGGACGACGCCACGCGCGTCCTCGACGACGGCTCCACGGTTCCGGCCGCCCCCATGGCCAACCTCGCCCTGGCCGGGGTGACCCTCGCGATCATCCTGGTCGGTTCCCGGGTGCTCCCCGGCATCTGGGGACGACTGTCCATCCTCTTCGGTCTGCTCATCGGCACCCTCATCGCCGTCCCCCTCGGCATGGCCGACTTCAGCCGGGTCGGTGAGGCGGACATCGTGTTCAACCCGACCTCGGTGTTCTACTTCGGTGCCCCGGAGTTCGAGATCACCGCGATCGCCACCATGTGCGTCATCATGCTGGTCGTGCTCACCGAGGGCGCCTCGCACATCATCGCGGTCGGTGAGATCACCGGTTCCAAGGTCGACGCCAAGCGCATCTCCGCCGGTCTGCGCGCCGACGTGAGCGGCTCCATCATCGGCCCGATCTTCAACACCACCCCCACCAGTTCCTTCGCGCAGAACATCGGGCTGCTGGCCCTGACCGGTATCCGGAGCCGCTACGTGGTGGCCACCGGCGCGGTCATCCTCCTGCTGCTGGGCATGTTCCCGATCCTGGGCGGGGTCATGGCCGCCCTGCCGACCCCGGTCCTGGGAGGCGCGGGTCTGGTCCTGTTCGGCACCGTGGCCGCCAGCGGCGTCAAGACCCTGATCAAGGTGGACTTCAACAACAACCTCAACCTGATCCTGGTGGCCACCTCCATCGGCGTGGCGATCATCCCGCTGGCCTACCCGACCTTCTACTCCTTCCTCCCGGAGCCGGTCGAGATGATCGCGCACTCGGGCATCATCGGCGCGGCGATCATGTCGATCCTGTTGAACATCTGCTTCAACGTGATCGGCCGACCGCCCTGCGACGAGCCCCCGGAGATCGACCGGGAGGACATCGGCAGCGCCGGTCCGGGCGAGGCCAAGTACTCCCACCACGCCGGGTTCGCCTACCGCGACGAGTCGACCGACCCGACCGAGAAGGCCTGATCGAACCGGCCTGATCGACGACTGTCCGGGGCGGGTGCGCGAATATCGTGCGCCCGCCCCGATTCCGTTCAGTGGAGGTGAATGGTATGCCTGTGAGGGTGACCGACTGGGACCTGCGCAAGCTCCGTGTACTCCGCACCCTCCACGAGCTCGGAACCGTCCGGGAGACCGCCGAGGCACTGTCCATGACGCCCTCCGGCGTCTCCCAGCAACTGTCGTCGCTGTCCCGACAGGTGGGGGTGGCGCTGTTGGAGGCGCACGGGCGTCGCGTCCGGCTGACCGACGCGGCCCACGTGCTGCTGCGCCACGCCGACGTGGTGCTGGCCCAGCTGGAGCGGGCCGAGGCCGAACTGGACGGGTTCGTCCGCGGTGAGGCCGGGCGGGTTCGCGTGGGCGCGTTCGCCACCGCCATCCCGACCCTGGTGGTGCCCGCGCTGAGCACCCTGCGCCGCACCCACCCGCACCTGCGCACACGAGTGCACCAGGCCGAGGCCGCCGAGGTGTACGAACTGCTGGCCGCCGGGGAGGTCGACATCGGCCTGTCCCTGGCCGCCCAGATCCCCGGTGACCAGGACGGACGCTACGAACGGGGCGAGCTGCTGACCGACCCCCTGGACGTGGCGCTGCCCGCCGGGCACCGGTTGGCCGACGCCCCCGCGCCGCACCTGCGCGACCTGTCCGACGAACCGTGGATCTACGGTGCGGCGGGCCCTTGGCGCGACATCACGGTGGCCGCCTGCGCCCAGGCCGGTTTCGTGCCGGAGCAGGGGCACGTGGCCTCGGACTGGCGGGCCATCCTCGACATGGTGGCGGCCGGGTTGGGAGTGGCGCTCGTCCCGCGGCTGGCCGCGGCCGACGACGCTCCGGGGGTGGTGCTGCGGACCCCGCGCTCGGACCGGCCCCGCCGACACGTGGTGTGGGCGGTCCGCGCGGGTTCGGGCCGGCGTCCCCAGATCGACGCCGCCCTGCGCGCCCTCACCCAGGTCGCGGCCGACCTGCACAGCACAACCATTCAGTACAAGTGAACGTATAGATCAAAAACTTTCGCTGGAAGTTATCGGTTTCTCCTGCCAATCTGGAAACGTCCCACCAATCGACGTGCCAGGAGAACCATGAGCGGGGCCCAGCCCTTCGACCCTCGTGACTACAACGCCCGGCCCTACGGCGGAGGTGATCCCTACGCCGACTACAAGAAGACCAAGCTCGACTTCGCCGGCATGGTCGACCTCGCCGATCGGCGCCTGGGCGGCGGCGTGGTCGCGGCCAACGACGAGTTCTTCGCCCAGCGCGAGAACCTCCTGCGGCCCGAACCCGCCGTGTTCGACCCGCATGCCTTCGGGCACAAGGGCAAGGTCATGGACGGCTGGGAGACCCGCCGCCGCCGCGGCGTCAGCGCCGAACAGCCGCACCCCACCGCCGACGACCACGACTGGGCGCTCGTCCGCCTGGCCCTTCCCGGCGTCGTCCGCGCCCTGAACATCGACACCGCGCACTTCCGGGGCAACCACCCCACCGAGGTGAGCGTGGAGGCCGCCCAGGTGGAGGGCACCCCCACCACCGAGGAGCTGCTGGCCGCCGACTGGACCGAGCTGGTGCCCCGCACCCCCGTGTACGGGCACGCCGCCAACGGCTTCGAGGTGACCTCGACCCGCCGCTGGACCCACCTGCGCCTCAAACAGTTCCCCGACGGTGGTGTGGCCCGGCTGCGCGTGTACGGCGAGCCCGTCGCCGACCCCGCCTGGCTGGCCGCGCAGGGCGCGTTCGACGTGGCGGCGCTGCTCAACGGCGGCACCGTGGAGGACGCCTCGGACCGGTTCTACTCCCCGCCGGAGAACATCATCGCGCCGGGCCGTTCCCACAAGATGGACGACGGCTGGGAGAACCGGCGCCGCCGCGACACCGGCAACGACTGGGTGCGTTTCCGGCTGACCGCCCAGTCCACCGTGCGCGCCCTGGAGGTGGACACCGCCTACCTCAAGGGCAACGCGGCCGGATGGATCACCATCAAGGGCCGTGACGCCCACGGCGCCGACCCGGACGCCTGGTTCGAGATCGTCGGCCGGACCCGTCTGGAGCCCGACAGCCCGCACCGCTTCGTCCTGGATGCCCCGGTGACCGTGACCCACGTGCACGTCGACGCGTTCCCCGACGGCGGCATGGCGCGCCTGCACGTCTTCGGTTCCCTCACCGAGACCGGTGTGGCCGACCTGGAGTCCCAATGGAAGGCCACCCGCGGCTGACCGCTCGGCCCCTCCGGCCAGAGAGGGCCCCACCGTCTCGGTGGGGCCCTCTCCGCTGTTCCGGGTCGGTCCTACCGGGTGATCATGTGCCCGTCGACGCTGTCCGCCGTGACCTCGGCGCCGCGCAGCAGCGTGCGGCGTACCCGGCCCTTGAGTTCGGCGCCGTCGTAGGCGCTGACCGGATTGCGGTGGGCCAGCTCGCCCACCGACACCCGGAAGGGTTCCTCCGGGGCGAACACGGCCAGGTCGGCCTGGTTCCCCACGGCGATCGTGCCCTTGCCGCGGACCCCCGCCACGCGGGCGGGCCCGGCGGACATCCACCGCACGACGTCGGCCAGGGGCACCCCGCGACCGGCGGCCTCGGTCCACATGGCCGACAGACCCAACTGGAGCCCCGCGACGCCGCCCCAGGCGGTACCGAAGTCGCCGGTGTCCAGCTCCTTCAGGTCCGGCGTGCTGGGCGAGTGGTCGCTGACCACACAGTCGATCAGCCCGTCCTGGAGGGCCCGCCAGAGTAGGTCGCGGTTGGCGGAGTCCCGGATGGGCGGGCAGCACTTGTAGCTGGTGTCCCCCGCCGGGATCTCCTCGGCGGCCAGGGTCAGGTAGTGCGGGCAGCTCTCCACAGTGAGCGGCACGCCCTCCTGCTTGGCCTGAGCGATCAGGGGCAGCACGGAGGCACTGGACAGGTGCAGCACGTGCGCCCGCACCCCGGTTCGGCGGGCGGTGTCGACGACCAGGGCGATCGCCGCGTGCTCGGCTTCGTCGGGTCGCGAGGCCAGGAAGTCCGCGTACTCGCGTCCGGACGCGGCGGGCGCCGAGTCCAGCACGGTGGGGTCCTCCGCGTGCACGATCAGCAGGCCACCGAAGGCGTGGATGGCGCCGGCCGCCGTGTCCAGGTGTTCGGGGTCCAGGTGCCCGAACTCGTCCACCCCGGAGGGCGACAGGAACGACTTGAACCCGAACACCCCCTCCGCCCACAGGTCGGCGAGGGCGCCGATGGTGTCGGGGCCGGTGTTCTCGGGAACGGCTCCGCCCCAGAACCCCACGTCGACGGCGAGCTTGCCCTCGGCGGCCGCCTTCTTCGTCTTGAGGTGGTCGGTGGTGGTCGTGGGCGGCACGCTGTTGAGCGGCATGTCCACGAGGGTGGTCACCCCGCCCAGGGCGGCGGCGCGGGTGGCGCTCGCGAAGCCCTCCCACTCGGTGCGTCCGGGCTCGTTGACGTGCACGTGGCTGTCGACCAGCCCGGGCAGTAGAACCTCGTCGTCGGCCAGGCGCAGCTCACGGCGGGCGTCGACGGCGACGTCGGTTCCGGAGAGGACGTCGATGATGCGTCCGTCGTCCACCACCACGGTGACGGGACGCTCCCCCTCGGGGGTGAGGGCGCGGTCGGCCCGCACCACGAGTTCGTGTTCGCTCATGACTACTCCTGTCCGACCCGGCGGGTGGCGAGGGCCTCGATGCCGGCGGCGTCGGTACCGCAGGCGTCGACGACCTCGGTCTCCTCCAACGCCCCGCAGCGCAGGCCACGGGCCAGGACGGCGGCCAGGGCCTGGGCGGTGGCGGGTTCGTCCATGACGTTACCGCCGGCGTGGCCGAGGTAGGCCTGAAGGCGTGCGGCCGCGGGGGCGAAGGCCTCCCGGTAGAACGCGTAGGTGGCCAGGAAACGGATGGGCAGCTGGTGGGGGTGCAGGTCCCAGCCCTGGTAGTAGCCGCGCTCCAGGGAGCGCCGCACCAGCCCGGCGTGCAATCGCCACGCGGAGTGGACCTCTTCGGGGGTGCCGGTGGGCATGATGTTGCTGCCCCCGTCGGAGAGCCACACCCCGGTGCCCGCGGCGGCCACCTGCATCACGGACTTGGCGTGGTCGGCCACGGGGTGGGCCAGGCTCTGGTGCGCCGCGGTGATCCCGCAGGCCGCGCTGTAGTCGTAGGTGCCGTAGTGCAGGGCGGTGACGCGGCCCTGTCCGGCCTGGATCATCCGAGAGACCGCGACGGTGCCGTCGGGCAGCAGGATCGATTGGGGGGTCTCGATCTGCAACTCGAAGCGGATCCGTCCCTCCGCCAGGTCGAGGTTCCGCTCCAGGCGTTCGCTCAGCCAGACCATCGCCTCGACCTGCTCCACCGAGGTGATCTTGGGCAGGGTGAGCACGAGGTTGTCCGGCAGGGAGCCGTGCTCCTCCAGGAGAGTGCCCAGGAACATGCCCAGGGTGCGCACCCCGCGGTGTCGGCCGGCGGCTTCCATGCCCTTCATCCGGATGCCGAAGTAGGGCGTGGCCTCCCCCTTCGCCAGGTCGGACGCGAAGGCGCGGGCGACCCTGAGCACGTCCCGGTCCTCGGCTTCCTCTCCGGGGCTGCCGTAGCCGTCCTCGAAGTCGGCGCGCAGGTCCTCGATGGGTTCGCGGGCGAGCTTGTCGCGGACCCGGGGCAGGGCGTCGGCGACGGCGGCCTCACCGATGCCGGTGGCGGCGGCCAGGTCGGCGGCCTTCGGGGCGAACTCGTCGAGAGCGGCCAGGGCCTTGGCCCCCCAGTCGGCGGCCAGACCCGCCCCGACCTTGTCGGCGGGGACGTAGACACTGTGGACCGGCTGGCGGCCGCCCTGGTCGCCCGGGTACTCGCGCTCCAGGCGGGCGTCGGCCTCGGCGAGTCGGGTGTCGAGTTCGGTGGCCAGGCCGCTCGGGCCGGGTGGGGTGTCACTCGCCACGTGGGGTGTCCTCCTCCGTCTGCGTCACCGGCCTCCACTCGAAGGCCGGGTAAGTTTTCTACATGCGGATACTAACTTTTGCTATTCGGAAGAACAAGGGCCGGCGGGCGGCGAAAAGCCACCGCGCCGGCCTTCTCTGAGCGACCAAGAGCGAAAAGCAGCTTTCGTATTGCAGAATGAGAGCGTGACCGTAGCGGCCCTCAGCATGGGAGCACGACCCTTGTCAGCCTCACAGACCCCCCACATGGACCAACCCCGCCCCGCCGCGGAGACGGCCCGCCGCTCCGGTGGCGTACAGTCCCTCGACCGTGCCTTCTCCCTGTTGGAGATCATGGCCGAGGCGGGCGGCGAGGCCTCCCTGAGTCAACTCGCCGACTCCTCCGGCCTTCCCCTGCCCACCATCCACCGCATCATCCGCACGCTGGTCGGCAACGGCTACGTCCGCCAACTGCCCTCGCGCCGATACGCGCTGGGCCCCCGCCTGATCGGACTCGGCGACAAGGCCGCCCAGATGCTCGGTACCTGGGCCCGTCCCCACCTGGCACAGCTCGTGGAGGACCTCGGCGAGACCGCCAACCTCGCCATGCTCGACGGCGACAAGGTCATCTACGTGGCACAGGTCCCCTCACCACACGCGATGCGCATGTTCACCGAGGTGGGCCGCCGCGTCCTGCCGCACTCCGCCGGTGTCGGCAAGGCCTTGCTGTCCCAGCTGAGCGACGAGGACGCACTGGCCACCGTGCGCCGCACCGGCATGCCGGCCGCCACCGAGCGCACCATCACCGACCCGGACGCCTTCCTGGCCGAACTCCACCGCATCCGCGAGAACGGCTACGCCATCGACGACGGAGAACAGGAGATCGGTGTGCGCTGCGTGGCCGTCCCCGTCAAGGACGCCCCGTCCGGCATGGCGGTCTCCATCTCCGGCCCCGAAGCCCGCGTGAGCTGGGACTTCGTCGACCGCGCCGCCCCCATCGTGCGAAGCTCCGCCACCCTTCTGGCCACCGACCTCAACAATCAGGCCTGAACCGTCCATGACGAGGGGCCCTGACCGAAAGTGGTCAGGGCCCCTCGTCATGCTCGCGGCAGGCTACGTCTGTTGGTCGAAGCCCAGCTTGCGCAGCTGTTTGGGGTCGCGCTGCCAGTCCTTGGCCACGCGCACCCGCAGGTCCAGGAAGACCCGCCGGCCCAGCAGACCCTCGATCTGCTTACGGGCCCGCGAACCCACGTCCCGTAGCCGCGTGCCCTTGGACCCGATCACGATCGCCTTCTGGCTGGACCGCTCCACGTACAAGGACGCGTAGATGTCCACCAGTTCCTTACCGGGCTTGGTGTTCTCGCGCTCGAACATCTCGTCCACGACCACCGCGATGGAGTGCGGCAGTTCGTCGCGCACGCCCTCCAAAGAGGCCTCGCGCACCAGTTCGGCCACGAGCATCTCGTCGGGTTCGTCGGTGAGGTCGCCATCGGGGTACAGCGGCGGCCCCTCCGGCAGGTGCGAGCAGAGCACGTCGGCGGCGGTCTCCAGCTGGTAGCCGCTCCGACCGGACACCGGCACGATGTCGGCCCAGTCGCCCAGCTCGTTCACCGCCATCAGGTGCTCGCCGAGCGTGTTCTTGTCGACCAGGTCGGCCTTGGTCACCACCGCCACCACCGGGGTGTTGCGCTGCGCGGCCAACTCCTTGGCGATGTAGGTGTCGCCGCGACCGATCGGCTCGTTGGCCGGCAGACAGAACACGATCACGTCCACCTCGACCAGCGTGGACCGCACCAGCGAGTCCAGCCGCTCCCCCAACAGGGTGCGGGGTTTGTGCAGACCTGGTGTGTCCACGATGATCAACTGTGCGTCGGGGCGGTGCACGATCCCGCGCACCGTCCGCCTCGTGGTCTGGGGACGGCTGCTGGTGATCGCCACCTTCTGCCCGACCAGCGCGTTCATCAAGGTGGACTTGCCGACGTTCGGGCGGCCCACAAAACACGCGAAGCCGCTACGGAAACCCTCCGGATAAGAGGGCATCTCCAGCGGAACGCGGAGTTTTTCGAGGTCGAGGTCCTTCATCAGTCCTTCTCAGCGCCGGGTGATGCTCGCGGGCACCCCGTCGGGGGCCGCGATCACCAACACCTGGGTCTTCAGGTCGTCCGCCACCGCGCGGTCGTCCTCGGTCAATTCCTCGGCCTCGGTGACGATTACCGCCGCCTCCAAGGCGGAGGCCTCGCTGGAGACCGCCGCGGCCACGGCGGCCTGGAGCGCGGACAGGCGCAGCGAGCGCAACGACACCGTGGTGGCCGCGTACGTGCGGCCCGTCTCATCGCGCACCGCGGCGCCCTCGGCGGTCGCGTTGCGTGCCCGGGAGGCGCGCGCGAGCGTGATGAGCTTGGCGTCCTCGGGGCCGAGCCCCGTCGTGTCCGTCACTGGTCCGTGCTCCTTACGTTCTCTTCCTTGCCCCGCTCGGGTTCGGAGTCCTCCTCCGGCAACCGTTCCACCAGGACGGTCGTCATCCGGTTGCGGCGGCTGCTCTTGCCCTCCAGGGTGAGCCTGAGTCCAGCGTATTCGGCCTGGGCCCCTCCGGCGGGGACCCGACCCAGCACGAACGCGACGAGTCCGCCCACGGTCTCCACGTCGGACACCTCCAGGTCGAGTTCGGGGAAGACTTCGGCGAGCTCGCCCAGTGGAAGGCGCGCGGTCACCCGGACTCGGGACTCGTCCAGACGCTCCACCGGCGCGATCTCGTGGTCGTACTCGTCGGTGATCTCCCCGACGATCTCCTCCACGATGTCCTCGATGGTGACCAGACCGGCGGTCCCGCCGTACTCGTCGATGGCCACCGCCACGTGGTTGCGCTGCTTCTGCATCTCGCGCAGCAGTTCGTCGATCGGCTTGGTGTCGGGGACGTAGGTGGCCTGGCGCATGACGTCGCCCGCGGTCAGCGGCACGTCCTCGGCGCCGCCCGCGGCCGCCGCCCAGCGGTCGCGCAGCCGCTCCACCAGGTCCTTGAGGTAGAGGATGCCCACGACGTCGTCCTCGTCCTCACCCGTGACCGGGATGCGCGAGTATCCGCTGCCCAACGCGAGGGTGAGCACCGCGTCGGCGTCGGCGTCGCGCCCGGTGAAGACGATGTCGGGCCGGGGCACCATGACCTCGCGCACGGAGGTGTCGTCGAGCTTGAACACGGAGTGGATCATCTGCCGTTCCTCGGCGTCGATGACCTCCCCTCGTTCGGCCAGGTCCACCAACTGCCGCAGTTCGGTCTCGGTGCTGAAGGGCCCCTCGCGGTCGCCCTTACCGCGCGGGGTGAGCGCTCGGCCCGCCCCGACCAGCAGTCGGGCCAGGGGGCCCAGAACGACCTGCGCCGGGTGGATGACCGCGGCGCTGACCCGGGCGACGGGACCGGCGAACTGGCGACCGAGGATGCGCGGGGTGACGGCGATCAGGACGCACTCCACCACGATCATCGCGACGGCGGTCAGGACGAGCGCGGGCCACCCGATTCCCAGCAGGAACACCATGCCCACGCCGGCGGCCAGGACGGCGCACACCTCGCACACCACACGCAGGAACAGCAGCATGTTGAGGTGCGCGGTGGGCTCCGCGGCCACCCGCTCCCAAGCGGGGCTCGCCTTGACGGCGCGTTCACCGTAGGTCGCCTCCAGGCCGACCGCCATCACTCGGGTGACGGCGACCTCGGCGGCCACCAGGAACCCGGCCATCGCGATCAGCACCAACGCCACGAGCAGGGCCAGCGCCCATTCCCAGGGTTCCCCGGTGCTCACCGGGGCCAGGTCCGGCCAGATCGCGCTCATCGGGCGGTCTCGTCCCCTTCGAGTTCGGCCTTCCGCGCGGCTTCGCGCTCACTCCAGGAGGCGAGGATCTCGCCCTGGAGCCCGAACATCTCCTTGTGCTCGTCGGGATCGGCGTGGTCGTAGCCGAGCAGGTGCAGGATGCCGTGGGTGCACAGCAGGTCGATCTCGGCCTGGGTGCCGTGCCCGGCCTCCTCGCCCTGGCGTTCGGCGACCTGCGGGCAGATGATCACGTCACCGAGCACCCCGAGGTCGCTGGTGCGGCCGGGTCCACCGGGACGCAGCTCGTCCATGGGGAACGAGAGAACGTCCGTGGGACCGGGTTCGTCCATCCAGCGCACGTGCAGGTCGGTCATCGTCCCTTCGTCCACCAGCACGACGGAAAGCTCGGCCAACGGGTGGACGCGCATGGCGTCGAGCACGTGCCGGGCGAGGCGGGAAAGCCTCTCCTCGTCCATGGTGGAGACGCCGGACTCGTTGGCGACGTCGATACTCATCGGATTGTCGGTGCCTCACTTGATCGATGGTGGTCGGCGGGGCGGCCCCACCGGGCGTTCTCGCGCCAACGCCGTATCCGACAGCGGTGGGCCCGCGCACGTGGCGGGCCCACCGGCCGGTGTCACTACGTACTCTTCCTCAGTCTGCCCGGTTCCGGCCGCCCGCGTCGCCGCCGCCCTTGCCCTGAGCGACGTCGTAGCGGTCGTAGGCGTCGACGATCTGGCCCACGAGCTTGTGCCTGACGACATCCTCGCTGGTCAGCCGACAGAAGGCGATGTCGTCGACATCACGCAGGATGTTCTCGATGGTGCGCAGTCCGCTGGTCTGCCCACCGGGCAGGTCGACCTGGGTGACGTCACCGGTGACCACGATCTTGGACCCGAAACCCAGACGCGTGAGGAACATCTTCATCTGCTCCGGCGAGGTGTTCTGCGCCTCGTCCAGGATGATGAAGGAGTCATTGAGGCTTCTGCCGCGCATGTACGCCAGGGGGGCGACCTCGATGGTGCCGGCGGCCATCAGCTTGGGGATGGTCTCCGGGTCGAGCATGTCGTGCAGGGCGTCGTAGAGCGGACGCAGGTAGGGGTCGATCTTGTCGTAGAGGGTGCCGGGCAGGAAACCCAGACGCTCACCGGCCTCGACCGCGGGACGGGTGAGGATGATCCGGTTGACCTCCTTGTCCTGCAGGGCCTGGACCGCCTTGGCCATCGCCAGGTACGTCTTTCCGGTACCCGCCGGGCCGATGCCGAAGACCACGGTGTGCTGGTCGATGATGTCGACGTACCGCTTCTGGTTCAGCGTCTTCGGGCGGATGGTCTTGCCCCGGTTGGACAGGATGTTCGTGGTGAGCACGTCCGCGGGGCGTTGGTTCCCCGGGGCGCTCAACATGTGGATCATGCGCTCGATCGTGTCCGGGGTGACGTGCGTACCGCTCTTGGCGAGTTCGATGAGCTCTTCCACGAGGCGGACCACGACGGCCGTCTCCTCGGGGTCCCCCTTGATCGTGAACTCGTTGCCGCGGACGTGGATGTCACTGTCGAAGGCCCGCTCCAGCGCCCGGAGCAGTTCGTCACCCGAGCCGAGCAGACTGATCATCGTGTGCTCGTCCGGCACCACGACCTTGACCTGGCTGCCGGCGTCCGGGTGCGTATGAGTTGACTCGGCCATGGTGTGGCCTTGCGGCCGCTGTCCCTACCCTTCGGTCACGGGCCCCTCGTCGGGGCCGGGTCCCGGGCTCGGCACCGCGGTCGACGGCGCCGTCCCGGCTCACCACGGGGTTCGTGACTCCCGAAGTGGCCGGTGGGGCCCTGTGCACGAGTCTACCAAGATGCATCCTGCGGACTCGATGGGTCGAATCCGGCCCCACCGGAGGAACCGGACTACCCGGGAGGCCAGTTGAGGCCACGGCCGCCCAGGAGGTGTCCGTGGAGGTGGAACACCGTCTGCCCGGCGCCGGCACCGGTGTTGAAGACGAGTCGGTAGCCGGTCTCGGCGATGCCCTCGGCCACGGCGACCTCGTGGGCCTCCCGGGCCAGGACGTCCATCAGACCGGTGTCGCCGGCGGACGCGGAGGCGACGTCGGGGTGGTGTTCGCGCGGGATCACCAGAACGTGGGTGGGCGCCTGGGGGTTGATGTCGCGGAAGGCCACCGTGCGCTCTCCCTCACGGACGATCTCCGCCGGCACCTCCCCCTCGACGATCTTGCAGAAAAGGCAGTCGGGATCGACCATCGCACACCTTCCATCTCGGGACCCGTGCCGTGCGGCGAGGCCCTTACCCGGTTCGTTCGTGGACCATGATGCCGCAGTGACCCGTCGGCCGCAGGGGACACAGGAGGGAGATGAACTCTCAACCTTTCCGAAACCGATCGGATCATGGTTCCCCTGACGACAGTGGGATCCGGCACGATAGGCTTGGCGTCCGTGCGCGTCAGGGCGTCTGCTCCGCCTGCCGTTCGGCCGGATTCGGCGTGTTCGGATGGGAACGCACATCTACTTGGAAAAGAAGAGGTATGCCCTTTCGTAAACCCCGCGACAAGGGTGTGCGTCGAACAGATGTGACGACAGAAACCATGGTTGCCGGGGCCACCACGGCACCGCTCTCGGTCGAGTGGGACGCCGACCACGCCGTGACGGAGCTCTACCGAGAGCACTACCGTCCGCTCGTCCGGCTCGCCACCCTTCTGCTCCGAGACCACGCGACCGCCGAAGAGGTCGTCCAGGACGCCTTCGTCGCGATGCACGGAGCCTGGCGCCGCCTGCGGGATCCCAACAAGGCGCTCTCCTACCTACGTCAAGCGGTGGTGAACAAGGCCAGGTCCGTCCTGCGCCACCGCGCCGTGGTCGAGAAGCACGCCCCCAAGGCCCTCCCGGACGCTCCCAGCGCCGAACACGGTGCCATGAACCTGTTGGAGCGCGAGGCCGTCATCCGTGCCCTGCGCAAACTTCCCACCCGCCAGCGAGAGGCCATCGTGCTCCGGTACTACGGCGACCTGTCCGAAGCACAGATCGCCGATGCCATGGGCATCAGCCGCGGCGCGGTCAAGAGCCACACCTCCCGTGGTGTTTCCGCGCTCCGCTCTGCACTGGAGCAGACCACATGAGCAGCCCCAACGACCCGAACACACCGGAGTTCGAGGACCGACTCCGGCAGGCCCTCCGCGCCGAGGCGGACGAGTTCACACCGTCGGCCGAGGGCCTCAACCTGATCCGCGAGCGCACCGAACGCAGCCGTGGCGCGTTCTGGTTCGGTCTGCCCTGGCTACGACCGGTCGCGGCGGTGGCGGGGGCCGTGCTCATCGCCGGATCGGTGATCATGTCGAGCCCCCAGGTGCGCGACCAGGTGATGGAGATCGTGCCGGCGGGCGCGGACCGTGAGGGCACGCCGCCCTCCGCCGGCGGGGGCCAGGACGGGGACGCCGCCGCGCCGTCCACCGCGAGCGACTCCGCGACCGGGTCCAGTCATCCCACCCAAGAGCCCGAAGAGGGCTCTCAGGCCTCCCCGTCCCCCGAGGGCGAATCGGGCACCGAGGAGGAGGGCCAGGAGGCCACCGCCTCCTGCCCGCCCCAGGACGAGGTCACGCCCACCGCGACCGAATCCGAACGGGACGAGGACGAGAGGGAGGCGGCCTCCGCCGACCCCGAGTGCGACCCGGAGCAGCAGCCGACGGACGAGCCGACCAGCCCCGGTACGCCCCCCGGCACCGACCCGGAGGACGACCCCGAGGACGATGAGTCCCCCGGCGGCGGCACCCCCGGCAACGGGAACAACGGCGGCGGAAACGGTGCCGACGACGAGCTCCCCAGCACCCAGTGACCTCGATGACATGACCTGGAGAACAGGAGAGGGGCCCGCGCTATGAGCGCGGGCCCCTTCTCGTTATCGTTTCACCAACGACCGGTGCGGGCCTGAAGCAGCGCCAGGGCCGCTACCCCGGCGGTGGAGGTGCGCAGGACCGAGTCGCCCAGAAGCGCCCGTACGGCGCCCGCCTCGTCGAAGGCGGCGAGCTCCGCGTCGGACACCCCGCCCTCGGGCCCCACCACCAGTACGACTTCGGTGACGGAGTCCGGCAGCGGCAGTCGGGACAGCCGTTCGGCCGCGCCCTCGTGCAGTACCACCGCCAGGTCGGCGTCGGCGAGCAACGCCGCCGCGCCCTTGCGGTCCACGGGTTCGGTGACCTCGGGCAGGTGGGCCCTACGGGCCTGCTTGCCGGCCTCCCGGGCCACGGCCCTCCACTTGGCGAGGGCCTTGGCGCCCCGGTCGCCCTTCCACTGGGTGACGCACCGTTCCGCGGCCCAGGGAACGATGGTGTCCACCCCGACCTCGGTCATCGTCTCCACCGCGAGCTCGCCCCGGTCCCGCTTGGGCAGGGCTTGGAGCACGGTCAGGCGAGGACTCGCCTCGGGTTCGTCGAGGCGTTCGAGGACCCGGCAGAGAAGCGTCTCCTTGCCGATGACCTCCACCACCTCGCACCGCGCCCGCAGGCCGAGACCGTCGGAGAGATCGACGGTCTCGCCCTCACGGACGCGTCGGACCGCGGCGGCGTGCCGCCCCTCGGGCCCGTCGAGCCGGATCCGGTCGGCGGCCAGGGCCGCGGTGTCGACCAGGAAGACCGGTGGGGTCACTTGCCGGCGCCGAAGGCATCTCGGATCTTGGAGAAGAACCCGCCGTGACCGGGACTGAACCGGCCCGGGTTCTGGTCCTCGCCGCGCAGCTCGGCGAACTTGCGCAGGAGCACCTCCTGCTCCTCGTCGAGCTTGCTCGGCGTCTCCACGTCCACGCGGATGCGCAGGTCGCCCCGCCCACCACCGTCGAGGTGACTGACGCCCTTACCGGGCAGGGTGATGATGTGTCCGGAGTTGGTGCCCGGGCGCAGGTCGAGGTTCTCCGTGCCGTCGAGGGTGTCGAAGGCGAAGGAGGCTCCCAGCGCGGCCGCGGTCATCGGCACCGCGATGGTGCAGTGCAGGTCGTCGCCGCGCCGCTCGAAGGTCGGGTGCGCCTTCTGGACGATCTCCAAAATGATGTCACCGCGCGGTCCGCCGTTGGGGCCGACCTCACCCTCGCCCGCGAGCTGGATGCGGGTGCCGTCGTCCACCCCGGCGGGGATCTTGACGGTACGGGTGACCTTCTCCCGGACCCGCCCCTCACCGGCGCAGTCGCCGCAGGGGTTGGTGATGACCGAGCCCTGCCCCGAGCACTGCGGGCAGGGGCGCGAGGTCATGACCTGACCCAGGAAGGAGCGCGTGACCTGGGAGACCTCACCCTGGCCATGGCACATGTCACACGTGGAGCGGTGTGAGCCGGCGGCCGTCCCCTCACCCTGGCAGGTGTCGCACAGGATGGCGGTGGGGAAGGTGATCTCCTTGCTGACGCCGAACGCGGTCTCGACCAGGTCCAGCTCGATGCGGATCTTGATGCTGCGTCCGCGCCGGACCCGCTCACGCGGGCCCCGCCCACCGGGCTGACCTCCGCCGAAGAAGGCGTTCATGATGTCGTCGAAGGCGAATCCGCCGGCGCCGCCGAAACCACCGGCGCCGCCACCGCCTCCACCACCAGGGGCGAAGGGGTCATGGCCCATGTCGAACATCCGACGCTTGTTCTCGTCGGAGAGGACCTCGTAGGCCTGGGTCACCTCCTTGAAGCGCTCCTGAGTCGCCGGGTCCGGGTTGATGTCCGGATGCAGCTCGCGCGCGAGCCGCCGGTACGCCTTTTTGATCTCGTCCTTGGACGCGTCGCGACGCACCCCGAGAACCTGGTAATAGTCTCTGGCCACTGAGTTACTGTCCTGCCAAAATCTGTCCGACATACCGAGCCACCGCACGGACGGCGCCCATCGTCCCTGGGTAGTCCATCCGGGTGGGTCCCACCACACCGATCTTGGCCAGCGACTGGTTTCCCACACCGTAGTCGGCCGACACGATGGAGGTGGACCGAAGGCCCTCGTGGAAATTCTCCGCGCCGATGCGCACGGTGAGCATCGAGGGGTCCTTCGCCTCACCCAACAAGCGGATGAGGACCATGTTCTCTTCCAGTGCTTCGAGCACTTCCCGCAGGCTCGCCGCGAAATCGACCGCGGCGAGGTTGGCGGTTCCCGCCAGTACGATCTTCTCCTCGTGTCGTTCGACGAGGCTCTCCAGCAGGACCGTGAGGACGGCGACCGCCACGGGTCTGTCCTCCGGTGCGATCTGCGCGGGAAGGTCGTCCACCGCGTCCGGGACCTCACCGAGGTGTTTCCCGGCTATGGCGCGGTTGAGCATGTTGCGCAGATCGTCGACGACGTTCTCGCTGACGGCGCCCAGCCCGTCGATGACGCGCTGTTCGACCCGCCCGGTGTTGGTGATGACGACCATCATGATGCGTTGGCCGCCGAGGGGTACGAGTTCCACGTGCTGCACCGACGAGCGGGTCAGCGACGGGTACTGGACGATCGCGACCTGACGGGTCAGCTGCGCGAGCAGCCGCACCGTACGGGCGACGATCTCGTCGAGGTCCACCGCACCGCCGAGGAAGGACTCGATGGCTCGGCGTTCGGCCGCCGAGAGCGGCTTGACCGAGGAGAGCCGGTCCACGAACAGGCGATACCCCTTGTCCGTGGGCACCCGCCCGGCGCTGGTGTGCGGCTGGGCTATGTACCCGTCCTCCTCCAGCGCGACCATGTCGTTGCGAATGGTCGCCGAGGAGACACCGAGCGGATGTCGATCGGCCAACGCCCTGGAACCGACGGGTTCATTGGTGTTGACGAAGTCCTCGACAACGGCACGCAGGACCGCGAGCTTGCGCTCGTTCAGCAACTCGCCACCTCCTGGCACTCCGTGGTCCTCAGTGCTAATTCTATGCCCGACCGCAAACGCGTGTGTGTACTCGGCGGTAGTAACACGGGGAAGAGGTGATCTTCTTCCCGACGGAACGGCGACGTGCGCCACCCGATCGCGTGGGTTCGAGGCCTCCCACCAGTACACTGCGGCACCGTGGTTACCAAGGGAGCCGGCCGTTACGGCCGCGACGTTCTGGCCGGAGACTGGCGACGCGCGAAGAAGGGCACGGTGCCCGAGATCCCACTCGACCGTGACCTGGTGGTCGAGGACGCCGACGAGACGTTCTGTGGGGCGGTGGTGGCCTGGGACAAGGCCACGGTGACATTGGAGGACGGCGCCGGCGGACGGCGGGTGTTCGAGTTGGGCCCCGCCGCGTTCCTGGTGGACGGGAAACCGGTGACGCTGGTGCGCCCCGCCGCCGGGCCGAAGGGTCCGCTGCGCAGCGCCTCGGGTTCGATCGCGGTGACTGACGCGCGGGCGCGTACCGCGCGAGAGAGCCGTATCTACGTCGAGGGCGCGCACGACGCCGAGCTCGTGGAGAAGGTGTGGGGTCACGACCTGCGGGTGGAGGGCGTGGCCGTGGAGTTCTTGGAGGGCGTGGACGACCTGCCCGCGGTGGTGGAGGAGTTCGCTCCCGGGCCGGGGCGCCGGTTGGGCGTCCTCGTGGACCACTTGGTGCCGGGGTCCAAGGAGAGTCGTATCGCCGAGCGGGTGCACGGCGAGGACGTGCTCGTGGTCGGGCACCCGTACGTGGACGTGTGGCAGGCGGTCCGACCGAGCGCGGTCGGGATCCGGTCCTGGCCGGAGGTACCGCGCGGACGCCCCTGGAAGGAAGGGGTCGTGGACGCTCTGGGCTGGCGGATGGAGACGGGGGAGGCCTGGCGCCGCATCCTGGGTTCGATCCGCGGCTACGGCGACCTCGAACCGTCGTTGCTGGGACGTGTCGAGGAGCTCATCGACTTCGTCACGGGCCCCCACCCCCTGGAAGACTAGGCTTGCGGGACCACCGGCCCCACCATTCGGGCACGTCCGATCAGCATCCCCGACAGCGGATCCAAGGAAGACCATGAGCGAGACCCCGTCGAACCCCCCGTCCCCGGACGAGCAGCAGGGGCGGCAACGGCCTCCGCTGCCGCCACAGGCACCCCAGCAGCAGGTGCAGGGCGGGCCGGGGTACGGACAATATCCGCAGCAGCAGCCTCAGCGGTACGCGCCGCAGCCGGGGCCGCCCCCGGCCCAGCCCTATGGGCAGCAGGGACAGCCGGGCTTCGCCCCGCCTCCCCCACAGCCCGGTTACGGGCAGCAGTACGCGCAGCAGGCACCGCAGCAGTCGCCTCAACAGGGATTCCCGCAGCAGCAACCCCGGCCGGTTCCCGGACAGCAGCCCTATGGTCAGCCGGGGTACACGCAGCAGCCCCAGCCGTCGGGCGGCGGCAATGACATCCTGGTCGCGATGTTGGCGCACCTGACCGGCTTCATGTTCGCCTTCCTCGGTTGGATCCCGCCGTTGGCCATCTACTTCGCCAAGCGCAACACGTCGCCGTTCGTGCGCCACCACGCCGCGGAGGCCGCGAACTTCCAGATCACGATGCTGATCCCTTACGTGTTCGCGGGGGTTCTGTACGTTGGACTGGGTATCTTCTTCGGGAACCTGGCGTGGATCGGTTCCCTGTTCATCGCTCTCGTATGGATCCTTTCCATCGTCTTCGGCGTCCTAGGAGCTTCAGGCGCGAACAAGGGCGCGTGGTACCGCTACCCGTTCAGCATCCGACTGCTCAAGTAGAACCAGCTCTCGCATCGACAAGGAAACCGAGCCATGTCCTATCCCAACGGCCCGTCCCCGGAGGATCCGTACTCCCAGCAGGGCGGTCAGCCCTCCGGGGGCTATCCCGCACCCGATCAGTCCGGTGGCTACCCGCCGCCCCCGCAAGGTCAGCCCGGTTACGGCCAGGGCGGTCCCCCGCCCGGTTACGAGCAGGGTGGCTACCCGCCGCCCCCGCCCGGCTACGACCAGGGTGGTTACGCGCAGCAGGGCCAGTACGGCGGCTACGCACCGCACCCCGGCATGCAGGGGTCCTCGGCGACCACCGGTCAGCCCAACCAGGACGAGCGCACCATGGGTCTGCTCAGTCACCTGAGCGGCATCCTGCTCGGGTTCCTCGGCCCGCTGATCTTCTTCCTGATCAAGAAGGACGAGTCCCCGTTCGTTCGCGACCAGGCCGCCCAGGCACTGAACTTCCAGTTCATCCTGTTGATCGGCTACTTGATCTCGGCGGTGCTGTACGTCATCTTCATCGGGGCCATCCTGCAACTGGTCGTGTGGGTGTGCGCGGTCGTCTTCGGCATCCTGGGCGGTGTCGCGGCCAACAAGGGCGAGTGGTACCGCTACCCGTTCAACGTCAGCTGGGTGAAGTAGTCCCCGGCGACACCGTGAGGGGCTCGGCTTCGGCCGAGCCCCTTCGTCGTGGCCTCAGGTGAGGTCGCGCACGACGGCGTCGGCGAGCAGACGGCCGCGGCGGGTCAGGACGGCGTGCCCGCGGGTGTGGGCGTCGGGTTCCAGCAGCCCCTCCCCCACCAGACGTTCGGCGGCGGCCAGGCCGGAGGCGTCGAGCAGCTCCAGGGGACACCCCTGTTCCATCCTCAGTTCGAGCAGGACGCGTTCGAAGCGACGTTCGTCGTCGGTGAGGACCTCCCGGGCCTGGGCGGGGGTCTCCCGGGCGACCAGGCGTGCGGCGTAGGCGGCCGGGTGCTTGACGTTCCACCAGCGAGTGCCGCCGACGTGGCTGTGCGCGCCGGGGCCCACGCCCCACCAGTGCCCACCGGTCCAGTAGAGCGTGTTGTGCGCACTGCGCCCTTCGGGGGTGCGGGCCCAGTTGGATACCTCGTAGGGGGTGTATCCGGCGGCGGCCAAGGCTTCGTCGGCCATGAGATAGCGGTCGGCCATGGTGTCGTCGTCGGGTTCGGTGAGTTCGCCGCGGCGCACACGGGCGGCCAGGCGGGTGCCCTCCTCCACGATGAGCGAGTAGGCGGAGACGTGGTCGGGTCCCGCGCCGATCGCGGCGTCAAGGGACGCCGCCCAGTCGTCGTCGCTCTCACTCGGGGTGCCGTAGATCAGGTCGAGGTTGACGTGGTCGAACCCGGCTTCGCGGGCCCAGGTCACACACTGCTCGGGGCGGCCGGGTGTGTGGCCGCGCTCCAGGACGCGCAGGACGTGCGGGCGGGCGCTCTGCATACCGAAGGAGACGCGGGTGAAGCCGGCGTCCCGCAGACGGCGCAGGTAGTCGGGGGTGACCGTCTCGGGGTTGGCCTCGGTGGTGACCTCGGCGTCGGAGGTGAGGCCGAAGCGGTCGTCGATGGCGGCGAGCACGCCGCCCAGGTCCTCGGCGGAGAGCAGGGTGGGGGTGCCTCCCCCGATGAACACGGTGCTCACCCTTGGACGGTCGCCGGTCAGGATCCTGTCGGCGAGGTCGATCTCGGCGATGGCCTGTTCGGCGTAGGTCTCGCGGGAGGAGGAGGCGGTGCCGTCCCGGGAGACGAGTTCCTCGGCGGTGTAGGTGTTGAAGTCGCAGTAGCCGCAGCGGGTCACGCAGAAGGGCACATGGACGTAGAACCCGAGGGGCCGATCGCCGAGTTGGGCGAGGGAGTGCGCGGGAAGGTCCCCGGTGCGGGGCACCGGTTCACCGTCGAGGGCTACGGAAGGCATGTTCCCAGTGTCGCCGACGAGGCGGAGTGAGCGGACACGGTCGCGGCTCGGCTGTGGCGGACGACTCGCTCCTTCGAGAGCTCGGACACATGTTCGCTGGTCGTGGTCGTGGGCACCGGCGGTGATCTGGGGGTTCTCCAGAACGCCCACGGGGGTGGGACCTACGCCCCTGGGGAGCGTTACCGCAGGTCCTCGAAAGGAGCTCTCCCAAGGGGTTGTCTTGGAGGTGACACAACAGTTCGGCGAGAGGACACACGATGTCCGACCACACGACCACCCCCCGAACCGCACCGGCGGAGGAACGCCCCCTGATCGGTTCTCCGACGGCCCGCTACCTCTTCGCCGTCACTCGGATCTCGCTCGGCTGGGTGTTCCTTTGGGCCTTCTTCGACAAGCTGCTGGGCCTGGGCTTCTCCACCCCCGCCGAAGCCGCCTGGATCAACGGGGGAAGCCCCACCGGAGGGTTCCTGGCCAACGCCGTGAGCGGCCCCTTCGCCGGAGCGTTCAGCTCGATCGCCGGGACGTTCTGGGCCGACCCGCTGTTCATGGTGGGGCTGTTGGGTATCGGAGCGGCCCTGTTCCTGGGCATCGGTGAGCGGATCGCCGCCGCCTCCGGCGCGTTGATGATGCTCCTGATGTGGGCGGCGGTGCTGCCCCTGGAGACCAACCCGTTCATGGACGACCACATCGTCTACGCCCTGGTGCTGGTGGGCCTGGCGTGCGTGCGCTCGGCCGACACGCTCGGACTGGGCCGCTGGTGGGGCGCCACCGCGCCGGTCCGCAGGTTCCCCGCCCTGCGGTGACCCGACATCCCGTCCCGCGGTGGGTGCGGGACGGGACCCGGGGGGTGCGTGCGCGCGGCACGCACCCCCCTTTTTCCTGCCCGTGGGTCAGTGGGTCAGCGGCCTTGGGCCGCGCTCTCGTGGTCGCGGACGGGGCGCACGGGGGCGGTGATCCTGGTCTCGCGCACCGAGGGCACCGCGGTGGTGGAACCTCGTACGACCAATTCGGGGTCGAAGACGTACTCGGCGTGCGAGACGGGGTGTCCGGCGATCTCGTCGCACAGGGCGCGCACGGCCGCCATCGCCATGGCGTTGATCGGCTGACGGACGGTGGTCAGGGGCGGGTCGGTGAAGGCGATGAGCTGGGAGTCGTCGTAGCCGACCACGGAGAAGTCCTGGGGGACGCGCAGACCGCGCTGGCGGGCGGCGCGGATGGCGCCCAACGCCATGATGTCGGAGCCGCAGACCATGGCGGTGACGCCGCGTTCGATGAGCCGGTTCGCGGCGGCGTGCCCGCCCTCGACCCCGAACAGGGAGAGTTCGACGAGGTCGTCGCCGTCCAGCCCGTGTTCGGCCAACGCCTGGTGGAAGCCGTCCAGCTTGCGGCGGACCGGAACGTAACGCTCGGGCCCGCTGGTGAAACCGATGCGGGTGTGGCCCAAGGCGACCAGGTGGTTGACGGCCAGGTGGCCGGCCTCACGGTCGTCGGCGGAGATGAACGCCGCGGGGATGTCGTCGGAATAGCCGTTGACCAGCACGATCGGCAACCGCCGGGCGACCAGCGCGTGGTAGCGCTCGTGGGAGGCGGAGGTGTCGGCGTGTTTGCCCGAGACGAAGAGGATGCCGGAGACGTTGCGCTCCAGGAGCAGCTCGACGTACTCGTCCTCCGTTATTCCGCCGGGTGTCTGGGTGCACAACACCGGGGTGTAGCCGCGCTGGGCGAGGGCGCCCTCGGCCGCTTGGGCGAACATCGGGAACACGGGATTGTCGAGTTCGGGGATCACCATGCCGACCAGCCCGGCGGAGCGTTGTCGCAGCCGGGCGGGGCGCTCGTACCCGAGCACGTCGAGGGCGGTCAGGACGGCTTTTCGGGTGTCGCCGCCGACGCCGGGCTTGTCGTTGAGCACCCGCGAGACGGTGGCCTCGCTGACGCCTGCGTGCCGCGCGATGTCGGCAAGTCGTGGACCCATGGGAACGACTCTAGTCGAGATCGGCGTCACATGACAGAAAGTTGACGGTAATCTTGCGCAAGAACTTGCAGTCACTTTGAGGGAAGGACCCCGCCGATGCAGCACGAGGCGCACTGGTGGCGCGAGGCCGCCATCTACCAGATCTATGTGCGCAGCTTCGCCGACTCCAACGGGGACGGAGAGGGTGACCTGGCGGGGATCCGCGAGCGTCTCCCCCACCTGACGGAGCTGGGCGTCGACGCGATCTGGTTGACCCCGTTCTACGTCTCTCCGCTCGCCGACGGCGGATACGACGTCGCCGACTACCGTGACGTCGACCCCCGTTTCGGGACCCTCGACGACTTCGACGCTCTCCTCAAGGACGCCCACGAACAGGGCATCCGCCTGATCATCGACGTCGTCCCCAACCACTCCTCCTCGGAGCACGTGTGGTTCCGCGAGGCCGTGGCCGCCGAGCCGGGCGCCCCGGCGCGTGCGCGCTACATCTTCCGGGACGGCAAGGGCCCGGACGGGGAGGAGCCGCCGAACAACTGGAAGTCGATCTTCGGCGGTCCGGCCTGGACCCGTCTCACGCGTCCCGACGGCACGCCCGAACAGTGGTACCTGCACCTGTTCGACCCGGGCCAGCCCGACTTCGACTGGACCCACCAGGAGGTGCACGACGAGTTCGACGACGTGCTGCGCTTCTGGATGGACCGAGGGGTGGACGGCTTCCGGATCGACGTCGCGCACGGCATGGTCAAGGACCCGACGCTGCCCGACATCGACCCCGACGCCAAGGCCGACATGCTCGACGGCAGCACCTCGCTGCCCTACTTCGACCAGGACGGTGTGCACGAGATCTACCGTCGTTGGTCGCGGATCGCGGCCTCCTACGAGGGTGACCGCGCCCTGGTGGCGGAGGCCTGGGTGGAGGACTCCGACCGGATCGCGCGCTACCTGCGCCCGGACGAGCTGCACCAGGCGTTCAACTTCGAGTACCTGACCGCCCCCTGGGACGCGGCGCGTCTGCGCGAGGTGATCGACGGTTCGCTCAAGGCCAACGATGCCGTCGGCGCGACCACCACCTGGGTGCTGTCCAACCACGACGTCGTCCGGCACGTGACCCGTTTCGGCGACGGCGAGCAGGGGCTGCGTCGGGCTCGGGCGGCCACACTGCTCATGCTCGGGCTGCCCGGTTCGGCGTACATCTACCAGGGCGAGGAACTGGGCCTTCCCGAGGTCACCGACCTGCCCGAGGACGCCCTTCAGGACCCGAACTGGGAGCGTTCGGGTCGCACCGAACGCGGCCGGGACGGGTGCCGGGTGCCGCTGCCCTGGGAGGGCGAGACCGCGCCGTTCGGGTTCGGCTCCGAGGGTTCCACCCCGTGGCTGCCCATGCCCGAGCGCTGGGCCGGGCTGTCCCGGGCCTCCCAGAACGGCGTGGAGGGCTCCACCCTGGAGCTGTACAAGACCGCGCTGCGGCTGCGTCGGGAGCTGGACGCCCTGGGCGACGGCTCCATGAACTGGCTGGACTCGCCCGAGGGTGTCCTGTACTTCGAGCGCGAGCCCGGTGTCCGGGTGGCCGTGAACATGACCGAGGCACCGGTGGAGCTGGCCGCCTCCGGTGAGGTGCTGGTCGCCAGCGGCCCGGGCGTCGAGGTGTCCGAGGGCACCCTGACCCTGCCCGCCGAGAGCTCGGCCTGGCTGAGCGCCTGATCCCCGACGCCGGGCGGCCCTCGTCCCGGGCCGCCCGGCGTCCCCCCGTTTCACCCCTGATCTCTCCACCCTTCACATCCCCTGGTGCGGGGCGACCCCCTTCGTGTGTCCACGGTCCCCGCCGGCTCATCCTTGGAGTACACCTTGAGGAAAATTCCTCTCTCACTGTGCGCAGGCACGCTGGCGTTGACCTTGGTCGCCTGTTCGGGTGCCGAGGAGGTCGACGAGTACTCGTCGATCCCCCTGACCATCTGGGCCGACGAGGACCGCGCGCAGGCCATGCGAACCTTCGCGGAGGCCTTCTCCCGTGACGTCAACCAGCAGGTCGAGGTGATCGTGATCGAGCACGACGAGCTGCGCGCCAGCTTCCTGAGCTCGCACGCCACCGGTCTCGGCCCGGACCTGCTCGTGGGTCCCCATGACTGGACGGGTGAACTGGCCGCGGCGGAGTCGATCGTGCCGGTGGGGCTGGAGTCCTCCCAGTCCGACCTGTTCTCACCGGGCGCCTTGGACGCGGTCAGCTTCGACGGGCAGGTGTACGGGGTTCCTTACGCCACCGAGAACCTGGGGCTGTTCCGCAACACGGACCTGGTGCCGGAGGCGCCGACATCGATCGAGGACATGGCGAAGATCGGGGAGGATCTCGTGGACTCGGGGTCGGCCGATCAGGCATTGAGTCTGCAGGTCGGCGCGGAGGGTGACGCCTACCACATCCACCCGTTCTTCACCTCGGCCGGCGGCTACCTGTTCGGTGAGGACGAGTCGGGGGATCCCGACCCCACCGAACTGGGGGTGGCCACGCCGGAGTCGATCGCCGCCTTCGAGAAGGTGGCGAAACTGGGTGAGGACGGTTCGGGGCTGCTCGACCGCGGCACCGATGCCGACAACGCCACCGACCTGTTCGCCACGGGCGCGGCCCCGTTCCTGATCAGCGGCCCGTGGAGCGTCTCCGCGACGGAGGCGAACGAGATCCCGTTCGAGGTCAGCCCGATCCCCGGGTTCAGCGACGGCGCCGAGGCTCGATCCCTGATCGGCGTGCAGGCGTTCTTCGTGGCCTCCGGTGCGGCCGACCCGGACTTGGCCCAGGAATTGGCGCAGGCCTTCCTCGCCGACCCCGAACTCTCGGTGATCCTGTACGAGTCGGATCCCCGTGTACCCGCTTTGGACGCCGCGATGGAGATGGTGTCCGGCCAGGACCCGCACCTGGAGGCGTTCCAGCAGGCCGGAGAGGGCGGTGTGCCGATGCCCGCGATCCCGGAGATGGAGGCCGTGTGGAGCCCGTTCTCGCAGGCGACCGCGGACATCATCGGTGGAGCCGACCCGGCAGGGGCGCTGGCCGAGGCCGAACAGCTGATCCTGGAGAGCTTCGGCCCCTGATCCGGCCCCTCGGATCGAGCACCGGAACGCGCACCCTGAGTGACCATCACCCGACCGTTTCCAGGGTGTATCCACATCTTTATCCCCAGAGTTTGCAAAGACTTTCATGTCCTGCAAGTTATTGCTAACGTCACATCAACAGGCATGCCCGCAACGGACCCGCAACCTCCGGTGAACCGCATGCATGACCTCCGTCAGTCCTCCTGGAAGGAAGACACCATGAGATCCCGAAGCGCGTCCGCGGTCGCCGGCATCGCCGCGATCGCCTTGATGGCGACCGCGTGTGGCAGCGACGGCGACACCGGCGGCGGTGACGAGGGCTCTGCCGAGGGCACCCTCGTCATCTGGTCCGACCCCGAGCGCGCCGACGCCATCCAGAGCGCCGCCGCCGACTTCGCCGAGGCCAACGGCATCGAGGTCGACGTCCAGAACGTCTCCTTCGACGACATCCAGGGCGACATCGTCAACGCTCACCAGGCCGGCAACGCCCCCGACGTCTTCATCGGCGCCCACGACTGGGCCGGCAACCTCCTGCGCAACGGCACGGTCCAGCCGATCGAGCTGCCCGCCGACCGCGCCGAAGCGCTGGACGAGACCGCTGTGGAGGCCATGACCCTGGAGGGCCAGCTCCTGGGTGTTCCGTACGCGCAGGAGAACATCTTCCTCATGCGCAACACCGAGCTGGCTCCGGACGCCCCGGAGACCTTCGAGGAGCTCGTCGAGGTCGGCAACGAGCTCAAGGACGCCGGCGACACGAGCGAGGTCCTGGCGATGGCGGTCGGCCAGGAGGGCGACCCCTTCCGCATGAACGCCCTGATGACCTCGGCCGGTGGTTACCTGTTCGGTCAGGACGACAACGGCGACTGGGACCCCGAGGACCTCGGCATCGGCTCCGACGAGACGATCGAGGCCATGGAGACGATCGCCGAGTACGGCGAGGAGGGCGAGGAGGTGCTGCGCCGCTCCATCGACCTGGAGAACGAAGCCTCCCTGTTCTTCGACGGTGAGTCCCCGTTCTTCGTCGCCGGCCCCTGGAACATCGGTGACGCCAACACCTCCGACATCGACTACGAGATCAGCGCCATCCCCGGTTTCGACGGAATGGACCCCGCCAGCCCCTACATCGGCTACCAGGGCTTCTTCGTGACCGAGGGCAGCGCCAACAGCGCGCTGGCCGAGGAGTTCGTGGTCAACTACGTCTCCGACTCCGACTTCGTTCAGACGCTGTACGAGGCCGACCCGCGCACCCCGGTGCAGAGCGAGGCCCTGGCCGCCGTCTCCGAAGAGGACCCGAACATCGCGCTGATGGCCGAGACCGGTGAGAACGGCATGCCCATGCCGAACATCCCCGAGATGGGTGAGACCTGGGAGCCGCTGGGCGTGGCCCAGGCCCAGATCATCGGTGGTGCGGACCCCCGTGAGGCCATGGAGACCGCCCACGAGACCGTCGCCGAGCGGATCGGCCAGTAACTGTGGCAACCGACCGTCCCGGCACCGCGGGCGCCTCCACCAAGGGGGCGCCCGCGGGCCGCAAACGCCCAGGAGGCCCACTGGCCGGTGGCTCCCTCGGCGGCCAGATCATGAAGATCCTCCTGTTGGGCCTGTTCACCGCCCTCGGTGTGTGGGCGGTCCTGCCCCTGTACCTGGCGGGTGTGTGGTGGGGGATCGGTCTGGTCGTGGCCGTGGTGGCCCTCGTCTACTGGGTCTACTTCTCCAAGCGCACCGTCCCGGCCAAATACCTGGTGCCGGGTGTGCTCTTCCTGATGGCCTTCCAGATCTTCCCGGTGATCTACACGATGAGCACCTCGCTCACCAACATGAGCGACGGACACCGGGGATCCAAGGACCAGGCCATCGCGTCCATCGAGGCGTTCTCGGTGACACGAGACGCCGACTCCCGCGAGTTCGTCCTCACCGTGGCCGCCAACGGCGACCCCGAGACCGGTGAACTCGTCTTCCTCCTCAGCGACGACGAGGGCGGCACCTACGCCGGTACCGAAGAGGGGCTGAGCGACCTGGTCGGCGCCCAGGTCGACGACTCGGGCAAGATCACCGACACCATCGGGTACACCGTCCTGACGCCCGCCCAGGTGAACTCGCGCAGCGACGAGCTGCAAGGGTTCGCCGTTCCCACCGACGAGGGCTCGGGCATCCGCTCCAGCGGTCTGTCCAGTGCCTTCGAGGGCAGCGCCCTCCGGGTCTACGACGAGTCCTGCGACTGCATCGAGGACACCGAGACCGGTGCCGTCTACCACGCGGACGACGAGCGCGGCGCGTTCTACGACGAGGACGGGCAGCGCCTTCCCCAGGGCTGGCAGGTCGGGGTGGGACTGGACAACTTCCTCCGGTTCCTGTTCAACCCGACCTTCGCGTCCTCCTTCTTCGGCACGCTGGTGTGGAACGTCGTGTTCGCCGTCTCGGTCACCTTCCTGGTGTTCGTGGTCGGCCTGGCGGTGGCCCTGACCCTGCACGTGCCCAAGATGCGCGGCAAGGTGGTCTACCGGATCCTGGTCGTCCTGCCCTACGCCATGAGTTCACTGGCCATGTACCTGCTCTGGCGGGACATGTTCAACGCCGACTTCGGTCTGTTCAACCGGATGCTCGGGTTGCAAGTGGACTGGTTGGGCGACGTGTGGGCGGCGCGGTTCGCGGTGATCCTGGCCAACGTGTGGCTGGGCTATCCGTACATGTTCCTGGTCGCCACCGGGGCGCTACAGGCCATCCCCCGTGAGCTGGGGCAGGCGGCGCAGCTGGACGGGGCCGGGCCCTGGCAGGCGTTCCGGCACGTCACCCTGCCGCTGCTGATGGTCTCGATGACCCCGATCCTCATCTCCACGTTCGCGTTCAACTTCAACAACTTCAACGCGGTGTGGCTGATCACCAGGGGTGGACCGTTCGGTTCGGAGGGCACCACCGCCGGCGGTGCCACCGACCTGCTCATCACCTATACGTACCGGTTGGCGTTCAGTGAGGCCACCGCGCAGTACGGCTACGCCGCCGCGCTGTCGGTGATGATCTTCCTGATCGTCTCGGTGATGTCCGTGGTCACTCTGAGCCGGACCAAGGCCCTGCAGGAGGTGGACCGATGAGCGTCCCCGATGTCGCCACCAGGCCCGTCTATCAGCGCAGCGTCAGCACGCGCTTCGCCCTGTGGGCCGGGCGGCTGGGTTGGCGCCACGCCGTCATGTGGGTGATCGCGGCGTTCGCGATCTTCCCCGTGCTGTTCGTGGTCTCGGCCGCGATCAACCCGGTCGGCACCCTGAGCAGTTCCCAGTTGTGGCCGACGGGCGCGAGCCTGGACAACGCCAAGGAGCTGTTCCGCAACACCCCGTTCACCACCTGGTACACGAACTCGCTGTTCTTCGCGCTCACCAACGCGGCGGTCACCGTGCTGCTGTCCGCGCTGGCGGCCTACGCCTTCAGCCGGATGCGGTTCAAGGGCCGCCGGGTGGGACTGATCGGGCTCCTGGTCATCCAGATGTTCCCGCAGTTCCTGGCGATCGTGGCGATCTACCTGATGTTCTCCAACATCGGCGAGCTCTACCCGGCGATCGGCTTCGACACCCGTTGGGGCCTGCTGCTGGTGTACCTGGGCGGGGCGCTCAGCATCAACACGTGGTTGATGAAGGGCTTCTTCGACACCGTGCCCAAGGAGTTGGACGAGTCCGCGCAGATGGACGGGGCCACGCACGCGCAGGTGTTCTTCCGGATCATGCTGCCGCTGGTCACCCCGGTGCTGGCGATCGTGGCGCTGTTGGTGTTCATCAACACCATCAACGAGTTCCTGTTGGCCAGCGTGTTCCTGCGGGACACCGACTCGCAGACCTTGGGCCTGGGGCTGTACCAACTGGTGGACTCCCAGCGCAACGCCAACTTCGGGATGTTCGCGGTGGGCGCCATCATGCTGTCCCTGCCCACCCTGGCGGTGTTCTGGTTCCTCCAGCGCTACATCAGCGAGGGCCTGACCTCCGGAGCGGTCAAGGGCTAGTGGAGCAAACGTAGGAGGGGCGCCCCTGTTCGATGGGGGCGCCCCTCCTTCGTCGTCCGCCGGCCCCGGCCGGCCGCGACTACTTCTTCTTCTTGTCCTCGGAGACGCTGTCGTCCGTGGACAGTGCGGTGATGAAGGCCTCCTGGGGCACCTCGACCCGGCCGACCATCTTCATCCGCTTCTTGCCCTCCTTCTGCTTCTCCAGCAGCTTGCGCTTACGGCTGATGTCACCGCCGTAGCACTTGGAGAGCACGTCCTTGCGGATCGCCCGAATGTTCTCTCGGGCGATGACCCGGGCGCCGATGGCCGCCTGGACCGGGATCTCGAACTGCTGCCTCGGAATGAGCTCGCGCAGCTTCTTGGTCATCTCCACCCCGTAGGAGTAGGACTTCTCCCTGTGGACGATCGCCGAGAAAGCGTCGATGGGCTCGCCCTGGAGCAGGATGTCGACCTTGACCAGGTCCGCCGCCTGCTCCCCGATGGGCTCGTAGTCCAAGGAGGCGTAGCCCTTGGTCCGGGACTTGAGCGCGTCGAAGAAGTCGAAGACGATCTCGGCCATGGGAAGCGTGTACCGCATCTCGACACGGTCCTCGGACAGGTAGTCCATGCCTTGGAGCTCACCGCGGCGGTCCTGGCACAGTTCCATGATCTGACCGATGTGCTCGGCGGGGCTGAGCAGGGTGGTCTTGACCATCGGCTCGTAGATCGAGTCGATCTTCCCCTCGGGGAACTCGCTCGGGTTGGTCACGACGTGCTCGGTGCCGTCCTCCATGACCACCCTGTAGATCACGTTGGGGGCGGTGGAGATGAGTTCGAGGTTGAACTCGCGCTCCAGACGGGCCCTGGTGATCTCCAGGTGGAGCAGGCCCAGGAAGCCACAACGGAAGCCGAAGCCCAGAGCCGCGGAGGTCTCGGGCTCGAAGGCCAGGGCGGCGTCGTTGAGCTGGAGTTTGTCCAAGGCGTCGCGCAGCACCGGATAGTCGGTGCCGTCGATCGGATACAGGCCCGAGAACACCATGGGCTTGGGTTCCTGATAGCCCTCAAGCATCGTCTCGGCGGACTTGTTGAGGGTGGTGATGGTGTCACCGACCTTGGACTGACGCACGTCCTTCACGCCAGTGATGATGTAGCCGACCTCTCCCACGCTGAGGCCCTGGCTCTTGGTCGGCTCGGGTGCGCTGACCCCGATCTCCAGGATCTCGTGGGAGGCCTTGGTGGACATCATCTGGATGCGCTCGCGCGGGCTGAGCTTGCCGTCCACGACCCGCACGTAGGTGACCACGCCGCGGTAGGTGTCGTACACCGAGTCGAAGATCATCGCGCGGGCGGGGGCGTCCGGGTCGCCGACCGGGGCCGGGATCTGGGTGACGATCTCGTTGAGGAGATCCTCGACACCCTCACCGGTCTTGGCGCTGACCTTGAGCACGTCGGAGGGCTCACAGCCGATGATCCCGGCGATCTCCTCGGCGTACTTCTCGGGCTGGGCCGCGGGAAGGTCGATCTTGTTGAGCACCGGGATGATCTGTAGGTCGTTCTCCAGCGCCATGTACAGGTTGGCGAGGGTCTGCGCCTCGATCCCCTGGGCGGCGTCGACCAGCAGGATCGCGCCCTCGCAGGCGGCCAGCGAACGCGACACCTCGTAGGTGAAGTCGACGTGGCCGGGGGTGTCGATCAGGTCGAGCGTGTAGGTCTTGTCGTCCAGGGCGGTGAAGGGGATGCGCACCGCCTGGGACTTGATGGTGATGCCGCGCTCGCGCTCGATGTCCATGCGGTCCAGGTACTGGGCGCGCATCTGACGGTCCTCGACGACCCCGGTGATCTGGAGCATCCGGTCGGCCAGCGTCGACTTGCCATGGTCGATGTGCGCGATGATGCAGAAGTTGCGAATCAGCGCGGGATCGGTCCAGTTCGGCTGTGCCACCGTGCTCCGTTCAACAGGATTGGTTCAGGGTCGTGTGCGCCTGTGGGGGGCGTCATACCACCGCGGCCGTGGGCACACGGCGGCCTCTATCCTCCCATGGTGCGGGCACCGCACTCACCGGGTATCCCCCGGGGCGATGCGGCAGTATGGGCGCGAGGCGCGGGTGTCGACCTCCAGATTATGCGAACCGACGCCGGGCACGGTCCCGGCGGGGCGAGAGCGGGTGGCGCGGGAGTGAAGTGGTTTCTGACACGGCTGCTGGCGGGGATCGCGGCGATCCTGGTGCTGGTGGTGGCCGCGGGCGCGTTGCTGAGCTTCCAGTTCTCGGGCACGCCCAGCGATCGGGCGGCCTCCCAGGACGCGGACGCGGCTTGGGTGGGGTCGTGGGAGGACACCGACACTCTGGCGGATTTGTTGGACACCGGCTCGGTGAACACCCTGTACGTGTACGCGGGGGACGTGTCCGCCGACGGGACCGTGGAGCGGGTTCCCGACACCGAGGCGTTGCTGTCGTGGCTGGACTCCACCTATCCCGAGGTGCGTCCGCTCGCCTGGCTGCGGCACGTGGAGTCCGGTTCGTCCCTGTTGCGGGACCGATTCCCCACCGAGGCCCGTGAGGCGCTCGCGCCGGAGGTCGCCGAGGTGGCCGCGGACGGTTTCGCCGGGGTGCACCTGGAGATCCGTCCAGTGACGGTGAACGACCCATCGATCCCCACGTTGGTGTCGCTGGTCCGGGAGGAACTGGGCGAGGACCCGGTGCTGTCGATTCAGGCCCATCACGTGGAGTTGCTCCCCGGCGGCCGGGTGGCGTCGTTCGTCACCGACGGCGAGGAGAAGTACTGGTCCAAGGGGTACCTGGACCAGGTGACCGAGCACGCCGACGAGGTCGTACTGCCCGGGGTGGACGCGAACATGCCGACCGAGGGGATGTACGGCGGCTTCATGGTGCGTCAGGTGACCGAGGCGGTGGCGGCGCTCAGATCCCGTGAGGACCTGACCCTGCGTTTCGGGGTACCCGCCTACAGCGGTGCGGAGTGGGGGCCGGACCACGAGAACGAGGACGCGCTGACCGCGATCGCCGCGATCAGGCTGGGTCTGTCCAAGGCGGAACCCGCCGAGGAACTCACCACCGGAGTGGCGCTCTACCTGGCCGACGAGGCCGAGAAGGGCGACCTGGACGCCTACCGCACGGGGTGGCTGGGCCCCATCCCCTGAGAGTTGAGCAGTGCTTTTTGGGGCCTTTGCAGAGGGATTCTTCATCGTCGTCTACGCCTGCCGCTCGTACCTCGCTCACGGCTTGACTCCTTCTTGCAGAACCCTCTCCGGACCCGAACGGGTAACCGCCAGGTCCCGAGTGGTCCACCGAATACGGCATACTGAGAAGTCCGTGTCTCGGACTTCCACGTTCCAATTCGAGCCCTTCTGGTCTCTCACACACACCCTGCGCCGGCGCCCACGCGCGCGACTCATGGAACGGCTGCCCATGAGATGAGCCGCCTGTTCGACCGGCGCGCAGATCAAAGTTACTGGAGCACGTTTTCGCATGGCGAACATCAAGTCGCAGAAGAAGCGCAACCGGCAGAACGAGAAGGCTCGTATCCGCAACCAGGCGGTGCGCTCTTCGCTGAAGACCTCCATCCGGAAGTTCCGCGAAGCCGCCGAGGCCGGGGACGTCGAGAAGGCCACCGTCCTGCAGCGTGACGCCGCTCGTGCCCTGGACAAGGCCACCAGCAAGCGCGTCATCCACAAGAACCAGGCCGCGAACCGCAAGAGCGCGATCGCCAAGCGCCTGGACCAGCTCCAGTCCGCCTAAGGACTGCGTAGCCCGCGGTTTCCAGGGCCCGGCCTCCTCAGGGAGGCCGGGCCCTTTCGTGTCTTCGCGAGTTATCCACAGGTGGAAATCACCCGGTGACAGCCGGTCGCGATCTCCCTAGCGTTGCATGCATGACCGCTTCGCGCCGGTCGCGGCGCTACCCTCCCGTTGCCACCCCCGAGGAACGACTCCGCGCACTCGGCCTGGGCTCCTCCCCCTCCGCCAGGCGTCTGCGCGCCCGAATCCCCCGTCCACCGACCGATCCTCCGGCCCTCCCCGCTCCCCGACCGGGCACCGACGTTCCCAGCGCGCCCTACGCGGTCGACGCACGGACCCCCTACCGGCCTGCCGGGCGGGACTGGCCGGAGCGCGCCCCGGAGGACGTGCTCACCGTCTCGGCGCCGAAAAAACCCGAGCCCTCCCCCTCTCCGTGGGCCCCTCCTGATCGACCCGACGGTGACTCGGACGATCGGAAACAGCGCCGGCGTGAACGTTCGACGCGAGACCGGCCCACGGGATCGTCCCGGCCGCCCGCCGGGTACACGGAGTTGGTCCCGGACGAACCCGTGGCGGCCCTGGAGCGGGTCACCCGGGGCTGGGCCACCGAGGCCGCGCTGTCGCGCCGGTCACTGGCCGTGCTGGTGGTGCTGGGTCTGCTGGCGGTGGGGGTCGCGTTCCTGATGCTGCGCGAACGTCCCGAGGAGGTCGCCGTGCCCGAGCTGGTCACACAGGCCGCCTCCGATGACGGTCCGGTCCCGGAACCCGATGCTCCCCCTCCGGACGGCGATGTCGTGGTGCACGTGGGCGGTGAGGTGACCGAACCGGGCCTGTACACGATGCCCGCGGGTTCGCGGGTGGCCGACGCCGTGGAGGAGGCGGGCGGAGCGCTGCCCGACACCGATCTCGACCTGCTCAACCTGGCCAGGACACTGACCGACGGCGAACGCATACTCGTGGGGGTCGCGGAGGAGGCGCCCGGTGACGGCGGCGCGGCGGCCGCCGGTGGGGAAGGTCCGACGGTGAACGTCAATACCGCCGATGAGGAGGAACTGCGCTCCCTGCCGGGGATCGGGGAGAAGAAGGCGCGCCAGATCATCGACCACCGGGAGTCCCTCGGGGGATCCTTCTCCAGTGTCGAGGACCTGCTCGGGGTGGACGGGATCGCGGAGAAGACCCTGGAGAGCCTCCGACCGCACGTGAGCGTGGGGTGAGTCGGCGTTGGTGACATGGTTGGGGACCGACGCTCACGGGTTGGGGCACCCGCCGGACCTGCGGCTGATCGCTCCGGCGTTGGCGTCATGGGCCGCCGCACTGGTGGCCTTGGCCGTCCCTCCGTGGGCGGCGTGGGCGCTGGCGGGCGCGATGGTCCTCGTGGCGGCGGTGGCGTTCCTGTGGGAGCGACCGTCCGCGCTGCTCGGGGAGGCTCCGATCACCGCGGTGGCGGCGACCCTGGTGTGCGCGGCGACGGTCGCCGCGGTGGCCGGACTCCACGTGCATCGAACGGTGTCGAGCGCGGCGGTGGCCGCCGGCGACCGGGGCGGGGAGGTGGAGTTCGCCGCCGTGGTGACGGTCGATCCGCGATCCCGGGCGGGCATGCCACGACCGGGACGGGCGGAGTGGGTGGTGCCGGCCCGCACCGTGTGGGTCCGTGTGGACGGCGAGGTCCGCGCCTCGCGGGCGTCGGTGGTGGTGTTGGCCTCCGGCGCGGACTGGTCGGGGCTCCTGCCGGGTCAGGAGTTCACCGCTCGGGGGGTGTTCCTGACCGCCGAGGACGAACCGTTGACGGCGGCTTTGGTGCCGGTGCGGGGCCCTCCGGAGGAGATCGCCGAGCCCGGGCGGCTCCAGGCCTTCGCCGGTGGGGTCCGCGGCGACCTGCGGGAGGCCGCGTCCTCACTCCCCCAACCCGAACGCGGGCTGCTACCGGCGTTGATCGTCGGCGACACCTCCGAACTGAGGGAGGAGACCGCGGAGGATTTCCGCGCCACCGGGATGACGCACCTGTTGACCGTCAGCGGGGCCAACCTGGCGGTCCTGACCGGGTTCGTGTTGGCGGTGGCTCGGTGGGCCCGGGCGCCGACGTGGTGTTCGGTTCTGGGCGGGGCGGTGATGATCTGGCTGTTCGTGCTGGTGTGTCGACCGGAGCCGAGCGTGGTGCGGGCCGCGTTCATGGGTTCGTTGGGGTTGTTGGCGTTGGCCACGGGCCGGGCGCACGCCGGTTTGGGCGCGTTGGGCGTGACCGTGGTGGGCGTGCTGTTCGTGGCTCCGGGGCTGGCTACCTCCTTCGGGTTCGCGTTGTCGGCGCTGGCCACGGCCGGAATCCTGCTCCTGGTGCCGGGGTGGGCGCACGCCTGGTCGGCCCGGATGCCCCTTCCCGTGGCGGAGGCCCTGGCGGTGGCGGTGGCCGCGCACGTCGCGGTGGCCCCGGTTCTGGTGCTGCTGTCCGGGGAGGTGTCGTGGGTGGCGGTGCCGGCCAACGTGTTGGCCGCTCCGGTGGTGGCGGTGGTGACCGTGGCGGGGTCGGCGTTGACCGCGCTGGCGTCGGTCTGGTCGGGCGCCGCGGCGGTCCTGGTGCACCTGCCGGGGCTCGGGGTGTCCTGGCTCGCCGTGGTGGCGCGGGCGGGGGCTCGGGTGCCGTACGGGGCGCTGCCATGGCGCTCCGACGTGGCCGGCGCTTTGGTGCTGGCCACCTTGGTGGCGGTGTTCCTGCTGACCCGTGGACGGCTGCGTCGGGTGTTGGCCGCCGTGACCGTCGCGGTGTTGGTGGCGGGTCTGGCGGTCCGGTGCGTCCCGGGCGGTTGGCCACCGACGGGGTGGGTGTTGGTCTCCTGCGACGTGGGACAGGGCGACGCGTTGGTGCTGTCCGCCGGCGGAGGGGCGGCGGTGGTCTTCGACGCCGGGGACGATCCGGAACGGGTGGACGGGTGCCTGGAACGGCTGGGGGTGCGGGAGGTCCCGTTGTTGGTGCTCAGCCACGACCACTCCGACCACGTGGACGGCGCCTCGGGTGTGCTGCGGCACCGACGGGTTCCGGTGGCGCTGGCCCCGGCGGGTTTCGAGGGCACCGCGGTGGGGCGCCTGTTGGCGGAGGAGGGTGTGGAGGTCCTGACCGCCGAGCGGGGGCAGACCTTCGAGGTGGACACGTGGACGCTGCGGGTGCTGTGGCCGCGGCCGGGCTACGTGGGGACGGTCAACGACACCTCGGTGGTGATCCGGGCGGATGGCACGCACCTGTCGGCGCTGCTCACCGGGGACATCGAGGTACCGGCCCAGGGTGAGCTGGTGCGCGGTCCGGACGCCGCGTTGTTGGCGGTCACCGTCCTGAACACCCCGCACCACGGTTCGGGCACCCAGGACCCGGCCTTCCTCGCCGCGACGCGGGCGCGTGTGTCGGTGACCTCGGTGGGAGCGGACAACCCCTACGGCCACCCGGCGCCGTTCACCCAGAACATCCTGGAACGGGTGGCCCTGGTGAACGCGCGCACCGACCGGGACGGGGACGTGGCGGTGCTGGACGACCCGGTGCGCGTGGTCTCCCGCGGCCCCGCCCCGGATCGATGAGCCACCGAACGGCACCGGCGGGTCGGTGGGTCGTGGCATGCTCGTTGTATGCCTGCACCCGCCCTCATCACACTCATCGTCGGCGACGAGGAACTGCTCGTCGACCGGGCCGTGGCCGCGGTGGTCGCCGCGGTCCGAGAGTCCGATCCGGACGTGGACGTCCACGACCTCGTGCCCGCCCAGGTGGGCCCGTCCACCCTGGTGGAGGTCACCTCACCGTCCCTTTTCGGCGACCGCCGGGTGGTGGTGCTCCGTTCCTCCCAGGACCTGACCAAGGACCTGGCGGCGACCGTCCTCGACTATCTCCAGAACCCCGCCGACGACGTGAACATGGTGCTCACCCACGCCGGCGGCGCCAAGGGCAAGGCGCTGTTGGAGGCCGCCACGAAGGCCAAGGCGGAGCGGGTGGACTGCAAGGGCCCCAAGAAGGGTCCGGAACGGGTGGCGTTCGTCAAGGGGGAGTTCGCCGCGGCCAAGCGGCAGATCACCCCCGACGCCGCCGAGGCGCTGGTCGACGCGGTCGGATCCGATCTGCGTGAGATCGCCGCGGCCTGCACCCAGCTGATCGCCGACACCGAGGGACGTGTGGACGCCTCCGCGGTGGCCCGCTACCACTCGGGCAAGGCCGAGGCCTCCGGGTTCACGGTGGCGGACCGGGCCGTGGAGGGGCGCCTGCCCGAGGCCTTGGAGCAGCTGCGCTGGTCGCTCGCGGTGGGCACCGCCCCGGTGCTGATCAACAGCGCCCTGGCCGGGGCGATACGCGGGATCGCGGTGGCGGCCCAGCCTCCGCGCGGGATGAGCGAAGCGGATCTGGCCAAGCGGGCGAAGGTACCGCCGTGGAAGATGCGGACGCTGCGTCAGCAGGCCCGGGGGTGGAGCCCCGGTGGGGTCACCCGTGCCATGGCGGTGATCGCGGAGACGGACGCGCTGATCAAGGGCGCCGGACGCGATCCCGAGTACGCCTTGGAGCGTGCGGTGATCGAGATCGCCCGCGCCCGCGGCAACCGCTGACGGACTTCAGCGGATGGTCTGACCGCCCTGCCACACGCGCAGGGTGTTCAGCCCCATGGACCAGGCGAAGGCGCCCTCGTGGTCGGCGTCCCACTGCACCAGGTCGGCGAGGCTGCCGGGGGCGAGCAGTCCCCGGTCATTGAGTCCGAGGGCGCGGGCGCCACCGACGGTGGCGGCGTTGAGCGCCTCCTGCACGGTCATCTCGAACATGGAGATGGCCAGGGAGATGACCAGCGGCATGGACGTCGTGCCGGACTGGGCGGGGTTGTGGTCGGTGCCCAGCCCCACGGGGACACCGTGGTCGAGCAGGGCGCGCACCGGAGGGGTGCGACGTTCGTGCAGGGCCGTGGTGGGGCAGGCGACCACCGGTGTGCGGGTGGCGGCCAGGGCGAGCATGTCCTCGTCGTCGGCCTCGTGCATCAGGTCCACGGAGGTGCAGCCGAGTTCGGCGGCCATACGCACGGCGCCGTGTCGGGGCCGTGAACAGGCGTGCATGGTGGTGCGCAGCCCCACGGACTGCCCCACGCCGAGCAGCATGTGGGCGTCCTCGGTGGTGAACTGCTGGTTGTCGCAGTAGACGTCGACCCCGTCGGCGCCCGCCATGGCCGCGTCGCCGAGCCAGGACGCGGCGGTGGTCACGTACTCCTTGGGGCGGCCGAAGAACTCGGGGGGCACCCCGTGGGCGGGGAAGAACGTGACGTGCAGGCGCGGCATGCCCGGTTCCTCCTCCAGGGAGCGCAGCAGGCGCACGTCGGCGAGTTCGCCGTCCCGGGTGAGGTGGTAGCCGGTCTTGGCCTCCACGGTGGTACAGCCGGAGAGCACCCAGTGCCGGAGCCGTTCGCGAACGGCGTTGCACAGGGTCCAGGGATCGGTTCCACGGGTGATGGTGACCGTGGTGGACACTCCCCCGCCGGCGGCGAAGATGTCGGCGTGGCTGGCGCCCTTGGCCCACATGTTGACCTCGGCGTAGCGGTCACCGGCGTACACGGGGTGGCAGTGGGCGTCGACGAGCCCCGGGGTGACGAGCCCTCCACCGATGTTGACGATCTCGTCGACGTCGGTGAGGTCCTCCATCACTCCGGGAATGTGCTGCGGCAGATCGGCGGCGGGTCCGACCCAGGCCACGCGGTCGTTGTCGATGAGGACCGCGGCTTTGGTCAGCAGCTCGTTACCGGTCCACAGGCGGCCGATGTTGGTGAGGAGTACTACCGGCATCAGATGGTCCGCCTCCGCCGGTCAGGTCCGTCGAGCGCCACGCGGACGGGGGGCGCGAAGAGCACGGGCGGACATGGCGACCTCGTATCTGGGTGTGATTCCGACAGGGCCGTGGGCGACCTGGGGCCATCACGCGGTGCCGGATCAGTGGGGGTGCGCCGTCGGGGGCAGCGGCCACTGCCGGCCGGTGCTCCGAAACCGTAGTCCATTCGCCGACACCGTGTACACCTCTCCCTGTGGACGAATGCGAACGTTCCGGGGCGAAGTTCGCAGATTGATGGCGTGATGAAGACCACTCGAACCACGTTTGATCTGCGACGACCCGCGTCACGGGTGGAATTCGGCCGGTGTCGCGGAACATGAGAGACCTGCGGGGGCCTCGGACACGCGCGGGGGCCGGGAAGTCCGTGCGGACTTCCCGGCCCCCGGGGCCTGTCAGACCATGCTCAGCGTGTTCTCCTCGAACTTGGCGGCCAGCGGAGCGGGCACGAACGCGTGCAGCTCGGTGCCGTCCGCGGTGTGCTCCTCACTGACCACGCGGCCCTCGTCGTGGGCCCGGGCGATGAGGTCGCCCCGCGAGTACGGGACGAGTGCGCGCACCTCTTGGGCGATCTCGGGCAGCGCGTCGGCCAGGGCCCTCACCAGGCCCGGAACGCCCTCGCCGGTGCGCGCGGAGACCTCGACCATGTCGGGGTAACGCGTGCGCAGGGTCTTGACCATGTCGGGGTCGGCGGCGTCGACCTTGTTGAGCACGATGAGCTCGCGGACGTCACCGGCCTCGATCTCGGCGAGGACCTCGCGCACGGCGCCGATCTGTGCCTCGGGGTCGGGGTGTGAACCGTCGACCACGTGCAGGATCAGGTCGGAGTCGGCGACCTCCTCCAGGGTGGAGCGGAAGGCCTCCACCAACTGGTGCGGCAGGTGGCGGACGAAACCGACCGTGTCGCTGAGCGTGAAGCCGCGGCCGTCGGGCGTGCGAGCCTGACGGACCGTCGGATCCAGGGTGGCGAACAGCGCGTTCTCCACCAGCACCCCGGCTCCGGTCAGCCGGTTGAGCAGGCTGGACTTGCCCGCGTTGGTGTACCCGGCCAAGGCGACCGAGGGCACCTGTCGGGTACGCCGGACGTCGCGCTTGACGTCGCGCGCGGTGCGCATGTGGACCAACTGTCGGCGCAGCTTGGCGACCCTGTCGTGGATCCGACGACGGTCGGTCTCGATCTTGGTCTCACCGGGACCGCGCAGACCCACGCCGCCGTTGCCGCCACCACCGGCGCCACCGGCCTGACGGGACAGGGAGTGACCCCATCCGCGCAGTCGCGGCAGCAGGTAGTTGAGCTGGGCGAGTTCGACCTGGGCCTTGCCCTCGCTGCTGCTCGCGTGCTGGGCGAAGATGTCCAGGATCAGTGCGGTGCGGTCGATCACCTTGACCTTGACGACGTCTTCCAGCTGGATCAGCTGACCGGGGGTGAGCTCACCGTCGGTGATGACGGTGTCTGCGCCGGTGGCCTCGACGATGTCGCGGAGCTCGGCGGCCTTGCCCTTGCCGATGTAGGTGGCCGGGTCCGGCTTGGATCGGCGCTGGGTGATGCCTTCCAGGACCAGGGCGCCCGCGGTCTCGGAGAGAGCGGCGAGTTCGGCGAGCGAGTTGTCGGCGTCGGCCTGGGTCCCGCGGGTCCACACGCCGATCAGGACCACGCGCTCCAGGCGCAGGGCCCGGTTCTCGACCTCGGTGACGTCGGTGAGTTCTGTGGACAGCCCCTGGACGCGACGCAATGCGTGGCGCGCGGCCAGTTCCATCTCGCCCTGATCGGGCGAGACCTCACGGAACGCGTCCTCGGCATCGGGGCCGATCCGGTCGTTTCCGTGGAAGTCAGCAGTATTCATATCCCTCCAGCAGGATCAACGCGGACACCGCCGGGATTCTTCCCGTTTCGCCCTGGGGGCGGGGCGTGTGTCCGCGGATCGCGCCCTTGGATCGATGGTGGCATCTCGGGTCGAGTGAAGGCACGTGAATTATCGCAGGAGGTGTGACACAAGCCACCAGGACACGGCCGCCGTGTAGCCTTCGAAAGCGCGGACGATGCCGAAGAAACGGCATATTTGCCGAAGAAGTTTCGCGAAGCTTCTCCAGGCGGAAACTTCACCCGCCATCGATGTCGCGAGTGACGTTGACCGCTTGACATCGAGATAGTAGTTTCACTTCCACATACCAGAAGCTTATTTCGTATTGCGGAAGGTTTTCCATGGGCGCCACGCACGGGGTCGAGATCACGGGACCCCTCAACGACCGGTTCGACGAGATCCTCACCGACGACGCCCTCGCGCTCGTCGCCGAGCTGCACCGCACCTTCGAGTCCCGCCGCCAGGACCTCCTGGCCGCGCGCAAGACCCTCGAAGCGCGGGTCGCGGCCGGGGAGGACCTCGACTTCCTCCCCGAGACCAAGCACATCCGTGAGGACGACAGCTGGAAGGTCGCGCCGGCCGCCCCCGGCATCGCCGACCGCCGCGTGGAGATCACCGGTCCGACCGACCGCAAGATGACCATCAACGCGCTCAACTCCGGTGCGAAGGTGTGGCTGGCCGACCTCGAAGACGCCAACACCCCGCTGTGGGAGAACATGATCCAGGGGCAGCTCAACCTGCGCGACGCCCTGGACCGCGAGATCGACTTCACCTCTCCCCAGGGCAAGACCTACGCCCTGAAGGAGGACGCCGAGCTGGCCACCATCGTCGTGCGCCCCCGCGGCTGGCACCTGGACGAGAAGCACATCCTCGTCGACGGCCAGCGCGCCAGCGGCGGCATCGTCGACTTCGCGCTGTACTTCTTCCACAGCGCCCAGCGCCAGATCGCCAAGGGCAAGGGCCCGTACTTCTACCTGCCGAAGATGCAGAGCCACCTTGAGGCCCGTCTGTGGAACGACATCTTCGTCCTGGCCCAGGAGCGTCTGGGGATCCCGCGCGGCACCATCCGCGCCACCTGCCTGATCGAGACCATCCCGGCCGCGTTCGAGATGGACGAGATCCTCTACGAGCTGCGTGAGCACTCCGCCGGCCTCAACGCCGGCCGCTGGGACTACCTGTTCAGCATCATCAAGACCCACCGCACCCGTGGCCGCAGGTTCCTGCTGCCCGAGCGCAACGCCGTCACCATGACCGCCCCGATGATGCGCGCCTACACCGAGCTTCTGGTCAAGACCTGCCACAAGCGTGGCGCCCACGCCATCGGCGGCATGGCCGCGTTCATCCCGTCCCGTAAGGACGAAGAGGTCAACAAGAACGCCTTCGCCAAGGTCCGTGACGACAAGTCCCGCGAGTCCGGCGACGGCTTCGACGGCTCCTGGGTCGCCCACCCCGACCTGGTCCCGATCTGCCGCGAGATCTTCGACGACGTCCTGGGCGACAAGCCCAACCAGATCGACAAGCAGCGTCCCGACGTCGAGGTGACCGCGGCCGACCTGCTCGCCGTCGACCAGACCCCCGGTGGCGTCACCAAGGCCGGTCTGCGCGCCAACATCAACGTCGCCCTGCAGTACCTGGCCGCCTGGATGGGCGGTAACGGCGCGGTGGCCATCCACAACCTCATGGAGGACGCCGCCACCGCCGAGATCTCCCGTTCGCAGATCTGGCAGTGGCTGCACAACGACGTCACCCTCGATGACGGCCCCAAGGTCACCGCCGAGCTCGTCAAGCAGATCATCGCCGAGGAGCTCGTCACCATCCGGGAGTCCCTGGGCGCCGGCTACGACGATGGCCTGTTCGAGCAGGCCAAGGAGCTGTTCACCGAGGTCGCCCTGGACGACGAGTACGTCGACTTCCTGACCCTGCCCGCCTACGAGCGCATGCCGTAGGACCCCGCCGGGTCGAGCGATTTCATAAAACGGAAGATTGTTTCCACCGCACCCCTTGTCTCGGCAAGGGGTGCGGTCGTACGGTCCCTCTGCGAGGTCGCAGTCCTTCCGACCGCACCAGGGGAGACGCCCATGGCCACGTCCGCACACCAGACGAACATCCCGGCGGCGCTGACCGCCCTGGTCCCCCGACTGCGCGAGATCTGCGGTGAGGACGGCGTCCTCACCGACCTCTCCCGACGCCGCGTCTACGAGAGCGACGGCCTCACCTACCACCGCGCCACCCCGGGCGTGGTCGCCCTGCCCACCACCACCGCGCAGGTCGCCGCCGTGCTCTCCCTGTGCGCCGAACACGGTGTCCCCTACGTGCCCCGCGGCGCCGGCACCGGTCTGTCGGCGGGAGCGCTCCCCCACGCGGAGGGGGTCCTCCTCGTCACCTCGCGCATGCGTCGCGTCGTCGAGATCGACCTGGAGAACGAGTGCGCCGTGGTCGAGCCCGGCGTGGCCAACCTCGACATCACCCGCGCCGCCGCGCCCCACGGCTACTACTACGCGCCCGACCCCTCCAGCCAGCAGGTCTGTTCGGTCGGCGGCAACGTCGCGGAGAACTCCGGCGGGGCGCACTGCCTCAAGTACGGGTTCACCTCCGGGCACGTGCGCGGCCTGGAGATCGTCACCCCGTCCGGCGAGGTCGTGGAACTGGGCGGTAAGGCGACCGGCGCCCACGGCTACGACCTCATCGGCGCGTTCATCGGCTCCGAGGGCACCCTGGGCGTGGCCACCCGCGTCACCGTCTCCCTGACCCGCTCGCCGCAGAAGACCGTCACCCTGCTGTCCGCGTTCACGTCCATGGACGCCGGCGGCGAGGCCGTGGGCGCGATCATCGCCGCCGGGGTGCTTCCGTCGGCGATCGAGATGATGGACGCGCTGGCCATCGAGGCCGCGGAGGCGGCGGTGGCCTGCGACTACCCGGCGGGTGCGGCCGCGGTGCTGGTGGTGGAGCTGGACGGGCCGACCTCGGAGGTCGACGCCCAAGTGGAGCGGGTCACCGAACTGTGCGCCGCCAGCGGTTCCTTCGAGACCCGTACCGCCAGCGGCGCGGAGGAGCGGGCACTGATCTGGAAGGGCCGCAAGTCCGCCTTCGCGGCGGTGGGCCGGATCAGCCCGGCCTACATCGTGCAGGACGGGGTGGTGCCGCGCACGGCGCTGGGCGAGGTGTTGGGCCGCATCGCCGCGTTGTCCGCCGAGAGCGGCATCCGGGTGGCCAACGTCTTCCACGCCGGTGACGGCAACCTGCACCCGCTGGTGCTGTTCGACGACGCCGAACCCGGCGCGGGAGAGCGCGCCGAGGAGGTGTCGGGGGCCATCCTCGACCTGTGCGTGGAACACGGGGGTTCCATCACCGGCGAACACGGGGTGGGTGTGGACAAGGCGTGCAAGATGCCGCGCATGTACTCCGACGACGACCTGGCCACCTTCGACCTGTTCCGGCGGGCGTTCGACCCCGCCGGGATCGCCAACCCGGACAAGCTGTTGCCCACCCCACGTCTGTGCGGTGAGCGGCCCGGGGTGCGCACCGGGGTACACCCCTTGGTGGAGTCCGGTCAGGCCGAGCAGTTCTGACCCCGAACGGCGAGAGGCGGGAAGACCCAGCGTGAAGGACCTGGACGTCGAGGGCGTCACCCTGCGGAAGGGGACCGAGGCGGACGCGGTGTGCGGGGTCGTGCCCGGCCGTGTGGCCCGCCCGAAGGACACCAAGGCGCTCGGGCGGTTGCTGACCGCCGCCCGCGCCACCGGGGCCACGGTGACCCCGCGCGGGGGCGGCACCGCCCTGGACTGGGGTTCGCCGCCCCGCTCCCTGGATCTGATGGTGGACACCTCCGCGCTGTCCTGGATCGACCACAACGCCGGTGATCTGGTCGTCGAGGTCGGTGCGGGCACACCGCTGGCCGAACTCCGACGGACCCTGGCCGACGCCGGGCAACGCCTTTCCTACGATCCGTTGCGCGTCGGCGGAACCGTGGGCGGGGCACTGGCGACCGGAGTGAGCGGGCCCCGCAGGTTGCTCGCCGGAGGGTTGCGGGACCTGGTGATCGGGATGACCTTGGTGCGCGCCGACGGGGTGGTGGCGCGCAGCGGTGGTCGCGTGGTCAAGAACGTGGCCGGGTACGACCTGGCCAAGCTGCACACCGGCGGGTACGGCACGCTCGGGGTGATCGCCTCGGCGGCGTTCCGGCTGCACCCGCTACCGCCGGCCGTTCGGGTGGTGAGCGTGCCTCTGCGGTCGCGGGAGGGTACCGAGCGGGCCCTGGCGGACCTGAGGGCCACCACGGTGGTGCCCGCCGCGGTGGAACTCGACCGGGACCGGTTGTGCGTGGTGTTGGAGGGGACCGCCGAGGGTCTGGTCCCCCGGGTCGAGGAAACCCTCCGGGCCTTGGGCGAGGAGGGGGCGGAGGTCGCCGAGGAGCTCCCCGAGGACTGGGGCCTCCTGCCCACCGAGGGGACCCTGGCACGGGTCCTGGCGCCTCCGGCCGAGCTACCGGGCCTGGCCTGCGACCTGGACGCCGACGTCCGACGGTACGGGTCGGTGCCCGCGGGGACCCTGTACCTGGCGTTCGCCCCGGGCACCCCCGCCGACGTCGTGGAGAAGCGGTTGGCCGCGATCCGCCGCGTACCCGACCGGACCGCGGTCCTGCTGCGCGCCGAACCGCACGTACGCGAGGCCGGAGTCGACTCCTGGGGCGAGGTGCCCGGGCTGTCGCTGATGCGGGCCGTCAAGGACTCCTTCGATCCCGACCACCGTCTGTCGCCCGGCCGCTTCGCGGGCGGAATCTGAATCGTCCACCGCGCCCCCTGGGAGGATCCCGTGACCGAACGACCCACCGAGCCGGCACCCGGACCCGAGCGGCTCTTCGGCGACCTGCTGAACGACTGCGTGCACTGCGGTTTCTGCCTGCCGACCTGCCCCACCAACGTGCTGTGGGGTCAGGAGATGGACTCCCCGCGCGGGCGCATCCATCTGATGTCGCAGATGCATGAGGAGGACGTGCTCACCGAGACGGCGGTGGGCCACTTCGACAACTGTCTGGGCTGTCTGGCGTGTGTGTCCTCCTGCCCGTCGGGGGTGGCCTACGACGCCCTGTTGGAGCACACCCGCCACCGGGTGGAGACCGAACACGAACGGCCCCGCGGTGAACGGGCGTTGCGCGCGGCGGTGTTCTCGCTCTTCCCGTACCGCAATCGGCTGCGGGCCCTGCGCGGACCGTTGCGCGCCTACCAGTCCGGCGGGGTCTCCTCACTGGTACGACGCTCCGGGTTGTTGGACCGCCTCTCCCCCACCCTGGCCACCATGGAGCGCATCGCGCCGCCGTTGTCCTCTCCGCCACCGCCGCTGCCCGAACTGGTGCCGGCGGTCGGTGCCCGGCGTGCCCGGGTGGGCATGCTGGTGGGCTGTGTGCAGGGGGCGTTCTTCCCCGAGGTGAACACGGCGACCGCACGGGTGCTGGCCATGGAGGGCTGCGATGTGGTGATCCCGCGCGCCCAGGGGTGCTGTGGCGCGCTGTCGGGCCACGCGGGTCGTCTCCGGGAGGCGGTGGAGTTCGCCAAGCGGTTCGTGGAGGTGTTCGAAGCCGGCCAGGTGGAGCGAATCGTGGTGAACTCCGCCGGATGCGGATCCAGCATGAAGCGCTTCGACCGCACCATGGCCGAGGCCGAGGAGAGCGATGCCTGGGTGGAGCGCGCCCGGAAGGTGTCGGCCAAGGTGGTGGACCTGACCGAGTTCCTCGTGGAGCTGGGACCGCGCGCCGAACGCCACCCGCTACCGCTGCGCGTGGCCTACCACGACGCCTGTCACCTGTCCCACGGCCAGGGCGTGACAAGCCAGCCCCGCGAACTGCTCACGCAGATCCCCGGGTTGGAGGTGTCCGACCTGCCCAACAAGGAGATCTGTTGTGGTTCGGCGGGGGTGTACAACCTGTTCAAGCCCGAGGCCGCCGCCGAACTCGGTGACCGCAAGGGGCAGGACGTGGCCGCGACCGGGGTCGGGGTACTGGTGTCGGGCAACCCGGGTTGTTCGCTCCAGATCGCCTCGGCGATGGAACGCGCCGGCACGTCGGTGACGGTGACCCACACCGCCCGTCTGCTCGACGCGTCCCTGCGCGGCCTGACCGTGGAACAAGTCCTCGGAAAGGTGTGAGACTTTCCAAAAGAGAGCGGCGATAAAGGCAAATAGAGCGCCTGTCGCCGCTTTTTCCATGCCTCCGGAAACATACCCTACCCATTGATCAGACCCGGCCGGCGACAACGCGCCACCATGGAGATCGCCGGCGAACGCGAAATTGCAGGTCACACCGTTCCCCTGTGGCCCGCACCACCGCCATGGCCACATCCGGACACCCAGAGTTCCCCAGAAGCCGCGCATGGCAACCGGCCGAATTCGACCACGACGGAAGACACAAGCGGCTAACCAGCAAGAATGCCCGAAGTGCGCACTTACTCACCTCCTACAAGCGATCCGAACCACCCCTCCACCCCGACATGGGAAAACAAGAAGAACACGAAGGTCAGAACCACCCGAGACAAGAGGATTCCCACCACGCCGAGAAAACGACCGACCACCATCGCAACAACCTGCAAAAACACCGAAAAACCGCAGCCTGATTCCGCATTCGAGATCGACCTGGACAGAAAAGCGGACCTGCCATAAGTTCTTCCTCGGACAACAGAGAAACGTTGTCAGGAATCCCCCGGGAAGGAAGCATGAACAGAAGCAAGAAAGTACTTGTGACCGTTCTGGTTGCTGCGGGCATCAGCGTCGGAACGGCCGGAGCCGCCTCCGCGGTCGTCTCGAACGTGGGCGGTGGAACCTGGGACCGCGGCATCGTCGCTGAACGCGTCTACTCGAACTATCTCCACAACAGCAGGTGCCACGGCTCCACCGCTGTGGGGACCAGCACCGTTCGCTCGCCGAACACCAGCGCCGGCTCCTGGGCACGAGCGAGTGTCCAGAAGTCGTGGACGAACAACCAGACGTACTGGCGCAACAGCTGCTGATGACGAAACAGGAGCAATCCCCCATGAAACTCACCAAGCGCGCTCTCGTGACCACGGCCCTGGCTCTCGGCATCGCCGCCGGTGCCGCCTCGGCCGCGCACGCCGCACCTCCGAACGAAACCTGGAACCGCGGCGTCACCGGAATTCCGGGTGCCGGTACCAGTTACTCGCACTACTTCCACCCCAGTGCGTGTCACGGCGCCACCGCGGTGGGGAAGACCACCGTGCGCACCGCCAACATCGCCGCGGGGTACTGGGCGCGGGCCACCGCCGATCGCGCCATCGGCAACAACCAGGCCTACCGACGCACCTGCTGATCCCCCGACGAACAAGCCCGCCGGTGCCACGGCACCGGCGGGTTCCTGACAGGACGAATTCGTGCCCAACAGAACCCTCGCCTTCGCCTACGTGGCCTGTGCCGTGTTCGCCACGGTTATCGCGTTCCTCCTGGCCACGACGGCCGAACGCACGATCTACGTGCTGGAGGACTCCCAACTGGTGTGGATCTCCCAGAGCGACGGGACCCACGACAACGACGAAGTGGCTGCCGCGGTACAACAGGTCGCCGACGACCAGGACACCTCTATCGGCTACGTCATCACCGACGTCAATGAACCGTCCTCGGTGGTCCACCTCTACCTCGCCGTCGCGAACTCCGAGTCCCGCCACCAGCAGTGGTTGGAGGACGGCTACCCCGCCTTCGGCCGGGACCTCACCGTCACGACCCACCCCATCACGGACTTCGGTGAGGTGGGGCCGAACGGCATATACCTGATCTTCGGTGACACCGAGGCGGAAGCGGCACTGCGCGCAGCCCTGTCCGAACACGGCCTCCATGAGGCGGCCGGCACCCAGGTCACCCAGATGTGGCACTACTTCACCGGCGGGCACCTGTTCAACCTCCTGGCGGTCGCCCTCCTGGGGTCGGCGGCCGCGACCGGGGCCGGAGTCCTTCTCTCCGCCCGCGACTACGGTGTCATGCGCCTCCAGGGACGCTCCTACCTCGACATCCTCGGCGGAGACCTCAGGAAGGTCCTCCTTCTGTCCGCGATCGCCCTGCCATCGGTGGCGGCCGCGACGCTGGCGTTCCTCGGGGTATACAACGGGTGGAACCAAATCGGCCTTTACTCCCTACTGGCCGTGGTGTTCCTGGCCCTACTGGCGGTCCCCTGCCTGCTCGTGCACGCGGCGGTCCTGGGTCTGGTCCACACCACGGGCATCCTGCCGGCGCTCAAGGGACGCCTCCCCGTGGGCAGCACCACCGCGGCGGTCTACCTGGTCAGGGTCCCCGTACTGGTACTGACCCTGATCATCCTCGGCGGAGTCCTCAGTGCCGCCCAGGACGTCCGTGACCAGCGCGCCGGGCTGGCACTCCTGGAGGACCGCGGCGACACGTCCTTCCCCTCCCTCTCGGCCAACTATGGGTGGGCGGACTCGGAGGCCGTGGACGAGGCCCTGGGGCCGTGGCTGCGAGAAGCCGATGTCGCGGGTGACATGGTCCTGACCATCCACGGCAACATCGACGAGTTCCTTCCCGTCGACCAGGCGCAGCCGTGGACCACCCCCTCGACGGTTCGCCCGGTCCTCGTGGTGAACGACACCTACCTCGCCGAAGAAGAGGTGCTTTCCCCCTCCGGTGAGCGCCACGGCTCCGGGGACACCGTTCGGATCATCGTGCCGGATAACGCCCGGGAGCTCACCGACGAGCTCGTCGACGGCGTGGCCAACGGCTGGCTCACGATCAACGGCCGAGGAGAACAGGCGCCGGAGGTGGAGGCGCTGGTGGCGGCCGACGACCAGACACTGTTCACCTACGCGGCCAAGGGCATGAGCGATCCCCAGCACTTCCTGCCCCTGGTGCACGACCCGGTCGTCATCGCGCTGCCGAACGGCGCGATCTTGTCCGACGACGACTACGTCAACTACCTGACCGGCCGCTCGACGGCCTTTCCCGATCCCTCGGTGGTCGAGGACTTCCGTGAAGAGAGCCCGGAGGCGTCACGGTACCTCTCGATAGTGGAGACCCTCACCGTCAGCGCGCTGAAGGACCACCACTACTCATTGAACGTCCTGCGCAGTGAGACGTTCAACCTGCTCGGAGCGGGCGCCGTGCTGCTGCTCACCGCCATGGCCGCGTGCATCGTCCACGTGCGTACCCGGGCCCAGGAGATCTTCGCCCGGCACATCAGCGGCTGGACCTTCGCCGCCACCCACCGGCGCCTGCTCCTGGTAGAGGGCGGCCTCGCCGTGGCCTTTCTGGGCTGGGCGACGTGGGACACACTCCGCAAGCTGGCTATGGCTTCCGACGCCATGTACGGAGGCCCAGGAGGTATGGGACCCAGCGGGGCCGAGCCGTTCTACGCGCTGGGCATCGTGTTGGTGAGCATGGTGATCACCATCGCCGCACTGGCCCTCTTCCACCGAAAGATCGTCCGCGAAGGCGCCTCCCAGGCCTGACCACCGAAGAACCGAGGAACACCGTGATCACCCTGAAGAACCTCAGCAAGTCCTTCGGTAACCGCGTCCTGTGGGACGACCTGGATCTGGCCGTCGAACCCGGCCGCATGCTCGCCTTGGTCGGCGCCAGCGGATCGGGCAAGACCACCCTGCTCAACTGCATGGGCCTGCTGGAGAAACCGACCGGCGGGCGGATCCTGTTCGAGGGCACCGACGTCACCCGATTGGGCCCGGGGAAACAGCGCCGGTTCCGCCGCGACCACCTGGGCTACCTCTTCCAGAACTACGCGCTGATCGAGAACGCCACCGTGAAGGCCAACCTGGACGTGGCCCGCCGTCGCGGCACCCGCCCCGACCACGCGACCGCTCTGGAGAGGGTCGGCCTGGCCGGGCGGGAGAAGGAGAAGGTCCACCACCTGTCCGGCGGCGAGCAGCAGCGCGTGGCCCTGGGCCGGCTCATGGTCAAGAGGCCGTCTCTGGTCCTGGCTGACGAGCCCACCGGAGCTCTGGACCGCGACAACGGGGCAATGGTCGTGGACGTGCTGCGCAGGATGAGCCGTAAAGGCTGCGCGGTGGTCATCGCCACGCACAACGACTCCGTGCGCGACGCCTGTGACACGGTCTTCGACGTCGCATCCCAAAAGGAGCTCGCTGCGCGCTGACCCGGTGTGCGGCCCCGTCAGATCAGGGAGGTCTCACCCTCGGCGATGATGACGGCGGGACCGGTGAGACGGGCGCCGGAGGCGTCCATCTGGACGGTGCACTCGCCGCCGAGTACGCGCACCTTCCAGGTCGCGCTCTCGCCCACGGGGGTGGCCGCGGCGGCGGCCGCGACGATGCCGGTGCCGCAGGAGCGGGTCTCACCGGAGCCCCGCTCGTACACGCGCATGTCCAGTACCCCGGGGGCGACCTCGTTGTACACCTCGACGTTGGCGCCCTTGGGGAAGGCCTCCGCGTCCAATTCGGGGGGCAGGCTCAGGTCGACGTCGGCGACCGGGAGCTCGACCCGGCATGCCAGGTGCGGGTTGCCCACGGAGATCTGCTCACCGTGGACGACCTGGCGGGCGAGCTTGGCCGAGGAGGTGCCCTGCATCTCCACCCGGCCCATGTCTATGGTGACGTCACCGTCATCCTCGATGGTGACCTCCTTGGCACCATCGCGGGTGCCGACCTCGAACCGGTCGGCGTCCACCAGCCCGGCGTGCAGCAGATAACGGGCGAAGACGCGCACCCCGTTGCCGCACATCTCGGCGATGCTGCCGTCACCGTTGCGGTAGTCCATGAACCACTCGGCGCGTTCGGCGGTGCGCGCCGCCGGGGCGAGGGCCTCGCCGAGTTCCCGCGTGCGGATCACCCGAAGGACGCCGTCGGCGCCGATGCCCGCTCTGCGATCGCACAGCAGCCGGACGTCCTCCTCCGTGAGTCGAAGCTCCCCGTCGGGGTCGGGGAGGATCACGAAGTCGTTCTCTGTTCCGTGGCCCTTGGCGAATCGCATGCGGACCATCCTAGGGGCGTGTGTCGACACGACCGGACCGCCGAAGTCCCGTTCATGGTCACGGGGCGTGCCCGGCGTGGTTACGCTGGAGGAATGATCAAGGTGATCGCGGTCGTGGGCCCGACCGCTGTGGGCAAATCGGACCTGGCCGTGGACCTGGCGGAGCGGCTGGAGGAGAGCACCGGCCGCCGGGGTGAGGTGATCAACGCCGACTCCATGCAGCTGTACGAGGGCATGGACGTCGGTACCGCCAAACTCCCCGAGGCCGAACGTCGTGGTGTCCCGCACCACCTGTTGGACGTGTGGGAGGTGCACGAACCCGCCGACGTGGCCAGTTACCAGGCCATGGCCCGTGAACGGGTGGAGGACTGCGCCGACCGGGACGTCATCCCCGTGCTGGTGGGCGGTTCCGGGCTGTACGTCCGGGCGGTGCTGGACCACATGGATTTCCCGGGCACCGACCCGCGGGTGCGCGCGCGTCTGGAGTCGGAACTGGCCGACGTGGGTCCGGGACTGCTGCACGCCCGTCTGGCCGAGGCCGACCCCGAGGCGGCCCGTACCATCCTGCCCGGCAACGGACGGCGGATCGTCCGCGCGCTGGAGGTCATCGAACTCACCGGCAAGCCGTTCACCGCCAATCTGCCCGACCACACGTCCTACTACCCGTGCGTGCAGCTGGGGCTGACCGCTCCGCGCCCCGAACTGGACGAACGCATCGACCTGCGCGTGGAACGCATGTGGGGACAGGGACTGGTGGAGGAGGTCCGCCGGCTGGACAAGCAGGGTCTGCGCGAGGGCCGCACCGCCGCAAAGGCGCTGGGGTACGCCCAGGCACTGGCCCAGCTGGACGGGGAGATCACCGAAATCGAGGCCATGGAGAGCACCGCCCAGGCCACCCGCCGGTTCGCCCGCAAACAGGAGTCCTGGTTCCGCCGCGACCCGCGCGTACACTGGCTGCCCTACGACTCCCCCACCCTGGTGGAACGGTCGATGGCCCTGATCGAGGCGGCGCTGACGGGCCGTAGCGAGGACCCGGGCGAAGGCCTGGTGGACGTCGCCACCATGGTGCCCTTCCCCCAAGGCCACGACACATAGTCGGTCAGGTGCGGGTCCAGTGGGCCACGTGGTAGCCGACGCCGTAGGGCGCTTCGTAGTACAACGTCTCCCCGTTGAAGGGGTGCCCTCCCGCGGCGCCCGCCAGGGCCTGCCAGGCGGGGCGGCCCGCGACCATGAGCGCGCGGGCGGTATCGGGGTCGAGTTCCTCGATGTGGGCGGTGTCGGCCTTGGCCAGGGCTTCGGCGACGGCGTCGTCGTAGGGGATCGCGCGCGCGTCCACGTAGCCGGGTGAGCTCTCGGTGCGGCGTGCGCTTCCGTCCCCCATCACCAGCAGAGCCACCCGCGCGGCGGAGTCGGCCAACGCCGCGCCCCGTTCGGCGGCGCGGGCGGGGGCGACGTCCGACGGCAGTTCCAGGTAGCCGTCCGGAGTGAGGCCGCCGCGTTCGGCCAGCCACCGGCCGGTGGTCGCTGCCAGATCCAGGATCCCGGGGGCGGGCCCCACGCGTACGTCGACGCCGTAGGAACGCAGGTCCCCACCAGTCTCAGGCCCGTACTCCCGTTCGACGGGGCCGCGTCCCACCACGTACAACCGGTCGGCCTCGCAACGCGCGAGCGCGGTGGCGGCCCGGTCACAGGCGGCCCGCAACGAGGCGAGTTCGGCGGCGGCGCCCTGGGCGACCTCGGGGAACAGCACGGGCGGGTGGGGACACACGGCGGCGGCGATCAACACATGAGTGAGGCTATCCCCGAATCACCGACACCCCTTGTGCGGGTCGCCCGGCCGACCTATCGTTGACTTCGTGACCGATTTAGAAACCTGGTCATGAAGTCATCAGAAGCCGACGAAGAGGTATCACCGTGACGACGAGAAGCGGCCCCAGGACGACTCGGGAGGCCGAACGCGCTCGGCGCGCGGCACGCATCCTGGACGTGGCCGGGGAACTCCTCGTCGCCTGGGGATACACCAAGATCACGATGGAGGACGTGGCGCGTCGGGCCGACGTCGGCAAGGGCACCGTGTACCTGCACTTCCCCACCAAGGAAGCGCTGTTCAGCACGGTGCTGGTCCGGATCCAGATCGAGGTCGGCACGCACCTGATCGAACGTTTCCGGGAGGACCCGGCGGCGATCCTGCCCAGTTCGATCGCCCGCGAGGTCCACCTCGCCCAAGAGCGGTGGCCGATTCTCCGGGCGCTGCTCACCAGCGACACCACCACTCTCGGCTCGATGATCACCGCCGTCAGCGAGGAACGCGGCGACCTGATCAAGGGCCGGGCGCGGGTGATGCTCTCCTACACCGAACTGCTGCGGAGCCACGGCCTGCTGCGTGACGAGCGCACGGCCGAGCAGCAGAACTACGTGTTCGTTTCGAGCGTGCTGGGTTCACTCGCCACACGACCGCTCCTGGAACTGCAGTCCTATCCGGTTCCGGACTTCGCGACACGGGCGGACATCCTCGCCGAAACCGTGCACCGCGCCCTGGAGGCACCCGCGAGCCCTGAGGCCCTGCTCGCGGCCAGAGACGAGATCCTCCCGCTGTTCGACGCCCTGATGGCCACGGCCCGGGACGTCCTGCCGGAGTATCTCCCGCCCACCGGCTGACCTCCCCTTTGGAGGGGACATGAGCACTCCGACGTTTCCCGACCTGACCTCACCCGAGGCCACCGCCGATCCGCTCGGCTTTCTGGAACGCCTGCGCGAGGCCGGCGGTTCGGCCATCGCGTCCTTCGGCGGGGCGCCCGCCCGATTGTTCGTCGACGACACCGACGCGCGCACCATCCTCGGCGACAAGCGCTTCGTCGTGAACACCGCGAACCTGGAGGGGGAGACCACCACGCTGTCCCGCCCCGAACTCCTGCGCAATCTGGGGATCGAACCCGACCTGATCGTCTACGCCACCGAGGGTGTGCTGGACAAGGACGGGATCGACCACGTGCGCCTGCGCAAACTGGTCTCGCGCACCTTCACCGTCCGCCGGGTCCAGGCGATGCGCCCCGGTATCCAGGCCATCGCCGATCGTCTCCTGGCCGAACTGCCCGACCACGTCGAGGACGGATCGGTCGACCTGCTCCGGCACTTCGCCTACCCGTTGCCCATCGCCGTCATCTGCGACCTGGTGGGGGTACCCGAGGACGAGCGCCCGCGCTGGCAGGCATGGAGCCACGCCCTGACCTCGTTCGACCTCGGCGCCCCGGAACGGCTCAGCGCCACCCTCAGAGAGCTGGTGGAGGCCTCCCGGCGTCTCATCGCGGACCACCGGGAACACGAGCACGACGACCTGCTGACCGACCTGGTCCGGGTCACCGACGACAACGGCGAACGCATGTCCGAGGACGAGTTGATCACCATGATCCTCTCGCTCATCATCGCCGGACACGAGACCACGGCCAACCTCATCGGCAACGGCACCCACGCTCTGCTCACCCACCCCGACCAGCTGGCCCTGCTCAAGGACGACCCGGAACTGCTGCCCGCGGCCGTCCACGAGCTGCTGCGCTGGTGCGGCCCGGTGTTCCAGACCCGGATGCGCTACGCGAGCGAGGACGTGGAGCTGAACACCGGCACGGTCCGACGTGGCGAAGCGGCCATCGCGATGATCGCCGGTGCCAACCGCGACCCGAACGTGCACCCCGAACCCGACCGACTCGACCTCACCCGGCACCAAGGCGCTCCCGGTGAGGCCCATCTGGCGTTCGGTCACGGCATGCACTACTGCCTGGGCGCCGCCCTGGCCCGCGTGGAGGGTCAGGTGGCCTTCGGGTCGTTGCCGTCGGCCTTCCCGGGCCTGTCCCTGGATCCGAACAGGCCCGCGTCCCGGCAGCCCAACATCGCCTTCAACCGCTTCGAGGACCTGTACGTACGGCTCTGACGTGGGACGATCGGAGATCGGGGTCAGACGTCGCAGCAGCCGCCCGCGGGGGCCGGCTGTTCGTCGGGGACCCCGATCTTCGGCATGCCCAGCATCACGTCGGGCCTGGTCACCTGGACCGGCTTGCCCTGGCGCGCGTCCCAGGCGTCGCCCGCGCGGGTCCGACGCAGCTTCCGGACCCCGGAGTCGGCGACCAGGTGGTGCGGGGCCGCGTAGGTCACCTCGACGGTGACCATGTCTCCGGGGCGGGGCTCCTCGCTGTCGCCCAGGCGGAAGTGCACCAGACGGTTGTCGGAGGCGCGGCCGGACAGACGGCGTTGCTCGCCGTCCTTCTTGCCCTCGCCCTCGGCCACCATGAGCTCGACCTCGCGGCCGATCAGCTTCTGGTTCTCCTCCCAGGAGATCCGGTCCTGCAGGTCCACCAGGCGCTGGTAGCGCTCCTTGACGACCTCCGGCGGCACCTGGTCGTCCATGGTGGCGGCGGGGGTCCCGGGGCGCTTGGAGTACTGGAAGGTGAACGCCATCGCGAAACGGGACTCGCGGACCACGTGCAGGGTCTCCTCGAAGTCCTCCTCGGTCTCGCCGGGGAAGCCCACGATGATGTCGGTGGTCAGGGCGGCCTCCGGCATGGCGGCGCGCACCTTGTCCACGATTCCCAGGAAGCGCTCCTGGCGGTAGGAGCGGCGCATGGCCTTGAGGACCTTGCTCGACCCCGACTGCAACGGCATGTGCAGCTGGGGCATGACGTTGTGCGTCTCGGCCATGGCCTCGATGACGTCGTCGGTGAAGTCGCGCGGGTGCGGGGAGGTGAAGCGGACCCGCTCCAGCCCCTCGATCTCACCGCAGGCGCGCAGCAGTTTGGAGAAGGCCTGGCGGTCACCGAACTCGCTGCCGTAGGCGTTGACGTTCTGCCCCAAGAGGGTCACCTCGGTGACGCCCTCCTCGACCAGCGCCCGCACCTCGGCCAGCACGTCACCGGGACGGCGGTCCTTCTCCTTGCCGCGCAGCGCGGGCACGATGCAGAAGGTGCAGGTGTTGTTGCAACCCACCGAGATCGACACCCAGGCGGCGTACGCGGACTCACGGCGGCTGGGCAGCGTGGACGGGAAGTGCTCCAGCGACTCGGCGATCTCGACCTGTGCCTCCCGCTGGACACGCGAACGCTCCAGCAGGGTCGGCAGGGATCCGATGTTGTGCGTTCCGAACACCACGTCCACCCAGGGGGCGCGGCGCACGATCTCGCCGCGGTCCTTCTGGGCCAGGCAACCGCCCACGGCGATCTGCATGCCGGGATGGGCGTCCTTGACCGGACGCAGATGCCCCAGGTTTCCGTAGAGGCGATTGTCCGCGTTCTCTCGGACCGCACAGGTGTTGAAGACGACGATGTCCGCGGTGGTGTCCTCGGCTGCGCGATCGTACCCAGCGTCCTCCAGCAGACCGGAGAGGCGCTCGGAGTCGTGGACGTTCATCTGGCAGCCGTAGGTCCGCACTTGGTAGGTACGACTCTGGCTCACCGTTCAAGGCTATCCGCTCCCGGACGGGACACCGTCCAAGGCGACAACGGACACGATGGGTGGCCGATATCGGCCGGCGGATGGGCACGAAAACCCCCAACGGCAAGGGTGTCCGACGCTGACCTGGGTATCTCCCGAAGCGTCTTCCGCACGGAGGGGACCCGACGAGATCACAGGGAGTCACGGATGAGACTCTGGAGAACGGAACCGCCACTCGTTGCGACGAGGGCGCACATATGTGTGTCTTCAGGTAACAATTTCGCGAATCACGCCGTAACAAGTCAGCTACCAGCGAGGCCAGGCGGCGTTTTCGTGATGACACGGCAACATGGACCTATTAGGTTCCGACCATGACCTCAACACCTCTCGTCGTGCTGGAGAACGTCAACAAGCACTTCGGCGACCTGCACGTGCTCCGCGACATCGATATGACGGTCAACTCCGGCGAGGTGGTAGTCGTCATCGGCCCGTCCGGGTCCGGTAAGTCGACGCTGTGCCGCACGATCAACCGCCTCGAGACCGTCGACTCCGGCACCATCTCACTCGACGGACAACCGCTGCCCGCGGAGGGCCGCGGCCTGGCCAAGCTGCGCAGCGACGTCGGCATGGTGTTCCAGTCCTTCAACCTGTTCGCGCACAAGACCGTGCTGCAGAACGTGACGCTGGGTCCCATGAAGGTGCTCAAGCAGACCAAGGCGCAGGCCGAGGCCCGCGGCATGGAACTGCTCGACCGTGTGCAGATCGGCAACCAGGCGAACAAGTACCCCGCTCAGCTCTCCGGCGGTCAGCAACAGCGCGTGGCCATCGCCCGAGCCCTGGCGATGAACCCCAAGGTGCTCCTCTTCGACGAGCCGACCTCCGCGCTGGACCCGGAAATGGTCCAGGAGGTCCTCGACGTCATGACCGACCTCGCGAACGAGGGCATGACCATGGTCGTGGTCACCCACGAGATGGGGTTCGCCCGTCGCGCGGCCAACCGGGTCGTCTTCATGGCCGACGGACAGATCGTCGAGGAGAACACCCCCGACGAATTCTTCACGACCCCTCGGTCGGAGCGGGCCAAGGACTTCCTGTCCAAGATCCTGACCCACTAGGTTTTCCGCGTTCATCGCACGCTCAAGCTTCGCACGCTCAAGGAAGAGGTACCCCACATGCGAGCCCGTCGTATCAACACCGTTCTGGGCGGCGCCGCCGTCCTCGCACTGGCCCTGACCGCCTGTGGCACCGCCGATGTCGGTGACACCGGAGGCGAAGATGGTGGCAACGGTGATGGCGACACCATCACCATCGGTGTCAAGTACGACCAGCCCGGCCTCGGCCTCGACGAGGGCGGCACCCCCGTCGGCTTCGACGTCGACGTCGCCACCTACATCGCCGAGGAGCTCGGCTACTCCGCCGACCAGATCGAGTGGACCGAAGCCGCCTCCGCCAACCGCGAGTCCTTCCTCCAGCAGGGCACCGTGGACATGATCATCGCGACCTACTCGATCACCGACGAGCGTCGCCAGGTCGTCGACTTCGCCGGCCCCTACTACGTCGCCCAGCAGGACATCCTGACCCAGGCCGACAACTCCGACATCAGCGGCCCCGAGGACCTCGACGGCAACGTGCTGTGCTCCGCCTCCGGTTCCCGTTCGGCGCACAACATCACCGACGACATGGAGATCGGCGCCGAGCTGCGCGAGGCCGGCAACTACTCCGAGTGCCTGGAGCTGCTCGGCAACGGCACCGTCGACGCGGTGACCACCGACAACACCATCCTCGCGGGCTTCGCCGCCCAGAACCCCGACGACTTCCGCATGGTCAACAACGCGTTCGGTGAGGAGAAGTACGGCGTCGGCCTCCCCGCCGGTTCCACCGAGCGCTGCGAGGAGATCAACGCGGCCATCACCAAGATGTGGGACGACGGTGCGGCCACCGAGTACCTGGAGAACGCCTTCGGTGCGACGGACTTCGCCTTCGAGGAAGAAGTTCCCGAGCTCGACACCTGCGCCTAAAACCGTCATCTGACCTCGTTCGGAAGGTGGGGCCCGCACCACTCGGCCCCACCTTCCGACCCTTGACCGGCTGGGACCCATGGAAGCCTTCCTCAGCAATATCGACAGGGTCGTCGACGGTTTCTCATGGACCGTCAGGCTCACCCTGCTCAGTGCCTTCTTCTCATTCATCCTGGGCATCCTGCTCACCGCGATGCGGGTCTCCCCCGTTCCGCTGCTGCGCGGGCTGTCCACCGCCTACATCGAAGGCATCCGGAGCACGCCGCTGACCCTCGTGCTGCTGTTCTGCGGCCTGGGCCTCAACAGCGCCCTGGGGGTGAGCCTGGCCGACAGCGTGGCCCTCGACGTGTTCTGGTGGGCGGTGATCGGCCTTTCCGCCTACACCTCCTGCTTCGTGTCCGAGACCCTGCGCTCCGGTATCAACACCATCCCCCTCGGCCAGGTCGAGGCGGCCCGATCCCTGGGTCTGACCTTCACCCAGAACCTGCGCTTGATCGTCGTACCTCAGGCGCTGCGCACCGTCGTGGGTCCGCTGGGCAGTGTGCTCATCGCGCTCACCAAGAACACCACCGTCGCCTCCGTCGCCGGGTTGGGCGTCCAAGAGGCGTCCCGGGAGATGAAGCTCATGTTCGACCAGGGCATCGCCCCGGTCCTGCCGACCTTCGTCGGATTCGCGATCGGGTTCCTGATCCTGACCCTGCCGATGGGTTACTTCTTCGGCTGGCTGTCCAAGCGCGTGGCGGTGGTCCGATGAGCGCCCAGCACTCCGTTCTCTTCGACGTTCCCGGGCCCCGCGCCCGGAAGCGCAACGCCTTGTACACGGTCTTCACCGTCTTCCTGGCGCTGATCGGCCTGGCCATCCTGTACCTGGGGTTCAACCGGACCCTGAGCGATCGGGAATCGGGCCTGTTCACCGCCGAGACCTGGGCGGTGAACCCGGCGGGCCAGTGGGCCGCAGACATGTGGGCGCCGTTCCTGCGGCCCGAGACCTGGACCGGATACGTCATCCCCGGTCTGCAGAACACGCTGACCGCGGCGCTGACCGCCTCGGTGCTGGCGATCGTGTTCGGCCTGGTCTTCGGTATCGGCCGTCTGTCGAAGCACTGGTGGATCCGCGTCCCCTCCGGGGCCATCGTGGAATTCTTCCGTGGCATCCCGCTGCTGATGCTGATCTTCTTCACCATGGCGCTGCCCATCGTCGCCTGGCAGGTCTTCAACATCCCGACCGGTACCTTCCAGGTGACCGCGCTGGTCGCGGTCGTCACCGGCCTGACCCTGTACAACGGGTCGGTGCTGGCCGAGGTCTTCCGCGCGGGCATCCTCGCCGTGCCCAAGGGGCAGAGCGAGGCCGCCGAGTCCATCGGTATGAGCCGGACCCAGACGATGTGGACGATCCTGGTCCCGCAGGCCGTCACGGCGATGATGCCCGCGATCGTGGCACAGCTGGTGGTCCTGTTGAAGGACTCCGCTCTCGGCTACATCATCGCCTTCCCGGAACTGCTGCGCAGCTTCACCCTGCTGGCGACCCGGGAGAGCAACGTCATCCCGGCCGCGATCGTCTGTGCCGTCATCTACATCGTGATCAACCTGGCCCTGAGCCGGCTCGCGATCTGGTTGGAGCGTCGCAACGCCCGGCGCGGCAGGCCCTCCGCGAAGCCCACCGCGGCAGGAGGCGCTCCCGTCGCGGTGAAGGGCACCGAACCCGACACCACGGGTTCCGACGAGGAACCGCGAGGCGAGGACGGCCCCGCCAAGGGCTGATCCGAGCGGATCCCACGGTCACGTCACGGCCCCGTCGAACACACCCCTGGTGCGATCGGCGGGGCCGTCGCCGTCCGGTGTGAAGTCGATACCGTTTGTCCTTCCGGGTACCGGTCAGGGCTGCACAGCAACCCCGTGGAGCACTAAGGTCGACATGTCATCTCATCACCCACGACCCATCCTGAGCGGGACATGTCTGAACTGTCGAGCCCTCATGGCCGTTGGCCATCGCCCATCAGCGCCGGAGACGTCGCCCGAGGAACGCTGCTGCCCGCGTTTCCCTCCGTTCGGGGCGACGAGGTCTGGTGGCAGGAGTACCGACCGGCCGAGAACGGCCGTACGACCCTGGTACGGCGGGACTCGGACGGGACCGTGCACGACCTGCTTCCCGCGCCCTGGAACGTGGGGACCCGGGTGCACGAGTACGGAGGTCGCTCCTACCTGCCCGTCCCCCGCCGCGACGACAAGGCCATCCCCCGGGTGGGCGTGGTGTTCGCCGACCATGACACCCAGCGGCTCTTCCTCCTGGAGCGAGGCGCCAAGGAGCCCGTTCCCCTCACCCCCGAGCCCGTTCGCAAGGCGGGACTGCGCTACGCCGACCCGGTTCTGAGCCCGGACGGCAAGCAGGTCCTGTGCGTGCGCGAGGACCACACCGGCGAGGACGTGAGCCGCTCCATCGTGTCCGTGCCGCTCTCCGGCCGTGGCGCCGAGGACCCGGCCGCCATCCGCGAGCTGGTCACCGGGGCACGCTTCTACGCCTCCCCCGCCCCGTCCCCGGACGGGCGCCACCTGGCCTACGTCCGCTGGAACCATCCGCGGATGCCCTGGGACGGCACCGAACTGCGCGTGGGCGAGCTCACCGAGACCGGCCTGACCGGCGAGTACACGCTCAAGGGCGGGGTCGACGAGTCCGTACTCTCCCCCACCTGGATCGACGACAGCACCCTGTACCTGGCCTCGGACTGGCCGGGCTTTTGGAACCTGTACCACGCCGGGCTCAAGGGGCAGGCGCTCGCGCTCTACCCGGCCGAGGAGGAGTTCCACGAGGCTCCGGGCCGTCTCGGCAACCGTTCCTTCTGCGTGCTGGAGAACGGCAAGGTAATGGCGCTGCACGGCGACACCGCGCTGCGGCCCGCCCTGTACGACCCCGACACCCTGGACCTGGACGACGTCCCCACCGACCTCACCTCTTGGTCGCAGGTCGACTCCGACGGACTCAACGTGGTGGCGGTGGCCGCCTCCCCCGACACCGCGCCCTGCGTGGTGCGCCTGGACCCGGCACGACGCAGTGTCGAGATCCTGCGCCGGTCCACGCAGCAGGCCCCCGACGCCGCGTACCTGCCCACCCCCCGCCGGGAACAACTGCCCGGCCGTTACGGGGCCACGGTGCACGCCAACGTGTACCCGCCGACCCACCCCGAGCAGGACGGGAACGCGCCCGCGCCGTACGTGGTGTGGGCACACGGCGGCCCGGTGGGCCACTCCCGTCAGGAACTGGACCTGAGCAAGGCCTACTTCACCAGCCGCGGCATCGGTGTGGTGGACGTCGACTACGGAGGGTCCACCGGCTACGGACGGTCCTACCGCAAGCGCCTGCACAAGGAGTGGGGCGTGGTGGACGTGGAGGACTGCGCCGCGGTCGCCCGCGCCCTCGTCGACCGCGGTATCGCCGACCCCGAACGCCTCGCGATCCGCGGCGCCAGTGCCGGGGGCTTCACCTCTCTGCTGGCCCTGACCGGTGACACCTTCGCCTGTGGGGTGTCCTACTTCGGCGTCGCCGACCTGCTCGGCCTCGCCGAGACCACCCACGACTTCGAGTCCCGTTTCCTGGACACCCTGCTCGGCCCGCTCCCCGGTTTCATCGAGACCTACAAGGAGCGGTCCCCCGTCAACCGGATCGCCGAGATCGACGTGCCCGTGCTGCTGCTCCAAGGCATGGACGACCCGGTGGTCACCCCGGACCAGGCCTTCTCCATGGCCACGGCCTTGGGCGAGCGCGGCGTGCAGTACGCCCTGCTGGAGTTCGAGGGCGAGTCGCACGGATTCCAGACCGAAGAGGCCCGCGTGCGTTCCTTGGAGTCGGAGTTGGCCTTCTACGGGAAGGTGTTCGGGTTCGAACCGGACGTGCCGACCCTGGAGCTGAGCACCACCCCGCCCGAGCCCCGACCCGAGTTGACCCCGGGGCCCGATACGGCCTCCGGTGAGACGGAGACCGGAACAGGTACGGGGACAGGGACGAGGACGAAGGGTTCGGGCACGGACGGTTCGGGCACGGACGGTTCGGGCACGGACGGCGAGTCCGGCACCGACCCGCACGAGGTGTCCGAGGACGACATCCCGGTCGCCGAGCAGCTCCCGGACGTCACCCCGGCGGCGGGCGTCACCGCGGGAACCGGAGAGCCTGTCACCAAGGACGAGTAGAGGGCCTTGGGTGGGTGCCGGGGTGCTCTGGGAGTTCCGGGTATCGGATGCCGGCCGGGTGCCGGGGTGCCGGGGTGCCGGGCTCTGGTGGGCCGCCTGAAGTGGGGATCCTTGGGGTTGTCGGGCGTCTCGTAGGTCTGTGGTGGGGCGCCTGAGGTGGGGGTCCTGCTGGTGGTCTGGCGGGGTTGCGGTGGTCTCCCCCTTCCCCGCCGCGTGATTGTGGCCGTCTCCGCTACGCGCGTCAAGGTCGTCGCTGGGGCGGCTTCGCCGAGAGAGCGCTCCACCTTGACCCGCTTCGCTACGACGGCAGTTGGCGGCTATCGGGGAAGCGGGGAGTGGGGTCAGGGCCCCAAAAGCCCTTCCGGGCCTTCGGCCCGGGCCCTGACGGGCCGCCGGGCTCCGCCCAGTCCGGCCGCAGCCGGCCGAATCCCTACCCAACCGCCTGGCGTCCTCGTGGGCCGCGTCGCCACCACGTGACAGGTCGGGCAACGAAGGGCCCGCTACAGGCCCGGCTCGGGGCGGGGCGCGTCCCAGCGGTAGCCGGCCCCGGTGGGGGGAATGGCGGGAAAAGGGGTTGTGGATAACCTGAAAGAGGTGCCATTCCATGATAGGCACGCCGACGCCCCGAGAAAAGAAAGTAATATACCCGGGAGTAGGACTGCCATTCTCCTGGTCATTGGCATATAATCAGAGTATGATCTTTCCTCCCAGCGCACCGCCCTCGACCGGGAGCACCCCGGTCGATCAGGCGATGGCCCATGCGCGGGAGATGGCGGTAGGATTCGCCGGCCGGGATATCCCGATCGGGGCCGAGGACGAGGCGCTCGAACAGTGCGGGCGGATCAACGGGGAAATGGATCGCATCTACTACGGGATGCTCCCCGCTCTGGCCACCATGGAAGCCTCCGGGGCCGTGTTGGAAAAAGGCGGCCAGAACACCCTCAAAGCGTGGATCACCCACAAGTGGGGCACCACCCCCGCCCAGGCCGGCAACCTCGCCACCCTGGCCCGTGCCCTGCACCACCAGCAACTCCCCCTGGTGGACGAAGCGTTCCAGGGTGATGTCCTGTCGTTGGGTGAGGCGTGTGCGATCGCGACCTCCACCGAAAAAGCCACCGCTGAGTGGGCGAAGGTCCTGGACTCGGCTGATGAGGCGTTCAAGGCCGACCACCCGGACGTGGAGGGTTTTCGGGCCCGGTTGG
>NZ_FRFF01000196.1 GCF_900143625.1 Nocardiopsis sp. JB363
CCCTCCCCCTCCCCCGCGTCCACGTCCGGTGCGATCTCCGGTGCGGACACGACGCCGGCTCCCCCGTCGGCGACCGGGGCGGATCTGGCCCGACAGGCTCTCGCCCGGGCTCGGGCCGAGGCACGGGAACGCGGTGCGGTCCCCCGTGGTGCTCCACGGGCACGAAGGCGTGGCCGATTGCGGTCACGGAACGAACCCCAACTGTTCGGTGACGCCGTTCGGACGTGGTTGATCGAACACGGCTGGCAGGAGCAGGTGGCCGTCGGCGGGGTCTTCGGACGCTGGGCTGACATCGTGGGCGATTTCAATGCCGAACATCTCCACCCTGAGAGTTATTCGGAAGGTGAACTGGTCGTCGTCGCCGATTCACCGACGATGGCGGCTCACGCACGCGCGATGGTGCGGGATCTGATGCGACGTCTGAACGAGGAGTTGGGAGACGGCGCCGTCGTCACCATCAAGGTCAAGGGGCCGGGATCCCGCCGGAGGTGACTCTGTGACCAGGGGTTTTAGGGTGGTTTGAGTGGGTTGAGGGGCGGTGGTCGCCTCGGGTTCCACTTGGCTCCCTCCGGCACCGATCCGAGGAGAGGGGGGCCGTCGGCCCCTCGGAGGGCACTGAAGCACGCGGGAACTTGTTCAAGGGGTCTCCCGCGTGTAGGGGCTCGGCTCCCGCCCCGATCGTTCGTTCTGGTGCGGCACAGCGCCGCCAATGCCACTTTGTCGCGCCGCGCGGGGTATCATGGAGTCGGTTCTTCAGACGCCTGTAGCCGGTACCACGCCCCCATGTAGAGGGTGGGCGGGCGGCCCGTGCGGCGAACGGTGACACCCCAGGTCCGCGGCTTGCCGCCCCTTGTCGGTCACCCTGCCGTGGGTTGACCGTCGTCCGTTCGGCCGCGGCCGACAGGCGTCCCCAGCAGGAGGGTGTTCCCACTTGGCCTACGACGCAGGATCAATCACGGTTCTCGAAGGGCTTGAGGCAGTACGCAAGCGTCCGGGTATGTACATCGGCTCCACCGGGGAGCGTGGTCTGCACCACCTGGTCTCCGAGGTGGTCGACAACTCGGTCGACGAGTCGTTGGCGGGTTACGCCGACGCGATCGAAGTGACCCTGCTCGCCGACGGCGGTGTCAGGGTGGCCGACAACGGTCGCGGTATCCCGATCGACCTCCACCCCGTGGAGAAGCGCCCGGCCGTCGAGGTCGTCCTCACCACGCTGCACGCGGGCGGTAAGTTCGACGGTAAGTCCTACGCGGTCTCCGGCGGTCTGCACGGTGTCGGTATCTCCGTCGTCAACGCGCTCTCCACGGCACTGGACGTGGAGATCCGCAAGGACGGATACGTGTGGCGCCAGCACTACGAGATGACCGCCCCCACGGGCGACCTCGTCAAGGGCGAGGCGACCGAGGAGACCGGTACCCAGCTCACCTTCTGGGCCGACGACTCCATCTTCGAGACCACCGCGTACTCGTTCGACACGCTCTCCCGTCGACTTCAGGAGATGGCCTTCCTCAACAAGGGGCTCGCCATCACCATCCGGGACGAGCGCCCCGAGCACACCGACGACGGTCCCTTGGTGCAGACCTACCACTACGAGCAGGGTCTGGCCGACTTCGTCAACTACATCAACTCCAAGAAGGAGCCGGCGCACGCGTCGATCATCTCCTTCGAGGAGGACGGTGAGGGCATCTCCGCCGAGATCGCCATGCAGTGGAACCAGTCCTACACCTCGTCGGTGCACACCTTCGCCAACACCATCAACACGACGGAGGGCGGCACCCACGAGGAGGGTTTCCGCTCCGCGCTCACGACCCTGGTCAACCGGTACGCCCGGGACCAGAAGCTGCTGCGGGAGAAGGAGGACAACCTCACCGGTGACGACATCCGTGAGGGTCTGACCGCGATCATCTCGGTCAAGCTCGCCGACCCGCAGTTCGAGGGCCAGACCAAGACGAAGCTCGGCAACACCGAGGCCAAGTCCTTCGTCCAGAAGGTCACCAACGAGCACCTGCGCGACTGGTTCGAGCGCAACCCCGGCGAGGCCAAGGACATCGTGTCCAAGGCCAGTCAGGCCGCCCGCGCCCGCGTGGCCGCCCGCCAGGCCCGTGACCTGACCCGTCGCAAGACCCTCTTGGAGACCACCTCCCTGCCGGGCAAACTGTCGGACTGTCAGTCCACGGCCCCGGAGGAGTGCGAGCTCTACATCGTCGAGGGTGACTCCGCCGGTGGTTCCGCCAAGGGTGGTCGTAACCCCCACAATCAGGCCATCCTGCCCATCCGGGGCAAGATCCTGAACGTGGAGAAGTCCCGGATCGACCGGATCCTCAAGAACAACGAGGTCCAGGCGATCATCACCGCCCTGGGCACCGGGGTCCACGAGGACTTCGACCAGGAGAAGCTCCGGTACCACAAGATCGTCCTCATGGCCGATGCCGACGTCGACGGTCAGCACATTCGTACCCTGCTGCTCACGTTGCTGTTCCGCTTCATGAAGCCGCTGGTCGAGGCCGGGAACGTCTACCTGGCCGCACCCCCGCTCTACAAGATCAAGTGGGACCAGAAGGGTTCGGACGCCAGTTACGCCTTCTCCGACGCCGAACGCGACCGCGTCATCGAGGAAGGCATCGCCGCCGGCAAGAGGGACCCGCGCCCGCGCGACATGGTCCAGCGCTTCAAGGGTCTGGGCGAGATGAACGCCAACGAGCTGTGGGACACCACGATGGACCCCGACAACCGTGTCCTGCTCCAGGTCACCCTGGAGGACGCGGCCCAAGCCGACGAGGTGTTCAGCGTGCTGATGGGTGAGGACGTCGAGTCCCGGCGTTCCTTCATTCAGCGCAACGCCAAGGATGTCCGTTTCCTGGACATCTAGGTCCTCCCCGTTCCACTCGCTCCAGCAAGCTTAGAAGGGATCGACATCCGTGACGGATGCGAATAACCCCGACGCCCCTGAGGGCGGAGACCCCTCCATGGAGTCCCCGCAACGTGTGACGGACCGGGTCGAACCCGTCGACATCCAGGTCGAGATGCAACGCAGCTATCTCGACTACGCGATGTCCGTCATCGTCGGACGCGCCCTCCCCGACGTCCGGGACGGCCTCAAGCCGGTCCACCAGCGCGTCCTGTACGCCATGTACGACGGCGGCTACCGCCCCGACCGCGGCTACTTCAAGTGCGCCCGCGTCGTCGGTGACGTGATGGGTAACTACCACCCGCACGGCGACAGCGCCATCTACGACACCCTGGTCCGTCTGGCCCAGTGGTGGTCGATGCGGATGCCGCTGGTCGACCCGAACGGCAACTTCGGCTCGCCGGGCAACGACCCGGCCGCCGCCATGCGCTACACCGAGAGCAAGCTCGCTCCCCTGGCCATGGAGATGCTCCGGGACATCGACAAGGAGACCGTCGACTTCCGGCCCAACTACGACGGTCGTTCCTCGGAACCCGTCGTTCTGCCGGCCCGATTCCCGAACCTGCTGGTCAACGGCTCCTCGGGTATCGCGGTGGGTATGGCGACCAACATCCCGCCGCACAACCTGCGCGAGATCGCCGAGGGTGTCTACTGGTACCTGGACCACCCCGAGGTCGACGACGAGCGGCTGCTCGACGAGTTGATGGCCCGGGTCAAGGGCCCCGACTTCCCGACCCGCGGCCTCATCGTGGGCAAGCGTGGCATCGAGGAGGCGTACCGTACCGGGCGCGGCTCGATCACCATGCGCGCCGTGGTGGAGGTGGAGGAGGACAGCCGCGGTCGCCAGATCCTGGTGATCACCGAGCTGCCCTACCAGGTCAACCCGGACAACCTCGCGCTGAAGATCGCCGACCTGGTCAAGGACGGCAAGATCAACGGCATCGCCGACGTGCGCGACGAGTCCAGCGGCCGTACCGGTCAGCGTCTGGTCATCGTGCTCAAGCGCGACGCCGTGGCCAAGGTCGTGCTGAACAACCTGTACAAGCACACCCAGCTCCAGGACACCTTCGGCGCCAACATGCTGGCGCTGGTCGACGGGGTGCCGCGCACCCTGCGTCTGGACCAGATGATCCGGCACTGGGTCAAGCACCAGGTCGAGGTCATCGTCCGCCGGACGAAGTACCTGTTGCGCAAGGCCGAGGAGCGGGCGCACATCCTGCGCGCGCTGCTGCGGGCCATGGACCGCATCGACGAGGTCATCAACCTCATCCGGGCCAGCGCTTCGGCCGACGAGGCGCGTACCGGTCTGATGGGTCTGCTGGAGATCGACGACATCCAGGCCCGTGCCATCCTCGACATGCAGCTGCGCAAGCTCGCCGCGCTGGAGCGCAACGCTCTGACCGCCGAGTACGACGAGCTGATGGCGCTCATCGACGACTACAACGACATCCTCGCCTCCGACGTGCGCCAGCGCGCGATCATCCGTGAGGAGCTCGGCGAGATCGTCGAGAAGTACGGCGACGAGCGGCGTACGCACATCATCCCGTTCGAGGGTGACATGCGTATGGAGGACTTCATCGCCGAGGAGGACGTGGTCGTCACGATCTCCCGCGGTGGATACGCCAAGCGCACCCGCATCGACAACTACCGGGCGCAGAAGCGCGGCGGCAAGGGTGTGCGCGGGGCTCAGCTCAAGCAGGACGACATCGTCCAGCACTTCTTCGTCACCACCACCCACCACTGGATCCTCTGCTTCACCAACCAGGGTCGGGTGTATCGGACGAAGGCCTACGAGCTGCCGGAATCCGCCCGTGACGCGCGCGGTCAGCACGTCGCGAACCTGCTGCCGTTCCAGCCGGGCGAGGAGATCGCGCAGATCATGGCGCTGCGCGATTACGAAGCGGCGCCGTACCTGGTGCTGGCCACCCGCGAGGGTCTGGTCAAGAAGTCGAGCCTGGAGGACTTCGACTCCGCGCGCGCGGCGGGCATCATCGCGATCAACCTGCGGGAGGACGACGAGCTGATCGCCGCCCGACTGGTCTTCCCCGAGGACGACCTTCTGCTGATTTCCAGCGATGCCCAGGCGATCCGCTTCTCCGCCTCCGACGAGTCGCTGCGTCCCATGGGACGTGCCACCAGCGGTGTGATCGGCATGCGCTTCCTGGAGGGCGACTACCTACTGTCCATGGACGTCATCCGGCCCGGTGACGGGTCGACCGACGTCCTGGTCACCACCGAGAACGGGTACGCCAAGCGGACCCCCTCGGAGCAGTACCCGACGCAGAACCGTGGCGGCAAGGGTGTGCTGACGGCCAAGGTCGTGGAGGCCCGCGGCAAGCTGGTCGGCGCCCTGATGGTGGACCCGGAGGTCGACGAGATCTTCGCGATCACCTCCGCCGGCGGGGTCATCCGTACCGGTGCCGGCGAGGTCAAGCAGTCCGGTCGTACCACCATGGGCGTTCGGCTGATGAATCTCGCCAAGGGCAACAAGATCGTCGCCGTGGCCGCCAACGCGGAGGCCGCCGAAGAGGCCGAGGCCGAGGAGGTCGCGGACGCCGTCGAGGCGGCCGAGGCCGCGAACGCCGACACGGGTGACAGCCAGGTCGCGGGTGAAGGCAACCCCGAGGCCTAGACTGCGCGTTATACGCAGTACGTCCCGTGGGGTTCGCTTCGGCGGCCCCACGGGACTCACGGATCGACCCGTCTCAACGAAAGTCCAGCGGTAACGTTTCTATGTCTGAGAATCAGTCGAACACCAGAAGCAACGATTCCGACGCGGCGGGTGGCGCCGGGGACTCGAACGTGGAGACGGCGGAACCGACCGCTGCGGACTCCTCGGAGGCGACCGCCGAGCAGGAAACGGGGGGCAGCACAGTGGTGTCTGAATCCACGTCGGAATCCACGACCGAGCCCAAGTCCACACCCGAACCGGAGAGCCCGACCGCCGTCAAGGCGACGTTGGCGAGCCGGAAGGCGCATCTGACGGTCTCCAGGGTGGAGCCGTGGTCGGTCATGAAGTTCAGCTTCGTGGTCGCCCTCGTGTGCTTCATCATCCTGTTCGTCGCCGTCGCGGTGATCTACGCGGTCCTGTCGATGCTGGGTGTGTTCGACGAACTGACCAACATGATCAACGCCCTCCTGGAGGGCGATGGTGGCGACGACGAGCTGGGTCTGAACCCGGCCGCCTGGTTCTCGCCGGGACGTGTCCTCGGATACACCGGTGTCATCGGCGCGCTGAACGTCGTGCTGCTGACCGCTCTGTCCACGGTCGGGGCGATGGTGTACAACCTGGTCGCTGACCTGGTCGGCGGCGTCGACGTCACCCTCTCCGAGGCTGAGTAGCGCTTCGGTACCCTTCGGGCCCGGCTCTCCTGGTAAGAGCCGGGCCCGACGTGCGTTCCGGACCGGCCCGAGCACTGCGGGAACCGGCTAAAATGGGAGGTGAAGAGGGACGCGGTTCATTCCGTGTCCCCTCCCTCGTGCCAGGAGGTCTCCGGTTCGCCCAGGCCCCCCGGATACGGTAGAGTTCCTGACGGAACGAGGGCGTATAGCTCAGTCGGTTAGAGCGCATCCCTGATAAGGATGAGGTCCCAGGTTCAAGTCCTGGTACGCCCACCAGCGAAAAGGCTCCCACACGGGGGCCTTTTCTCATGCCCTGCGCCAAGGCGTGCGCCACGCGGGGTCGGGCGAACACGACCAGCGGCTGATCAACGTCCTGTCACAGTCCGATCGCTGACTTCGGTCCCATGTAGGAACCGGCCCCGGGAAACCCGTCCTCGACCAATCGGACGAAACGCTCGCTGAATCCGAGCTGGGGAAGATCCCTCGTCTTCACGAATTCCACGCCTCGGATCGGCCGCGAGTCGAGCCCTTCCACGATATCCCCCAGAGAACCACCCGTACGGCGAACCTCGAAGGTGATGTGCACGACGTGCAAACCCTTTTCCGGGACGATGTGGTCACACAGGTACAACAGGCGTCCCACCTCGACCTCGACCCCGGTCTCCTCGCGCATCTCGCGCACCAGGGCGTCGCCGAGCCGCTCACCCTCCTCGACCCGCCCGCCGGGCAGACTCCATCTGCGAGGACCGTCGGTGTCCTGGTCCAGGAGCAGTACTCTCCCGTTCTCCACGAGGAGGCCCGTCACTCGTGTGTCCATACCGGAACCCTAATGAACGGAACGCGGCCATGCCCTGCCCGCGCGTTCAAGCGCGAGCAGGGTCGTCTTCGTCATGTCAGCCTTCGACGCGAGTGTCCCGGCTCAGGCCCAGGCGTCCGCGGGTGCAGACCAGAAGGAACAGGGCGACCAGCAGGACCAGCCCGACTTCGATGGGCGAGGCCGGGGCGCCCACGGCCACACCCTTGAGTCCCGAGGCGACGTTGATCGCGGCGTGAGTGATCACCGCGGCGATCACTCCGCCTCGGGCCGTGTTGAACACGTAGCCGAGGACGACGGTGATCCCGAGGCACAGGAGGACGTACGAGGGGAAGTGGATGTTCGCCTGGGAGGTGCCCGCCATGAAGAACAGCGGGGCGTGCCAGACGGCCCAGATGATCCCCAGCATCACGTTCGCGGCCAGGGGGCTGTGCGCTCCCTGGAGCCTCGGCAGGGCGAAGCCCCGCCAGCCCAGTTCCTCGTTGCCGCCACCGACCAGAGCGATGACCAGGAACTGAATCGGAACGGTCATCAGGGCCTGCCGAAGGGCGGCCTCGTCCAGGGTCGCTTGGCCCAAGTACACGGGCAGCGCCGCTGATCCGGCGATGGCGAGAAGGATCAGGGCGGCGGCCGCGTAGGGCATGAGTCCGCCCCGGCGGCGAAGGGAGTGGCGGCGGAAGAGCGCGCCCACCCCCTGGCGGCCCTGAGTGGCCGCGGTGACGATGACCGCCGCCACCATCGGGCCGAAGGCTCCGATGACAACGGCCGGTGTCGGGTCGGCGCCGGGGAACAGGCGGGGGAAGATCCACCAGGTCGTCCAGGAGAAGGCGAAGGCCAGGAGGAAGAAGGCGCTGAGTCCGTGGGGGGCGACGACCGTCGTGCGGGACTGGTCGGGGGTGGAAGGGGCGGAGGACAAGGGGTGCGTGGAGGGGTGCGTGGAGGGGTTCGTTGTTGCCATGCCCAGAAACATACACTGTTGGATTAAGACATACAACGTCGGATTGTGGATATGCTGTCGGACATGGCTGATACAGGATCCGAGCAGCAGTTCGACAGCGTCTTCCAGCGCTCGCCGCGCAAACGCCGCGCGAAGCCGGCGCTGAGCAGGGACCGCATCGTCGGAGGGACCATCGCCCTGCTCGACCGTGACGGGACCTCGGCGCTCACCATGCGCAAGGTCGCCGCCGAACTGGAGGTGCACGCGACGAGTCTGTACTGGTACGTGGAACGCCGCGAGGACCTGGTGGACCTGGCGGTGGACGAGGTCTTGGCGGGGGCCGCCTCGGCCCTGCCCGGGGCGGACGTGCCTTGGGACGTCGCGGTCAGAGAGACCGCGCATCGCTTCTACATGGCCCTGACCGAGCATACGTGGGCCGCCGAGTTCGCCGGGTCGCGACCGTTGCTCGGCCCCAACGCGATCGCCCTGTCACGGCGGATCGTCGAGGCGATCCAGGGGTCCGGTGCCGACGAGGAGGGCCAAGCGGTCATGATCAGGGCGGTGTCGAACCAGATCCTCGGTGCGGCCACGTCGGCCGTGGCCATGCGGGTGGCCAAGGCCGACCATCCCGAGGGGCACGAGGGCGCGGTCTCCGCCGCGCTGGCCAAGGCCGACGCCCTGGCGGTGGAGAACACCTACTTCGACCAGGCCCTGGACCTGATCCTCGCGGGGGCCGAAGCGCGACGCCGTGGGTGACCTTTGGGCGGCCAGGGTCGCCATGTCGACAACGAGGCGCATCGTCATGTCGACAAGTCCCCCGAACACGTGGAGGGCCGGCCTCCATGCGGAGACCGGCCCGAACCGTGGGGAAGGAAACTCGAAGGCTCTTAGCAGTCGAGGGTGATGGAGATGGTGATGCCGCAGGGGACGCTGGTCGGCGCGTCGACACCCTCGTCCAGCGTGACGCTCATGTCCTCCTGAGCGGCCTGGGCGCCGGCGGTGCTGAGCAGCTCGATGTCACCGAAGATGTTCGCGGACTGGTTCATACCGATTCTCCTCTGGTGTGATGGGCGGGGATCGGGGGGATCCCTGCGCCTCACTGGCTGGGCCCTTACGAGAATCGAATATTTCCTTCGCTCAGCCAAGGTCTCTCCGAAAATTGGCAACTAAGTGCCACGGAGCCTCAGATCCAGCCCGCCTCACGTGCCAGCTCGGCGGCCTCGTAACGGGTCTTGACGTCGACTTTCTCCAGGATCCCCGACAGGTAGTTGCGCACGGTGCCGTTGGCCAGGTGGAGCTTGGCGGCGATGTCCTTGGTCGTGTTGCTCTGGTCGACCTCGGCCAGGATGCTCAGTTCCCGCTCGCTCAGTGGACAGCTCGGCTCCGCGAGCGCGTCGGCCGCCAGGTAGGGGTCGACGTACCGGTCCCCCACCGCGACGCGCCTGAGGACTTTGGACAGGCTCTGGGCGGACGTGCTCTTGGCGATGAAGCCGGTCGCGCCCTCCTTCAACGCCCGTCGTAACGTTCCCGGGTTGGCGTGGCGGGTGAGGATGACACAGCGCACGTTCGGGCAGTGCTTCCTCAACCTGCCCAGAAGCACGAGTCCACCGTCGGGCATCTCGATGTCCAACATGACGATGTCCGGGCGCAGCTCCAACGCGGCCCTGAAGGCGTCGCCGCCGTTGTCCGCTTGGCCGACCACCGAGATGTCGGGCTCCAGATCGAGGAGAGCCGCGATGGCCTCACGGGTCATCGCCTCGTCCTCGGCGAGCAGTACACGAATCAGGTTTCCCTCCCCGGGGACGTCCGTGTGCGACGCCTTGTCGCACGGTAGGGCCATTATCGTCGGCCCCGGGGTGCGGGCGCCAGAGAAGTCGGGGGGACGTTCAAGCGGCACCGGAGGGGACGGTGAGGTCCTTGGCGATGGCCATCACGTAGGAGCCGTAGGAGGAACCGGACATGCGTGCCCCCAACTCGTGGCACTCGTCGGTGGATATGAAGCCCATTCGGGCCGCGATCTCCTCCACACAGGCCACTCGCACCCCCTGCCGGTTCGCCAGCAGTTCCACGTAGTGACCGGCCTCCAACAGGGAATCGTGTGTTCCCGCGTCCAGCCACATGAACCCGCGGCCGAGCTGGACGAGGTCGGCCCGACCCTGTCGAACGTACTCGCGGTTGACGTCGGTGATCTCCAGTTCGCCGCGCTCGGACGGTTTCACCTCGGCGGCGATGTCCACCACGTCCTGGTCGTAGAAGTACAACCCGGTCACGGCGTTGTCCGAACGGGGGTCGAGCGGTTTCTCCTCCAACGAGGTCAGCTCGCCCCTCTCGTTCACCTCACCGACCGCGTAGCGCCGGGGATCGGACACCGGGTACCCGAACAGGGCGCATCCGGTGAATTCCCGGCGCGCGCGGGCGAGCAGGTCGTAGAACCCGGACCCGTGGAACACGTTGTCCCCCAGGACCAGCGCGGACCTCTGTCCGCGCGCGTGGTCGGCGCCGATGACGTAGGCGTCGGCGATCCCCCGGGGTTCGTGCTGGAGCGCGTAGGTCAGGTTCAGGCCCAGATGGGATCCGTCGCCCAGGAGCGTCTGGAGCGGGGCCATCGAGTCGGGTGCGCAGATGATGAGGATGTCGCGGATGTCCGCGAGCATCAGAACCGAGAGGGGGTAGTAGATCAGGGGTTTGTCGTAGACCGGTAGGAGTTGTTTGGAGGTGCAGTGGGTCAGCGGGTACAGCCGGCTGCCGGTTCCGCCCGCGAGGAGGATCCCCTTCATACCTTCGGTGCCTTCCTTGTCTGGGAATCGTTTGTACGATCGGTCCGCATGCCGACGTCACCCTCCAGGGAGCGGGCCCCATGAGCGATCGTCAGCGGCCCGATGAGGCCATCACCCCGGATGGTGTGGTCCTGCGTCACGTGCGCCGGAACCACTACCTCACGATGGTCTTCGTGGTGGTCGTCCCGGTGGTCTCCCTGGTCGCGGGTTTTCCCGGGACGTTCCGGGCCCTGTTCCTGGTCGCGCTGGTCGGTGTGTTCTTCCTGTTGCGCACCTTGACGTCCGATGTCCTGCCCTGGCGGCCTTCGCCGCGGGGTCGTACGGTCATCACGTGGATGCTGGTGCTGGTATCGATGGCGGCCACCTGGTTCGCGATGGAGTGGGTCGCCGTCCCCTGGATGTGGCTGCTGCTCCCGGGCACCGCGACCGCGGACGTGATCACCGCCCACCGGAACCGGCTGGGTCCCTACTACGCGCTCTCCGTCGGGATGGCGGCGGCGACCTGCGTGTACCTGGTCAAGACGCAGGAGGCCGACGCGGACAGCGGCCAGCAGGCCCTGCTCGCCTTCTTCGTCGTCATGTTCATCGGGTACTGGGAGGCGACCGGTCCCATGCTGTGGCAGCGCACCGTCAGTGCGGAGCGGACGACGTTGCGGCTCGCGGTCGCCGAGGAGCGGCTGCGCCTGTCCGAGGATCTGCACGACATCCTGGGCCGGGCCCTGGAGGTCGTCGCGTTCAAGGGTGAGCTCGCGGCACGGCTTGTGGAGGCGAAACCCGAGCGTGCGCGCGCCGAGATGGAGGAGATCCAGTCGGTCGCGCGTGGCGCGGTGCACGACGTGAGGGCACTGGTGCGCAACCGTCGGGCCACCCATCTGCCCGAGGAGGTGCGCGCCGCGGAACGACTCCTGCGTTCGGCCTCCGTGCGTTGCGAGATCGAGGGCGACTTCGACGACGTGGACGAGGAACTGAGCGGGGTGTTCGGGAGCGTGGTCCGCGAGTCGGTCACCAACATGCTGCGTCACGCTACCCCGACGACCTGCCTCATCCGGTGGTCGCGCGAGGGTGATCACCTGGAACTCACGGTGCGCAACGACGGGGTGCCGCGGGCGAGCACCGCCGCCGACCCCGACGGGGGAAACGGCATCGGCGGAATGCGTCGACGTGTCGCCGAACGCGGGGGTGGACTGAGTGCTGAGGAGCATGACGGCACGTTCACCCTCGTGGCCCGGGTGCCGGTAGCGGTGACCGATCGCCCGGCGCGGCGTTGGTGGTGAGCGACGTCGGTCGCTCGTCCAGAGACAGCCCCAGAGCACGTGCGAGGAAGCAGAACTCGTCCACCGCCTGTGCCTTGCGGGCCGACAGGGTCCCGGATCCGTGTCCGAGCCGCGGCCGCAGCGCGTAGAGCGCGACACCCGGTGGCTCCTCCGTGGCACCGTCCTGACAGATCCGCAGGGCGGCGCAGAACTTGCGCGCGTGAGCGGGGTCGACCCGACCGTCCAACTCCAGCGCGGTCAGGAGGAAGGGCGGGTAACGGGTGCCGCGACGCAGGTTGTGGTACGGCGAGTAGGCGGCCAGGGCCGCCCGGTCCAGTGGGTCCTCCGGGTCCCCGTACTCGGGGATCCAGGCCCTTCCGGCGGGCCATCGGGTGAAACCCAGCATGTCCAGTGGCGCGGCCGACGCGACCACGCCCGCGTAGGTCCCCGGCCGGTCCACCGCGGCCGCCGCCGCCAACATGCCGCCGTGGGAGGAGCCCAGGAGCCCGACATGTCCGGCGGCGGCGACCCCGGAGTCGACGAGGTGGTCGGCGGCGGCGTGCAGGTCGCGCACCGAACGGTACTTGGCGCGTCCGCGCGCGGCCTCCCGCCACTGTTCCCCCTCCTCCCCACCGCCGCGAACGGTGACCATCGCCCATCGGCCGCCCGCCGTGGTCCAGGCGAGGGCGGCCGCGGAGAAGGTGGGCGTGTACGCCAGGCCGAACCCCCCGTACACGGTGAGCAGGGTCGGCGCGGGCCCTCGCGGGGCGGAGGGACCGATGACGAAGACGCGCACGGCCACCCCGTCGTCGGCGATGGCATCGTGGCGTTCGCAGGACACGAGCCCGGGCGGGGCGGACCCCGGGGCCCACAGGGTCGGTACGGCCTCGGCCCCGCCGGCCGCGTACCGCAAAAGGGACGGCGGGGTGACGAAGTCGGTCCACGAGATCCACGTGTCACCGGAGGGGTCGGCCCCCACATCGGTCACGGAGCCGATCCCGGGGAGGTCGACCCGTTCGCCCGGACCGGGGTCGTCACCGGGTCGATGGGCCCGGACCAGGGAAGCGCCCTGGGCACGCCAGACCGTGAGCAGGCGGTCGTCGGCCCCGGTCCCCACGGCCTGGACGAGGACTTCGTCGGGCCGTTCGGGGACGGTCTCCCGCCAACCCATGTCCCCGTCCAAGGACAGGGTGAGCAGTCGCCCGCGCGGGGCCTCGTGCCGGGTGAGGATGTCGAGGTGGTCGCCGCGGAAGGACGCGACGCAGTCCGACGCGGCGTGGACGGCCGACACGGAGGTGTTCGCACCGGTGATGTCGAGGGCGCCGAGCCACACACCAGTGGCGCGCCCGCGCCTGGCCTGCACCATCAGTCGGTGGCCGGACCGGGCGACCCCGACCCGCTGGACCAGGAAGTCCTCGGGTACCCCCCGGATCTCGTACTCGGGGGTCTCGGGACGGTCGAGAAGGTGGAGGGCCGCGGTTCTGCGCGGTGTCGACCCACCGCCGCCCCGGGATTGGACGTAAAGAATCCCGGAACCGTCGGGGAACCAGACGGGCGCCAAGGGGTGGCAGCCCTCCAAGGGATCCCCCGCCGGGGCGCCGGTCCACGGGTCGATCAGCTCGATCCTGGCCGGGCCCCCGTCGGCGGGCGCCAGGACGACCGCGAGACGGTGTCCATCCGGGGAGACGGACCAGTCGACGAGGAGGTCGGAACCCTCGGGGTCACGTTCCCGCGGGTCGAAGATCACCAGCGCCGAGAGGTCGGCCTCCGCCCCGATCCCGTCCGCCATGACGAGAACCGGGTGATCCCGGTGCGGCTCGAAACGGAGATAGATCGACTTGTCGCCGATGCGGCGCGGAAGACCGTAGCCACCGACTTCCATGAAGGGGGCCAGGTGTTCCCGGGCCGCCCCGCGCAGGCCGTCACGGTCCAGGTGCGCGGACAACTCCGCGGCCCGTTCCATCTCCCACGCGTGAACGTCCTCGCTCGTGCCGTCCTCCAGCCAATGGAAGAGGTCCGCCCCGTCGGCGGGGATGACGGGGCGTCCCCCGTGGTGTGGTGTGCTCACGCCCGACTCGCCTCCTTCTCCCTCTCGCGGGCTCCTCCGGCCTCCGTTTCCGGTTCGGACGGTTCGTGGGGGTCGCCCAGGGCGCCGGAGTCCGCCACGAACCGGAGCACGGAGAAGACCGACGGCATGGCCCCCTCCTCTCCGGACCCGGTGTGCGCGGACACCCCTCGTTCCGGTGGCACCACGTGGTAGCCGTCCTCACCGAGCAGGGCCAGGTTGCGTCGGACCGCGCCCGCGCCCACGCGCGGACCTCCCAGGGAGGGGACGAGGAACACGGGGGCCCGGGTGAACCCGACGGTGGCCAGGGCCAGGCTGTCGGTGATGCCGTGGGCGCTCTTGGCCAGGAAGGCACCGGTGGCCGGGACGACCAGGACGAGGTCGGCCCACTCGGCGGCCTCACGATGGTCGACGGTCCCGGTCTCGGGCGCCCAGTCCGGTCCGAGCACGGGCCGGCCGGACAACGAGGCCAAGGCCTCGGGTGAGACCAAGCGGGTGGCGGAGTGGGTCAGGCACACCCTGGTGTTCCAGCCCATGAGTTCGCGCAGGTACAGGACCCATCCCGGCAACAGGGACACGGGAAGGGCACCGGTCCCGACGATCAGGAGATTGCCCCGCGGAAGCGGGATGTGGGGGAGCTTCATACCGTTCTCCTTCGTAGGGAGGATCAGGTGCGGGATCCGTCGGCCGCCCGGTCCAGCAGCGCCGCGGCGACGGACAGTTCCAGGGCGACGGTGGGCGGGTCGATCCCGTTCACGGAGGCCAACCGGCGGGCGTGGTCCACCACCAGCACCGCGGCGCCCGTGCGCAGGGTCGCCACCCTCGATGGGGAGTCCCCGACGGCGAGGGCACCGTAGGAAGCGGCCACACGGGACAGCGAGGGAGCGCTCGACTTGCCGGCGGCCGCGAAGAGACGGGTGGTGAGCTGGATCTCGGCGAGGGTCCGGCTGAGGTTCAGCACGAGAGGCACCGAGACCGACGGGACCAGCGCCGTGGCCGTGTCGAAACGGGGCTCTCCGGTGTCGGGATGGGCACCGAGCACGAGGCGACCCAGACCCAGCGTGCTCTGGGACGAGTACCGGAGGAAGGCCGGATCCGGAGACACACGACCCAACAGGGCGCGTACACGGGACGCCTCCTCGATCCCCAGATCCGCGCACTCCTCCAGGAACCGGTGCGCCACCTCCCAGAGCGCGGGGGAGGGATCGGTGCCGGTGTCGTCCTCCGAGGAACAGCCCTTCACCGCCAGGTGGACCAGATGGGGCAGTCCCCGCTCCGCTTCGATCGGAAGGGCGACAGGTGCCCGTAGGGCGTCGGCGATGGTCAGCCGACCCCGCACCGAACGGTAGATCTCGTATCCGTCGTCGGAGGGCGAGGGCGGGAGGAAGGCCACGGACCCTCCGATCTCCCGGGCGGGGAGGGAGACCGGAGGGCGGTTCCGGGTGGGGAGGGCCCCCGAGGACGGCAGGTACCAGTCCCAGGAGTCACCGTTCGGTTCGACGCGGCGGGTGGTGGCGGGCGACGCCGTCATGGTGCGGCCACCTCCTCGGGGGCGGTGTTGAGGGCGTCGAGCATGCGGTCGGCGAGGCCGTCGGTGCCGTGCTCCGAGAGGAACCGCGAGAAGAGGTCGGCGACACCGGCCCCGAAGCTGCCCGCGCGCAAGCCCGGAGGATGGACCGCCAACGCCGTGCCTCGGGCCACACACACGGAGAACCCGGGAACCGTGGCGTCGAGGACGTCCGGGACCCGGTGTGCCAGGAGCCCGGCCACGGCGCGCTCGGTCATGGCCGAGTCCAGGTAGACGACGAAGGAGTCGGGTCGGGGGCGCTCCGGGCCGCGGATCGCCGCCTTGGCCTGCCAGGGCACGTCCAGTTCCTCCAGGAAGGTGAACACCCGGGACATGACCGCGCGGTCGGACAGGGAGGGGAGATGGAGGTAGAGGCGGGCGTCGGGTCGGTCGGCCGGCCCTTGAGGGCCCGTGTAAGCGAACCAGCCGAACAACGCGCCGGGACGGGCGCGGGGCAACATGAGGGTGGCCGTACCGCCGGCGCCTCCGCGCACCCGGTCGGAGGGCAGGCGCAGGCGGACGCCCCGTCGAACGGCTTCGACCTCGGCGCCCTCCCCACCCAGGACACGCCAATCGCCGGAGGGCCAGGTGCCGGTGGCGAGTTCGGTGAGCAGATCCACGGCGCCGCGGTCGGTCCCGTGATCCTCGGTGTCGGTCTCCCCGGACAGGTGGACGTCACGGTAGATCCAGCCGCGCAGTCGGCGGACCTGTCCCGGGAGGCCGCGTTCCTCGCTCACCTCCCCCGTCGCGGTCCGGGTCCAGCGGCGGCCCCCGTCCTCCGGGACGAGGGCCCGGGACACCCGGACGCACCAGTCGTGCACGGTGGCCTCCGGGATCGTACGGGTGGCCGGGATCAGTGGAGTGGTCGTCATGTCTCGGCTCCTTCGGCGAGGACGGTTCGGAGCCGTTCCGCGGACGTGGCGACGTCGGTGAGCATGCCGGTCGTCGCCAGCAGCAGAACGGTCGGGACGGCCCCGACCTGGCTGCTCAGGGTCGCGAGGGACTGCGCGCGGCAGAGGAGTCGTGAACCCATGAGCGGCAGCAGGCGGTCGAGGTCGGGTTCCATGTCGCGGACCGATCGGTATCCCTCCATCAGGAGTGCGAAGTACCGGAAGGAGGCGGCCGCGCTCGCGTTCAGGGCCGAGGCCACCTCCGCGGGGCGGTCCGCGCGCGATCGGTGGATGCGCTCGTTGAGAGAGGACGCCAGGACCCCGGCCAGGAACGCGGCCAGGTCCTCGTGCGGATCTCCCCCACCGGCGAGTTCCCAGTCGATGAGGTGCGGTTCGTCGGGGTCGCCGGGCCTGAGTAGGACGTTGTCGGGCTTGAGGTCGCCGTGGACGAGGATCGTCGCGTCGACCGTGGGTCGCTGTACGGACTCCAACGCCCGCCTGGCCTCGGGATGATCGTCCAGCCGGCGCAGCATCGCGATGCTCTGATCCGAGGTGGTGGCGTACTCCTCGGGGGTCAGGGGGAAGAGCCGGGGCCGTTCCGGCCGGGCCGGTGGCAGGCCGTCCGGGGCGAGCGTGTGGGTCGTGGCGATCAGTGCGCCGCAACGGCGGGCGTGACCGGTCTCCCATGACGTGGTGAGCGCGTCCTGGAGCGTCACGTCGTCGGGGTCCGCGTCGAAGACCAGGCGGGAGTCGTCGTGCCAGAGCGGGGCCGAGCAGAGAGGGTCGCCGGCCGGGGTCCGCGCCGAGGCGGCGATCAGGTTGGCCCGGAGTTCGCGTGCCAGGTCTTCGGACCCGCTGTTCGAACCCCGGGCCCTCTTGACGACGAGGTGCCGACCTTCGTGCTCCACCCGGGTGACTCGGGGGTGGAAGGCGAGAGGGCGAGCCCCCCGCAGTCGGAACTCCAGGGAGTCGGGGGGACGTGTCGAGGTGGCGGAGACCTTCACAGCAAACCTCTCCGGGCGAGTCTGACGGCTGTTTGGAAGCGGCTTCGGGCCTTGACCATGTCCTTGATGCCGGCCACGTGCCGGCGGAAGGTCCGCAGTGACATGCCCAGCTCGGTGGCGGCCTCTTCGTCCCCCACCCCTTCACTGAGGAGTCGGATGATCTCGCAGGTGAGGGGGTCCGTCGGTGGAGGGCCCGCGGCCGAGCCGGCGGGGGGATCGTCGACGTCCAAGGTGTCGGCCGTTCGCCAGGTCAGGTCGAACAGGGCGCGCATCCCCGAGATCATCGTCGGGCTTCGGTGGGTGACGGCCTTGTCCGACGCGCTCTCGGCTCTGGGGGCGATCGCCGCGATCCGCTGGTCGATGAGGGCCAGGTAGTGGGGTACCGCGTGGGCCACCCGGACGTGCGCTCCCGAGGACTGCATCTGGTGCAGGGCCGCGCGCAACTCCGCGTTCTCCAGATTGCGGCGGTCACTGACGATACGGACGCCGGCCCCCGACGTGATCAGACGGTGCGGCGTCGTCCGCATCGCGACACAGGCACCGATGCGGGCCGGGTAAAAGACCCGGACGTCATCCGCCCGGTCACGGGACAGACGGCCGAGCAGTGCCTCGATCCTGATCGTCGTGGTCAGGGGCGCCGGGTCCGTGGCGGTAAATCCGAGCGAGGTCTGGGACACCATGTCTCCTCCGATGCGGATACGGACCTTGACCGGAGAGCCACCTCGCGTCCGAAGTGCACGGGGCCCGAGGCCCGGAGCTCCTGAGCGGGGAAGCGTCTCCGTGGTACGCGGTCAGGGCCACGGAATCTCGAAATCCAGCACGGCCGAACATAACCAGAATGGGCGGTCGTATTCAACCGTTTCGCTCGCTGATCCTCTTCGGGTCTCCGCTTCAGGGGGCCTTAAGGATCCGTTAATGTGACACCGTGGTGACAAGTCATGATGGGTTTTCTGTATCGGTTTGTGGCTTCGCTGGATTCGTGACATCCGGGCTTGGGGGAGTTTCTCGTTTAAAATTCAATTATGCGCTGTGACCTGCCAGGACGTGATATTTGAGAATCCCGCTTGTTCGTTGTTTCGGGCATGGTCCTGGGAAGTCCGTCTCTCATTCCAGAGGCGCGTTCCTGCGTGCTCTGGTGATGTCGTCATTGTTTTTCTTTCAAGATCATTTATGACAGTCCCATATCCGCTCTTGCCCGCCCCGTGCACGTCGTCGATGTCGGTTTCGGGGCAGGAGTCCTGCGCGTCTGCGGCGTTGATCGAGGCCATATAGCTCCCTGTTCTTTCGTCATGGGATACGTCTGGAATCGACGGTCGGTCGGACTTCGTTCGTTTATCGGTCGAGGATGGGAATCTGCTGTGGGGATCCTTTTCTCGGTGCCGGCGCCTGTGCTCCACCCTCTCCTGAGGGCTGTCCGAGGTACGTTCTCGCGTTTTCGATCCGACTCGGGCCGGCGGGGTTCGGACTTCTGTGATCATGTCGCTGCTGTGCGTATTCGATCTACCGTCTGTTGTGCGGGTGGGTCCAGGTTCCACTGTCTCCGAGTTGGTGGGGAGGAACCAGGAACTCGGTTCCCCTGAGGTTTTCCCGATGAACGTGAGTAAGACGCGGGAGTTTCTCAAAAACGACCTCATCGCCGTAGGTGATCATCGGGGGCGAGGTGCTCGACGGTTGCAGAGGTGGAAAGCCCTTACCCGCGCCCGGCTTGAATCTTCGGCGGGGGCGGTGCGCAGTCCTCTTCGGCGCCCGGCGCGGTGCGGGGGGTTGAGCGGGGGCGTGGGAGAAGTCGGTTTTCCGGCCGCGGCGGCGGAACGTCGAAAAGAGAGTTTCGGAAATAGCCTCATTCCTCACGGGCCCATGACCGGAAACTGTATTTCCGGTGCCGGATCATATCGGGCATGATTATCAGGGAATTGACGGAACCACGGAAAGAAGAACTCTTGTGAATAACTCGTCATTACTTTCGGTTAAGGGAAGGTGGCCGGTCATTACACAGTGTGCGGTAACCCGTTCTTGTGACAGGAATCCCTTATCGATCCTGTCGGAGGCGTGTTAGAAACGAAGCACTTCTCCCGGCCCCTGTGCCCCGTAGCCCGCGTCCCGCCCCTTCCGAGGGCACCCGGTACGGCTTCGGACACGGGCGAAGGATGACGACAAGGTGGTGTCCGACGGTTGTTCCCGCATGTACTCGTAACCGGAGGGGCCGGCTTCATCGGCTCCCACTACGTCTGTGCCCTGCTCGGCCCCGAGGGTCCCCCCGTGGCCTCGGTGACCGTGCTCGACAAGCTCACCTACGCCGGTGATCTCGCGAACCTGGTGTCCGTCGCCCACGATCCACGTTTCACGTTCGTCCACGGTGACATCTGCGACGCGCCCCTGGTCGACCCCCTCGTCGCCCGGGCCGACCACATCGTGCACCTGGCCGCCGAATCCCACGTGGACCGCTCCCTGGTCGACGGCGGAGCGTTCGTGCGCACCAACGTGTTGGGGACCCAGACCCTGCTCGACGCCGCCCTCCGGCATGGCAGGGGCCCCTTCGTGCACGTGTCCACCGACGAGGTCTACGGGCCCGTTCCCACCGGTTCCAGCACCGAGTCGGATCCGCTGAGGCCCAGCTCGCCCTACTCCGCGGCCAAGGCCTCCAGCGACCTCGTGGCCCTCTCCTACGCCGTGAGCCATGGCATGGACGTCCGGGTGACCCGCTGTTCCAACAACTACGGTCCCCGCCAGCACCCGGAGAAGGTCATCCCGTTGTTCGTCGGTCGGCTGCTGGCCGGTGGAAGGTTGCCGCTCTACGGGGACGGCACCCAGATTCGGGACTGGCTGCACGTGGAGGACCACGTACGTGCGCTGGAACTGGTCAGGACCCTGGGATCCCCCGGAGGTCTCTACAACGTCGGCGGCGGCACGGAGCTGACCAACAACGAACTCACCGACCTGATCCTCACGGCCTGTGGCGCCGGATGGGATCGCGTGGACAGGGTGGACGATCGACCCGGCCACGATGTCCGTTACTCGGTCGACTGGTCGAAGGCCAGGGACGAACTCGGTTACGCGCCCCGTCACGACTTCGTCGAGGGCCTGACCCGGACGGTCGAGTGGTACGGCGAGAACCGACACCGGTTCGACCTCCCGGTGGACGACCACCTCACCCCCGCCCCACCGGCACAGGAGGATCGACAGCATGTACACCGCTGATCACGCCGAGGTCTACGACCTGGTCTATCGAGGTCGCGGCAAGGACTACGCGGCCGAGGTCTCCCAGGTCATGGACCTGGCCGAACGGCGCGGGATCCTGCCCTCCTCCCTGCTCGACGTGGCCTGTGGGACCGGTGCGCACCTGGAGCACTTCGCCGATCTGGTGGAGCGGGCCGAGGGCGTCGAACTGTCGGAGGAGATGATCGGCCTCGCCCGGCGACGGGTCCCCTCGGCACGATTGCACACCGGGGACATGCGGGACTTCTCGCTCGGTACCACCTTCTCCCTGGTGACCTGCATGTTCAGCTCCATCGGATACATGCGGGACACCATCGAGCTCGGGCTGGCGCTCTCCTGCCTGGCCCGCCACCTGGAACCCGGTGGCGTCGTCGTCGTCGAACCCTGGTGGTTTCCCGAGACGTTCATCGAGGGATACGTCTCCGCCCACGTGGTGGAGGAGGGACGGCGCAGCGTCTCCCGTGTCTCGCACTCGGTTCGTGAGGGCGGGGACACGGTCATGGAGGTGCACTTCGTGGTGGCCGACGCAGGCCTGGGAGTCAGACACTTCGTCGACGTCCACCGGATCGCGCTCTTCACCAGGGAGGAGTACGAGACGGCCTTCCGCGACGCGGGGCTGAAGGTGGAGTTCATCGAGGGGGGACCCTCGGGACGAGGGCTACTGGTGGGCACCTCCCCGGTCTGACCTCCTCCAGGGAAGCGAACGCGTCGGCGCCGGCCGGGAAATCTCCCGGCCGGCGCCGACGCGTCCTGTGGCTACACCGCCATCGCGCCCTTGGACCGGTGCGCGTGGACGTGCTCTTGAAGGAGCGGGACCAACTCACCGGGAAGGGACATGGTCTCGGCCTCGGCCCGCAGTTCGGCCGCGCCCTTGGCGAAGGCCGGTTCGGAGAGGACCCGTTCCAGGGCCTCCCGGATCCGAGCGCCCAGGCCCTCTCCCCCGGATACGACCAGTCCCGCGCCCCCGTCCTCCAACCGGCGGGCCCGCGCCGGGGTGTCGTAGACCTCGGGCAGGATGACCTGGGGGACGCCGTTGACCATCGCGGTCGAGAAGACCCCGATTCCCCCGTGGTGCACGACCGCGTCGCAGTGCGGGAACACCGCGTGGAAGGGGACGAAGTCCACCAGGCGCACGTTCTCCGGCACTCGATCGATGAGCCCGGCGCGCTGCTCCTTGCCGAAGGTGGCGATCACCTCCGCGTCCAATCCCTCCAGGGCGGACAGGAGTTCCTGCGCGTTCGCCAGGGGAGCCCCCACCCGATCCGCGAACGTGGCGCCGAGGGTGAGGCACACGCGCGGACGCTCGGAGGGTTCCAGGATCCAGCGTGGGAGTTCGGCGGCCCCGTTGTAGGGCACGAACCTCATCGGTAGGACGGCACGGGAGGAGGGCAGCCGGAACGTCTCCGGGAGCTGGTCGATGGTGAACTCGCCGGTCGTCAGTTCCTCCCGGAACTCCACGCCGAAGCGGGCGGCCTGTCGGGTGACCCATTCCTGGAAGCGGTCCGGTCGATCGTCCTGCGGGCGCTCCTCCTTGAGGGCGACGTACCGTTCCCGGTAACGCCCCTTGAAGTCCATCGCCCAGGTCATCCGGCCATGGGCGGCGCCGCACGCCTCGGCGGCGATCGCGCCCGCCACCGTGGTGGACTCCCAGATCACCAGGTCCGGCGACCACTCCTGACAGAAGTCGACCAGCTCCTTGAGCAGGGGGTCGTTGATCATCCGGTACTCCCAGTCCACCAGGGTCCCGAAGTGTTCTCCAAGGTGTTCCCAGGTCAACTCGCTGTCGGGGCCGTCCCCCTTGGTGTAGAAGGGGCTCGCCGACGACCGGTCCGCGGCGGCCAGGTGGGGGCGGCGTCGCATGTAGTGCCACATGACGTGGTCACGGCCGAGGGGGACCGCGGTCAGCCCCGCCTTGCGAACGAACTCCGCCGACTCCGGGTGGCCGGCGACGGCGACGTCGTGGCCCGCCGCTCCCAGGGCCCAGGCCAGGGAGACCATCCCCTTGACGTTGCTGTCCTCCGGATAGGTCACGAACAGGGTGCGCAACGGTTCATCCTCTCGTTGGGGGGTGGAAGGCGCCGAGGCGCGTTCAGGTCTGTTCCGCGAGGGCACGGGCCACGGTCTCGGTGACCTTCTCGGTGGTGTGGTCGGACGACCTGACCACTTCCTCGACCAGGAGCACGTCGAACTCCTCCTCCAGGTAGACACCGAACTGGAAGAGGGTGAAGGCGTCCATGAAATCGAGGGGGACGGATGTGGTGCCGTCGGGCTCCCAGCCCTCCCCGCCCATCACCATGTCCTTGACCTCCAGCGCCAGTGCGCTGACCCGCTCGTGCAGTTCCCGCCGGTCCATCGCCGGCTCCTTCCTCTGTGGGGGCGCTCAGCGCAGGAAACCCCGGTCGGCACCCCACCCGGCGGCGAGGTCGGATTCGATCTGGTTCAGGCGCGCGGTCACGACCTGGTCGTAGCCGTCCATGAAGTACTCGTCGCCGGGGCGAGGGACCACCCGCCGTTCGGAGGTGACGAAGTCGGAGACGACGTCCACCAGACCGGCGTCCGGACCGACCCGTCCGGCGATGTAGCGGTCGGCGCCGGCCAGGTCGGGGAACCCCGCCTCCCGATAGAGGTAGACGTCGCCACGGATGTCGACCTGTGCGGCGGCCTGGAGATGAGCTGTGGGCCGCATCGTCTCGGGTGTGATGCGCGGAAGCACCGCGTCCACACCCGACATCAGGCCGTGCAACGCGTATCCGTAGTCGATGTTCAGGTGAGGGGTGCGCTCCGCGGCCAGGGCCGCGAACCGGTGCAGTTCCTCCTGAAGACGCGAACGCTCGTCCTCCGGGAGCATGCCGTCGTCGCGTCCGCTGTAGTCCTGCCGCAGGGTCAGGAAGTCCACTGGGCGGTCGGGGGCCGCGCTGTCCAGATCGGCGATGTAGTCGACCAGAGCCGGGAGACGGTCCGCCCTGCCCGGCAGGATCAGGTAGTTCAGCCCCAGCCTGACCGTGGAGTCGCGCTCGGAGCGCAGAGCCTGGAAACGTCGCAGGTTGTCCCGGACCCGGGTGAAGGCCTTGGCCTTGCCGGTGGTGTCCTCGTACTCCTGGTCGTCCAACCCGTAGAGGGAGACACGGACGGCTCCCAGGTCCCACAGGCCGGGTTGCCGGTTCAGGGTCGTGCCGGTCAGGGCGAAGGCGTTGCTGTACATGGTGATGCGCAGCCCACGGTCGGAGGCCCGAGACACCAGTTCCCCGAGCCCGGGGTTGGTCAGCGGCTCCAGGCCGCCGGACACGTAGAGGGCGTCGGGGTCGTCGGTGGGCATCCCGTCGATGACCGCGGCCAGGCGTTCGTTGCCGGGGGTCAGTTCGGACGCCTCGTAACGGGCGCCGGTCACCCGTACACAGAAATGGCAGCGGAACATGCAGGTGGGGCCCGGGTAGAGACCCACACTGGCCGGCGGCACCACCCGGTTCTCCACCACCGAGTCCAGGACACCGCGACGTTCCAGCGGCAGGATCGTCTTGGTCCAGTACTGACCGGAGGGACCGGCTTCCACGGCCGCGCGGAGTTCGGGGACCTCGCGAAAACGTGCGATCAGGCGGGCGAAGCCGGCACGGTCCGCCCCCATCCCCCGTCTGGCCTCCTCCAACGGGGTGAAGGGCGCGTTGCCGAAGACACGTGCGAGTTCGACCAGGTGGGCGGCGTCGGCGTCCATGACCGGGGCACGATGGCGCAGGGCTTCGACGGCGGAACGAGGGTCACTGTCGGGCAGAGAGCAGATCGCTACCGGATCCGTGCTCGAAATCGTCATGATGGGGCTCCTGTGCTGGGCCGGCCTGGAGACCACGAACCACCCGGTCACCGTGCGACACCGCGAGTCGGACGATGTCGCACACGGTCTCGACGTCGGTGGACGATGTGCCCGTGCCCGTCGGTAGGGCCAGGACGGTCGCGGCCAGCCGTTCGGTATGGGGCAGGGAACGTGGGGTGGGGAGGGAGGAGTAGGGCTCCGTCTGGTGGCAGGCGGGTGAGAAGTAGGGCCGCGTGATCACGTTCTCCGCCAGGAGCACCCGATGGAGGGTGTCGCGGTCCATGCCGGTCTCCGCCGGATCCACGCGGATGATCACGTACTGGTGGTTGGGCCGTTGGTCGGGGTCGAAGCGTTCCACCGAGACACCGGGCGTACGGTCCAGACACTTCACGTACAGGTCGTGGTTGCGCCGGTTGTGGGACACCGTGTCGGGGAGGGCCTCCAGCGAGGTCAGGGCCATCGCGGCGGACACCTCGCTCATCTTGGCGTTGGTGCCGCCGTGCTTGTTCCAGATTCCGTCCCCGAAGGCCTGTAGGGATCGAACGCGTTCGGCGGTCTCCTCGTCGTCGGTCACCAGGGCGCCGCCCTCGAAGCCGCCGACGATCTTGGTCGCGTGCAGGCTGAACACCTCGGCGTTCCCGAAACCCCCCACCGGACGCCCGTCCAGGGCGGTACCGATGGCGTGGGCGGCGTCCAGGTACAGGTCGATCCCGTACTCGGCGGCCACGTCCTCCAGTGCGGAGGCCGGGCACGGACGTCCCCAGAGGTGGACACCGACGATCGCCTCGGTCCGAGGCGTGATCGACGCTCGGGCCTGGCCCGGGTCGATCTGCCCGGTCACGGGGTCCACGTCGCAGAAGACGGGGTCGAGCCCGATCCAGCGCATCGCGTGGGCCGTGGCGATGAAGGTCATGGACGGCATGACCACCTCTCCCCGGATCCCCCGCGCACGGGCGAGTACCTGCGTCGCCGTGGTGGCGTTGCACATGGCGACGCAGTGACGGACCCCGGCGAGCTCGGCGAGTCGTGCCTCCAGTTCCTCGACGAAGGGTCCGCCGTTGCTGTGCCGTCCGCTCGCCAGGATCCGCTCCACCCGTTCGAGGAAGGAACGGCGATCCACCCGCGAGGGACGTCCCACGGCGAGGGGCTCGGTGAACGCAGGGCTCCCGCCGAGTACCGCCAGGTCGGTTACCGAAGTCTTCATGGCGTGGACTTCACTCAGCGGTTGGAGTCGGAGGTCGACCGGTCGGCGCGTTGGGTGGAGATGACGACGACCACCCGACCGACGGAGTAGACCAGGATGGCCGCCATGCCGAGGAGCTGGATCATCGGCCGGTCGGAGACGAACAGGTAGATGACGGCCCCGACGACACCGATGGTGATGAGCTGGACGAGGACCTCCTGGGCGACGCTCGTACCGAGCTTGAGGCCTGAGAGGGCGTACAGGAAGTTCACGGTCTTCTCCTTGTGGATCCGAGGGGTTCGGTGGGACGACCCGGGGTCAGGAACGGGGCTCCCAACGCCAGGTGCGCGTCGTCACGAAGATCGCGAGCGCCGTCCACCCCACGAGGAGGACGATGTCGGCGACCACCGGTGACACCGGCACGGGAAGGGACTGGAGCCCGGCGCCCGCGCCGCCCCAACCCTTGGCGATCAGATCCGCCGCGGGGACGAGGGGGACGAGGATCGCGATCCAGGCGACGATCTCGATCGGGTAGTCGAGCAGCTGGGCGCCGATGACGGCCAGGATGAGCAACGGCATCATCGTGAACATGACGCGCTCGTGGTTGCCGGTCACGGACACGATGAAGGTGCCCAGGATCGGTGCGAGGACCAGCCCCAGGACGACCCCCGCCAGCACCAACGGCAGGTTCTCGGGCGCGGGGGCCCCGGTCGCGAGGAAGACGGCCAGCATCAGGAGCATCTGGGTGAGGCCGAGCACCGCGACCGCGATCAGGTTGGCGGCGATCAGTTCCGCGCCGTCCAGCTCCGTGGTCCGCAGTCGTTTGTAGACCAGGGTGTCCCGGCGCGAGGAGAGCTGGGTCGCCGTGCTCATGTACGGCGTCATCATCAGCGCGTACATGAAGTACACGCCGAGCGTGGTGCCCCACTGCTCCAGGCTGTCCGGGCGCTGCCCCAGGTAGGAGAGGCCGACCAGCATCATCGGCAGGAACAGCGCGACCGCGAGCACACCCTTGCGGCGCGTCAGCAGACGCAGTTCGGTGAGGGTGAACGCCATCATGAGCGCGAACCGCCCGCGTGAGCGGAACGTGGATTGTTTCGGTGCGGCCGGGCGCGTGTCGTTCGTCGTCATGACGTGGTCACATCCTCCTTGACGCGGCTCTCGGCGTCGGCACTCGGCCGCTCACCGAGGGAGAGTCGTTCGTCCTCCACACGGACCGCGTGGAAGAGGTTCTCCAAGGTGGCCGCTTGGGCGTGCAGGTCGGTCAGGGTGACCCGTTCGCGCTCCGCCCAGTTCAGGAGGAGGGTCAGGTCCGCCTGGAGCGTCGAGGTCTCGATCCTCAGTGAGGGTTCCGAACCGTCGGTGTGCCGCTGCACGGTCGGGGCCCCGGCCATGGCGGGCAGCCGGTCCGCCGACTCCTCGGGGACGCGGGCGGTGATGGTGGCCGGGTACGAGGCCAGGACCTCGCGCTTGGTCCCGGCCACGGCGACGCGACCCTGGTGCATGATGGCCAGGCTGTCGGCCAGGGACTCGGCCTCTTCGAGGTAGTGCGTGGTCAGGATGATGGTGGAACCGTTCGACCGCAGTTCCTCGACCAGGGACCAAAGACGTCGGCGGGACTCCGGGTCCAGACCCGTGGTGGGTTCGTCGAGCACCACCAGCTCGGGGGAGCCCCATACGGACAGCGCGATGTCCAAGCGCCGCTTCTCACCCCCGGAGAGCTTGTCCAGTCGCACCTCGGCGCGGTGGGAGAGCTCGACGCGCGCCAGGACGGAGTCCACGTCGTCGACCCGACCCGAGATGGAACTCCAGAGGTCCGTCATCTCACGAACGGTCATCTCGGTGAGGAACCCGGCCTCCTGGAGCATGAAACCGGTACGACGGCGCAGGGCGCGGCGGTCGCGGAAGGGGTCCAGACCGAGGACACGGATGTGTCCCTCGTCCGGCCTCCGGTACCCCTGGATCAGCTCCAGCGAGGTGGTCTTCCCGGCGCCGTTGGTGCCCAACAGGGCGAACACCTCGCCCCGACCGGCGCGCAGGGAGACGTCCTTGACGGCCTGGTACGAACCGTAGGAGTAACAGAGCCCGTCGACTTCGACTGCGAGTTCGGTGAGCGGCGGTGTAGACATACCTTCACTGTCACAGCGCGGCTCTCACACGGGTAAGTAACCGGATGTCACGGAATCCGGATGACAGCCACGGGGGGTTGTCACCACGTTTTGGATGTGGAAGTCCGGTTCTTCAGAGTCGGGAGGAAACGCCCTTGCCCACTCTTCCCGGCCATCAAAAACCGGAAGAACACGGAGAAGTTCTCTGATTCGGCTCCATGTCCGGGTCGGGGGTGGTTAGCGTGTTCGGTGATGAAGCTGGTGGTGCGGGTCAAGTTGCTGCCTTCGCCGGAACAGGCGCGGGCACTCCAGGCGACCCTGCGTACCTGTAATGAGGCGGCCGACCACGCTTCCCAGGTCGCTCAGGCCACCGGAGCGACGAACAAGTACGCTCTGCAAAGGGCCGTCTACCATGAGTTGAAAGCCAGGTTCGGTTTGTCGGCGCAGCCGACGGTGCGGGTGCTGGGCAAGGTGTGCGATGCCTACACCACCCGGCAGGCGAACCTGAAGGCCGGGAATCTGGGCCGGAAGGGCTCCCCGCGCCGTCAGCGGGTCGAGTCCACCCCGATCTCCTTTCGACCCGATGCGGCTCAACCGTTCGATGATCGGTGTTTGTCCTGGCAGATGGACGCCCGCACCGTCTCGATCTGGACCGTGGCCGGGCGGATGAAGAACCTGGGCTTTGTCACCTCCCCCGAACAGCTGAAGCTGTTGACCGAGTACCGCCAGGGTGAGAGCGACCTGATCTACCGGGACGGGCAATGGTTCCTGGCCGCTACCTGTGAGGTGCCCGAACAGGAGGAGAACCCTGAACCGGTGGGGTTCATGGGGGTGGACCTGGGGATCGTGGAGATCGCCACCACCTCCGCCGGGGACCGGTTCTCCGGGAGGGTGTTGAACCGGTACCGGCGTAAGCAGAACCGGCTCCGCGCCAAACTCCAGCGGAAGAACACCAAGAGCGCCAAACGGGTGTTGAAGCGCTTGCGCCGCCGGGAAGCACGGCGGGCGCGGGAGGTGAACCACCAGATTTCCAAAAGTATCGTGGAGCGGGCCGAACGCACCGATCACGGCATCGTCCTAGAAGATTTGAAGGGCATCCGTGGCCGGGTACGGCAAGCCAAACGACAACGTTCCGCGTTGCATTCGTGGAGTTTCGCGCAGTTGCGGGACTTCATCGGTTATAAGGCTCGCAGGGTGGGGGTGCCGGTCCTGGTGGTGGATCCGGCCTACACCTCCCAGACCTGCTCGGAGTGCGACCACACCAGCAGACGCAACCGGCCCACCCGGAACCGGTTCGTCTGCCGTCAGTGCGGTGTGGTGTTGCACGCCGATGTGAACGCTTCACGCAACCTCGCCCACCGAGGCCAGGCTGTGTGGACTGCGGGGCGCACGTCAACCGCCCCCACACCCTCCAGATGAGTGGGTGTCGGACGCGGGAGGTAAGACCCACCCACCAGCTGGGCGCCTACCCGCAAGCCCGTGGCTTCAGCCACAGGTAGTTGACACTGCGTCAAGGGATTCGCACACAGCGGTGATGATCCGCTCTTGGTCGGCGTCGTCGAGGGAGGGGTACAGGGGCAGGGAGAGGATCTCCTCGGACGCGGCCTCCGTCACGGGGAGGGAGCCCGGCGCGTGCCCCAGATGGGCGAACCCCGACATCAGGTGGACCGGGCGGGGGTAGTGCACCGCCGTCTGTACCCCGCGACGCTCCAGCTCGGCGGCGAGGGCGTCACGCCGGGGGTGCCGCACCACGTACAGGTAGTACACGTGGTCGTTGCCGTCGGCCGTGACGGGCAGGGCCAGCTCCGTTCCGGCGAACGCCCGGTCGTAGCGTTCGGCCAACTCACGACGGCGGGCGACGTAGGTGTCCAGGCGCGGCAGTTTGACCCGAAGGATCTCCGCTTGCACCTCGTCCAACCTGCTGTTGTAACCCGGAAGTTCGTCGACGTGGAAGCGTTCGCGCATGCCGCAGTAGCGAAGGGTGCGCAGGGACTCGGCCGCCTCGGGTGATCCGGTCAGGACGGCGCCGGCGTCACCGTAGGCGCCCAGGACCTTGGTCGGGTAGAAGGAGAAGGTCCCGGCGTCGCCCATGGTCCCGGCGAGCCGTCCCTCGTGACGAGCTCCGTGGGACTGCGCGCAGTCCTCGATCACGGCCAGACCGTGCCGCCGCGCCAAGGAGACGAGTGCGGTCATGTCGGCGCACTGGCCGTACAGGTGCACCGGGAGCAGGCAGCGGGTGCGCTCCCCGATCAGCGACGCCACGTGGTCGGTGTCGATGAGGTGGGTCTTCGGGTCCACGTCGGCGAAGACCGGTACCGCGCCCACCGCGTCGATGGCGACGACCGTCTGGGCGGCGGTGTTGGCGACCGTGACGACCTCGTCCCCCGCGCCCACGCCGAGAGCGCGCAACGCCAGGACGATCGCGTTGGTCCCGTTGTCCACGCCCACGCAGTGAGCCACGCCGTGGTGGTCGGCGAACTCCTCCTCGAAGGAGGAGACCCCCTCCCCCAGGATCAGTCTTCCCGAAGAGAACGCCCGGTCCACGGCGGCCAGAAGCTCCTCGCGTTCGTTCCGGTACTCGTCCAGGTATCCCCAGTTGTGGATGACCATGCGGCCTCGAATCTGGTCGGGGGGTGTGAGGGGTGCCCGATCGTACTACCGGTGCGGGATCTCGGTATGTGGACCTGTCGCCGTGCGGATTTGTCGACCTTGCACCGTCACCCTGTGGTCGCGGGGCGTTCGAAGTGCCTGAACAACGAGGGTTCCCCACCGACCGTTCGGTCAGGTCACATGCCCCCAACTGCGAATATTTGGACCCTGGTCTAGAAAGTGGTTCGCCTCACATGCCATGGTGTCCTAGGGCTCAGACGCATGCCGACCAAATACCCCTGTGTCATGACACCCGTCATGGACGGAGTGGAGTGTGCGTCGCGGCCCCGCCAGCGAATCCGGCCACGGCCGGCTGAGAAATACGGAGCATTGATGGCGACTTCCGACGCCGCGACCCCCGACCCCAGGCCACTCGACCAGAAGGAGAGGCGCAAGGTCCTCGCGGGGACGATGGTCGGCACCACCATCGAGTGGTACGACTTCTTCATCTACGCCCAGGCGGCGGGCCTCGTGCTCGCGCCGCTCTTCCTGGCGCCCCTGTCGGAGAGCAGCCCCGGTGTCGCGCAGGTCCTGTCCTTCGCCACCATCGGTATCTCGTTCCTCTTCCGACCGCTCGGAGCGATCGTCGCCGGACACCTCGGCGACCGCTTCGGACGCAAGAGGATCCTGGTCGCCACTCTCATCCTCATGGGTCTGGCCACCTGCGCCATCGGTCTGCTGCCGACCTACGCCCAGATCGGCATGGCCGCACCGATCCTGCTGATCCTCATGCGCGTCCTCCAGGGTTTCTCCGCCGGTGGGGAGTGGGGCGGCGCCGCCCTGATGTCGGTGGAACACGCGCCGGTGAACAAGCGCGGTTACTTCGGCGCCTACCCGCAGATCGGCGTGCCGTGCGGCATGATCCTGGCGACCTTCGTGGTCTGGCTGATCACCGCGATCATCGGCGCCGAGGCCTTCCTCGAATGGGGCTGGCGCGTCCCGTTCCTGCTGTCCTTCGTGCTGATCATCATCGGTCACCTCATCCGCAAGACGGTCGAGGAGTCCCCGGTCTTCAAGCTCATGCAGGAGCGCCGGGCCAAGTCCTCCGCCCCGCTGGGCCGGCTGTTCCGCGAGAACACCCGCGAGGTCGTCCTGTCCGCGCTGATCTTCGTCGCCAACAACGCCGCCGGCTACCTGGTCATCGCCTTCCTCGTGACCTACGCCTCGCGTCCGGTCGAGGAGTTCGGCCTGGGCATGGAGCGCGGTCCGGTCCTGCTCGCGACCACCCTGGCGTCCTTCGGCTGGCTCATCTCCACGCTGTACGGAGGATGGATCTGCGACAGGATCGGCCGTGTGCGCACCTTCCAGATCGGCTACGTCCTGCTCGCCGTCTGGGCCGTCCCCATGTGGTTCATGGTCGACACCGGGAACATCTTCATGTACTTCCTGGGTGTCTTCGTCTTCACGCTGACCTTCGGCCTGAGCTACGGCCCCCAATCCGCGCTGTACGCGGAGATGTTCCCCGCGGAGGTCCGCTACTCGGGTGTCTCCATCGGGTACGCGCTCGGCGCCATCCTGGGCGGCGCCTTCGCCGCGATGATCGCCGAGCTGCTGCTGACCAACTTCGGCGCCTCGTGGACCATCGGCGTCTACATCGTGGGGCTCTCCGTGATCTCCTTCATCGCGGTCTCCCTGGTGAAGAAGGACATCCAGGGCATCGACCTGCACGTCGACGAGGTCGCCTCGACCAAGTAGACGAAGGACCCTCGCGCATGACGCGGCCCCGGTTCACCGCCGAACCGGGGCCGCCTCGTCGCTCGATGGTCGGCGCCTCAGCGCTCGACCACGTGGCGCTCGTTGGGGACGCAGTGGGTCATGGTCAAACCGGACACGTCCCTGGGGCCGTTCGACCCCGGGTTCGCCATGCGCTCCCGGTCCTCGTCCGTGAGGTCCTGGCCGCGCAGGGGTTCCAGACCGGCCACGTCACCGGGCGCGATCCCCAGACCCTCGCCGACCCGGAGCCCCAGCTCGTCCTCGACCAGGAGGAAGTGCCAGACCATCCGTTCCTGGATGGGGCGTACGCACTGGGAGAGCAGATCGGTGAAGTTGTGCACCAGGTCGTCGCGCTCCCACTGTTCCATCAGCCTGAAGCGCTGCCCCGCCTGCTTGTAGTCGTTGGCGCGGCTGATGCGCTTGCGGGTGAGCCGCCCCCTGAGCTCGGGCCCCTGCTCGTCATGGGTGGGGAACTGCCCCTCCCGGAGTCCACCGGTGATGGACGGCTCGTAGTTGACGTGCGGGTTCTCGCCGCCCTGGTCCTGGCCGTAGGCCATCAGCCCGTCGCGCTGGTTGGTGCGCACGTCGGCGTTCTTGGCCTGGTTGACCGGCAGCTGTAGGTAGTTGGGGCCCACCCGGTACCGCTGGGTGTCGCTGTAGGAGAAGGTGCGGCCGACCAGCATCTTGTCGTCGGAGAAGTCCAGCCCGTCGACGAGCACGCCGGTGCCGAAGGAGATCTGCTCGTTCTCGGCGAAGTTGTTCGAGACGTTGCGGTCGAGCACGATACGGCCCACCGGCTTGGGCGGGAAGTCCTGCTCGGGCCAGGTCTTGGTGTCGTCCAAGGGGTCGAAGTCGAGTTCGGTGTGCTCGTCGTCGCTCATCATCTGCACGAGCAGTTCCCACTCGGGGTGGTCACCGCGGTCGATGGCCTCGTGCAGGTCCTTGGTGGCGTGCCCGGTCTCGTTCGCCTGGACGTTGGCGGCGTCGGCCTCGGTCATGCTGCGCACACCCTGCTTGGGCATCCACGTGAACTTGACCAGGACGGTGTCGCCCGCCTCGTTGACCCACTTGTAGGTGTTGACCCCGAACCCCTGCTGATGCCGGTAGTCCGAGGGGATGCCGCGAGGGCTGAAGAGGTTGATGATCATGTGCATGGACTCGGGCGACTGGGACATGAAGTCGAAGATGCGGTTCGGCTCCTGCCGGAAGGTCACCGGGTCCGGCTTCAGCGCGTGGATCACGTCCGGGAACTTGATGGCGTCCCGGATGAAGAAGACCGCGAGGTTGTTGCCGACCAGGTCCCAGTTTCCGTCCTCGGTATAGAACTTGATGGCGAAGCCCCGAGGGTCCCGCGCGCACTCGGAGGAGTCGCGTCCGCCGATCACCGTGGAGAAGCGCAGGGCCACGTCGGTGCGCTTGCCCGCGCCCTGGAAGAGCTTGGCCCGGGTGTAGCGCTCGATCGGCTCGTCGCCCCACTTGCCGTAGGTCTCGAAGTAGCCGAACGCGGTCGCCCCGCGCGCGTGCACCACGCGTTCCGGGATGCGCTCACGGTCGAAGTGGCTGATCTTCTCCAGGAACTGGTAGTTCTCCAGGGTGGCGGGCCCCCGTTCGCCCACCGTGCGCTGGTTCTGGTTGTCGTAGACCGGGTGGCCCTGGCGGTTCGTGAGCACCTCGCGCTCGTCTCCGGATTCGGGCCCCTGGCTGGATACGTCGGTCATGTCGTCGGTCCCCCGTGTCGGTCGTGTTCCCCTCACTCCCCTGCCCGTGGTTGCGCTCAGTGATGCTCATGTGACTGAACAATTGCCCGAAGGAGAAGTGGGCGAGGGAAGGCGATCGGGCGTTTCACGTGAAACGCCCGAGAGTGGGCCCGGACGCCGTCCTCCGAACGGAGGACACGCGGAGGTCGTCACGGCCCCGGCCGGAGGACACCGCTGATCCGTACCCCTCGGTAGCGTCGAGGTCACCGACGATCGGAAGCGCCGGCGACCAGAACACCGACGACCCCCCCGAGGTGTGCATGTCCACCCAGACTCCGGCCTTCGAGCTGTACGACCTCCGTAAGCGTTTCGGCGACACACTGGCCGTCGACCATGTCGGTCTCACCGTCCCCCGCGGCTCCTTCTACGGGCTCGTGGGGCCCAACGGGGCGGGCAAGACCACCTCCCTGACCATGGCCGTGGGCCTGCTGCGGCCGGACTCCGGCGGCGCCCGGGTCTTCGGCGCCGACGTGTGGTCCGACCCCGTGCGAGCCAAGTCGATGATCGGCGTCCTGCCGGACGGCATGGCCATGCCCGAACGTCTCACCGGCCGAGAACTGCTCACCTACCTGGCCAGGCTGCGCGGCCTGGCCAGGAAACAGGTTCGGGAACGGGTCGACGACCTGCTCACCGGCCTGGGCCTGGACGAGGCCGAGAACACCCTGATCATCGAGTACTCGGCCGGGATGCGGAAGAAGATCGGGCTGGCCGGGGCGCTGATCCACGCGCCGCGCCTGCTGGTCCTCGACGAGCCGTTCGAGGCGGTCGACCCCGTCTCCGCCACCGTCATCAGGGGCATCCTGCGCTCCTTCACCGAGAGCGGTGGGTCGGTGATCATCTCCAGTCACGTCATGGCCCTGGTGGAACAGGTCTGCGATCACGTGGGGGTGATCGCCCGGGGGCGGGTCCTGGCCTCCGGGCCCATCGACGAGGTCCGAGGCGCGCACGGTGACCTGGAGGAGGCCTTCGTTGAACTGGTGGGCGCCCCGGAACCGTTGAAGGGGTTCGCATGGTTGGCGTGATGGTCGGCATGAAGCTCGCGATCCTGCGCAACGGTTCCGGAGCGCGCCGGACCATCGGTGGGATCATCGGCCTCGCGTTGGCGATCGGCACCGTCCTGGTGTCGGTGTTCGCCCCGATGGAGGCCGTGGTCGGTCTGCTGGCGGTGATCCTCGCCGTGTGGTTCGTCTGCTGGGTGGTCGGACCCACCAGCGGCGGCGGGGACGAGACGCTGCGCCCGGAGTACTTCGCCCTGGAGCCCGTTCCCTCGCGGACCCTCATGGTGGGACTGCTCGCCTCGTCGTGTGTCGGGGTCACGGTCCCGGTCACCACGGTGGCCGCCCTGTCGTTGTTCACCCTGGCGATCCGATTCGGGGTCGGCGCCGCCCTGGTCGCGGTGGTCGCGATCCCGCTGACGGTGGTCGTGATCGTCCTGTGTTCCCGAGTGGCCACGGCGGCCACGGGAAGGGCGATGCGCACCCGGATCGGGATCGAGGTCAGCGCCATCCAGAACTCCGCCGTGCTCGCCGCGGGGTTCTCGATCTTCATGATCTACCAGGCGGTGTCCCGGCACACCGACGTCTTCGCCCTGCTGTGGAACGAGGGGGTCGCCGCTCCGTACTCCACGGCGGCGCTCGCCCTGCCCTCCGGATGGGGCCTGTTCGCCGTGCGGGCCGCGGGTGAGGGCTCCTACGCGCAGGCCTTCGGGGCTCTGGCCGGCACCGCCGCCCTCGCGGTCGTGCTGCTCGTGGTGTGGGGCGTGTTCGTCCGTGAACGGTTGGCGGGCCCGACCACCTCCCCCACGCGTCGGGGTCGAGGCGTCGGCGGGGCGCTGCTGCGACTACTGCCCTCCGGCCCGATGGGCGCGGTGGTCGGCCGTGAGCTGCGCACCTGGGGTCAGGACCCCAGGCGCGCCCTGGAACTGCGGATGGCCCTGTGGACGGGCGTGCTGGTGTGCGCGCTGGGGCTGTCCGCGGGCTTGACCTTCATGGTGCCGTTGGCCGGACTGATCATGGTCGCCCTGGCCGGTCTGATGTCACTGAACGTCTATGCCCTGGACGGCAGCGCCCTGTGGCAGACCCTCCTCGTCCCCGGCGCCGAACGTCGGGACGTACGGGGGCGCCAGCTGGCCTGGCTGTTGGTCTTCGTGCCCGCGTCGGTCCTGGTGACGGTGGGCGGGATCCTGTTCACCGGGCAGGACTGGGCATGGCCGTGGGTGGCCGCCCTGCTTCCCACGATGATCGGCGCGAGCGTGGGGTGGAGCGTGCTGTTCGCGGTGGTGTGGCCGGCCCCCGGACCCGAACCGCACCGGCATGGAGGAAACCCCTTGGCGGCGGGTGATCCGTCGGGCCAGTTCACCCTGCTCTTCCCGATCCTGTTGGTCTCCTGCGCCCCGCCCGCCGCGTTGACCGCACTGGCGGTCCTCACCGACGCCCCGCACCTGTTCCCGGTCGCGATCGCGGTGGGTGTGCTCGAAGGGGTGCTGCTCGGTTGGGGGCTGGGCCGGGCGGCCCACCGACGACTGGAGCGTCGCGGGCCGGAACTGCTCGGCACGTTGCGCTGGGGGTGGGACGCGACCGCGGGCAGGAGCGTGGAGCGGACCGAACCCGAGTCCTCCCACGAGGGCGAGAACGAGGGCGAGGAGGAACGGGGATTCCTCACCCGCCTCGAACGCGACCTGGACGGAATGTCGAGTCGTGCCGGCACCGCACTGGCGGTCCTGGGACTGACCTTCTGGCTGCCGATCTACCAGGGCGTGGCTTCGCTGTTCGGCGCGTTGGTCGGTACCCGGAACCGTTCCTGGCACCTGCCGCTGTACCTGCCCGAGGCCTGGCAGGTGCCGGTGGCCGTGGCGATGGTCCTGCTGGGCGTCGCGATGCTCGCGGCCATGGCACGGATCCTGTTCCGCCCGGTGCCGGACGCGTCGGTCAGGCGTCGCGAACCTGGTCGGGGCGCTCGACCACCGGAGGCAGCACGGACCAGGGGAAGTTGATCCAGCGGTCGGTGTGCTTCCACACGTACTCGCACTTGATCAGCGACTGCGGCTTCTCGTAGATGACCGCGCTGCGCACCTCGGCGACGTGTGTGGAGCAGAAGTCGTGCACGAGCTTGAGGGTCTTGCCGGTGTCGGCGACGTCGTCGGCCACCAGGACCTTCTTGTTGCTCAGGTCGACCACGTTGGGGACCGGGGGCAGCATGACGGGCATGTCGAGGGTGGTGCCGACGCCGGTGTAGAACTCCACGTTCATCACGTGCAGGTTCTTGACGTCCATGGCATAACCCAGACCACCGGCGACGAACAGGCCGCCGCGTGCGATGGACAGGATGATGTCGGGTTCGTACCCGTCGTCGGCGATCGTCTGGGCCATCTCGCGGATGGCGGTGCCGAAGAGCTCGTAGGTCAGGTTCTCGCGCTCGTCGCTCACGGTCTGGTTTCCCTCTGGTAGCCCTGGCGTTGTCCGGTTCACGGCGGCGTCTCGCAGGTCAGGCCGTCCGCCGCACCGGTACATGCTAACGACGCCCGGGCACCCGAATGGCGGCGCGGTGGGCCCGCCGGGTGTCGGTTCGGCGACGAGTCGAGGTGGGGACGAATCGATGGGTCGACACGTGGGGCGAGGGTCACCCGACCCTGAGTCGTGGGCCACATGTCCACGAGCGGTCGTGTCCTGGGTCACATGTTCAGACCTTTTGCCACTGATTGACCCTTTCCTCATGACATTTTCTCGATTCTGTCCGGTTTGTAGCGAACAGATGGCCGGAAACAGCACCATGTCTGCATACAGATCTTCCGCGCACCAGGAGGTTGCAGCATGGCTGAACACCAGGGCCTACTCCCCTCCGAGCGGCCGCTACAGCTGCTCGACGAGACCGGAACCCCGGTCGACGGCTCCGGACTCGCGATGCCCGACAACCGGCGTCTCTTGGAGGCGTACACCTCCCTGGTGATCGGCCGCAGGGTCAACGACCAGGCCGGTGCCCTCGTCCGCCAGGGCCGCCTCGCCGTCTACCCCTCCTCCCACGGGCAGGAGGCCTGCCAGACCGGTGCCGCGCTCGCACTGGCCGACGGTGACTGGCTCTTTCCGACCTACCGTGACACCGCCGCCGTCATCGCGCGCGGAGTCGACGCCGTCGAGGTCCTCACTCTCCTCAAGGGCGACTGGCACGCCGGTTACGACCCCTACGCGCACAACGTCGCGCCCCAGGCCACTCCGCTGGCCACCCAGCTCCTGCACGCCGTCGGCGTCGCCCACGCCGCGCGCCTTCGCGGGGAGGACACCGTCGTCATGGCGCTGTGCGGCGACGGCGCCACCAGCGAGGGCGACTTCCACGAGGCGCTGAACTTCGCCGCCGTGTTCAAGGCCCCGGTCGTGTTCTTCGTGCAGAACAACGAGTACGCCATCTCCGTGCCTTTGGCCAGGCAGAGCGCCGCGCCCTCCCTCGCCCACAAGGGTGTCGGCTACGGCGTCCAGGGCGAGCGGGTCGACGGCAACGACACGGCCGCGGTCCTCGCCGTCCTGGAACGCGCCGCCGAGTCCGCCCGGTCCGGAGGAGGTCCCCGGTTGGTCGAGGCGCACACCTACCGGATGCAGGCGCACACCAACGCCGATGACGACACCCGCTACCGCGACAGCGGCGAGGTCGACCCGTGGGTGGAGCGCGACCCGTTGACGCGCATGGAGAAGTACCTCAAGCGCAAGCGGGTGCTCACCAAGGCGAAGCAGGCCGAGATCACCGAGGCCGCCGAGGCCGTCGCCGCCCACATGCGCGAGGGCGTCGCGAAGGATACCGACCCCGAGCCCGCCGAACTGTTCGCGCACGTGTTCGCCGACCCCACCCCACAGCTGAACGAGCAGGCCGCCTTCCTGGCCGACGAACTGAGCAGAGAGGGCAACTGACATGGCGACCGAGAAGCTCTCCATGGCGCAGGCGCTCAACCGGGCGCTGCGCGACTCCCTCACCGAGGACCCCTCGGTCTACGTGTTCGGTGAGGACGTCGGCCCGCTCGGCGGTGTCTTCCGCATCACCGACGGGCTGACCGCCGAGTTCGGCGAGGACCGCTGCTTCGACACCCCGCTGGCCGAGTCCGGCATCGTCGGCATGGCCGTGGGCATGGCGATGAACGGCATGCGCCCGGTCGTGGAGATGCAGTTCGACGCGTTCGCCTACCCGGCCTTCGAACAGATCGTCAGCCACGTGGCCAAGACCCGTAACCGCACCCGCGGTCGGGTCGGCCTGCCCATCGTCATCCGGGTGCCCTTCGCCGGTGGTATCGGTGGCGTCGAACACCACTGCGACTCCTCCGAGGCCTACTACGCCCACACCCCCGGTCTGAAGGTCGTCACCCCGGCCACCCCCGAGGACGCCTACCACCTGCTGCGCGAAGCCATCGCCTCCCCCGACCCCGTCGTGTTCATGGAACCCAAGAAGCTCTACTGGGCCAAGGAGGAGGTGGACTTCGACCACCCCGCGCCGCCCGCCATGGGCAAGGCCGTCATCCGACGTGAGGGCACCGACGCCACGCTCATCGCCTACGGACCGTCCGTGCCCACCGCGCTGGAGGCCGCCGAGGCCGCCGCGCAGGAGGGGCGCAGCCTCCAGGTCGTGGACGTGCGCTCCCCTGTTCCCTTCGACGACGAGACCGTGTGCGCCGCCGTGCGCTCCACCGGTCGCGCCGTCGTGATCGCCGAGGCGAGCGGATACGCCAGCGTGGCGTCCGAGATCGTCGCCAGGGTCACCGAGCGCTGCTTCCACTCCCTGGCCGCCCCGGTCCGCCGCGTCACCGGCTTCGACATCCCCTTCCCCCCGCCCAAGCTGGAGCGGTACCAACTGCCCGGCGTGGACCGCATCCTCGACGCCGTCGACGACCTGCAGTGGGAGGACCAGTGACCGCCCAGAACTTCGACCTCCCCGACCTCGGAGAGGGCCTGACCGAGGCCGAAGTGGTCCGGTGGCTGGTCGCCGTCGGTGACACCGTCACCCTCGACCAGCCGATCGCCGAGGTGGAGACCGCCAAGTCGATCGTCGAGGTCCCCTCCCCCTACGCCGGGACGGTCACCGTCCTGCACGGTCAGGAGGGCGAGGTGATGGCGGTCGGCAAACCGCTCATCACCGTGGACTCCGGTGCGGACTCGGGCGCTGCCGCACCCGGCACGGCCGCCGACACCGCGGGTGAGCGCTACCGCGAGGAGGAACGCGCCGGCTCGGGTTCGGGCAACGTCCTCATCGGTTACGGCACCCCCGAAGCACAGACCTCCGGCCGACGTCGCCGCCCCCGCGATCGGGCACCGGTGCCGGGACCCCGGCCCGCGACCCAGGCCCCGGCCGCGACACCGACCCCGGTCCCGACCCGGCGGGTCCCGTTGGTGACCTCTCCCCTGGTCCGTCAGATGGCCCGGGAGTCCGGGCTCCGCGTGGCCGACGTCCAGGGCAGCGGGCCCGGCGGGCTCATCACCCGTCGGGACGTACGCTCCGCGATCGAGGCGGCCGGTGCCATCACCACCGCTCCGGCTCCGTCCGCCCCGATCGCGGTCCACCCTCCCGCTCCCGATCCCACCCCGGCCTCGGTGGCCCCGGTGGCCCCGGGTGCGGTCGACACCCGCACCGGTCTGACCGAGTCTCGGCGGGTACCGATGGGCGCGTTCCGCAGGTCTGTGGCCGCTTCTCTCTCCCGCAGTCGTCAGGAGATCCCCGAGGCGACCGTGTGGGTGGACGTGGACGCCACCGAACTGGTGCGTCTACGCAGGTCCGACCCGGAGGGTCCCGGCCTGCTCGCCTACGTCGCCCGCTTCGTCCTGGCCGGTCTGCGAGCCCACCCGGAGCTCAACGGCCTGGTGGACACCGAGCGTGAGGAACTCGTCCAGTACGACGGGGTCAACCTGGGCCTGGCCGTCCAGACCGACCGCGGCCTGGTCGCCCCGGCCGTCATGGGCGCGCACCGGCTCACCACCGCCGAACTGGACACCGAGATCAAGGAGCTCTCCCGGCGGGCCCGCGAGGGCAAGGCCACCCCGGCCCAACTGACCGGAGGCACGTTCACCCTCAACAACTACGGTTCGCTGCGGGTGGACGGCAGCGCCGCGATCATCAACCACCCCCAGGTGGCGATCCTCGGGCTCGGTCGCGTCATCGACCGTCCGTGGGTCGTCGACGGGGAGCTGACGGTCCGCAAGATCACGCAGCTGTCCTTCGCCTTCGACCACCGGGTCTGCGACGGTGGCGCGGCCGCGGGCTTCATGCGCGTGGTCGCCGACGCCATGGAGGCCCCGGCCAAGGCCATCGCCCGCCTATAAGGGGTGACACCGAACGGAAGCGCCCCGGGGGAGTCGGCACCCACGGGGCGCTTCTCATGCCCGATGGTCTTCGAGGGTGGCGCGCATCCCGCGTAGGCGTGGGCCGAACGCGCCACGGAGCGCGGTGGCCATGGCCAGGTCGCCCAGCGGGCCCAGACCGGTGGAGAACTCGACCACGTCGGTGTGCCGGGTGCCCGATCCGTACGGCTCGACCCGGTGGGTGTGCCGCCAATACCGGAGCGGTCCACGTACCTGGAGGTCGCTGAACGAACGCCCCGCTTCGAAAGTGTCGATCACGGCGTTCCAGCGCACCGGGTAGAGCCCGGCCGTGCCCCAGCGCAGGTTCAGGGCGCCACCGGCCTCGAACGGTTCGGGCCACTTCAGGGCCTCCACGCCGGGAGGCATGGCGTCCAGGAACCCGGCCTCGCTGATGATCAGCGCGAACACCCGCTCCACCGGGGCGTGGAAGTCCTCGCTCACCCGCAGTGTGGTGGTGCGCCGGGGCGGGACCCGTCGGTCACGTTCACGCACGTCGCTCCCCCTTCGTCGAGATCCCCAGCATGACAGCGCCCCCGGACCGAGCGTGTGCTCGGACCGGGGGCGTCGGCGTGTGTCGTTCAGTCGTCCTGTCGCTCTGTCGTTCTGTCGACTCGGCTACATGGCGATTCGGCGACTTGTCCCTTCGGCTACTCGTCGCCCTTGGCGACCAGGGTGAGGACGTCGTAGGTGGCGACGGCCTCGTCGTTCTGGTCGGTGACGACCGCGTCCCAGCGCACCTCGCCGTAGTCGGCGTTGGTGCGCGGGGTGATCTGCTTGGCGGTCAGCGTCACCTTGATGACCGCGTCCTCCTTCACCGGGGTGAGGAAGCGCAGGTGGTCGACGCCGAAGTTGGCGAGCACCGGGCCCGGTGCCGGGTCGACGAACAGACCGGCGGCCAGCGACACCACCAGGTAGCCGTGCGCCACGATCCCGCCGAACAGCGGGTTGGCGGCCGCGGCCTCCTCATCGGTGTGCGCGTAGAACGTGTCCCCGGTGAACTCCGCGAAGTGGTCGATGTCCGCGCGGGTCACGGTGCGTTCGGCCGACGCGATGGTGTCGCCGATCCGCAGCTCGGTGAGGTCCTTGCGGAACGGGTGCACGTCACCGATGGCTCGGCGCGAGCCCGTGGTCCAGTGACCGGTGATCGCGGTGAGCATGTCCGGGGAGCCCTGGATCGCGGTGCGCTGCATGTGGTGCTTGACGCCGCGCACACCGCCCAGTTCTTCGCCGCCGCCGGCGCGGCCGGGGCCACCGTGCACCAGGACGGGCAGCGGGGAACCGTGGCCGGTGGACTCCTTGGCGTCGTCGCGGTTGAGCACCAGGATGCGGCCGTGCCAGGGGGCCGTGCCCAGGACGACCTCGCGGGCCACGTCCTCGTCGTTGGTGACCAGCGAACCGACCAGGCTGCCCTGGCCGCGTGCGGCCAGTTCCACGGCCTCGCCCACGGTGTCGTAGGTGATGATCGTGCTGACCGGGCCGAAGGCCTCCACGTCGTGCGGTTCCTTCGCGCCGGGCTCGGCGCGAAGCAGGATCGGCGACATGAACGCGCCGGACTCGGCGTCGGCTCCGGTCACCTCGACGCGCTCCGGGTCACCGAACACCAGTTCGCTGGAGGTGCGCAGCGCCTTGACCGCCTTGCGGACCTCCTCGCGCTGGTCCTGCGAGACCAGGGCGCCCATGCGCACGTCGGGGTTGTCGGCGGCGCCGACCTTCACCTTGGAGAGCCGGCCGATGAGGGCCTCGGTGACGGCTTCGGCCATCGACGTCGGGACGATGACGCGGCGGATGGCCGTGCACTTCTGGCCCGCCTTGACGGTCATCTCGGTGACGACCTGCTTGACGTACAGGTCGAACTCGGGGTCTTCGGGCTTGACGTCGGGGCCCAGGATCGAGCAGTTGAGGGAGTCGGCCTCCACGTTCAGTTGGACTCCGCCGCTGACCACGTTCGGGTGGTTGCGCAGGATCGTGCCGGTGGACGCCGAGCCGGTGAACCCGACGATGTCCTGCGGGCCCAGGTCGTCGAGCAGGCCGCGGTGGCTGCCCACCAGGAGTTGGAGCGAACCCTCGGGCAGCAGTCCGGATTCCACCATCCGCTTGACCACGGCCACCGTCAGGTAGGAGGTCTGGCCAGCGGGTTTGACGATGCTGGGCAGGCCCGCGATGAAGGCGGGGGCGAGCTTCTCCAACATGCCCCAGACGGGGAAGTTGAAGGCGTTGATCTGCACGGCCACACCCGGGCGGGAGGTGTAGACGTGCTGGGCGACGAAGGTGCCGCCCTTGCTCAACTGTTCGAGAGGGCCGTCCAGGATGACCTTCGCGTTGGGGAGTTCACGGCGGCCCTTGCTGGAGAAGCTGAAGAGGGTGCCGAAGCCACCGTCGACGTCGACCATGGTGTCGCGGGCGGTCGCGCCGGTGCGGTGGGAGAGCGCGTAGAACTCGTCCTTGTACCCCATGAGGTGCTTGGCGAGTTCCTTGAGGATGTTGGCCCGCTGGTGGAACGTGAGTTCTCGCAGGGCCGGGCCGCCCACGGTGCGCGCGTACTCGACCATTCCGGCGACGTCGGGACCGTTCTTCGAGATGCGGGCGACGGTCTCGCCGGTGTTCGCGTCGGCCAAGGGTGAGCCCTCGTCCGTGGGGGTGAACCACGATCCCTGGGCGTAGCTCTCCAGTACTTCGGACACCTGACGGTCCTCTCCTCGAACGGTGGGTCTGCGGGAACAGTATTACAGACCGATCGGTCAGTAAATAGGGGCGTGTCTGTGCGAGCGCGCCCCACCAGTGCTTTCCTTAGAAGGTGCGGGTCGCCTTCTCTGTCTTGGGAAGCCGACTTACCGTGGATCCATGACCGACTACGCGCGGATGTACCGTCTTGGTTTCACCCCCTGGGAGCGCTACGGTCCCGCCGCGGGGGCGCAGCTTCGTTCCTGGCTCGAACGCGAGTCCGCAGAACGCGAAAGCCCCGGTCGCGCTCTCGACATCGGTTGCGGACGTGGGCAGTTCACCCCCGAACTCGTCAACCACGGCTGGCAGACCACCGGCGTCGACCTCGTCCCCGCCGCGATCGAGGCCGCCCGCGAGAAGGATCCGGACGGGGCCACCTACGTCGTCGGAGACGCGACCGACCTGGAGTCGGCGGACCTCGGTGGTGAGTTCGAGCTGTTTCTCGACGTCGGTTGCTTCCAGGGCCTCGACGCGAACCAGCGTGCCGCCCAGGGAAGGGGAGTCACGGCGTTGGCTGCTCCTGACGCCACCCTGCTGATGCTCGCCTTCGGCCCATCGATCTATCGGCGCATGGTCGAAGGGGTGTCGCGAGCGGAGGTCGAGGCAGGGTTTCCCGAGTGGGAGCTGGCCGACGTGGAGAACGCTTCCACTGATGGTCTCGGCTGGCCGATGAACCGGACCAACCCCAAGTGGTACCGCTTCCGCCGCCCCACCCGCTGAGGATCCAAGGTGCCCTGATCCCTGAATGCTCGTCCACTACAGGCGCACGCTGGACACCAGCGCGGCCCACTCCGCAGCGGAGAAGTAGAGGTGACCGTTCTTTCCGTCCTGCGTGTCCCGCACAGCGGCCCCACCAGGAAGGTCGGCGACCTCCACACAGTTGCCAGTGGGCTGGCTGTAGCTGGACTTACGGAAGTGAAGATACGACGGGTTCCCCATGGGCATCGCTGTGCCTCCTGCTCCGGATCGGCTGCGCTCGCACCTGGCAATGCCCTGAAACCCTTGATGTGGAACGGCCCAGTGGGGTCGGGATCGTCTACACAGCCGCCGTATCCCCGGGTACAGTGCGTGCGGGAAAGTCATCAGGACAGAAATCGGCCCCGGTAGCCGGACGGGGCCTTGTGTACGGGCTCTTCGCCGCCCGCCTTCTTCATCTGAGATACACGGCCCGGGGATACGCCCAAGTGCCGGGCGATGTCTTCCTGCCTCATCCCGCCCTGTTGAGCCTCGGTGATGGCTCCCCGGCGGATACGTGAGAGCTCCACACCCTGCCCTTGCAAGCTGGTCATGGCGGCGGAAGCCGCGCGGGCTCGGTCCAGCGGGTCCGGTATGGCTGCGATGTCATGCAATGTCCTTGCCCCCAAGGTGCTTGTCCACCTCACCGGTCAAGAGCGTCGAACATCGACTTCGCGCTCTCGAACTCCTCGGTTCGACCGGTGGCGAGCTGCCCGTCGGCCTCCCGCTCTCCCGATCGCCATTCCGGGTTCCAAAACCACGCCTGGTCCGAAGCGGGTTCGGTCACGCCACGAAGTACGACCTGCCCGTCCTCGCCGGTCCCGTCCCCCATGACTGTCGAGACCCCTTCTGTTGCGGTGTGCTCCTGCAACAACCTAGGGGGCATGCCGCCCCGCTGTAGGCATATCGAGAAGTCGCCGTGTGGCCATGTCGACCTGGCGAAAGAGCGACGTATCGACAAACCAACGCGGCCCGGGTCGAAATCGACCTGGGCCGCGCCTTAACCACAGATGGTTTTGTCGACAAATCGACTGATGGCGACTACCGCGTCAACGACAAGACCTCGGCCCCGGGCAACTCCGCCAGCAGCGGGCCGGGGACCCGCAGCTTGGATCGGCGCAGGCCACTGCCCACGACCACCCAGGGGGTGTCGTGGACGGCCTTGTCCACCAGGACCGGCCAACCCTCCGGCAGCCCGAACGGGGTGATGCCGCCGTACTCCATGCCGGTCATCTCGGTCGCCTCGTCCATCGGGGCGAAGGACGCCTTACGCGCGCCCAGGTGCTTGCGCAGCACCCCGTTGACGTCGGCCCGTTGTGTGGCCAGGACCATGCAGGCGGCGTATTCGATTTCGCCACCCCGCTTGGCCGCCAGCACCACACAGTTGGCGCTGGTGTCCAGGGTCTGCCCGTAGCGCTCGCAGAAGGCCGCCGTGTCCGCGACCTCCGGATCGATCGCCCCGGCACGGACCGACCCGTCGAACCGGGTCACCGCCTTGCGTACCGGCTCGGCCATCAGTTCAGGGTGGTCCAGCGCGGGCACCCACTCGATCCGCTCCGTCATGACCGCTCCCCACTCGCGTTCCGCACCGTGCGGCACCATGATGCCGCACGGCCGGTAGTGGAAAAGGCCGTACCCGGCCAGGGGGCCGTCACATCCGGAGATCGTTCGTCTCCTAAAGTGCACGCCATGGAGCACACCCGATCCACGACCCGCTCCGTCGGGGCGGCCGTTCTGGCCACGGCGTTCGTGGCCCTCCCCTGCGCACCCGCTCACGCCGAAGACTCGCCGCCCCCGGACGACCGGATCACCGAGTACCGCACGGAAGCGATGGTCCACGAGGACGGGACGGTCGACGTCACCGAGACGATCACCTACGACTTCGGTGACGAGGACAGCCCCGGGATCTCCCGGAACATCCCGGTCGTGCTGGACCAGGAGTGGAACCGGGAACGGGTCGTGCGGATCCAGGACCTGGAGGTCTCCAGCCCCACCGGCGCCGAGACCCACCTCGACTTCGCGGGCGTGGAGGGTGAGGACTTCGTCGTGCTCGTCGGTCGGGAGGACGCCCCCGATACCCATGTGAAGGGCGAGCAGACCTACGAGCTCTCCTACACATTGGTGGGATCCCTCCTGGCCGGAGACGGGCACGACGAGTTCTACTGGAACTTCGTCGGGCCCGAGTGGGACGTTCCCATCGAGAACGTTTCGGTCGAGGTGACCGCGCCGGAGATCATCGACTTCTCCTGCTACAGGGGCTTCGACGGTTCCGAGGACCCCTGTACGGAATCCGGCGACGATGGTGGGACGGCTCGGATCGAGGAACCCCGACTCGCGCGGAGCGAGATCGTCACCGGTGCCGTATCCATGCCCAAGGGGGTGGTGGACACCACTGATTCGGTCTGGCAGACCCGGGCGCACTGGGTGGTCGGCCCGTTGGTCATCGGCCTCGCGGTAGTCGTCGTCGCGGTGGTGCCGCTCATGCTCTGGCACCGGACCCGCTCCGACCGGGCGGCCCGTGCCCGCTTCACCGAGATTCCCGAAGGGTTCGGAGCGGCGACCGCGCACGCCGTGCACCGGTCGACGGGCGGGGCCGATTCCCGCGACATCCTCGTCATGCTGACGCAACTGGAGGAACGCGGGCTGGTGGCCTCCGAACCCCACCCGACCACTCCCGGCGACTGGGTCTTCCACCTTCGGACCGAACCCCAGGACCCCAACATGAGCGCGCCCGAGCAGGAGTTGGTCCGCCACCTCTTCGCCGAGGGAACCGGCTTCGACCTCGCCACGCTCGCGGAGTCCCCGCCCCGGAGCCTGTCGGGCGAACTCGGCCGCAAGATGTACGACGAGGGGAACTCCCTGGGACTGCGCTCCCATCCGGTCGTCTACGCCCTGGGCCGTGTCCTGCTCCCGGTCGTGTGCGCGGTCGCCGGAGTCATCATCATGTTCCTCGGCGCCGACTTCCCCGCCCAGGGCGGCGTCTACGTCGGGCTGCTCCTGATCGCGTACGCGGTCGCGTCGATCGCGATCCTGGGCATGGGGTCGTTCAACGCCAAGGGCCGCCGGGTGCGCGAACTGCTCGGTGAGGCCAAGCGGGACACGGTCTCGGGCGGTCCGTTGTCGGTGGCCGGCTCCCCCTCGTGGGAGTTGGCAGTGGGCCTGCCCAGCGAGGAGATCGACCGGCTCGTCGCCTCCGGTCACGGGCACCTGCGGCCAGCCCCGCCGTACTTCCGGGACCACCGCTTCCTCGACCGCTGGGACAAAGGGGTACGGAAGTACACGCACCCCGAGAACACCAGTGGCTCGGGAAGCGGGTTCTCCTCGGGCGGTGGTTTCGGTGGAGGTTCCGCCGGCGGTGGTGGCGGAGGGGGTGGCGGCGGACGCCGCTGACTCAGGCAGGGTGCCGCGTGTGCCGCCGCAGGATCGCCTCGGTGAGTTCACCGAGTCCGGCGGCGCGGTAGCCCGGCCACCCGTGCACCGCATCCAGGTACGAGGCGGGGATGGCCGAACGCCCCCATCTGGCCCCGACCAGCGCCCCGGCGATGGCGGCCACGGTGTCGGTGTCGTCGCCGGCCCGCACCGCCGCCATGACCGGTGCGGCGTACCGGTCGGGCGAGGACTCGTCCACGGGGTTGTGGACGATCGCCGACCACGCGGCTTGCAGGGCCGACACCACGAAGCCGTTGGGCGCGAAGAAGGACGGCGGCTCCTTCTCCGCCTTGTCCAACCGCGCCTCCCAACCCCCGCGCACCGACGGCGGCAACAGGTCCAGTCCGCCGCGCACCCCGTCGTAGGTGCCGTGCACGATCGAGTGTCGGATCGCCTCGCACCACAGCACACAGGCCTGGGCGGCCAACGGGTCGCCGTGGGTGAGCCGGCTGTACCGGGCGGCGCTCTCCGCCAGCCCCTCCCGGTCGTCCAGGTGGGCCAGAGCCAGTGGAGCCGTGCGCATCAGCGAACCGTTGCCCGCGCACCGCTCCCCCTCCTCGAACATCCGCTCGGAACGGCGGGTCATGGCCTCGGCGGCACCACCCCCGTGCTCGGCGAGGGCTCGTTCGGTGTCCTTCAGGATCCGGGCCGTCTGCACACCGATGTCGGAGGCGCCCTCACGGAACCAGGTCAGGAAACTCCGGCCGGTCTGCTCCAAGGCCTCCGGAGATCGGGGTCCGTCGTGATCTCGGAGCGCCTCGGCGATACACACCGCCATCTGGGTGTCGTCGGAATACTCGCCCGGCTCGTACGGTCCCAACCCGCCGCCGACCATCTCGGGTGTCCGATCCTCGGTCAGGCGCGGGGCGAATTCGTAGGGGACACCGAGGGCGTCTCCACAAGCGGCGCCCAGCAGGGTGCCGGCGGCACGGTCGATCACGTCGGGGGAGAACACGGCGGAGGGGATCACGGCACCTCACAGAGGGTGGCGGAAAGCTCGGAAACACCAGACTAGCGCCGGGTGATCGCCCGAATTCGGCCTGATCGAAGACGATATGTGAGGGTTCGGCACCGTACAATCCGACTCATGACCCCCGACCCCCACACCGGTCTCACGCTGCGTGGCCGTGTGCTCATCGGTGACCGTCTTCGAGGAGACGGAACGGTGTCCGTCTACTCCGGTACCGAAGCCGACCAGCCCGTCACGGTGACCCTTCTCGACCCCGAGGTCGCCGCCGACCACGCGAGTATGCAGGCCTTCCTCGGCCGCGCGCGGTCCCTCGCCCGCGTCGACGCCCCCGGTCTGGCCCGGATCCTGGAAGAGGGCGTCGACGACGACCTCGTGTACACGGTCACCGAACACCTCCCCGGCCAGACCGTCGCCCAGGTGCTCGAAGGGGGAGAGCGGGGGCTGCGGTACGCGCCGCACGCCGCCTTGACGATCGTCACCGGCGTGCTCACCGCGCTCAACGAGGCCCACGACCAAGGCGTCGTCCACGGCGGGCTCGGCCCGCGGAGCGTGGTCCTGGACGGCGAGGGCCGGGTGACGGTCACCGGCTTCCGGATGCTCGGCATCGAGGGGGTCACCCCGCGCACCGACGTCCACGCCGTCGGCAGCCTGCTCCACACCCTGCTGACGGGTTCGCACCGGTTCGACGACGACACCGTGCCGTCCCCTTCCTCCTTGGTCCCCGGCCTGTCACCGGAACTGGACCGGCTCGTCGCCGACGCGACCGAGTCCAACCCGAGGAATCGGCCACGCGACGCCGGCCAATACCTCGCCATGGTCGAACAGGTCGCGCGGTCCCTTCCCGGAGCGGACGGCGACGCGGGTCCGGGCACGGAGCCGATCCCGGTGATCGACGCCGAGGCGGAGTCCACGGGGAAACGCCCCGTGCCCCTGTGGCGTCGGGCTCCCTTCCTCGTGATCGCGGGTGTCCTGGCCCTGGTGCTCGTCGCCGCCGGCTGGGCCCTGGCGCCCGACGACACCGCCGAACTTCCCGATCTCGTCGGCTACACCACCGAGATGGCCGAGGTGGAGCTCGAAGCCCTGGAACTGGGGTTGGCGTACTCCTACGACGAGACCTACAGCGACGATGCCCAACCGGGCGAGGTCGCGGCGACCGACCCCGCCTCCGGGGCGGAACTGCGCGAGGGCGACGCGGTCCTACTGTCGTTGTCCATCGGGGCGAGGTACGTGGAGGTGCCCGACGTGGTGGGCGGTACCGAGGCGGAGGCCCGCGACCTCCTGCGGGACACCGGCTTCAGCGAGATCGAGGTGGTCCAGGAACACTCGGCCGACCACGACCCCGGCACCGTCCTGTCCACCACCCCCGAGGTGGGAGAGGACGGCGACCGCGAGGAAGGGATCACTCTCCACGTCAGCGAAGGGGTCATCGTGCCCACCCTGACCGACATGACGCGGGACGAGGCGTCCGCCGCCCTCGAATCACTGGAACTGACCGCCGTCCTGGTGGAGGCGTCCAGCGAGACCGTCACCGAGGGGTGGGTCGCCGCCCAGAACCCGGAACCCGGAACGGTCATCCCCGATGACGGCGAGGTCACCCTCACCGTTTCCACCGGTCCGGAAGAGGTCGAGGAACCGGAGGATGAGGAGACCGAGGACGAGGCGGCCGACCCCGACCCGGAAGAGGACCCGGCCGAGGAGGAACCGGAGGCACCCGCCGAGTGCTCCGCCCAGGCCTGGGACTCGGGCTCCACCTATGACTCCGGTGACCGTGTCCAGTACGAAGGGCGCGTGTACGAGGCCCGACGGTGGACCGTGGCCCTCCCCCCGAACGTCGGCGGTGAGTGGGGCGCCTGGTCCGACCAAGGCCCCTGCTGATCGGTAACGCCCGCACCCCCTCCGAAGGGGACTTCGGCTCTGTGGGCGATCGCTACATCGGTTCGCGACCGAATGTATGCCTTCGCTACATGTGAAACCGATCACCACGGATCTAACTTCGGGATGGCACCCCCCTCCCCCGGTGGGTCGCGCCGCGACCAACGGCGGGTGCCGACTGGAGGAAGAACATGCGAAAGACCCCTCTGGCCGCCGGAGCCCTCGCGGCCACGCTCGCCATGACCGCCTGCGGCAGTCCCGGCGACGCCGCGGGAACCGACGGCGAAGGGCCGATCAAGGTCGGCATCGTCTATTCGTCGACCGGGCCGTTGGCCACCTACGGCGAGCAGTACCGGCAGGGCTTCGAGGCCGGACTCGACCACGCCACCAACGACACCCGGGAGATCGAGGGACGGGAGATCGAGGTCTCCTACCTGGACGACGCCGGCGAACCGGACAAGGCCGTATCCGCGGCCCGCGAACTGATCGGCGAGGGGCACGGCATCATCGCCGGATCCACCGCCTCCGGCATCGCCGTGCAGGTCGCTCCCCTGGCCGAACAGAACGACGTCCTGTTCATCTCCGGAGCCGCCGCCACCGACGCCGTGACCGGGATCAACGACAACACCTTCCGCTCCGGCCGGCAGACCTACCAGGACATCCTCGCCGCCGCCAGCTTCATGGACGACCCCGAGGGCTCCGACGTCGTCGTCTTCGCCCAACAGAACGCCTTCGGTCAGGACAACGTCGGCGCCGCGACCGAGGTGCTCGAAGCCGAGGGCGCCAACGTCGACAGCGTCCTCGCCCCGCCGGACAGCACCGACCTCACCCCCTTCGCCGAGCAGGTCAACCAGGCCGACCCCGACCTCGTCTTCGTCGCCTGGGCGGGCGAGACCGCCTCCGCCATGTGGCAGTCCCTCGACCAGCAGGGCATCCTCGACTCCACCGAGGTCGTCACCGGGCTCGACATCAAACCCTCCTACCCGATCTTCGGTGCGGCGGGCGACCGCATCTCCTTCCTGTCCCACTACTTCGACGGGGCGTCCGAAACCGAGATCGCGCAGATCCTCAAGGAGACCATCGAGGCCGACGGCGGAGAGGTCGACCTGTTCACCCCCGACGGCTTCACCGCCGCACAGATGGTCGTGCGGGCCGCCACCGCCGGCGACGAGACCGCCGACCGCGTCGACGCCCTCTCCGGCTGGACCTTCGACGGCGTCAAGGGCGAACTCCACGTCCGCCCCGAGGACCACGCCCTCATCCAGCCGATGTACCAGGTCGAACTGGTCGGCGAGGGCGACGACGCCCACCCCGAACTCGTCGCGGAGATCCCCGCCGCCGACGTCGAACCCGCGATCGCGGAGTAGCCATGACGACCCACACCCCATCGTCGGGCGCGACCTCCGCGCCCGACGGGGGCGCGACCGCGCCCGGCACCACCACGCCCGTCCTCGCCCTCCAGAACCTGAGCTGGTCCGTGGGCGGCGCCGTCATCGTCGACGACATCACCATGTCCGTCGAGGAAGGCGGGTTCGTGGCCCTCATCGGCCCCAACGGGGCGGGCAAGACCTCCCTGTTCAACCTGATCAGCGGCCTCACCAAGCCCACGGCCGGCACGATCCGGCTCGCGGGTCGGGACATCGGCCGCCACGCGCCCCACCGCAGGGCACGCCTGGGCATGGGCCGCACCTTCCAGACCTCCAGCGTCTTCGGCGACCTCACCGTCGGCGCCAACGTCGGCCTGGCCGTTCAGGCCCGCACGGGGGAGTCCCGCCGCTTCTGGCGTCTGGCCACCCCCGCCGGTGGGGCGGACGCCGCCCGAGTCCTGGACCTGGTCCGACTCTCCCACCGCGTGGACTACCTCGCCGGGGACCTCTCCCACGGCGACAAGCGCAAGCTCGAACTCGCCCTGCTCCTGGCCCGCGGCCCCCGGCTCATCCTCCTCGACGAACCCATGGCCGGGGTCAGCGCCGGTGAGATCGGCGAACTCACCAACGTCATCCAGGACGTGCACCGCGAACAGGGATGCACGGTCCTCATGGTCGAACACCACATGGAGGTGCTCCTCGACATGGCCGACCGACTGGCCGTCATGCATCACGGCGCCCTTCTCACCTACGCCGACCCCGAGACCGCCATGGCCGACCCCGACGTCCAGGCCGCCTACCTCGGAGACGGCGCGTGAGCGCGCCCGTACCGCTCCTGGAAGCGGACGACCTGCACGTGTGGATCGAGGGATCGCACATCCTCCAGGGGGTGTCCTTCGCCGTGCCCGACCACGGCGTCACCTCGGTCCTGGGCCGCAACGGCGTCGGCAAGACCACCACGGTCAAGGCGCTCCTGGGCCTGGTGCCGCGCACCGGCCGGGTCGTCTTCGACGGCGACGACATCACCGAGCGCCCCACCCACGCCATCGTCACCAAGGGCATCGGCTACGTCCCCGAGGAACGCGGGATCTTCGCGGCCCTTACCGTCGCCGAGAACCTGCGCCTGGCCGAACGACGCCCGGGCGAACCGCGCTACGGCCTCGTCCACGACCTCTTCCCGGAACTGAGCAAGAGGGCGAACCAACCGGCGGGCACCCTCTCCGGAGGCCAACAGCAGATGCTCGCCATCGGACGGGCCCTGCTCAACGACAACCGACTGCTCATCGTCGACGAACCGACCAAGGGCCTGGCGCCCCGGATCGTCCGTGAGGTCGCCGACGCCGTCGCCACCGCCGCCGAAAGCGTCCCCGTGCTGCTCGTGGAACAGAACCTCTCCCTGGTCCGCCGGGTCGCCGACCAGGCCGTGGTGATCGACGCCGGACACGTCATCCACACCGGTTCCGCGTCGGAGCTCCTCGACGACGCCGACCGCGTCCGCTCCCTCCTCGGCGTGGCACGGACCGCCACCGACGAACCCACCGAGAGCCGGGTGGACACCACATGAGCACCGTCGTACTCCTCATCGTCACCGGGCTCGGACTCGGCGCCCTGTACTTCCTCATCGCCTCGGGCCTGTCCCTGATCTTCGGCCTGATGGACGTCCTCAACTTCGCTCACGGCGCGTTTCTGGCGATCGGCGCCTACGGCACCTGGTGGGCCGCCGAAAACCTGCCCGGAGCCGGACCGGCCGGGGTGGGATTCCTGCTCGCCATGGTCTTCGGCGTGGCGGCCGGAACGCTCGCCGCGGTCCTGGTCGAACTGTGCGTCATCCGTCCGCTGTACGGCAGACACCGCGAACAGATCCTCGCCACCGTCGGCCTGAGCCTGGCCGTCCCCGCCCTCATCCAGGCGATCTGGGGCGCCGACCCGCACACCTTCCCCAAGCCGGAACTGGTGTCGGGCACGCTCCCGCTGCTGGGCGTCAACGTGCCCAAGGACCGCTACCTGCTGATCCTCGCCGCGATCGTGGTGTTCGTCGCCCTGTGGCTGTTCAACTCCCGCACCCGCTACGGGCTCATCGTCCGCGCCGGCGTGCAGGACCGCGCCATGGTCACCGCCCTCGGCATCGACGTGCGCAAGTCGTTCACCCTGGTGTTCGCGATCGGCGGGGCCGCCGCCGCGTTGGCCGGATCCCTGGGCGGCCTCTACTTCGGCGTGGTCACGCCCACCCAGGGGATGTCGCTGCTGATCTTCGCGTTCATCGTGGTCGTGATCGGTGGCACCACCTCGCTGACCGGCTGCGCGATCGCCTCGGTGACCGTCGGCCTCATCCAGCAGTTCGCCAACTACTACACCGTCGCGGGCCTCGGCGACATCGCCGTGGTCGCCGTGCTGGCCGCGGTCCTGCTCACCAGACAGGGCGGTCTGACCGGGAAGAAGTCCGCGGAGAGGGTGGCCTGATGACCGACACCGACACGACCGTCCGCGAGAGCACCGGTTCCCCGAAGCGGACCGACATCTCCGACGTGCGTCGACGCCGCTCCCTGCCCTGGTGGGCGGTGCCCGCCGTGGTCCTCGTGGTGGCGCTGGCCCTGCCCTTCTCCACGCTCTACATCCCCGGGCTGTTCGAGGGCGCCCTCAACAGCCCTTCCACCCTGCACCTGCTCGCCCTGTGCCTGGTCTTCGGTGGTCTGGCCACCAGCTACGACCTGCTCTACGGGCGGGTGGGGCTGCTCTCCTTCGGACACGCCCTCTACTTCGCCTGCGGCGCCTACGTCGCGGCCCTGCTCATGTCGGTCCTGGATCTGCCACTGCTGTGGGCGGCGGTGATCGCGGTGACCGGCGGGACCCTCCTGGCCCTGCTGCTCGGCGCGGTTTCGCTGCGGGTCAACGGCATCGCGCTGGCCATGGTCACCCTCGCCTTCGCCGAGGCCGGATCCATCCTCATCTCCCGCGACCCCGGCCGCTGGACCGGCGGTGAGGAAGGGCTCTCCCTCAGCGCCGAGGCCGTACCCGACGCGTTCGTGGGCGTGGTCAACACCGTCAACCTGTACTGGGTGGCCGTCGGCTACCTGGTCGTGGTCCTGGCCGTGGTGTGGTGGCTGGGCGCCTCGCCCGTGGGACGGGTCTGGCAGGGCATCCGCGCGAACGAACAACGCGTGGCGGTCCTGGGCATCAACCCCTACCCCTACAAGCTGGTGGCGTTCACCGTCGGCGGTGGCCTGGCCTCCCTCGGCGGTGTGGCCTACCTTTTGGTCAACGGAGGGGTCACCCCCGGCATCACCACCGCCGAGTTCACCCTCACCCTCCTGGTGATGGTCGCGCTGGGCGGCGCGGGCACCCGATGGGGTCCTCTCCTCGGCGCGGCCCTGTACACCTACGCCGAGCACCGACTCCTCCAGTCGGGAGGGGCCTTCGAAGCCCTGCCCGCCTGGATCGGCGCCCCGCTCTCCCAGCCACTGTTCATCCTCGGCACGCTCTTCGTCCTGATGGTCTTCTTCTTCCCCGGTGGCCTCGTCGCCCTCCCGGGGAGGATCAGGGCGGCCGTCCGGGACCGGCGCACCGAACGCACACGAAAGGCGGACCCGGCGTGACCACACCCTCCCGCATCGACGGGGACGAGCACACCGTCCCCGTCGTCGGGGGCGACCTGGCCGTGACGACCTGGGGCTCCGGCCCCGGGGTCCCGGTCCTGGCCGTCCACGGCATCACCGCCAACGGCTACTCCTTCGCCCGCACCGCGGCCGAACTCGCGGTGCGCGGGGGACCACCCCTCCTCGCCCCGGACCTGCGGGGGCGGGGCGCCAGCGGGCACCTGCCCGGACCACACGGTCTGGCCGCCCACACCGACGACCTCATCGCCGTACTCGACGGCTTCGGGGTGCGACGGACGGTGGTCGTCGGCCACTCCATGGGCGCGTTCGTCGCCGCGATGCTGGCCGTACGCCGCCCCGACCGGGTGGCCGGGCTGCTCCTGGTGGACGGTGGGTTCGGCCTGCCCGTGCCGCCCGACACCGACATCGAGGCCGTCATCGGCCCGGCGATGGCACGCCTGCGCATGACCTTCGAGTCCCCCGACGCCTACCGGGACTTCTGGAGGGAGCACCCGGCCTTCGTCGGACGCTGGAACGACTGGGTGGACGACTACGTCCTGCGCGACCTCGTCGGCGAACCACCACGACAACGCTCCGCCTGCGACGAGACGGCCGTACGGGTCGACGGCGCCCAGATCGTGGCCGATCAGGAGGCCCTCGGCGCGATCCATCGTCTGCCCTGCCCGGCCCACCTGCTGTGGACCGCGCGCGGCCTCATGGACGAGAGCCCCGGCCTGTACACGTCCGAACGGCTCGCCGGGCTTCCTGAATCGGTGCGCACCACGGAGTTGCCCGACGACAATCACTACAGTCCGCTGTTCTCCTCAACCGCCGCCCTGGTCGCCGAGCAGATCCACACCCTTGTCGAGGAGACCGTGCAGGTGCAGGGCGAGTTGTAGCTCCAACGCGCGGTCGGGGCGCTGCCAGTCCGTTCCGATCAGCTGCCCGATCCGCTCCAGGCGCTGCGCCACCGTGTTCACGTGGATGTGCAGGTCGTCCTTGGCGCGGGACAGGTTGCCCCCGGCCGCGAAATAGGCCCGCAGGGTCCCCACCAGCAGGGTGCTCCGTCGCTCGTCGTACTCCAACAGCGGTCCCAGGGTCGCGGAGACGAATCCGGACACGTCCCGGTTCTGGCCCAGCAGCAGACCGGAGAACCCCAGGTCCTCGATGGTGGCGGAGTCACCCTCACGGCCCAACGCCCGCAGTGTCTGTAGGCAACGGACCGCTTCGGTGAAAGCGTCGCGGAACGTTCCGAGTCCTTCGGTGGGGCCCGCCAGACCGGCCGTCACCGGCCCGTTGGCGGCGGTGGACAGCTCCGCGCGCACCCGCCGGCCCGCCTCGGCCGGATCCGACCCCGGAAGCGCCAACACCAGTCGACCACCCCGACTCGTCGCCAGACCTCCCGTGGTCTCGGCGACGAACGACGCCGCCGACCGCAACCTCTGCGGATCCGCGCCCACCGACTCGGCCACCACCAGCACGTGCGGTGCGTCCAGGTCGGCCCGCAACAGCGCCGCCCGCTGACGCAACGACACCGGGTCGCGCGCGGGCACCTCCAACAGCTCGTTGAGCAGGTCGCCGCGGATCCGATGCTCGGTCTCGCTCACCGAACGTCGGATCAGCAACAGCAGAGCCGTCACCATGGCGGCCCGTTCCAACACCCGTTGATCCGTATCGTCCAACCGCACACCGCGCAGCACCAACGTGCCCAAGGGTTCGCCGCCCGCCGCCGCGGCCGCCACCCAGGTGTCGTCCACGGCCACCGCGCGGCCACTCGCCAAGGAGGAACGCACCGCACCGGCCACCTCGGCGTCCCCCTCCGACAACGGATCACCCCCGGGGGAGGGATCGTTCACCTCGCCCGAAGGCGAGGCGGTCACCGACACCTCCGAGGTCCGGTCGTGGATACGCACCGAACCTCCCAACACCTCCGCGACCGCGGCCGCGACCTCGCGCACCCCGCCACCACCCAGAACCAGGTCGGTGAACCTGTCGTGCGCCGCGGCCGAACGCTCCACCGACGCGGTGTGCCGCTGCAACCTCTCGTTGACCGTGTGCAGCTCGTCCAGGGCCCGCCGGGTGTCATCGATCAGGTTCGCGTTGTCGATCGCGATCGCCGCGTGGGTGGCCAGCGACGACAGCAACGCCACCTCGGAGTGTGCGAAGGGCCGCTCCCGCCGGTTCGCGGCGAACAACACCCCCACACCGCGCCCGTTCATCTTCAACGGCACGCCCAGGATCGCCACCAGGCCCTCCTCACGCACCGCGTGGTCGATGTTCTCCGCGTGCTCGAACCGGGGGTCGGTGAAGTAGTTCGCGGTCACGTACGGAAGCCCGGTGGTGGCCACCAGACCGCCCAACCCCTTGCCCGGGGCCAGCCGCACCTGCTGGAAGACGGCCGACACCGAACCCGAGGTCACCCGCATGTAGGTGTCCCCCGCCTCCGCGTCGCTCAGGGTCAGATAGGCCACGTCCGTGCTCAACAGGTGCCGGGCCCGTTCCACGATCGCCTGGAGGACCTGGTCCAGGCTGCGCATCCCCGCCAGGTCGTTGGCCGTCTCGAACAGCGCGCTCAACTCGGACTCGCGTCGTTGCCGGTCACGCAGTACCGACCGCACCCGCAGCGCCGCGAGTTTGGCCTCCTCCAACGCCGCGACCGTGTTCGCGTCGGCACCGCCCGAACGCGCGCGAAGCACCGGCCGCTCGTACTCCACGGCCGGTGCGTCACGCAGCAGCAGATCCAGGAAGAACGCCTGGTGCCCGGCGTCCGCCGCGCCGTCCCCGCGAGGGGGTTCCGGGATCGTGTTCAGCTCGCGCTCCAAGCTCCGTCGACGGGGAGCGACGCTCCGTTGATGAACGAGGCGTCGTCACTGCACAAGTAGGCGACCAGTTCGGCCACCTCCGAGGGTTCGATCAGGCGTTTGACGGGTGTACGGGCCAACAGCACCTCGGACAGCACACGTTCCTCAGGGATGTCGTGCGCCGTGGCCTGGTCGGCGATCTGCTTCTCCACCAGGGCGGTCCGCACGTAACCGGGGTTGACGCAGTTCGACGTCACACCCTGGCCGGCGCCCTCCAGTGCGATCACCTTGGAGAGGCCTTCGAGGCCGTGCTTGGCCGCGACGTAGGCCGACTTGTACGCGGAGGCGCGCAACCCGTGCACGGACGAGATGTTGACGACCCGGCCCCAACCGCGCTCGTACATGTGGGGCAGCGCTCCCCGCACCACACGGAACGGCGCCTCCAACATGACCCGCAGGATCAGGGAGAAGCGATCCGGGGGGAAGTCCTGCACGGGCGCGACCGTCTGCACACCGGCGTTGTTGACCACGATGTCCGCGCCACGCCCCGCCTCCTCCGCGGAGTCCAGGTCGGTCAGGTCCAGTTCGACGGCCTCGCCCACGCCCTCCTCCACCAGGGCGGCGAGCGCGGGACCGTCGACGTCGACCAGGTACACGGAGGCTCCTGCGGTGGACAGGCGGCGGGCACAGGCCAGGCCGATACCACTGGCGGCGCCGGTCACCAGCGCGGTCCTGCCGGTGAGGTCGACCTGGACGGTGTGGGGGGAAACCTCTGTCGTCATGTCAGCAAACTAGAGCGGGGCGGGACCACGGGGGATAGCTGCGATGAACACACCCTCGGGATGGGACATGTGGCGATGCGCCATGGGCGAGGTGTCTCCTGTGGGGTTCACACCCGAACAGCCTAGGTGATCGGGGTCTCGCGCACATGTTGTCCACGTCACAACGAACTTAGGCTTCGAGCCAGGGTTCGGCCGAACCACCCCCGCTGATCGACCCCTCGGAGCAGTACATGCACCCCCAGAGCAGCCCACCTCCATCAGCCCTCGCCCGGTACCTGTCACCGATCGTCGCACTGGCCGCGACCTTCCTGCTGGTCGCCGCCACGATCATCGTCCTGGCCCCGCGCGCTTCCGCCGCCACCCTGGACCCGGTGCCCTCCTTCGGTACCGACCCCGGCAACCTCGCCATGTACGAGTACGTTCCCGACGACCTCCCCGCGGGGGCTCCGGTGGTCGTACTCCTGCACGGCTGCGCCCAGGACGCCGCCGCCTATCACCAGCACTCCGGCTGGGCGGAACAGGCCGACGCCTCCGGGATCGCCCTCGTCTACGCCCAACAGAACAGCGGCAACAACGCCACGAGCTGCTTCAACTGGTTCGAACCCACCGACGTGGCCCGCGACTCCGGTGAGGCGCGGTCCATCCGCTCGATGGTGGAACACGCCGTGGACACGCACGAGCTGGACCCCGGCCGCGTGTACGTCTCCGGGCTGTCCGCCGGCGGTGCCATGGCCGCCGAACTCCTCGCCGCCTACCCGGACCTGTTCGCCGGCGGAAGCATCGTCGCGGGTATCCCCGTCGGCTGCGCCACCGGCATGATCGACGCCTTCACCTGTATGAACCCCGGTAAGGACCGGACACCCGAACAGTGGGGGAACGAGGTCCGCGCCAAGCTGCCGGACGGGGCCGACCTGCCCAGGGTCGCCGTCTGGCACGGCACTTCCGACACCACCGTCGCCCCCGCCAACGGAGACGCCTCGGTGGCCCAGTGGCTGAACGCCGGCGGAGCGCCCACCGAGCCGGACGCCACCGAGCAGTTGCCCGGGTCCACCACGGCGTCGTACTACGGGGGCGGTCCCGACGACGCGGCCGTCGCCCACTACTCCGTATCCGGCCTGGGACACGGAACCCCGGTCGACCCCGGATCGGACTGTGGCACCGCCGGCGCCTACTTCCTCGCCTCGGTCTGCTCCACCGGGTACACGGCACAGTTCTGGGGGATCGACGGCGGGAGCGGCCCCACGGACCCGCCCACCGAGGAACCCACCGATCCGCCGACGGAGGAGCCCACGGACCCGCCTTCGGGTGAGTGCGTCACCGCGAGCAACTACGCCCACGTGGCCGAGGGACGCGCGGTGCACCGCTCCGGTACGGCCTACGCGGTCGGCTCCGACGCCCCGCTCGGCCTGTGGAACCTGGCCGTCACGACCTCCCTCACCGAAACCTCACCGGACTATTGGGAGCACACCGTCGACGGTTGTTGACCGAACCGTCCGGGGCGAGCGGAGGATGGGCACGACCCCCGTTGTGCCCATCCTCCGTTCCTCCCCCATCGCGCTCCGCCGTCAGGTCTCCTCGGCGACGCGGGCCTCACCCGCGAGCACGTTGGCGGTCAGTCGGCGCAGCGCGAGTCTGGTGGCCTCGAATTCCTCGTCCGGCAGGTCGATCACCCGGCCGATCGCCTCGGGTACGCCCCGGGCACGGGCGCGCAGGGCGCGACCCTCGTCGGTGGGGGCGACCCGCACCGAACGCTCATCTTCGGGGTCACGGTTCCGATGGAGCAGCCCGTTGGTCTCCAGGCGCTTGAGCAGCGGCGTGAGGGTTCCGTAGTCGAGCTGGAGCACCGCACCGATCTCCTTGACCGAACACTCCCCCCGTTCCCACAGCAGCATCATCACGAGGTACTGCGGGTAGGTCAGACCGAGCGGATCGAGCAGCGGGCGGTACAGATTGGTGACAGCGCGGGACGCCGCGTACAGCGCGAAGCACATCTGCTCGTCGACTGGCGGGAGTTCGAAGTCGCCCCTGGGGGCGGGGGTTCGGTCGGTCATCGTTCAATATCGTAGTAACCACGCGCCCGATGTCAAAGCCCACAATTGCCTTGTGCACAAGTAAAAAGCGGGCGCCGATGCGCGTCCGCGCACCGACGCCCCACCTACAGGAGCGCTCAGGCCCCCTCGGTGCGACGAGTGCTCTTGGGAAGCCGTCGCTTGAGCACCTTCCCGGTGGCGTTGCGCGGCAGCTCCTCCAACACCATCACGTCACGAGGGACGGAGAAGCGTCCCACCAGCTCTCGCACGTGCAGCCGGACCTCGTTCGGATCCACCGACCGCCCTTCGTAGGGCACCACGTACGCCGCGAATCGATGCCCGAACTCCTCGTCCGGCACACCCGTCACCACGACCTCGCGCACCGCGGGAAGCGTCACGATCGCCTCCTCCACGGGCCGAGGAAACACGTTCTCACCACCCGAGACGATCATGTCGTCGTCACGCCCGGCCACGTGCAACAACCCGTGCGCGTCCACGTGACCCCGGTCGCCGGTCTCCATCAGACCATCGGCCACCCGCTTGTGCTTCCCGTTCGTGTACCCGTCGAAGAGCATGTCGTTGCCGACGAAGATCGAGCCCTTGGACCCTTGGGGAACCTCTTGGCCCCGCTCGTCCAGGATCGCGATCCGTGTACCGAGCGGAGGCCGACCAGCGGTGGTCGGCGCCGACCGCAGCTCCTCCGGGGTCGCGATGGTCGCCCACGACACCTCGGTCGACCCGTACAGGTTGTAGACGACGTCCCCGAACGCGTCCATGAAGTCGCTGATCAGCTGCGGGCTCATCGCCGAACCACTGCACGCCACGATCCGCAGCGACGAGGTGTCGTACTTCTCCCGGGTCGACCGGGGCAGGTCCATGATCCGCCGAAGCATCACCGGGACCGCGAACAACGCCGTGCACCGCTGCTCCTGAACGGTCCGCAACACGTCCTCCGGCTCGAACAACCGGCGCATCACCAGGGTCGACCGCATCGACATGCCCAACTGGACACCGGCCAGCCCCCAGGTGTGGAAGATCGGTGCCGACACCAGGATCCGGTCCTTGGAGTTCAACGGGATACGCGACAGCACCGAGGCCGCGTCCTGCGGTCCCTTCGGCGTCGGCCGCCGCGCGCCCTTCGGGGACCCCGTGGTCCCCGACGTCAGCACGATCAACCGTCCCGGCCTCTCGGGCGGAGCGGGATCGGGCACGGTCGGCTCCACGGCCTCGGTCGGAATCCGTGGGCCCGGCTCGGTGGTCTCTCCCCACGACGTCACACGCGGGATCTCCGGCGCCAACCCCTTGTACAACTCCTCGAAGTCCGAGTCCGCGATGAGCAACGACACCTCGTTGCGTTCGATCACGTCCAGCAACGGGCCGGCGGCCAACCCGGTGTTCAACAGGACCGCGTCGGCGCCCAGACGGCCACAGGCCACCGCCGCCTGCACCATTCCGGCATGGTTGCGACACAGGATCCCCACCCGGGATCCGGGACGCACCCCCAGATGGTCCAACTCGTGGACGAGTCGCCTGGCGAGTCGGTTCATCTGCCCGAACGTCGTCACCCCGGAGTCGTCGACCACGGAGACCTGGTCCGGAACACGCTCGCCGGCGGCCGCGTAACCGCCCGCGATGGTCGCTCCCCAGGTCTTGAGCTGACGTAGCTGGCGGGCGATCCTGTCCGGGCGGCCGGTGGAGAAGACCCCGGCCCTGACGAGTACGGACACCACCTTGAGGGTGTGTTTCAGCTTGGACCTGGTGGGCGGGCTACCGGCTGAGGATGCCATTCGGTCTCCGGGGGGGTGTACGGGGACGGGCGAAGCGATCCGCGCCCTCCACGGAGCCTTCGCCTCGTGACTCCACGGAGTACTGCGAAGGTAGGCGAGATGGTCGAAGGGTTTCTTCGTCGTCGAGTGAGTGGTTACCGGCGCGTAGTCATCACCGGGTGAGTCCTCGGGACCTCGCGGAAGGGCCCCGGGGAGAGCCGGCTCTCCCCGGGGCCCGCGATCATCAGCCGGTCACGGTGATCGGCGTCGTCGGGTCGTCGACGTTGGTCACCTCGTAGGTGGCGGTGAACGCGGCCTCATCGCCGCTGGGGCAGACGGCGTCACCCTCCACCACGACCGGGGCCACGGTGTCGAAGTCCAACGTGGACGCGGCGTCGCCGTTGGTCCAGGTGCCGCCGATGGCGACGTCGGCGTCCGGGCTCACCGTGGCGGTGCACGAGGCGAGACCGCTCGTGGTCACCACGATGCCGCCCGCCGGGACCAGCATCGTCCCGGTGGAGGGCTCTCCGTGCTGCATCGCCATTTCCCACGTCGGGTCGGCGACGGTGACCTCGGCTTCGACGAGCGGCATGTTCGTCTCGCAGTCGTCGAAGCCGGGTGCGGCGATGGTGCCGGTGACCGGACCGGCGGGGTTGTGGTTGTCCGGTGCCTCGGGGACCAGGTTGGTGCCGTCCTCGGGGGAGGAGACGGAAACCGAGCAGGTGATGATCGTGCCACCCGCGTCGAAGGACGCGGAACCGGTCATGGCCGCCTCGAAGGCGGCGCCGGCGGGCTCGACCGTGGTCGGTCCCTCCTGCGCGGCGAAGGCGGGTGCGCCCCAGGCCAGGGCGAGAACCCCGGCGGAGCAGGCGGCGAGAGCGATGGAGCTGCGGGATCTCGGTTGCGGAACCGACATGAGTACTCCTTCTGAGTGACGGCCGGACGGCACGTTCAGTGGACGTCCGGCGACAGTGAGTGAAGTTCGCGCCGACGTAGGTAGAGGGAACTTTCCGGTGGACGACCGGGGACGGGCCGGCGGGGCGGGCGGGCCATGCGTCCCTGGGG
>NZ_FRFF01000189.1 GCF_900143625.1 Nocardiopsis sp. JB363
CTGGTCGCACTGGACCTGCCAGAGCTGCGCATCATGGTCGTCGACGACCACGCCCTGTTCCGCCGTGGCCTGGTCTCCGTCCTGGACGACGAGGACGACATCGACGTGGTCGGTGAGGCCGGCGACGGTGACGTGGCCGTCCAAAAGGCCGGTGAGCTGCAACCCGACGTCATCATCATGGACGTGATGATGCCGCATACCACCGGTATCGAAGCGGGCCCCCGCATCCGCGCGATCGCGCCCGAGGCCAAGTTCGTGATGCTCACCATGAGCGAATCCGAATCCGACCTGTTCGAGGCGCTCAAGGCAGGCGCGACCGGCTACCTGCTCAAGGAGATGGCCGTGACCGACCTGCCCCGCGTGGTGCGGACCATCGCCACGGGCCGCTCATGCCTGAACTCCTCCATGGCGACCAAGCTGATCGCCGAGTTCGCCGAACTGGCCAAACAGGAGACCTCCCCCCGATCCAAGGGAACCCTCCCTCAGCTCACCCCCCGAGAGACCGAGGTGCTCAAGCTCCTGGCCCGGTCCATGAACAACCGCGAGATCGGCGGACGCCTGTTCATCACCGAGAACACCGTGAAGAACCACGTCCGCAACATCCTGGAGAAGCTCCAGGTCCATTCGCGCACCGAAGCCGCCATCTACGCGGTCCGGGCTGAATACGTGAGCTGAGGACGTGAGCTCAGGACGTGAGCTGCCTACGCGTCTGGTAGGGGGCCGGGGACGGGGCTGGTTGGGGCTGTGGCCTGGGCCGGGGCCGGGGACGGTTGGGCGGAGGCCGGAACCGGATACGGGTGGCTGGAGACGGAGACGGAGACGGAGACGACCGGTGGAGGCGGGTTATCCACAGGTGCGGGCGTTCGGAATGGTGCTGTGTGCCTTGGTCGTGATCCCATCGAATTGGGGCTGTCTCTTATTCAGATCTGACGCTGCGGACGTATAGAGAGGTGTAGATCTCG
>NZ_FRFF01000086.1 GCF_900143625.1 Nocardiopsis sp. JB363
ACCTCGCCCCGCCCGAGGAACCGCCCCTCAGGTGAGAGTGCCCCCGGTCAGAGGCGGAACCGCGCCCACCCACCGACGCGCCCGAGCGTTCCCGCGCCTCAGCGTCGGGCCGGCAACGCGATCCGGTCCAGGTCGGCCGCGAGCACCACCGGCCCGTCGAACTCCTCGGCGGCCTGGGCCACGAACAACCCTTCCTGGTCCTGTTCGTAGCGCTCCGACAGGTGGGTGAGCACCAACAGGCGCACCCCCGCCCGCGCGGCGATCCGCCCCGCCCGCCGGGCCGTCAGATGCCCGTTGCGGGTCGCCCAACTCTCGTGCTCGTCCAGGTAGGTCGACTCGATCACCAGCATGTCCGCGCCTTGTGCCAGCTCCACGGCCTGTTCGCACTCGCCGGTGTCCATCACGAACGCGAACACCTGTCCGGGTCGGGGTCGGGCGCACTCGGCCAACTCCACCGTGCGTCCCCGCACCCGGATGCTTCCCTGGCGCTGCAAACGGGCGATGTCGGGCCCGCGCACCCCGAAGTGCGCCAAACGCTCGGGCAGCATCCGCCACCCGTCCGGTTCGACCAACCGGTACCCGTAGGTGGGCACCGAGTGGCGCAACGGCAACGCCGTGACGGTGAACGGCTCGTCCTGGCCCAGCACGCAACCGCCCGCACCGCCCACCGGTTGGGGCACGATCACGTCGGTGTCCACGAAGGAGGTGGCGTGCCGCAACCGATCCCAGTACTCCTGGCCCGCACTCGGGTAGGCGGCCCGCACGGGGTGGGGCACCTGATCCCGGGCGATGCGCTGCACGATGCCCGGCAGTCCCAGGCTGTGGTCGCCGTGGAAGTGGGTCACACAGATCCGGGTGATGTCGGAGGCCGCGAGCCCCACCATGCGCATCTGTCGCTGGGTACCCTCACCGGGGTCGAACAGCACCCCCTGACCACCCCAGCGCAGGAAATACCCGTTGTGGTTGCGCCGACGGGTGGGCACCGCACTGGAACTGCCCAAGATCACGAGTTCACGTACCGACATGGACCGCATTGTGCCATTTCCTCGGCGCTCCACCCGTCTCGAACACCGCGTCCCCCGCACGTGTCCACCTCGCGCCCCACCGCCCCGCCCGCACCCTTCCCGGCTGATCCACGTCCGCCCGGGGCGCCCACGGATCTTGGCCCGGGCACCGGCACGGGGCGCGTGCCCTCTTCCAGGACGATCCCGCCCCCACACTCGCGCCACACCGGCCACACCCGCCCCGCCACGCACCCGACGTCGCAGGCCTTAGGCTTGACGGCCATGCCCACACACGAACGCGAGATCACCTCACCCGTGGACCTGTGCACCCCCCAGGGGCGCCTGAACCCCGAGGCGGTGGGCTGGTCACGCACCCCACTGCACCGCACCCACATCCCCGGCTGGTCACGCACCAAACGCTGGGAATACTGGTGCGTGAGCACCCCCACCCACCTGATCGCCATCACCGTCGCCGACATCGACTACCTGGGCCTGACCTCGATCTACCTCCTGGACCACGCGGACCCCACCACACCCGTGGAGATCTCCCGCACCGCGCTGCGCCCCCTGGGCCACGGGGTGCGCGTGCCCGACAGTCTGGGCGAGGGCCCCACCGCGGCCCTGGGCCCCATCCGCGCCCACATCGACGACACCCCCGCCGGCACCCGCCTGCGCTTTTCCTGCACCACCGACCACGGCCCCCTGCACGCCGACCTGCTCATCACCTCGCCCCCGGGCCACGAATCCATGAGCGTGGTCATCCCCTGGAGCCCCACCCGCTTCCAGTACACCTCCAAGAACACCGCCCTGCCCGCCTCGGGCACCGTGCGCCTGGGCGAGCACACCTACGACTTCACCGACGCCTTCGGCGTACTGGACCACGGCCGTGGCCGCTGGCCCTACGACATCAACTGGAACTGGGGCGCCGCCGCCGGACACACCGACGGCCACACCCTGGGCCTACAGTTCGGCGGCCAATGGACCCAGGGCACCGGACTGACCGAGAACGCCCTGTGCGTGGACGGGCACCTCACCAAGATCGGAGAGGAACTCGTCTGGGACTACGATCCCGAGAACTTCCTCGCCCCCTGGCACCTGTACACCCCCGCCTCCGACAAGGTCGACGTGGTCTTCACCCCCTTCCACGAACGCGTCGACCGCACCGACACCGGCCTGATCGTCAGCGACACCCACCAGTGCTTCGGCCACTACCGGGGCACCGTGCGCACCGACGAGGGCACCACCCTGACCGTGAAAGACCTGAACGGCTTCGCCGAACAGGTCCACATGCGCTGGTGACCCTCAAGGGCGCGCACCCCGCACACCGTGCGCGCCCCCACCGGGCCCCGCACGCGAGGGCCCCGAGCACAGCCGATCTGAACACACCCGGTTAGCGCCCCTTGGCTCCCCCACCCCCACACCGACCCAAGACAAAACGACACCAAAAGCCCCTACAGAAACGACATCCAGCCACCAGACCAGCCGCAACGATGCTCGAACAACCAAATCCTGCTACCGTGCGGGTCGCGAACTACGGGATGATTTAGGAGACCTGAACATGGGGCAACAGCCTCGCGAGCAATGGGGAACACGCGCGGGATTCCTCATGGCCGCGATCGGATCGGCCATCGGACTGGGCAACATCTGGCGATTCCCCTACGTCGCCTATGAGAACGGGGGCGGAGCCTTCCTCCTGCCCTACCTCATCGCGATGCTCACCGCCGGCATCCCGCTGCTCATCCTCGAATACAGCATCGGCCACCGGTACCGCTCCTCAGCGCCCCTGTCCTACCGGCGCATCTGGCGCCCCGCCGAAGCCCTGGGCTGGTGGCAGGTGGCCATCTGCTTCGTGGTGGCCATCTACTACGCCGTCATCATCGCCTGGTCGATCCGCTACACCTGGTTCTCCATCACCCAGGCCTGGGGCGATGACCCCGACGGGTTCTTCTTCAACGACTTCCTCCAAATGAACCCCGAACCCGGACTGGTCTCGGGTTACGTCTCCGGGGTCGCCTGGCCGCTCATCGGCGTGTGGGTCCTGACCCTGGCCATCCTCATCATCGGCGTGCGCCGCGGCATCGAGATCATCAACAGGATCACCATCCCCCTACTCGTGGTCCTGTTCGCCATCATGGTCATCCAAGCGCTGACCCTGGACGGCGCGATCACCGGCCTGGACGCCTTCTTCACACCCGACTGGCAGGCCATGCTCACCGGCAAGGTGTGGATCGCCGCCTACGGACACGTGTTCTTCTCACTGTCCATCGGCTTCGCCATCATGGTCACCTACGCCTCCTACCTCAAGCGCAAGGCCAACCTGACCGGATCGGCCATGGTCGCCGGATTCGCCAACGCCTCCTTCGAGCTCCTGGCCGGCATCGGCGTCTTCGCCGCCCTCGGGTTCATGGCCACCGCCGCCGGCACCGCCGTCGACGAAGTCGCCACATCCGGCATCGGACTGGCCTTCGTCGCCTTCCCACAGATCATCTCCAGCCTGCCCTTCGGCGGGCCCCTGTTCGGCGTACTGTTCTTCGCCTGCCTGTCCATCGCCGGCGTCACCTCACTGATCAGCATCGTCCAGGTCATCATCTCCGCCGTCCAGGACCGCACCGGACTGGGCCGCACCCAGACCGTGGCCCTGGTCGGCGGCGCCACCGCCCTGGCCTCGATCCTGCTCTTCCCCACCCACGAGGGACTGCACTTCCTCGACGTCTTCGACCGCTTCATCAACCAGTACGGCATCGCACTGGCCGGCCTGGTCCTGGTCATCTTCGTCTCCTGGGGCGTGCGCCGACTCAAGCTCTTCCAGGCCCACGCCAACGCCGTCTCCTCCATCCACCTGGGCACCTGGTGGCGCATCACCCTGGGAGCCATCACCCCGATCCTGCTCGGCATCATGATGTGGGACAGCCTGCGCATCGAACTCACCGAGAACTACGAGGGCTACCCGACCGGGTTCCTGCTGGCCGCCGGATGGGGCGTGGCCATCGGCGCCATCGTCTTCGGCATCATCGTGGCCTGCTTCCCCTGGAAGAGGGCCGACGCCATCGCCCGCGACGACGCCGCCCGCCACCAGAGTGAGGACGAGCAGACACCCGTTCAGTTGGAAGAGCCCGAACAGGTCGGCATCGACCCCGCCACCGACAACGCCCATGACAAGGAAGGGGACCGCTGATGTCCACCAGCGCCATCGTCATGATGGTCATCTCCATCGCCGTGCTCTGGGGCGGCCTGGTCGCGGCGGTGGTGCACCTGCGCCGCCACCCCGACGACCCCGAAGCCGAGTAAGACCCCGAAAAAGATGGTGGGGCCACCCGATCCGATCGGGTGGCCCCACCTCATTTTTCCCTCAGCCCGCGAACTCGCGCACGATACGCGCACAGAACGCCGGTAGGTCACCGGGATCACGGCTGGTGGTGACACCGTGATCGGTGACCACCTCCTCCTCCACCACCGTGCCCCCCGCGTTACGGATGTCGGTACGGATACTGGGATAGGAGGTCACGGTACGCCCGCGCACCACATCGGCCTCCACCAGGATCCAGGGCCCGTGACAAATCGCCGCCACCGGCTTCCCCCCGGCCACGAAGTCACGCACGAACGACACCGCGTCACTGTCAGCACGCAGATTATCGGGGTTGACCGTGCCACCCGGCACCACCAGGGCGTCGTAGTCATCCACCCCCACACCGGCCACCTCACGGTCCACATCGAACCGATCGGCCGGCTCGATGTCCCCGTTCATCGCCTGGATCGACCCCGCTTTCAGCGACACCAACTCCACCCGGGCCCCCGCCTCGGTCAGAGCCCGACGAGGCTCCACCAACTCCACCTGCTCGACCCCATCGGCGGCCAAAATCGCCACCGTCCGGCCGTTGAGCTCTCCAGCCATGGCCTCCCCCAACCAAAGTCACGCTCGCCGGGACCCCCAACCGCGAGGCCCCCTGCCACGTCGACCGCCCTACCCGCC
>NZ_FRFF01000008.1 GCF_900143625.1 Nocardiopsis sp. JB363
ATCTGATTGCGCGACCTGACCCGTTCAAAAACAGTGCCTAGTGACGGGGACCGTTTCCGTACGGGGTCAACCGGCTCGCAGGCAGCTTTGGAGAGCGGCCCACTCCTCGGCGGAAAAATCGAGTTTCCCCAGGTCACGATTCTGCGTATCGCGCACAGCGGCGCCCTGGCCTGTGGCCCGAGTTTCCACGCAGTCACCACCCGTACCGTTGCTGTACGACGACTTGTTCCAGGTTTCCGTCAGCGGCATTGCACAGCCTTCCTCAACGAGCGTTCACTCCAATATTCGAGCGACCGGAGTAGTCGCCCACTCCTGCTCTCAAAACTCCAGAGTGACTAGTGGTGAGGGAGGGAGCCCAGGAGGGCATTCCACTCATGAGAATCGAAGTCGAGTGTTCCGATTTCACGGTTCTGTGAGTCTCGGACGTCTGCGCCTCTGGCGTGCTCACGTACTTCCACGCAGTGCGACCCATTCGCGCTGTACGTAGCCTTGTGCCACTCGCCAGGGATGTGCTGCTTCATGTCAGGCTCTCCAGAAGGTCAATCGACAGAGTGGGCGGGAGGGCCGCCCCCAGGGCGGCGCTGCTGAAAACTTCAGCGCGGTTGTGGGCGTCGGCGTGTATCACGGTACCGAGTGCGTGATCACTCGCGACCACGATTTCATTTTCTCTCATTGAGTACACCATGAGGGGCGACGTGGGTGCGAGCATCACAGTGCCCTCCGGGACCAAGTGCATGGTCACGCGTTCGGTCGCTACCCAGTCGAGCAGATGAGAGGCCTGTTCACGACGGACCGGATCTGGAAGTCCGGACACCGCTGCGGCAGGAAAGACCGCCGTGACCTGTAAATCCGACAGCGCCTCAAGGCGTTCGTATCGAAGTGTGACCAACTGGTCGACCTGCTCCTTCGGAGCTAGCGGTTGCCCGGCGCGGAAGACCTTGCGGGCATAGCTCCTGCACTGCAACATGCCCGGAACCAGCGAGGGGCTGACCAGCGTGACACACCTGGCAGCTCGTTCGATGGCATCGAGGTCCCGTGCCCACTCAGGAAGCCCGTTGCCACCCCGTGCCGCGCGCCAAGCAGCGATCAGCTTCCCATTCAGATCCAGGGTTTTATCCAGAGCTTCCACGCGATCCCGTTTCGGAAGACTTCCTCCCTTCTCCCAACGGTTGATGCTGCTATGTGCCATATGAGTCTTTTGCGCAAGCTGCTTCTGCGTAAGCCCTGCCAGGTCTCGAAATCGGGCCAGTGCCTCGCTGAAAGGATTGGGGGTCATACCACTTCGATACCCAGGTAATTCCATCAAGACACCAAAGATCCCGAGTAATTCACAGTAGCTATGGGATCTCAGCTCCTGCCTGGAACCTGGACTCACCGAAGACCGAGGCATTCCCGGGCAGCACGTGACACAGAAGAGCCCCGGGGCAGGTGAATCGCCCCAAATTACCCGAAGTGAGAAGAATGCAAGATACCCAGGCCCGACCGCCCACACCGGACGAGCCCTATCCCCGGTTGCTCCATTTCCCGAACTCGCGCCGGTCCGGAATTCTCCTGGGGCACACCCTCGCCCCCACTCCCCTCCTCACCTGGTGTCGCACCGCGCTCCCCCACCACGCCGCGCCGCTGATCCAGATCACCCGAGCGCTGGTCGACAACGCCCACCACCACTCAAGTTCAGGGCTACCCGGCGGCACCGTCCGTGTCGTGCTCGACCAGACCCTCCCCCTCTTACCTCACCTGTACGTGACCGACGAAGGACCGCGTCCGGACGACCCCTTGATCAGCTACCCCCACCGCCTCGTCCACGCCCCGCACAGCGGTCTCGCCCTCGTCGAGCGGCTCTCCGTGTACTGGGACTTCTCCTGGACCTGGGACGGACACCGCATACGCGCGCTGACCATGCAGGTCGTCCTCGACACCACCGACCCGAACTCCCGAAGGGCCCTCTGATCCATGACCACGATCGCGACGCCACGCCTGCCCGAGGTCACCCTCCCCCTGAGCGAACTGGTCCCGGCCAGGTACAGGCACTACTTCCAGCCCGACCCGACCCGAGCCGCCTACCGGGTCCGCAGCTACGAGTTCGGCTCCTCACCTCAGTGGATGCCGCTGGTCCGCGCGTTCCTGAACACGGACGCCGGGCACCGTGACCCCGACTTCCGCTACCTCTTCACCCTCCTGGGCAGCGAACTGGCCTCCAACACCCTCCGGCACACCCGATCAGGCCGCCCCCTGGGCCACTACACCCTGCGCTGCGAACGCCGCCGCACCGGACTCCACCTGACCTGCCGAGACCAAGGCACCGCCGATGCCTCCCCCACCGTCCGCGACCATCTACGCCCCGCCCCTCACGGGCTCGATTCGGAGTCGGATGGCGGACGAGGCCTCGCCCTGGTCGATCACCTCGCGCCCCAATGGGGTGACGACGGGTTCGTGTCCCGGCGTCGGGTCTGGTTCTTCCTCCCGTACGACCTGACCGATTCGCCCTGGAACGACGCGCCCTGAACAACTCCCGGCGCTTCTGAACCCGACAGCCCCGAATTCCAGACCTACCGAAAGCAGGATCCATGACGTATCCCATCCCCGCGCCCCGACGCCCGCTGGACCCTCGCCCGAAGAACCCCTTCCGAACCAGCGCACCCGACCCGAACTGCGCTTCCTGCGCACACCGCACCTGCCGCGCCGGGCGGGCGCGAACGCTCCCTCGTCTGGGTGGGCACCGCACCGAGTTCACCTACGAGCACCGCCAGGCCGCTCGGCTCCAGGCCCGGAACCCGCACCTGATGATCTTCTTCGGGGAAGCGACCCAGTCGTTCTGGGTGGCCTCGACCTCGGGGATGGTCGAAGCCCGAACCTTCGACGATCTACTCACCCACCTGTGGGCCCACCGCTGAAAACCTCCGCCGGAGGCCGGGCCACCGGTCGACCCACCGGACCCTCGAACCGTGACGCCGTTCGGTTGCCGTGCTCGTACAGGGAGGGCCGGCCAGGACGGTGAAAACCGGACGGCTACGCTGCTGGGCGGGGAAGACCGCGGCTTTCACGGCGATGGATTCTCTGCTCGATTGCACTCCAGCGGCGTACGTCCGCGTTCCCGACGAACAGTGAAGTAGATGACCATGGACAAGCCGCGTGGAAAAGACTCGTTCTCGTTGCCCTACAGGACGGGATTCCGGATCAACTACGCGCTCCTACACGTCATGGGCCCGCCGGCTCTGACCCTCGAAACCGATCCGCGGATCCGTGCGAAGAAGGAATACGAGCGCCGGCGTGAACTCCACCGGGCGTGGAAGACCCACCAGCGGTCCCAGTAGCACGACCGTGGGTGCGGCGTTCGCCGACTCCCATCCCCAAGCGAACAGCAGCGGGGTGAAGTGCCCAGCCGTCCACAGTCGGATGTACGAGTTGGTGCGTGATGGCGGGTGAGGTTTCACCGCGGGTCGAGACATGCCCTGGTCGCGCCGATCAAGGTCGATCGTGCGATCCCGGCCCACCCCTACTGACTCACCGGCATCTACCGACACCACCTGGTCGCACTCACCGAGGAGTTGGCCCACCTCTGGAAAGCAGCCGTCGAGGACCACCGTTACACCGCCGCGACGGTTTCAAGAGACGCTCTGCTCCGCCCTGCTGCGTCGGTTTCTGACCGTACTGACGAGGTGGATGCCGGCTGCGAGCGCGAAGCGCCCGTAGAAGAATGCGGCGATCCCCAGAGCGCTGTCCACCCCGGACCCGTAGATCGCGCTTCTGTGGAGGACCCGCGGCGGACGGGGCAGCATGATGGACGGCTACGCCCCCGAGGGTTGCGATACCAGTGCCGGCACCCAGCGCGAAAGCGCTTTCCTGGATAGCGCCCGCGTCCGCGATGCGATTCTCCGACGCAGTGCTCGGGAGAGCGTGAGCGCCGAGCGCCGATCGCCGTGACGATCCCGGACCCGAGCCCGAGAAGGATCATCCCCACCAGTTCACCGGTCCCCGAGGTGGTGGCCTTCGGCGGGGCCCCGGACGCGACCATGAACCCCTAACGCGTTATGAGCCCGACGCGAGGACTCCCGAGCACATCACCAGGCCCCGACTTGTGACGTTCTGCAACCGTTTCGTCACTGTTTCCGAGGAGTTGACGGGATGCGAAGAATGATACAGCCTATACACTACAGGCTGTGATGCTGGTCACGGCAGTATTCGAGGAGGATCAGGATGACGGTTGTGCTGGCCCACGCCCCGGTGGATTCCGCCGAGGCCGCGTTCGAGGCGGCGGTGCGACAAGCCGCCCTCCAGGGGCGGGAGCTGGTGATCGCCAACGCCGCCTCGAACGATGCCCCAGCCGACACCCGCGCGGTGGGCACGGCCGCGCTTCAAGAGCTGGCCGAGCGAGCACAGCAGGAGGGTGTCCAGGCACGTTCGGTGCACCTGGCCGACTCCGACGCGGCGGCGGCGCTCTTGGGCTTGGTCGAAAACGAGAACGCGGAACTCCTGGTCATCGGTGTCCGCCACCGCTCCGCGATCGGCAAGCTTCTTATGGGCAGCACGGCCCAGCGCCTGATCCTGGAGGCGAAGTGCCCGGTCCTCGCGGTGAAGTCCTGACAAGCGTGGCCACAACGAGGAGTGAGGGTTCTTCATGATCGGCAACAAGGGGCTCATCGCCCCCGCCGTGGGCGCGGTCCTGGTGCTGACGACCGGCTTCTTCGCGGTCCAGGACGCGGCGGGCCAGGATCAGGGCTCACTGGCTCGTTCGGCTCTGACCGTGATCGCCCCGGCCGCGGCCGGGGGAGGCTGGGACCTGGCCGCTCGTGAATTCCAGCAGGCGGCCAGAACCGAGTCGGTCGTCAACAGCGTCCAGGTGGTGAACGTCCCCGGGGCCGGAGGCACCATCGGCCTGGGTCAGCTGCAACAGCTGGAAGCCGACCCGACCACCGCGATGATCACCGGGGCGGCGATGGTGGGCGGTGTGGAGATGGGCGGGTCCTCGGCCCGGTTGAGCGACGTGACCCCGATCGCCCGACTGACCGACGATTTCCAGGTCATCGCCGTTCCCGCCGACTCGCCCTGGGAAACGCTCGACGACTTCCTTGAGGACTGGCGTGAGGACCCCGACATCCCCGTCGGCGGAGGCTCCGCGGGCTCCCCCGACCACCTGGTGGCCGGGCAGCTGGCCGAGGCGGCCGAACTCGATCCAGCGGGTCTGCACTACACCCCGCACGCCGGCGGCGGCGAGCTCACCCTGTCCCTGCTCTCGGACGCCAACGGCACCGTCCAGATCGGGGTCAGCGGCTTCAACGACTTCCGCGACCTCATCGAGGGCGAACGTTTGCGCGCCTTGGCCGTGGTCGCCCCCGAACGGCTCGAAGGCGTGGACATTCCCACTGCCTCCGAGCTCGGCTACCCCTCCGTGAACCTGGTCAACTGGCGCGGCATCGTCGCCGCGCCCGGAATCTCCGAGGAGGAGCAGGCCGAACTCCTGGAGATCACCGAGGAGATGTACCAGGCGCCCTCCTGGCAGGAGGCGATCGACCGCAATCGGTGGGATCCCAGCTGGGCGGGTCCTGAGGAGTTCAGCGACTTCATTACCGAGGAGGAAACCCGGATCCGCGCGCTCATGATCGACCTCGGCCTCATCGACGAGACCTGAGTCCCAGGACCCCACGGAGGAGAACATGTCCGATACAACACTCGATCCATCCCCCGCCGCCGACCCTCCGGGAGAAGCCGGACCCGTTCGATCCCTCTCCTTCTGGGAGGGGCGCGGCGAACTGCTCATCGGCGCTATTCTGCTGGCCATAGCGACGGTCCTGGGGCTCGGCAACCTCGGGATGGACGTCATCGGCGACGGGGGCCTACTGGGCCCGCAGGGCTTCGGCTGGTTCGTCGCCGCGCTCGCGACGGTCATCGGCACGCTGCTGATCGCCGCAGCGCTCCGTCGCACCCCCGAGCGCCGCCGGTCCCTGGCCGCCCAGGAGCGCACCAACTGGCGCGCCGTCGGCCTGGTCTTGCTCGGGATCATCGCCTTCAGCGCACTGATCGACATCGTGGGCTGGCTCATCATGGCCACCCTGATGTTCACGGCCGTGGCCACCGGTCTGGGCAACCGCAACCTACTGCGCAACCTCACCGTCGGCTTCGTCATGGCGGCGATCATTCAGATCGTCTTCAGCGGCATGCTCGACCTCAACCTGCCCTCCGGCCTCCTGGGTGGTTGGTGACATGGACCAGTTGACCAACCTGCTCGGCGGTTTCGGCGACGTCTTCACCCCGATGAACCTGCTCTGGATCACGCTCGGCGCCTTCCTGGGCACCGCTGTGGGCGTGCTGCCCGGCCTGGGCTCGGCCATGGCCGTGGCGCTGCTGCTGCCGATGACCTTCACCCTGGACCCGCTCGCCGCGCTCATCCTGTTCAGCGGCGTCTACTTCGGCGGGCTGTTCGGCGACTCCACCGCGGGCATCCTGATGAACACCCCGGGAAACAGCACCGCGATCGCCACCACCTTCGAGGGCCACGCCATGGCCCGCGGGGGGCGGGCCCCGCAGGCCCTGGCCACCTCCGCCATCGGCGCGTTCATCGGCGGTCTTCTGGCCACCACCCTGGTGGTGTTCTTCGCTCCCACCATGGCCGATCTGGCGACCCGGTTCGGCCCCGGCGAGTACTTCGCCCTGGCGCTGTTCGCCTTCGTCGCCATCTCGGCCATCGTCTCCGAATCCCCTCTCAAGGGTCTGGCCGCGCTGGCGATCGGCCTGGCCCTGGCCCTGGTGGGCACCGACCAGTCCACCGGCACCGCGCGGTTCACCTTCGAGGTTCCGGCGCTCTTCGACGGCATCAGCATCGTCGTGATCACCGTGGCCGTGCTCGCGGTGGGAGAGGTGCTCCACGCCGCCGGACGGGTGGGGCACCGCGGCGCACACGAACTCGTCTCCTCGAAGGGACGCCCCTGGCTGTCCGGGAGGGAATTCCGCGCCGCGCTGCCCGCTTGGTTGCGTGGTGCCGGCATCGGCGTGCCCTTCGGGATCATCCCGGCCGGTGGAGCCGAGGTCCCCACGTTCCTCGCCTACAGCACCGAGCGCCAACTGGACAAGCGGCGCAAGAAGCCGATGTTCGGCAAGGGTGCCATCCAGGGCGTGGCCGCTCCGGAGGCAGCGGGCAACGCTACCGCGGGCAGCGCGATGGGCGCGCTGTTGTCCCTGGGTCTGCCGACCTCGGCGACCGCGGCTGTCCTGCTGGCCGCTTTCCAGCAGTACGGGATGCAGCCGGGTCCGCTGCTGTTCGAGCGCAACGGCGACACCGTCTGGGCACTGCTGGCCGGTCTGTTGCTCGCCACGGTCGTGTTGTTGATCATCAACCTGCCCTTCGCCCCACTGTGGGCGAAGCTGCTGTTGCTGCCCCAGTCCTACCTGTACGCGGGCATCACCGTTTTCGCCAGCCTCGGTGTCTATGCCACCGGTGCCAGCCGGGCCGACCTGGCCATCATGTGCGTCCTGGGTGTGCTGGCCTTCGTCATGCGGCGCACCGGTGTGCCGCTGGCCCCGATCCTCATCGCGGTGATCTTGGGCCCGCTGGCGGAGTACTCCTTGCGTGACGCCATGGCCAACTCCGGCAACAACCCGTTGACCCTGGTCAGCAGCCCGATCACCATCGCCCTGTACAGCCTGCTCCTGCTGGGGCTGGTCTGGACCGTGTGGCGCCGGATGCGCCCGGCCGATCCCGCCCGCCCCGTGGCCGAAGAGGAGACGGAGGCACACGACAAGGCCTGACACACCTCGGAATCGAGGGCCGCCCGGATTTCTCCGGGCGGCCCTCGATCGTGTGGACTCTTGTGGACGCTCAGTCGCTTCCCAGCCTCTGAAGCGCCTGCTCCAGGATGTAGGGCAGCAACCCACCGTGACGGTAGTAGAGCTGCTCGCGCGAGGTGTCCAACCGTGCCCGCACCGTGAACTCCACGACCTCACCGTTGGTCAAGCGCCGCGCGGTGACCTCCAGGACCGCCGGGACCTCCTGGAGGCCTTCCATCCCGGTGAAGGTGTACTCCTCCTCCCCTGTCAGGCCCAGGCTCTGTGCGCTCTGGCCGTCCTCGAACTGCAACGGCAGCACACCCATACCGACCAGGTTGGAGCGATGGATGCGCTCGAAGGACTCGGCGATCACGGCCCGCACGCCCAGCAGGGCGGTGACCTTGGCCGCCCAGTCACGAGACGAACCGGTCCCGTACTCCTTGCCGCCGATCACGATCATGTCCTGGCCCCGCTCCGAGTGGCGGTCGGCGACCACGTGGACGGCGTCAACGACGCGTTCCCCTCCATCGGAACCGAAGTCCACGGCCCTGCCCCCCGGTAGATCCGGGGTCATGCGGTTCTCCAGCCGAGGGTTGGCGAACCCGCCCAGCCTCATCACCTGCCAGTTGCCGCGCCGCGAGGCGTAGGTGTTCAGCTCCCGCACCGCCACACCCTTCTCGGTGAGGAAGGTTCCGGCCGCGCTCGTGGAGGGGATGCGCCCAGCAGGGCAGATGTGGTCGGTGGTCACCGAATCGCCGAGCAATTGCAGGACCCGGGCACCGGCGATGTCGCGATGCCCTGTAGCCCTGGAGGCCGCGGAGCCGGCCACGCGGTCCAGGAACGGCGGCCGCTGGAGGTAGGTCGATGCGGGGTCCCAGGCGAAAACCGGTCCCTCGGGGGCGGCCAGGCCCTGCCAGTTCTCGTCGCCGTCGAAGAGAGTGCGGTAGACCTCGGTGTACATGGACGGTTCGATGGAGGTCGAGGAGACCGCTTCCACCTCGGCCTCGGTCGGCCACAGGTCGGACAGCATGACGGGCTCGCCGTCCCGACCGATGCCGAGCGGTTCCGCCGTCAGGTCGATATCCACTGTGCCCGCCAGGGCGAAGGCCACCACCAGGGGCGGCGAGGCGAGGAAGTTCAGGGAGACGTCGTTGTTGATGCGGCCGTCGAAGTTGCGGTTCCCAGAGGTCACCGAGGCGACCACCAGGCCCTGATCCCTGACCTCGGACTCCAGTTCCGGCAGTAGGGCCCCGGAGTTGCCGATGCACGTCATACAGCCGAACCCGACCAACCCGAACCCCAGGCTCTCCAGGTCCCGCATCAGCCCGGCACGTTCCAGGTAGTCCACCACCACACGGGAACCGGGGGCCAGGCTCGTCTTCACCCAAGGTCGGGGGCGCAGCCCGCGGCGTACCGCGTTGCGTGCCAGGAGACCGGCGGCCATCATCACCGCCGGGTTGGAGGTGTTGGTACAGGACGTGATGGCGGCGATCGCTACCGCACCGTCCCTCGGCCGGTTGTCGACCTCCGGGATCGAAACAGCGACAGAGGAGGGGACTGTGGTCGGCGCGGAGTCGGGAACGGGTTCGCTCGGGGAACGACCCGAATCGGCCAAGGAGCGGTCCAGCGCGCGTGCGGTGTCTCCCAGGTCCAGTCGGTCCTGCGGGCGCCGGGGTCCAGCCAGGCTGGGCACGATCTCGCCCAGGTCGACCGTGACCGTGCGGTCGAAGCGCGGGCGGCGGAGCGGATCGTGCCAGAGCCCCTGTTCCTTGGCGTAGGCCTCCACCAGGAGAACCCGCTCCTCGTCTCGCCCTGTGAGCCGAAGGAAGTCGATTGTGCGCTGGTCGATCGGGAAGATCGCGGCGGTCGACCCGAACTCAGGGCTCATGTTGGCCAGGGTGCAGCGGGTGGCGAGACTGGTTGCGGCCACGCCTGGCCCGAAGAACTCGACGATGGACCCGACCACGCCCAGGTGGCGCATCCTTTCGGTCACGGTCAGCACCAGGTCGGTGGCGGTCACCCCCGGGCGCAGCTCACCTACCAGTTCGACCCCGACCACAGGGGGGATGAGCAGGGAGACGGGCTGACCCAGCATGGCCGCCTCGGCCTCGATGCCGCCCACGCCCCAGGCCAGCACCGACAGTCCGTTGACCATGGTGGTGTGGGAGTCGGTCCCGGTCACGGTGTCGGGGAAGGCCAGGCCGTCGCGGACCTCCACCACCCGGGCGAGGTACTCGACGTTGATCTGATGCATGATCCCCGCGCCGGGCGGAACGACCTTCAGCTCGCCCAGCGCCTGCTGACCCCATTTGAGAAAGCGGTAGCGCTCACCGTTGCGCTCGTACTCGCGCCGGACGTTGAGCAGAGGGGCGTCGGGCCGCGCGAAGAAGTCCGTGGACACCGAGTGGTCGACCGTGAGCTCGGCGGGGACCACACCGTCGATGAGGCCCGGATCCCCTCCCCGCTCGGCCACCGCGTCGCGCATCGCGGCCAGGTCGGTGAGCACGGGCACGCCGTTGGTGTCGTGGAGGAAGACCCGTGAGGGGTGGAAGGCGATTTCGTGTGTACCGGACCGACCTTCGACGACCGCCTTGATGTCGGCGACCGAGACGAGGTCGCCGTCCTCGTGGCGCAGCAGGTTCTCCACCATGACCTTGTGCGCGAAGGACAGGTCCTCTGTCCCCGGCACGGCTTCGAGATGGAACAAATCGACGCTGCCGCCAGCGGTCCGCAGCCTACGTCGGCTGTGGTGTGAATCGATCGACATCGAACCTCCTAGCCTATAGGCTACACGATGTAAGTAGGCGCGATCTGCCGCTATCATGTCCCTCAGAGAGGACGGAACACGTGGCACCGAAGCAGGTCTTCAGCAAGAGCGAATACGCCTACGAGGAGATGAAGCAGCGCATCCTCTCCGATGAGCTGCGCCCCGGGGCCGCCGTGAACCAGGAGGGGATCGCGGCGGAGCTGGGCATCTCGACCACCCCGGTGCGCGAGGCGTTCAAACGCCTGGCCAGCGAAGGGCTGATGGTGCTGGCCACGCACAAGGACGCCCGGGTCACCGAGCTGACATTCTCCGAGGCACAGAGTCTGTACGAGGTCCGCCTCAACATCGACCCCCTCGCCGCACGGTGGGCCGCAGAACGGCGCACCGAGGGTGACATCTCGGCCATCCGTACGGCTGTCAGCGCCTTGCACCCGCTGACCGGCACCGCCGAGCTTCCGGCACTCATCGCGCACCGCGAGTTCCACCGCGCCGTCTACCGCGCCTCGCACAACGACCCCATGATCGAGATCCTCGACAGCCTGTGGGACAAGGCCGACCGATACCGTCAGTTCACACTGAAGTACCGGTCCGACACCGAGGCGGAGATCGAGCGTGTGCGAGAAGAGCACCAGGCGCTCGCCGACGCAGTGATCAACGGCGAGCCGGCAGCGGCCGAGGCCGTCATGAGAGAGCACATCTCCCGCAGCCTCGGCCGACAGGCGATGGAAAAGCTGCGGTCAACGGAGACCTCGGGCAGCTGATCAGTGCCGGATCGTTCTCGCGGCCGTTCAGGAGGCCGGATACTGCTGCGCCTGAAGCAGGCGCGCGAGGTGCGCGGCGTTGCGGGCCGCCGTCGCCGTAGTGGTCGCCACGGCTTCCGGAGTGCTGTCGAGGTCGATGTAGTCCTTCGGGTTCATCGCCTCGGAGTTCCAGTAGGTGGACCCTGTGGCGGGGATGGTGAACCCGGTGTCGCTCAGCGCCTGCACGCAGTCCGCGACGATCTTGTGCGCTCCGTCCTCGTTACCGACGACGGCCACCACGGCGACCTTGCCGTACATCGACGGCCGCCCCTGGTCGTCGGTCTCGGAGAGTTCGGCGTTGATCCGCTCCAGCACCCGCTGGGCGACACTCGACATGTGGCCCACCCAGGTCGGCGTGGCGAGGATCAGGATGTCGGAGTCCACCAGCTTTTGCCGGAGCTCCGGCCATTCATCGCCCTGCCCCATGTCGACCGCCACACCAGGGCTGACCCGATGATCGACGACCCGCACCGACTCGCCCCGGACTCCGTGGCCGGAGAGTTCGTCGAGCACTTGCCGGGCGAGCAACTCACTGCTGGAAGGGTCCGGAGTGGGCTTGAGACTGCACACCAGGGCGAAGGCCCGAAGATCGGAAGACATGGCGGCACCCTACCCACCACCGGTCTTGTTCTTCTGCAAGCTCAGCGCTTCAGCGGGTCATCCGTTTCTACCGACATCACGGTTTCAAGGCCACTGGTGAGCAGCATCCGTGGCAGGGCAAGCTCCCGAACATGCGCATGGCTCGCGCCCCCTTGTCCGACCACAGCACTTGAGCCCGTCGCACTTCATCGGCCGACCACCGCCGACACGGGTCCGGGGGAACTGTCCGTATCCATGCGTCGGATCACCCGGATCGACAGGCCCCGGCCTCGGGTGACCACACCCGCACCCCGCACTGCCCGAGTTCCGTCACGACATGCTCGAACCGATCACACACGAACGCGCCACGGTCGGCAATGAGCAGGCGGAACACGAGCACCGACCTGCGCAGGGCCGGGGCACTCGGGGCCTTCGCTGACGTACATGGTGACGCGGGCGGGCGGAGTGTGCGAGGTGTGCTCCGCTCCCCTGGCACTCTGTCCGCGCGACAGTGGGAATCAGTGGTGTGTCGGGGCTGTTCTCCACCGACATGACCAAGGCATGGCAGGACCCGAAGACCATCGACCGCTTCCTCGACGACACCAAGACCTGGGCGATCGTCGGGCTGTCGAACGACACAGGGCGTACCGCCTACCCGATCGCGCAGTTGTTGCAGGCCAAGGGCAAGAGGGTCGTTCCGATCCACCCCGGGGTCGCCGCTGAGGGCGGGGAGGTCCTCGGGGAGAAGGCCTACGCGACGCTCACCGAGGCGGCCGCCGAGGTCGGGACCATCGACGTCGTCGATGTCTTCCGCCGCTCAGAGGCTGCTGGGGCGTTCGCCGACCAAGCCGTCGCGATCGGGGCGGGCAGCGTTTGGTTCCCGCTGGGGGTCGTCGACGAAGAGGCGTTCCGACGTACGACGGATGCCGGTCTGCCGATGGTGATGGACGTCTGCCCCGCGATCGAGTGGGGCAAGCGCGACGCCTGAGCGCCGTTTCGCAGGCCCGGGCCGCCTGGGCCGGGTGGCCTGTAACTGCCACTCCGCGACCACGGCCGGAACTGCTGGTGGTCGACCAGCGGGAAAGCGCTCTCCTCCGGCGGCTCGTGTTCTGGGCCTCGGACGGGACTTCGCCGACCATGCAGATGACACCTCATCTGCATCAGCGTTTCGCACGACGCGCCGACAGCACACGAACCCGAACCCCGGCCCAGGGGTGCCCTCACCATGAAGTTGACTCATCATCTACTATGTGGACCCAGATCGTGGGCAAGATCCGCATGGCCCACGCCCCGCTGGTCAACCACTGGTGGCAGGTGCCCCTGTACGTCAGCCCGCGCGGGCTGACCACCTCGACCGTCCCCTACCGTTCGGGGGCCTTCGAGATCGAGTTCGACTTCGTCGGCCACCGGATCGAGGTCCGCAGCAGTGACGGCGGTACGGACGGTTTCCCACTGCGGCCCATGACCGTCGCCGCGTTCTACTCCCGGCTCCTGGACCGGCTCGGGATCGAAGCGCCGATCCGGCCGATCCCCAACGAGGTCGACCCGGCGATCCCCTTCGCCGAGGACCACGAGCACGCCTCCTACGACGGCGAGGCGGTCACCCTGTTCTGGCGTCAGCTCCTACAGGCCAACCGGGTGATCGGTGAATTCCGGTCGCACTTCGTCGGCAAGGTCAGCCCGGTGCACTTCTTCTGGGGAGGGATGGACCTGGCCTGTACCCGCTTCTCCGGACGGCCGGCCCCCGAGCACCCGGGCGGGGCCCCCAACTGCGGGGACTGGGTCATGGTCGAGGGCTACTCCCGGGAACTGTCCAGCTGCGGCTTCTGGCCCGGCGGCGGTGAGGAAGGCGCCTTCTACTCCTACGCCTACCCCGCACCCGAGGGCTTCGCCGAGCAGGCACCCGGCCCCGAGGGCTCTTACCACAGCACCGAGTTCCAGCAGTTCCTGTTCCCCTACGAGGCCGCCCGCACCGCGCCCGACCCCGACCGCGCCGTGGCCGAGTTCCTGCACAGCACCTACAAAGCCGCCGCGAACCTCGGACGCTGGGACCGTCCCGCGCTGGAGGACGACCCTCTGCGCTGGCACGGAACCTCCGCGACTCCGGGGAACGGCGGGGCCTGACCGGGCGGCCACCGACGGATCAATGAGAACTTCCGCAGTATAAAGTTGATTCATCAACCGAACGATGACGATGCCGAAGCAACACGAGAGACCAGGTCCGGCATCTCGTTCACCACGCCGGTCGACACAGCGACCGCAGGGAGGCAAGTGCGATGCAGTTCGGGATCTTTACCGTCGGTGACGTGACACAGGACCCCACCACCGGCCGAACGCCGACCGAGCACGAGCGGATCAAGGCGATGGTGGCCATCGCGCAGAAGGCCGAGGAAATCGGGCTGGACGTGTTCGCCACCGGCGAGCACCACAACCGGCCGTTCGTGCCCTCGTCCCCGACCACCATGCTCGGCTGGATCGCGGCGCGGACCGAGCGGATCATCCTGTCCACGTCCACCACCCTGATCACCACCAACGACCCGGTGAAGATCGCGGAGGACTACGCCATGCTCCAGCACCTGGCCGACGGCCGGGTGGACCTGATGATGGGGCGCGGCAACACCGGCCCGGTCTATCCCTGGTTCGGTAAGGACATCCGCGAGGGCATCCCGCTGGCGCTGGAGAACTACAACCTCCTGCACCGTCTGTGGCGCGAGGACGTGGTCGACTGGGAAGGGAAGTTCCGCACCCCGCTGCAGGGCTTCACCTCCACGCCGCGACCGCTCGACGACGTGCCGCCGTTCGTGTGGCACGGCTCCATCCGCAGCCCGGAAATCGCCGAACAGGCCGCCTTCTACGGAGACGGCTTCTTCGCCAACAACATCTTCTGGCCCAAGCGGCACTTCCAGAAGCTGATCAACCTCTACCGCAGGCGCTACGCCCACTACGGCCACGGCAGCCCCGAGCAGGCCATCGTCGGCGTCGGCGGCCACATCTTCATGCGGCCCAACTCCCAGGACGCCGTACGGGAGTTCCGCCCCTACTTCGACCGCTCCCCCCAGATGGGCGGTGGACCGTCACTGGAGCAGTACATGGACGAGACCCCGCTGACCGTCGGCAGCCCGCAGCAAATCATCGACAAGACCCTCACCTTCCGCGAGAACTTCGGCGACTTCCAGCGCCAGCTGTTCAACGTCGACGGCATCGGGCTCCCCCTGAAGACCGTGCTGGAGCAACTCGACATCCTCGGCGAGGAGATCCTGCCGGAGCTGAGGAGGGAATTCGCCAGGAACCGGCCGGCCGACGTGCCCGACGCCCCCACCCATGCCTCGCTGCTCGCCGCTCGCGAGGCCGAGGACGTCTCCGCGGTGGTAACGGAGGGCTGAGCCGCAATAGGACAACCGCACGGAGGGGGCCGGGAACCGACCGGTCGTGGCTTCCGCTCGTCGATTCCCCCTCTCCGCTTCCAGGACCGGGCCTCGGATCGAACACCCGCACGTCACGCTTCGACGGCGGAAGGCGCGAGGTCCGCTTCCTCCGGCTCGGAGCCGAGGTCGTCGATCCCACGGAACGCCGGTGCGACCAAGGCGGCCAACGCGGTGACCCCGACGAGGACCGCGATCACGGCCCCGGCCACGGGCAACCCGGCCATCGAGGCCACCGCCGCGAGCGGTGCGCTGGTCAGGGCGGGCGCGGAGAGCATCACGGTGTTCTGCGCGCCGAGCACACGGCCGCGCATGGCGTCCGGGGTGGCCTCGATGGTCAGCACCCCGAGCACGCCTCCGGCCGGAGCGAAGAGGAACCCGGCCAGGGCCGCGCCGCCCAGCACCAACCAGGGGGAGGCCATACTTCCCACCGCGGCGAACCCGACCAGCGCGCCCAGCATGCCGATCACGAACCACACCCGTCGGCGGACCCGGAGCGCGAAGGCGGCGTAGAGCGCGGAGCCGCCGATACTGCCCGCGGCGATCGCGCTCAGGGTCAGACCCGTCAACTCGGGAAGGTCCTGCTCGGTGAAGTAGGCGGGCATGAGGGTGGTCTGCAGGACGCTCAGGACCGCGATGAACACCCCGGTGACCAGGGTCGACCCGAGAACCAGCCGGTTGCGGAACAGGAACCGCCACCCGTCGGCCAGGTCGGCCGCCGCCCGTCGCAGCGAGCCCCCGGCGGCGTCGGCCGGGACGGGGTCTCGGGGCGGGACCCGTCCGGCCCGCGGGTCGAGAACGAGCATGCTCAGTGCGGCGAGCAGGCTGGTCACGGCGGCGGCGAGCAGGATCGCCGGGGACAGGCCGAACAGCGCGACCAAGAACCCGCCCAGGCCGGGGCCGGCCAGCACGAGCACGTTGCCCACAGTCTCGCGGACCGCGACCAGCCGGTCCAGCCGGACCGGGCGGACCGGGCGGACCGGGCGGACCGGGCGCCCGTTCCGACCCGGCTCGGTTTCACCGAGGCGAGCCAGGGTGGGCAGCATGGTCTCCTGGGCGGTCATCCCCGGAACCCGGATCAACGCCCCGACCACGGCCATGGCCAGGAACCAGGCCAGGTTCAGGCCCCACACCAGGTCGATGACCAGCAGCGCCGCCATCGACAGGGCGTTGAGCAGGTTGGCGATGACCGACACCGCGCGCCGGTCGACCCGGTCGACGAGCAGCCCGGAGAAGAGCCCGGTCAACGCGGACACGGCCATACCCACGGTCGCCATGATCCCCGCCGCGAGCACGTCTCCGGTGCGGTCGAGCACCAGGAGCGGGATGACCACGCTCGCGATCCCCGATCCCAGAAGGGACAACGCGTAGGAGGTGAAGTAGATCGTCGGGCTGCGGCGCACGGTGGCCTGCTTCCTCAGGGAGTCGGTCGCGCGTGCCCGGGACGGCTGGCACGCGCGAGCTGGTGGGACGGCTCCGTGAAGTACGGAGCCGTCGGGACGAACCGGTCAGCCCCGCGGACCGGTCGCGGAGCCGTCCGGCGTGACCAGTCGCTCGGTGGTGCGGCGGTCAGCTCTGCCCGGGCCGTCCGCCCAGGTGCTGGGCGATGAATCGGTCGGCGGCCTCGAACACGGCCATCTGGTTCTCGGGGTTCACGAACCCGTGCCCCTCGCCCTCGACGACCATGTATTCGACCTCCACGCCGCGCGAGCGCAGGGATTCGACGATGTTGTCGGACTCGGCCTTGACGACCAGCGGGTCGTTGGCCCCCTGCGCCACCATCAACGGGGTGCGGACCTGGTCGATCCGGGTGATCGGCGAGCGGGCGAGCATGTCCTGCTCCTGCTCGGGGATCTCCGGGTCGCCGACGTAGCGGTACCAGTTGTTGATCAGGCCGGGACGGACGAACTCGGGCTGGGTGCGCATGAGGTTGGCCAGGTCCGAGACCCCGACGACGTCCACGGCCGCGGCGAAGCGGTCCGGGGTGAAGGTGACCCCCACCAGCGTCGCGTAGCCGCCGTAGGAGCCGCCGACGATCGCCACCCGGTCCGGGTCGGCGTAGCCCTGGGCCACCGCCCAGTCCACGCCGTCGATCAGGTCGTCGTGCATCTTGCCCGCGAACTCACCGATCGCGGCCTGGGTGTGCGCCTTGCCGAACCCGGTCGATCCGCGGAAGTTGACCTGCAACACCGCGTAGCCGCGGTTGGCCATCAGCTGGGCCGGTGGGAAGTAACCCCAGGAGTCGCGGGCCCAGGGGCCGCCGTGGACCAGCAGCACCAGCGGCAGGGCGGTCGGGTCGATGCCGACGGGCAGGGTGAGGTAGGAGGGCAGCTTCAGCCCGTCGCGGGCGGTGATGGTGACCGGGCGCATCGGTGCCAGGGTCTCCGGGTCCAGGTGCGGGTAGGGCCGGAACAGCAGTCGGGACTCCCCGGTGGCGTGGTCGTAGAACCAGGTGGCGCCGGGGTCGATGTCGTGTTCGAAGGAGACGACCCAGCGCCGGCCGTCCCGGTCGAAGGACACGTGGGACAGGTCGCCCTCGGAGAGCTTCTCCAGGTGGGTCAGGACCTCGGCGAAGTGCGGGTCCAGGGCGTGGATGACCTGGCGCTCGCCGAGGTAGCGCACCCCCAGCAGCTCCCCTTGGTGGTCACGGATCAGCGGCTCGGGCACGGCCGGGTCGACCATCATGCGCGCGTCGACGTCGAAGGTCGGGTGGCTGTCCACCTCGGTCTCCTCGCCGGTGGCCAGGTCGACCCGGACCACACGGGTGCGGTCGGTGCCCCGGTTGGAGACGATCCACATGCCGGTCCCATCCGGCGTGATCTGCCACGGCGACCCCACGGGGTAGTCGGCGCCCTTCCACTCCAGGACCTTGCGCGCCTCACCGGTGACCGGGTCGCGGCGGGAGAACTCCACGTCGCCCTCGGCGGTCAGCTCGGACAGGAACATCGCACCGTCGCCGGCCTGGACCCAGACCTTGCCGGGGCCGGGGCTCTGGGCCAGTAGGCCGAGTTCGCCCGTGGCGATGTCGAGTTCGTGGGAGTCGAACGTCCCGAGGTCGCGAGTGTTGAGCAGCAGGGTCACCTTCCCCGGGCGGACCGGGGAGGGGGCGAATCCCAGAACCGTGGTTCCGGGGAAGGGGGTGAGGTCGACCGCCTCCGACCCCGGGGTGTCGAGGTCGACACGGTGCAGGTGCCACCTCTGGTCCCCTCCGTCATCTTGGAGGTAGAGCAGCCGGCGCGGGTCGTCGGCCCACTCGAAGCTCTGTACGCTGCGGGTCTCGTCGGCGGTGACGGGCCGGGGCTCGGAGCCGGGTTCGAGGTCTTGGACCCAGATGTTGAGCCGGTTCCTCCAGGGCGCGAGGAAGGCCATCCTGGTGCCGTCCGGAGAGATCGACGCGCTGGTGCGCCGCGGAGAGTCGAAGAGGTCCTCGATGGTGTGGAGCTTGGGGAGTGCCATGTTTTCCGGTCCTTGCTTCCGCGGCGTCGCCTCTGATCAGGTGCACTCCGATTCAAGCCGCCGGGCCGTTCGCCGGGTAGTGCCGCCGCGTCAGCTCCTCCGCATGATGTTCGTAGGGGTGTGGACATGACGCGGTGTCACTACCACGACTGTCGTCCCTGGTGAGAGCCTTGACGTGGGCCCAGGAAGGCCACGCGGCCGTGCAGAGGACTGGGACACCCTGAAGGCGGCACGGCTGCACGCGAAGGGGGACCTCCGCGTCGAGGAGGTGCCCGGACCCGGTGCCGGCCCGGGCCAGGCGAAGCCGCGGTACGTCCCCACGTGCGGCCGTAGCCGCCCTCCGAGCGGAATCCGCTCAGTCGCTGACCCTGCTCCGGGACTGATACACCAGCTCCTGGTACTCCGGGTGACGGGAGATCCAGCCCGCGAAGAAGGGGCGGGTCGGCAGCGCCCGCAGGCCCGCGGCCCGGGTCTCGTCGAGAACCGTGCGCACTCCTTTTGACGACTTCCGGTGAGCGGCACATTAATCCAAGGTGGTTGATTACTCAACCACTGGGGTTCGATCTTGCGCATCGCCGGCGCCGGAGCACCGACTGCCCGGCCGCCAAGAGACCGTTGGGCGGCAAGGGCGATCCGACGAATGAGGTCAGCCGGGCTCCGACTCCCCCAGGGCCGCGACCGCCTGGGCGCCGAGCCAGGATTGGGCTCGCCCGTAGTCCCAGCCACAGTCCTTGATCAGGGTGCGCCAGGCGGCGATCCCGAAACAGAACCAGAGGCGGTCCGAGACCTCCTCGACGTCCAGACGCTCGGACACCAGCCCCTTCGCGACGAGGACGGCCGCGGCTTCGTTCAGCGCGCCACGGTAGCTCTCCCTGACCTGTTTCCAGATCCGGCCGGCGTCCTCGTCACCCAGCGAGGCGTACAGCAGATCGATCGAGTCGCTGAAGCGCTCGTGGTCGGAACGGGTTCCCCGGGCGAGGCAGGCGACGGCCGTCGCGAGGTCGGGAACGGTGCGGAGTTCCTCGATGGTCTCGGGGGCCGTGGATTCGGCCACGTCCAGCCTGAGCAGCTCGCGCAGAAGTTCGGTCTTGGTACCGGCGCTGGCGTACACGGTCTTGACCGCCGTACCGGCTTCACGAGCGATATCGGACATGGTCACTCGCAGGTACCCGCGGCTGACGAACAGCCTCCGCGCCGCGTCGAGGATCTCCTCGCGAGTGCGGGCGGCGTCGCGTTCGCGGCGGGGGGAGCGGTAGGCCCTGGGCTCGGAAGACATCCGTGAATCCTATCTGCTACACACTTGACGCATTCAATGCATGCCCTCTAACCTCAATTCTGGTCGACAGCGGGACCGCGCCGCTGAGCGTGCGGCCCGAACCGAAGGGAACAAGATTCACCATGGCCTCAGAAACGACATCGGCCCCCTCGAACGAGCGATCCTCCGGAGCGCTCTCCGCCCAGATGACGGGGATGCTGTCAGGGTTCGCCGTCTCCCAGGCCCTCTACGTGGTCGCCAAGCTCGATCTCTCGACCGAGTTGCTCGCGGGACCGCGTACGGCGGCCGAGTTGGCGGAGAAGAGCGGCGTGCTGGAGGAGCCGCTGCGCCGGGTCCTGCACACCCTCAGCGGCGTCGGCGTGGTGACCCACCAGGAGGACGGTCGCTTCGCCGTCACCGATCTGGGCGCCACCCTGGCCGGGGAAACCCCCGGTTCCGTGCGCGGAACCGCGCTGATGTGGATGGAGACCCACTACGAGGCGTTCGGGGAGCTCCTCGGTACGTTGCGGACCGGCCGCACCGGGTTCGCGCTGCGTCACGGCCAGGAGTTCGTCCCCTACCTGCGCGAGCACCCCGAACACCTACCCGGCCTGACCTCCGCGATGGCGGAGCTGAACGGGGGGCCGCGTCAGGCCCTGCTGTCCGACTACCGGCTGCCGGAGGGCGAGGTCGTCGCGGACATCGGCGGGGCCGACGGTTCGGTGCTCGCGGCTCTCCTGGCCGACGATCCCGGGCGACGCGGCGTCGTTCTGGACCTGCCCGGAATCGTCCCCGCCGCCACCGCCCGGATGAGCGCGGCCGGACTGGCCGACCGGGTGAGCGTGGTCGGCGGCGACTTCTTCGCCGGGGTGCCCTCGGCCGACGTCTACCTGCTTTCCGCGGTACTGCACGACTGGCCCGACGAGGACTGCGCTCGGCTGCTCGCGCGCATCACGGAAGCGGCCCGACCGGGCGCCCGGCTCGTCGTGATCGAGTCGCTACTGCCCTTGGGCGACGAGCAGCACCCGAGCAAGCTGAGCGATCTGATCATGTTGACGATGGCGGGCGGGCGGGAACGTACCGAGTCGGAGTACACGGCCCTTCTGGGCGCCGCCGGGTTCGTCGTCGACAGGACCGTCGTGGCCCCGGCCGGCGGCTACTGCGCCATCGAGGCAACCCTCAAGACCGGTTGAGGACCGCCTACCGGACTTTCACCGAGTCTGCGGTCGGCACGACGTTGCCGGTCGGCACGACCGAATCACCGGAAGGACTCACCATGATCCCGCCCGTGAGCGAGAAGCCCGATTTCACCGGGCTACGCGCGCTCTATATCAACTGCACCCTCAACCGGTCCCCGGAACTCAGCCACACCCAGGGGGTGATCGACCGCAGCGCGGCGATCATGGCGGCGAACGGGGTCGGCGTGGACCAGTTCCGCGCCGTCGACCACGACATCGCCACCGGCGTCCGCCCGGACATGACCGAGCACGGGTGGGAGACCGACGATTGGCCCGCGCTGCTGGAGCGGGTCCTGGCCGCCGACATCCTGGTCATCGGCGGGCCGATCTGGCTGGGCGACAACAGCTCGGTGACCCGCCGGGTGATCGAGCGGCTCTACGGCTACTCCGGCGTACTCAACGAGCAGGGCCAGTACGCCTACTACGGGCGCGTGGGCGGCACCCTGCTCACCGGCAACGAGGACGGCCTCAAGCACTGCGCGATGAGCATCCTCTTCAGCCTGCAGCACATCGGTTTCACGATCCCGCCCCAGGCCGACGCGGGCTGGATCGGTGAGGTTGGCCCCGGCCCGTCCTACCTGGACGAGGGCTCCGGCGGCCCGGAGAACGACTTCGCCAACCGCAACATCAGCTTCATGACCCACAACCTGATGCACACGGCCGCGATGCTCCGCCGTGCCGGTGGCTTCCCGGCCTACGGCAACCAGCGCTCGGCCTGGGACGCCGGCTGTAGTCCCGACAACGCCAACCCCGAACACCGCTGATCACCCGTGATCTTCCTGGGAGGGTCCCGCGGATCCGGACGAACGCCGTCTCGCCGGTTCAGTCCGGCTGCTTCTCCGCATGCTCCAGGACGCGCTGGGAGAGCCGGGCGAACGTGTTGAGCTGGTTCGGCGTCAGGGCCTCGATGAACAGACGGCGGACGTGCTCGGCGTGTACGGGCGCGGCGTCCTGGATGGTCTCGTAGCCGGCCGGAGTGGCGACGATGAACGCTCCGCGCGCGTCCTCGGGACATTCCTCCTTGGCCACGAGCCCGCGCTTCACCATTCGCGTGACCTGGTGGGACATGCGGCTCTTCTCCCACTCGACGAGTTTGGCCAGTTCCAGGAAGCGCATCTGTCCGTCAGGCGCCTCGGTGAGTTTGGCGAGCACGATGTAATCGGACGCGGATATCCCGGAGTCGGCCCGAACGAGACGGGTCAGCCGCCCTATGAGGATTTCCTGCATGCGGATGAAACTGTCCCAGGCAGCTTGCTCGTCCGGGTCGAGCCCGCGCGGTGTCTCATACATGGACGCAGTGTATCGAAACTGTTGACATTTCACCTATCAGAGCTCGTATGACGTCCTCCATGAACCCCGGCGGTCGAGGCTCCGTGGATCGCACGGAGCCTCGACCATCGCGCGAGCGGTCCTAACCGGTGGGCAGGACGAACCGCGGTTCCTCCGCCACGGTCGGCGTTCCCGTCAGGGTCTCGCCGATGGCGGCCGCCAACCGTTCCAGGTCCTCGGCAGCGGTCTCGGCGTCGACCTGGGGCGCTTGGGCGGCGCACACCTGGTCGGTGATCCTCTCGGGGTCGGCCGGGCCCGGGTTGTCGAAGGCGTCCAGGGCCAGGGCCGCGGCGACGGGGTCGGTCGTGCCGAGTGCCAGATGATCGGACTCGTTGTCCGCGCACAGCTCCTGGACGGCCACGTTGCGCACGTTCTCACCGGCGAGTACGGACGCCCCGGATTCGTCCGTGGTGGCCGGATGCACGGTGTCGTCGGTCGTGCTCAGGATGCTGGTGGTGCTGACCTCGGCAAAGGTCTCCTGCGACGAGTTGAGCTCGGCGATGAACTGCGCGTCCGGGTCCATCTGCCACAGTGCGGGCGGGCACTCCACCTCAGTGGTGCAGTGGGTCGCGGTGCTGCCGTGGTGCGGCGAGCCCAGGGTCACCAGGTCGTCGGCCATGTCCCTGGTGTCGGGCCAAAAACGCAGGGCGGCGCGCCCGAGGACCCCGCCCTGGCTGAACCCGAGGACGTCGATCTCCTCACCGTGCTGTTCGTAGGTGCTGCGGATGGCGTGGGTGACGTACTCGGCCGAGACCTGCATGTCCGCGGTGGAGTTCTCGGGCGGCTCGATGGTGCAGACCGTTCGGGACTCGTTCAGCCAGGGAAGGTGGTTCCAGGAGAAGGTCTCGTCCGCCGTGAGCAGGGTCGGCGGGATCAGCAGGGCGGGAGCCGCTTCGCTGTCACCTGGACCTTCGAAGCAGTCGAACGCCGCGGCGAGCTCGTCGGCGGACACCGTGAGTTCCGGGCCGGTCCCGGGCTCGCCGGTATCGGATGGGCCGCTGTCGGAGGCGCCGGTGTCCGATGGCGCTTCCTGGCCTATGCCGAGCGCGGCACAGCCCGTCACCGGAATGGCGAGTGCCAGCAGCAACGCTGCGAGATCGCGCTTCATCCGCCCTCGCCGAAACAGGTTCTTACGGAGAGGCTCCGTGTCGATGGTCGGTCCCTCGGTGTTCATGGCGACAGAACTTCCTCAGTGGTGGGTGAGACGATGCCCCGGTCAGAACGGTCGTGGAATCGCGACCGAACCGGGTACGTTGGCGACGCTAAAACCTCACATCAATGTGAGAGGCAAGCGATGTGTCGCAGTTCACCAAGGGAGCGGTATGAGGATCGGGGAGCTCTCACGACGGACCGGAGCGAGCGTCCGGCTACTGCGCTACTACGAAGAGAAGGGTCTGATCGGCAGTACCCGCAGCGACAGCGGACAGCGCCACTTCGCGGAGGACGCCGTTCCACGGGTGGAGTTCGTGCGACGGCTCCTCGCGGCAGGGGCGACCAGCCGTGCCATCGCCGAGATGATGCCCTGCTTCGACACGCCTCTGGAAGAGAACTTCGACAGCGCGATGGAACGCCTGGCACGGGAGCGCCTGCGCATCACCAGCGGCATCGAGGATCTACTGCGGGCGCGAAAGGCCCTGGACGCTCTGATGGACACTGCTCGGGAGCATCGCGCTCGGCTGCCGGAGAACCGGGCGGGCTGATCTCTCGACCTTCCCGTCCACCGGGTGTGATCGTCCCGCGCGCGCCGCGCGGCCTGAACTCTTAGGAGTCGTCCGATGCTCAGTAGTGAACTCGCCGAACTGGCCGGCGTCACCGTCCGCACGCTGCGCCATTACCACCAGATCGGTCTGCTGCCCGAGCCCCCGCGCTCGATCGGGGGTTACCGGCGCTACGACGTGAGCGACCTCGTGCGGCTCCTGCGGATCACCAGGTCGACCGCGCTGGGCGTACCCCTGTCCGCGCTGCCGGCGGTACTGGACGATCCGGCGGCAGTGGAGGAGTTGCTGGACGAACTCGACCGCCAAGCGGCCGCCGAGATCGAACGGCTCAACGCCCGAAGGGCCGACATCGCCGCCCTGCGCAGTAGCGGCTCCCCACCCGATCTGCCCCCGGAACTGTCGGTGCTGCGCTCCGCCCCCGAGGCCGGGGTGCCCGAGGAGATGGCCCGATACGAACACGAACAGCTGGTCCTGATCGGACACCTGCTCGGCGAGGGCGGCCCAGCGGAACTCGCCGCCCTGTTCGAAGGGGCGGACCGGGAGATGATCGAGCGGTTGGAACCGCTGACGGCGCGGTTCTACGTCCTCGGCCCCGACACCCCGGAAGACGAGGTCGCGTCCCTGATCGACGACTGGACCACCGGGCTGGCACCGCTGTCAGAGCGGCTGGCCGGTACGCCCGAGCCCGACCCGAAGGCCTCCGCCCTGCTGGACGAACTGAACGAGCAGACACTCACACCCGTCCAGCACCGGGTGCTGCGGCGGGTCCTGCGGCGGTTGGAGCACGAGCAGCGACCGGCCGAGCCCTGACTCCACCGAGCCCTGTGGTCCGGTCCATGCCCTACGGCCTTGACTCCGACGCGACGTCGGAGTTTTGACTGGGCCGTGCTCGCATCCATCGGCCAGAAGGATCCACCATGACCACCCCGTCGAAACTGATCGCCGTCGAGGAGTTCTTCAGCCCGCCCAGCCGCAGCCGGGCGGTGCTGTCCCCGGACGGCACCAAGGTCGCCTACCTGGCCCCCTGGCAGGGGCGGCTCAACGTGTTCGTCCGCGACCCGGACTCGGACTGGTCCACCCCCGACGACGGCGAGGGTTCGGGGGCACTACGCGTCACCGCCGACCCCGAGCGCAACATCGAGGCCGCCTTCTGGACCACCGACGGCCGCTACCTGCTCTTCCAACAGGACAAGAACGGCGACGAGAACGCCCACCTGTACCGCATCGACCTCTACCGCCCCCACGAGCCCGAGGTCGACCTCACCCCCTATGAGGGTGTGCGACTGTTGGACATCAGCCTGTCCTCGGACCGGCCCGGGACGGTCTTCGTGCAGCTCAACAAGCGCCGCCCGGATCTGATCGACCTGTTCGAACTCGACTTGGACACCGGCGATCTGACCACCGTCGCCGAGAACCCCGGCGACGTCTTCGGCTGGGTGGCCACCGGCAGCCGGGTCGTGGCCCACACCATCGAGAAGAACGGCGACCACGTCTTCTCGCGGTGGGACCAGGGCGAGCCGCGCCCGATCGCACGGTTCCTGGGCACCGACGCCCCCTTCGGGGTCACACCGATCGTGCCCACCCCGGACGGCACGGGGCTGTGGATCGGCTCGGCCGCCGGCTCGGACCTGACCCGCCTGGTCCACCTCGACCTGGACACCGGTGAGCAGACCGACGTGGACAGCCACCCCGACTTCGACCTGGACACCCCACGTTCCGAGGCCGACCCTCGCGTCCCCTCCTCCGTGATCGTGCACTCGACCACCGGGGCGCTGCTCGGCGCCCGCTACCTCGGCGCCCGCCAGGAGATCCACCCGCTGGACGCGCACTTCGCCGAGGTCCTGCCGCACCTGGCCGAGCTCTCCGACGGCGACCTGGCGTTCGTGTCCAACGACGCCACCGGCCAGAAGTGGGTCGTGGACTTCACCCACGACCGCGATCCCGGCGTGACCTGGTTCTACGACCACGGCACGGGGCGGGCTCGGCGCCTGTTCCGGCCCTTCCCGCACCTGGACCCGGCCCGGTTGGCCCCGGTCACCCCCATCACGCTGACCGCCCGCGACGGACTGTCCCTGCCCGTCCACCTCACCCTGCCGATCGGGAGCGAGCAGCGCGACCTGCCCACGGTGGTGCTGGTGCACGGGGGGCCGTGGTACCGCGACAGCTGGGTCTACGACCCCGAGGTGCAGTTCCTGACCAACCGCGGCTACGCGGTGCTCCAGGTCAATATGCGCGGCTCCACCGGTTACGGCAAGGCCCACACCCAGGCCGCGATCGGCGAGTTCGCGGGCAAGATGCACGACGACCTGCTCGACGCCGTGGACTGGGCCGTCGCCCAAGGCCACACCGACCCCGACCGGGTCGGTATCTACGGCACCTCCTACGGCGGCTACGCCGCCCTCGTAGGGGCCGCCTTCACCCCGGACCGGTTCGCCGCCGCGGTCAGCTACACCGGTATGTCGGACCTGGCCGAGCTCACCGAAGGGGTGGTCCCGTTCGTCCGCCGCAGCCTCGTCAACAACTACCTGCGCTACTTCGGTGACCCCGAGGTCCCCGAACAGAGGGCCGACATGCTGGCCCGCTCACCGATCAGCCGGGTCGACGACATCACCGCGCCGGTGCTGCTCATCCACGGCGCCAACGACGTCCGGGTGTCCCGCCGCCACTCCGACCGGATCGTCGACGCGCTCCGCGCCCGTGGCGCCGAGGTCGAGTACCTACTGAACGAGAACGAGGGGCACTGGTTCATCAACGCCGACAGCAACATCGAGCTGTACGGCACGCTCGAACGCTTCCTCGCCCGCCACCTGGGCGGCCGATCCTCGATCACGTCCTGACCCACGAACCACCGGGGTCCCGCGCGGTGTGCGCGGAACCCCGGCGGGCGACGGCTGTCCGGCGGGACGGGGCGGGGCCAGGACCACGGTGTACATGTCGACGGGGGTCGACGTAGGGTCCCGTTGACGCGGCCTGACCGACCGCCGTGTCCTGACCCGGGTCCTCAGGATGACGTGGAGCCGGCGACCTGGGACCAGGGCCCCGAGGCACCGAACCGAGTTCCTCGGCCCACCGCTATCCGGCGAACTCCCGGACCGGACGGCCGTCGACGCCGGGGCGGACCTTGAAGAGCGAGCCGGACCACGGTTCCTCATCCGGTTCCAGGCCTTCCCGGGACGTGGTCATGTAGAGGGTGCCCAGGTCCGCGTCACCGAAGGTGCACGCCGTGACCTTCTGGACCGGCAGCGAGATCACCTCGTCCAGCTCACCGTCGGGAGTGTAGCGATGCACCTGGCCGGCGTTGACGATCGCGGTCCATATGCCGCCCTCCGCGTCGACGACCAGGCCGTCGGGCAGGCCACCGTCCCGTATCCGGGCCAGGACACGGCGGTCCGTCAGGCCACGGTCGGAGTCCCAGTCGAAAACGGCGACGCAACCGGTGTCGGTGTCGTTGTAGTAGGCGAATCGGCCATCGGGCGACCAGTCGATGCCGTTGGAGATGGTGACGCGGGGAAGGACTGTGGTCACCTCCAGCTCCGGTGTGAGGCGGTAGAGGGCGGCCGTCCCCGGTGTCTTGTCGTAGGCCATCGATCCGCAGTAGAAGGTTCCGTCGGGGGCGCAGCCGCCTTCGTTCATGCGGATGCCCGGATCGGACCAGATCTCGACCCGGCGCTGTTCCTCGCCCTGATCGTCGAACAGCGCCACTCCGCGCTCCACGCCCACGATCGCTCCCCCACCGGCGCGGGGGCGTACGACCGCGGCGACGTCGTCCACGTGCCTTCGGGAGACATCACCGGAGGGCGTCAGGCCCAACACGTCACCGCGGGTCATGTCCACCCAGCGCAGCCCGCCCCAGGACGGGGACCAGCAAGGCCCCTCGCCATGCTCGGTGATCGGATCGGTGACTCGTTCCACCTTCAAGATCGCGTCCTCCTCCGTCATGCGGTCCGACCCGACCAGACGTCGTATCCGGCATTCCACCTAGGACAATCACACACAGCGACAGTCTCATCTACAATAAGTGAGGATATGAGTTCCGCACCCGATCGGTCAGGTCCGACACCCAGGTCCTTTTGGCGCCCCGCCTGGGACCGGGTGCGCACCAACGTCTGGTCGGTGCTCCAGCAGTCGGCCGCCGCGGGACTGGCCTGGGCCCTGGCCGGGTGGCTGGTGGAGGGGGACCATCATCCGTTCTTCGCCCCGATCGCCGCCGTGGTCGCGCTCAACACCGGCTTCGGGGTCCGCGGGGTGCAGGCGGTGAACCTGCTGACCGGCACCCTGATCGGCATCGTCGTCGGTGCGTCGGCGGTGTGGCTGGTCAGTGCACCCAGCATGGCGCTGGTCGTGGCCACCCTGGTCGCGATGCTGATCGCCGTCGCGGTGGGCGCCGCCCGGGTGACCATCGCCCAGGCCGCGGCCGCCGCCATCCTCACCGTGACCATCCCCTACGGCGGGGATGGCGGACCGCAAAGGCTCTTCGACGCCGCGTTGGGCGTAGGCGTGGCACTGGTCTTCAGCCAGTTGGTGTTCCCCACCCATCCGCTGCGCCTGCTCTCCCAGGCCGAGCACGCGTTGGCCTTCCATCTGCACCGACTATTGGCCAGGACCGCTCACGTCGCGGACCAGCGAGACGACGCACAGAGCGAGGTCCAGGACGCGCTCGTCTCGACGCACACCGCCATCGCGGACCTGGAATCGGCTCGGTCGGCCGCCCTCCACATCGTTGACCGCACCCTCCGAGGGGTGTATCTGCGCCGACGGACCCGGACGCGGGTCGAGGCTGCCGGCCCCTTGGAGGGCGTGGCCGTGATGTGCACGCTCGTAGCGACGACGGTGCTGTCCGCACCCGAGGGGTCACAGACGGTTCTGGCCTCGGTCGTACGTGACATCGCGGACGTGTTCGCGCGTGTGGCGCAGGCCCCTCCCACCGACGGCACGTGGGGGGCGGCGGCCTTTTGGGACGCGGCGGCGCTCCGAGCCGAGGAGCTGCACGAGACCCTTCCCGGGCTCCGGACGCACCTGGCGGATTCGGGTCCGGAGACCGACGCGGCGATCAGCGCCATCGGCATCCTCTGCGAGACGCTTCGCCGAACGGCGACGTAGGGCGCGTTATCGGTTCGCGGCGCCTACCGTCCTTCTTGTCCCCGATGGGGCATGTGGAAGTGCGGTCCTATGGTCGACCGCCTGCGGCGTTGGGCGATGCGGGGGGCGTCCGGAGTGCCTGGCCTCGGGTCCTTCGCGTTCACGCCCCGACGCGAAAGACCCCACCGGAAGGGCTCCGGTGGGGCGAAACTCCATGTCAACGACGGGTGGCCGGAATCAGCCGGCACCGCCGCGTGGGGGAGTCATGAGCGCACCGGGGTCAGCGCACCCAGACCTGCCAAACGTCACCGTTCCGCTCGCACTTGAACTCGGTGAAGTCGTGGTTGTCTTCCTCGTAGATGTAGGAGTAGCCCTCAAGGAAGCACGTTTCGTATTCACCGAACCCACCGGCGATCTCCCAGTCGGCCGCGTACGCGGGGCTCGCGGCGAACGGGAGGGCCAGGGCCGCCGCTCCGATCGCGAGTCCGGCGGCGATGCGCTGCGAGAAGGACATGTGTTTCCTCCAAAATGTGGATTTCTGTGTACTCTCCCCGCGCCCGGCGAGGAGAGGCCGTGCTGACCGCTCGGGGCGGTCGGTTCTTCCCGGACTCACGGGCCGGAGCCCGATAGGTCCTCTCATCGGACACGTCGTCGCCCAGGTCGGCCGTAGGGCCGATCCGACCCGAGGAGCCTGATCGTGGCTACCGCCCGGATTCCGAGCGACGCGTGATCGAGTGGTTACTCGCCGACACCGATCAACCTACTAGACGGACGACGTCGAACCATCCGTCTTGGGGACGAAGCGGACCCCGACGAACGTTCACGTCCGCGCGCTGTGGGGCAACGAAAGTTCAGTGTGGCGCCCAACGATCGTCGATCACCCGACCGAGCCACTCCCCCGCGGGCGTCCCGCGAGAGTGATCGCCCTCCGCTGCTCCCCCGGTCGTATTCCTGACTGCACATCGCATCGCCATTATCGGGACGTAATTCGCATAACGCCAAAAACGGGCACGGGGCGCCATGGTCTCGCCGAGAGGAGCAATACTTCGGCGGGAACAGTACTCTGGCCGAGTCACCTGACCTTGACCCCGTTAAGTCAGCGTCGAGCACGAGGAGAAGTTTACTTGCTGACCCGCCTACACGACTTCCTGAGACTGCGTACCTCACCCTCGATCTTCTTCGGATCGGCCGCGGTGATCATCGCCTTTGTGGTCGGAACCATCGTCTTCACCGAGCCACTCGACGCGGCCGTCACCGTCGCTTCGGAATGGCTGTACGCCAACCTGGGCTGGTTCTACATTCTCGGCCTCACCCTGTTTCTGGGCTTTTTGATCTTTATCGCCCTGAGCCGATTCGGCCGGGTGAAGCTGGGTCCGCACGACGAGCCGCCCGAGCACTCCGGACCTGCGTGGTTCGCCATGCTCTTCGCCGCCGGCATCGGTAGCATCCTGATGTTCTGGGGCGTGGCCGAACCCATCAGCCATTTCGGCGACCCCCCGCGGGGTCCCTCTTTGGGCATCGAACCGGAAACAGCCGGTGCCGCCGCGGACGCGATGAACTTCACATTCTATCACTTCACCCTGCACACCTGGGCCATCTTCACGCTGCCAGCATTGTGCTTCGCCTACTTCATCCATAAACGGAACCTGCCGCCACGTGTCAGCTCGATCTTCCAACCGATCATCGGTGAGGGGATCCACGGACCGATCGGCCGATTCATCGACATCGTCGCCATCGTCGGAACGGTCTTCGGCATCGCGGTCTCTCTCGGATTGGGCGCCCTGCAGATCAACAGCGGGATCAACAGGGTGTTCGGCATCCCCGAGAGCGCCATGTGGCAATTGATCATCATCGGCGTCGTCGGCGGGGTCGCGATGATCTCCGTCGCTCTGGGGCTGGACCGTGGGATCAAGGTCCTGTCCAACATCAACATCTGGATGGCCATCGCCATGTTGGTGTTCATCCTGGTCACCGGTTCCACCCTCTTCGTGCTCAAGGGCACCATCGAGTCGCTGGGCAGTTACCTGATGAACCTGCCGGAACTGGCCCTATGGAACGACACCTTCGCCGACTCCGGCTGGCAGGCCGACTGGACGGTGTTCTACTGGGCCTGGACGATCAGCTGGTCCCCGTTCGTGGGCATCTTCATCTCCCGCATCTCCAGGGGACGGACCATTCGCGGATTCGTCTCAGGGGTGCTTCTCGTTCCGGCCGGCTTCTCGGTGCTGTGGTTCGGCATCTTCGGCTTCTCCGCCTTCGACATCGAACTCCACGGAGACGGCGGACTGGTGGAAAGCGTCGTGGAACAGGAGGACATCCCCGGAGCGCTGTTCGCGTTCTTGGAGCACTACCCCGCTGTCGGCTTCACCTCGGTGATCGCCATCATCCTGGTGATCGTCTTCTTCATCACCTCGGTGGACTCCGCGGCCCTGGTCGCCGACACGATGGCCAATGGCCATGAGGACTTCAACCCGTTGGGGCAGCGCATCTTCTGGGCCATCGCCATCGCGGTGGTGACCGCGACCCTGCTGGTCTTCTCCGGCACCGGCGGTCTGGAGGCGTTGGAGAAGATCATCGTCCTCGTCGGTCTGCCCTTCTTCGTCATGGGCTATTTCCAGATGTACGCGATGTATCGCGCCCTGAGGGAGGACGCCGGAGAGCTGCCGCAGGTGCGGATGCGCCGGTGGAAGAAGGTCCTGCCACCGGAGGAGTACGAACGTCGCCAGGACGAGGACGAACACGACACCTCGGAAGTCGTCGTCGAGCCCGAAGCCCTCGATGAGCCGCCCGTCCTGCGCGACCCCTACGTCAAGCAGGCCCGGATCACCGGAACACACGGCACGTTGTCGGCACGAACCGGTTCGACCAAGCGCAAGGACCTCCAACGGAAGCAGCCGCCGCGGTCCGAAGACGAGGGTCCGAAGGACTCCGAGTAGGCGAAGAACTCCGGGCCCACCTGACGCGGGACGTACCGGAGGCCTTCGACATAAGTGGCGGCTTGGGTATGCCCACGACCCCCGGCGGTGGCCGGAGCTGAACCGAACGGACACATGACCCGGACGGGCGGGCTCGCACGAAAGCGCGAAACCGCCCGTCCGGGTCTTGCTCAGCCCTCTGTTCGAGGCCGCCGGGGCATCCGCGGGCCTGCCTTACGCGGCCTGCGCGGCTTGACCGGCTGTGGACTGTCGGAGGTCGGTGATTCATGGCCGGCCATGCCCGGGTCGACGACGGCCTGCGCGGCGACGACGACGCGGGACTGCTGTGGCTCCTGTGGGATCGGCCCGGATTCCTTGAGGGGCCGCTGTGTCGTGCGGGGCCGCTCGGGAATTGAGGCCGAGTGCTCCCCCGGTGTGTCCGAGGTCGAGGGTCCGTCCATCCGGACCACACGGACCCTTCCGGCCTTGCGGCCGGGCACGCGCTGGTGGCGGACCTTTTCGTCCTTCCGGGTCTCCTTGCCCTCTCGGGTCTCCGGGGCGGGGGCCATCTCCTGGGGGGCCACCTTACGTGAGGCGACGTCCGTGACCTCGTCCATGTCGGTACCCAGGGCAGGGATGGCCGATGGGGTCTCCTCCCACCAGGAGTCGTCGTAGTCGTCGGCAGCGGCCGGGCCGGCACCTCCACCCGTGTCTTGGAAGACAGCGAAGGCGGCAGCGATAACGGCTCCGTCGTCCGGAACGCTCCCATCCCTGTGCCCGGCTTCGCGGCCCGTGTCCTCGGTTGTGATCACGCCCTCCACCGCGCCGGCGGTCACGGCCTCGTCGAAGCCTTCGTCAGCCGAGGACGCGGGTTCCTCGTTCCAGGCCCGGGTGAGCCGACCCCAAACGGCGCTATCACCCACCGGCGTGAACGCGTCGTCATCGGCCCAGTCCTCAGCGACGAGTACAGGACGACCGCGTGCAGCTTCCGACATCTCGGTTTGACGACGTGAGGATGGTCGTTCCGTCCGCTCCGACAGCAACTGGTCCACCTCGTGGTAGGTGATGACGGCCTCGCGGACCTCCTCCGCGGTCGACCCGGCCCAGGAACAGTGGAACAGGGTGCTGAGCGGTTGGCTGGTCTGTGAGATCAGCCCGTCGGCGTCGACCACACAGTTGCCGCCCAGTGGCCAGCTGCCCAGGATGACCGCGGTGACGCCACGGTGCTGTCCGTGCAGCAGCAATCCGGACAGAGCGTGCTCGTGGCGCGGGTCGGGGGAGGCGATCAGGGCGAGAGGCGCCCGCTCCCGCGCGTCCATGGCGTGCAGTTCCGAGGCCAGGAACGCCAGTGCGTCCTCCATCGTGGGAACCATGGTCACCGGTTCGCACGGCCGGTCGCTTAGCAGGTCTCGACCGGTCGCGCCGAACAGCCGGACGACCTCGCGTTCGATGATCAGGACACGCACCGCGAGAGGCTCGGCCGGGTCCAGGGCGTTGGCGATGAGGCGTCGGACCGCAGCGTCGGCGCCCTTGCCGATGAGGCCCAGGCCGGGTACATGGTCCAGTTCCAGGGTCACGCGCTCGTGGATCTCGTCGGTGGGCACGGGACGCTCGGGCGTCGGTGGGAGCGCCAGACGATGCGGGCGTCCGGCGCGCAGGCGCGGCCGGGGCAGGCTGAGCGCCATCCTCGGCACGAGGGAGCCCCGCTTGCCCAGCAGGTAGCCCCCGGCCAGACCGGTGAAGGCCACGGTCGCGGCGATGCCGCCGTCGGGGACCTCCAGGACGACGACGCGGGGGCCGTCCTCCTCGGTGGCGGCGGAGGCGTTGTCCAAGGTGACGACCGGTTGTTCGGTCTCGGCTTCGGTCTCTCCCTGGTCCTCTCCCTGTGGGGAGGGCGCCGGAGTGGGCGCCAGGGTGTAGGCGATCTCGACTCGGCGTTGGGTCTGCGCCGGTCCCTCGATCTCCTGGTCGGAGCCCTTACCGGTGACCTCGGTGTCGGGGGCGTCCTCGCCCAGGGACTCCGTCAGGTGGTCGGCGAGCGCCCGGGCCCGTTCTTCGGACAGTTCCTGGTTGCGTTCGGCGTCACCGCTGGGGTCGGTGTGGCCGATGATCCGGACGGGAACATCTGGGTCCCAGTGGTCTCCGAGCATCTCGACGGTGGGCGCCAAGTCCTGGCGCATCTGCTCGGTCAGCTCCGCGGACCCCAGTTCGAACCCGCTGACGGTGCGGGTCCGTTCGACGGGCCCCTGTTCCGTATCGTCAAGGGTGGCCCCGGGCACCTCGCCCTCGCCCTCGCCCTCGTCCTCGTTCTGCTCCGCCGGGGCGACAGTGTCGGCGAACGCGACGGCGGGGGTGACCGCGGTGGCCGCGACGGCCGTGGCGGCGATCGCCTGGAGCGGCCCGAGCGGGCGCAGACGCAGGGCGACACCGCGCAGGCGCGCCACGACCTCGGCCATGATCGCCAGCGCGAACAGTCCCCACAGCGCCCACAAGGCCGTGATCAGCGCGGCGGTGAGCACGCCCGGTGGGGCCCGCCACCCGCGCAGGTGGGCCAGGGCCACGTCCCAGGAGATGGGCGGCTCGGGCCAGGCCACGTGCCAGAGCAGCACATAGGGAGGGGCGATCAGGAAAGCGAGCGCGAACACGACCGCGCAGAGCCGGCTCAAAGGGTGCATCTCCGCCTCACTGTGGTGGGATCAAGGGGTGGTGGGCTGCGTGTGGGGGCGTGCGGTGGCCGTGGTCTCGACGGTGGTCGAGCCGGCGGGGAGCAGACTGAACGAGTAGGGCAGGGCGCAGGTCACGGTCACGGTGTCGCCGCTGACGTTGACGGTGCCGTCGGCTCCGGCGGAGCCGAGGAAGGCCTGGGCCGCCGAGGCCGCCGTGGCGGCGTCCAGCGGCACCTCCTCGGCGCCCTCCCGGTAGGTCTCCCAGTCGAGTTGTTGGGCGCCCACGCGGGCTGCCTCCTGGGCGAGCGTCGCGGTCTGGCGGCGGGCCTGGAGCAGTTCCCCGCCTTCGTAGACGAGTCCGAGGCAGAGGAGGAAGGCGAGCGCCATGATCACGACGAAGGCGCTCACCTGGCCGCGGTCGTCCCGCGTCGTGGCGGTGTTCATGGGGTCCCCCGGAAGGTGTCCACGGCGACGGTGGCGTCGCCCTCGATGCTGCGGCTGCCGGGGAAGGCGACCCCGAGCAGGTCGGAGAAGCTCACCGTGCAGGTCACGGTCACCGAGACCGCCCCACCGGCGGTGAGACCACCGTGGTCGACGTTGGTCGCGTGGTCGGAGCAGGCCAACCCCTGTTCCCGAAGCGTCGCGGAGGCGATGGTGGTCGCCGCCGCCGAGGCCTCCCCGGGGGTGCGTTCCAGGGAGGCCGCTCGGGCGGCGGCGTGGGCGACCTCGTCGACGGTGGTGCCCGCGTCGACGGTGCGCCCGGCGAAGATCATCAGCATCGCGAAGAGCAGCAGGACGGGTGTGACGATGGCGAGCTCCACCGACGCGGAGCCCCGGTCATGGTTCCTCACGGTGTGTCACCTCTGGGGACGAAGCGTTCGACGGGGGCGACCGACACGTGTTCGACGGACCAGGTCGCCCCCGGTACGAGGCTGGGGACGGTGCCGGTCACGGTGACGCGGACCTCCTCTGTGCCGCGGTCGACGGAGACGTCGACGTCCTGTAGGACCGTTCCCGCACTCGGGGCCGCCGTCGTGGCCCCTTCCACGGTGCGCGCCTGTTCGGCGGTGCGCCGTGCCAGGTCGGCCGCGACGTGTTCGCCATGCGTCCACAGTGCGGCCTGGACGACCAGCATCACCAGGAGCAGGAGCGCGGGGGCGGCGATCGCCAGCTCGGCGCTGCCCCGGTCGTCTTCGTACTGACGCAACGGTGGCTCCTACTCGCCGCCGATGAGGGCGATCTGCTCGCTGGCGACGCTGCCGATGGCACCGACCGCGGCGAGGGCGATACCGACGAGCACCGCGGTGATGATGACGGTCTCGGTCGAGTAGCCACCGTCGTCCTTGGGCGGGGTCAGCGCGGCGAGGATGCGGACGTACAGGTCTTGCATGGTGCTTCTCCAGGTGAGCGGGTCAGGTTTGGAAGAGGATGAGGCTCATGGCCGGGTATCCCAGCAGGACCAGGAACCCGGTGAACAGCAGGACGACGGGCAGGCTCATCCGTTCGGTCGCGGACTGGGCGGTGGCCTCCATCTCGGCGAGGAACTGCACGCGCAGGGTCCTGGCCTTGGCCGCCAGGGAGCCTCGTACCCGGGCGCCGTCGGCGCCGGCCAGGTGCAGGCTCGCGGACAGTTCGGCGAACTCGGGGGTGTCGTACCGTTCCCCGAGGTCGCGCAGGATCCGCCAGGTGGGGGTCCGGGTGAGGGAGGCTTCCCGTAGTGCGTCACGAATGGCGGTCATCGCCCAGCCCCCGCCGTGCGCGGAGGCATCGGTGAGGGCTCCACTAACCCCCGCGCCCCCGGCGAGGGAGACCACCACGAGGTCGGCGAAGCCCGACAGGGTGCGACGCATCTCCTCTCGGCGCTTGGTCGCCTCGTCGTTGAGGGACAGGTCCGGGGCGAACCACATGAGCACGAGGAAGCCGCCCCACGACAGCAGGGAGACGAAGGTCGGGGGCAGCACGCCGAAGGAGGCCAGGAGCATGCCGACCAGCGGGGGGAAGGCCAGGCCCACCACGACCCCGGACACCTTCTCCGCGAGGTAGCCGCCCGCCGCCCGGTCGCACACGCGCAGTTTCCGTACGGCACGGGGGCCGGGGAGTCCCGCCGCCCGCAGCAGGGGGACGCCCACCCGACCGATTCGGGAGAGGAACCCGTCCTCTTGTCGCCGCGGTCTTTCCACGGGGGTCGGTTCGGGGTCGCTCAGACGTTCGGCCAGGCTCGGCCGAGCCCAGCGGGCCGCCGCCAGCGCCCACAGCGCCAAGCCCAGTGCGGCGCCCGCCAGGGCCGCCGCGGTCACGGGGTTCACAGGGCGGCCTCCTTGGCCGGGTCGGGGGCGAGGACGCGCGGGCCGAGGGAGAAGCGGGACATGCGCGTCATCCACACCACGGCGGTGGCCCACAGGGCACCGATGCCCGCAAGCATGGTCTGGCCGAGGAAGCCGTCGAACGGCGCGAGGTACTCGGGGTTGAACAGGAGCAGGAACGCCCCCATCCCGAGCGTGGCGCCCATGATGATGCGCGATGAGGTGCGCAGCCGCGCCCGGCTCGCGGACACCTTGACCAGCATCGCCGCCTGGTCGCGGGCGGACTCGGCCAGCGCGCCGAGCAGGACACCCAGGTCGGTGGCGTGACGGGTGGCCGACATGGACAGGGCCGAGGCGACCAGGTCACCGGTGGGGTTGTCCACGGTCTCGGCGAAGACGTGTAGCGCCTCCTGGGGTTCACGGCCGCCGCGCATGTCGTCGGCGAGCCGGTGGACGGCCTCGCGCAGTGGTTCGGGGGCGATGGGCGCGGTGGCCGCGATCGCCTGGTGCAGGCCAGAGGAGCCGGCCATGAGGTCACGGAGCATCTCGGTCCAGGCGGCGACCGCCTCGACCCCTTCGACCTGTTCCTTGTGTTCGGCGTCGCCGCCGAAGAGTCGCGGGGCCCACCAGAGCCCGGCGGCGGCCAGCACCCCGGCCACGGGCCAGCCGGTGAGGAACCAGACGCTCACACCGGCGGCGACCGCGAAGACGACCTTGCCCGGGCGCGGGAGTCGCAGGGGTCTACGGTCACGGGCGCGCTCGACCAGTAGTGGAGCCGCCCAGAAGCACAGCAGGAACACACCGAGGCCGACGACGCCGCCGGCGGTGGCGAGCAGGAGCGTGTTCACCGGCCCCACCCCGCCGTCCGCGCGTACAAGGTCTGGGGGTCGAAGCCGTGGTCGGTGAGCACGTCGAGGGTGTCGGGGCTGGGCGGGGCGGCGTCCAGGCGACCCTGGCGAGAGGAGTAGCGGTAGATCTCGTTGGAGACCACGTTCTGCCCCTCCGCGCCCACGACCTCGCGGACGCTGGTGACCCTGCGCTCGCCGGTGGGCAGGGCCGACACGTGCACTACCAGGTGCACCGCCGACGCCACCAGGGAGGCGGTGGCCTCCAGCGGCAGACGTTCGGCGGACTGGGCGGCGTAGGCGCCCAGCTTGGTGAAGGCGCCCGCGGAGCCGGCCGCGTGCAGGGTGGTGAGGCTGCCGTCGTTGCCCTGGCTCATGGCGTTGAGCAGGGGTACGGTCTCGCTGCCCCGCGTCTCACCGACGATGACGCGGTCGGGTGACATGCGCAGCGCGGTGCGGACCAGGTCGGCGATGGTGATCTCGCCGACGCCCTCGATGTTGGCGGGACGGGACTGCAACGCCACGCAGTCCGGGTGGGCCTCGCGGTCCTTGTCCAGGCCCAGTTCGAAGACGTCCTCGATGGTGACCAGGCGTTCGGTCGGCTCGATCTCCGAGGCGAGGGCGCGCAGCAGTGTCGTCTTGCCCGCGCCGGTGCCTCCGGTGACGACCATGTTGCGGCGCGCGGCGACGGCGGCCCGGAACAGGGACACCAGTGCGGGGTCGAGGGTGCCGAGTTTCTCCAGTCGGCGCAGCGACGAATGCGTGTGCCGGTGCCGGCGGATCGACACCGACGGCTGACGGGAGACCGCCATGACCGCGTTGAGGCGCTCACCGCCCGGAAGTTGCAGGTCCAGGATGGGCGCGCCCGGATCGAAGCGGCGTTCTCCGCTCGCGGACTCGGCGGCCAAACGGCGGACCAGGACCACGACGTCCTCGACGTCGTCGAACAGGTTCGCGTGCAGGCGGCGGGTGCCGTCGGCGAGGCGCACCCAGGCGTCCACACCGTTGATGTTGATGTTCTCGATCTCCGGGTCGTCGAGCAGGGGTTGGAGGGGCCCCACCCCGGTGACCTGGGCGAGCGAGGCGGCGGCGATGGCGGCCTCGGTCTCGGGGGCCAGCAGGGCGCGGCCCCGGGCCAGGGCGGCGCGCGCCTCCTCGTCGAGGATGTTGGCGATGATCCGGTCGGCGCGGGCGCGGTGCTCGGCCGGGGTGTCGGGGTCCTCGCCGCGTGTCTCGTCGGTGATGCGCCTGGCGGTCTCGGCGGACACGTAGGCGACCCATCGGGCCTCGTTCCGGCCGGCCTCCGGGTCGAGGAAACGGTCGAGTTCGGACACTCCGATGCCGTCGGGGTGGCTCATACCGTCACCTCCGGCGCCTGTGGCACGGAAGGCAACGGCCGCTCTGGTTCGGTGGCGTCGAGTTCCGTCGCCAGGGCGCCGACCGCCTTGAACAGAGGGCGGCGCCGGGGACGGGCGAGGTCGCCCTCACCCCGTAGGAACCGGGCCGAGCGGTCATCGGCGGGAACGCGTCCCCACACGGCCGGGCCGAGGGCGTCCGCGATCTCGCCCACGCCGCCCCTGCCACCCGAGACGACCACGCGCAGGTCACGGCCGGGGAAGGTCGGGGAGAGCAGGTGCTCACGGGCGCGACGCAGCTCGGTGAGCCCTTCGGAGACCACGAGCACGGTGTGGTCGGCCCGCGCGGCGAGGGCGTGGGCCGGGGAGGACGTGGTCAGGCGCCCCAGGTCCAGAACGACGACCGGCGCGGCCATGGTGGAGAACGACAGCGGTTGACGGCCCAGCAGACGCACCGCGCCATCGGCCGGTTCGCCGGTCACCGGCGCCGGGCAGACCCGCAGGCCGCCGGGCAGGGTCTGGGTGTGTTCCTCCAGGTCGGCGCTGCCCCGGCGTAGGGCGGCGGCGAGACTGGTGAGTCCGGGTTCGGTGGGGACGCGCCGCCAGACGGAGAGCGCTCCCCCGGCGGGGTCGGCTTCCATCAGGACCCCGGGCTCCTCCCCCGGCCAGACCCCGGCCAGGGCCATGCCCACGCTGGTCACGCCCGGGGATCCGCCCAGGGAGAAGAGGGCGACCGTGCGGGTCATCATTGCCCTCCACGCGGGTGGACCTGGACGAGGCTGATCTGCCCGGCCGCCGCCGCGTCGGCGATGCGCGCGGCGTCGGCGGAGGAGACCAGCAGCTCGGCGTTGACGGCACCCTCGACCCCGGGGTCGGGGGTGAGGGTGCGTACCAGGGCGAGGTAGGCCTGGGGGGCGCCCTCCTCGGTCTCCTCGCCACCGCCGACGATCACCGAGACGTTGGCGCCCGCGCCCAGGGAGGCGGGGAAACGCCCGGGCTGGAGGGTGGCGCCGACCAGGGCCCGGTCGGCCTCGGGGAACTCCGCGTCGCTTCCGAGCCCGGTCTCGGGGACGACACCGCCTTCGACCACGGGCAGGGTGAGGGTCTGCCCGACGATCTCCTCCATCCGTCCGGCGTCCACGAAGGAGATGTCGGAGGAGATGGTCATCTCGGATACGCGCAGGTCGGAGAGGGTGAGGATGTGGCCGGCGGACAGGTCGCCGTCGGCGACCACGACCCCGGTCCGGTCATCGAGGCGTTCCAGGGCGATGACCCCGCCGAGCGCGCCCGCCGTCGTCAGGGTCAGCGCCAAGAGCAGCCAGCGCCAACGCTTGGGGCCTCCGCTGGAGAGCCGTACGGTGGGGGGTTGTTGTGCGGGGCGCCCCGCCCGGAGGGGCGGGGCCGTCGTCGTCTCGACCACGTCTGTCTCAGTTCTTCTCGGTGTTACCGGGTGTCCGTGGTCACTGGGTGTCCGTGACCAGTCCGTGGGATTCACGGACGGTGAGGTCGACCTCGGAGGTGCTGACGAGTCCGTCCAGGGCACCACTGTCACCGTTGGAGAGGCTCCACTCGGTGTCCCAGAGCACGTGGACGGTGACCGTTCGGGTGGTCTCACCCGTCGCGTCGGAGGTGTCGGAGGCGGAGGTGTAGACGTGCCCGCAGTCCGGGGACTCGGAGTCGGCTTCGTGCGTCGTCGCGTCGAAGGGTGTGCCGGGGCCCTCGCACTCCACGGTGGTGCCGTCGCCCATGGTCCAGACGGTGCGTACGGGGGCCGCCGTCACGGTCAGGGACTCGGGGCCGAGTTCGGCGGAGACGGATTCGGCGTCCCATCCCTCGGGTTCGACCCACAGCCACAGCGGGGCGTTGACCAGGATCAGGGAGTCGGTGCCCGGGGAGGTGGCGATCGTCGGTTCGGGGAGTTCGAAGGAGGCCATGGCCTCCTCCAGTGTCGCGAAGGGGTCGGTGCCCTCCTCGCCCTCTTCCGCCTCGGCGAAGATGGCGTCCCAGTCCATGGCGCCCCAGTCGATGTCGTTCTCCCAGTCGACGCCGATGTCGTCCCAGTCGATGGCGTCCCAATCGACGTGGCCGTATTCGTCCGAGCCCGTACCGGTGCCGGCGCCGCCGGACCCGTCGGTGCCGGGTGTGCCCGGGGCCCCGCCGTGTTCCAGCAGCCACTGCAACCGGATCTGACAGCCGTTGCCGCCGGAGCTCCCGCACTCGACACTGCCGAGGAAGGAACCGTCGTCGGCGTGGGCAGGTGATGCGGCGCTCACGGTGGCGAGCACCAGCACCGCGGCGGCCGTGGCCGCCGCGGGGGGTAGTGGTCTCAACATGATCCTGCTTCCCAGATGCGCAGTTCGGACACGCGCCAGGCGAGTCCGTCGTGGATGAGCGTGGCGTCCACGCGTCGTGCTCCCGCCGTTCCCTTGGTCCCGCCGGTTCCCCAGTCGGAGTCGTCGACGCAGTCGTCGACCACCGCGCGTTCGGGGCCCTCGACGTCGATGGTGGGGTCCAAGGCGGGTTCCCCCTCGGTCTCGCCGCCGGCGGCCGCCTCGGCCAGGGCCGTGCGCATGAGTTCGCGCGCGCTTCCGACGGCGTGGTCGTCGAGGGCGCGTGAGGCCTCCTCGTCCCCGTGGGAGGCCGCCACCACGGCGTCCCACATTCCGGTGTAGGCGGCCAGGGCGTCCTCCTCCTCACCGGCGGGGGAAGCGGAGGGTTCGGTGTCGGTGGCCTCCTCGGCCTCCGGGGCGGCTATGGAGCAACCGGTGACACAGAGTAAGAGCAAAACGGCTGCGTAAGCCGTCATATGGGCCGAGCCGGAACTCATCGCGGCCTGATCCCTTCGATGTACTCCGCAGGCGATGCGGAACCGAGGCGGGGTGGGGACGGGGTCGGGGTCGGG
>NZ_FRFF01000191.1 GCF_900143625.1 Nocardiopsis sp. JB363
GCCGGGCCCGGACCACGATGACGGGTCCGGGCCCGAACCCCCGACAAGGCCGCGTCGGCGAAGGCCCAAAGCGAACACTGCTCAGGCCTCTTCGGGCTCCGGGACCTGGGCGGCGTCCGAGCTCGGCTCGACCACGGACAGCGGCAGCGACGTGGTGTACCGCAGTTCGGCGAACGCGCCGGACGGGACCGCCGGGTCGCGTGGGAACACCGGCTTCACCCGGCGGTACTCGGCGCCCTGCTCCGGGCGCGGGTCCTCGTCGCCCTTGTTCGGCCACAGCGACAGGGCTCGTTCGGCCTGCGCGGTGATCGTCAGCGACGGGTTCACGCCCAGGTTGGCCGTGACCGCCGAACCGTCCACCACGTGCAGTCCGGGGTGCCCGTACAGCCGGTGGTAGGGGTCGATGACCCCGCTCTCGGCGCTGTCGCCGATCGGGCAGCCGCCCAGGAAGTGCGCGGTCATCGGGATGTTGAACGGGTCTCCGAGGGTGCCGCCCGGGTGGCCGTCGATGCGTTCGGCCAGCCGGGTCGCGGCCTCCTGCCCCTGGGGGATCCACGTGGGGTTGGGCTCGCCGTGCCCCTGCGTGGAGGTCAGCTTCTTCCGGCCGCCGAACGGTCCGCGCTTGACCGAGGTGGTCAGCGAGTTGTCCAGGGACTGCATGACCAGGCCGATGATGGTCCGTTCCGACCAGCGCCGGTTGGAGAAGCTGCGGGCGAACACGGCGGGATGGCGCAGGATCAGCCCGACGTAGCGCAGCCAGCGCGGAATCCTCCCGCCGCCCGGCACCTGGATGGTGGTGAGCAGGCCCATCGCGTTGGAGCCCTTGCCGTAGCGGACCGGTTCGATGTGGGTGTTGTCGTTGGGGTGGATGGAGGAGGTGATCGCCACCCCGTGCGTGAGGTCCTCCGGGGGCACCTGCTTGCTCATCGCGCCGACGAGCGCCTCGGAGTTGGTGCGGGTGAGGGTGCCCAGCCTGTCGGACAGGCGTGGCAGCAGCCCGTCGGCACGCATCCGGTGCAGCAGGGTCTGGGTGTTGTAGGTGCCGGCGGCGACCACGACCTGGCGCGCGGTGAACGTGCGGGCGTTCTCCTTGCGCCGGGGCGCGTCGGTGCGCAGGGTGTCGACGGCGAAACCGCCGCCCTGGGACTCGGGGCGTTCGCGCAGCCGCTCGACGGTGGTCAGCGGGTGCACCTCGGCGCCGCCTCGTTCGGCGAAGTACAGGTAGTTCTCGGTGAGCGTGTTCTTGGCGCCGTGTCGGCAACCGGTCATGCACTCACCGCACTCGGTGCAGGCCTTCCGGTCGGGGCCGGCGCCACCGAAGTAGGGGTCGCCCACGGAGTCGCCGGGCGCGGCCGTGTTGCCGGCGCCGTCCTCACCGTCGCCGAAGCACACGCCCACCGGGGTGAGCCGGAAGGTGTCGCCCACCCCCATGTCCTCGGCGACCGCCTTCAGGTGGACGTCGGAGGGGGTCATGGAGGGGTTGGTGCGCACACCGAGCATGCGTCGGGCCTGGTCGTAGAAGGGCGCCAGCTCCGACTTCCAGTCGGTGATGTGCCGCCATTGCGGGTCCTCGAAGAAGGGGTCCATCGGGTGGTAGAGGGTGTTCGCGTAGTTGAGCGAGCCCCCGCCCACGCCGGCCCCGGCGAGGATCATCACGTCCTTGAGCAGGTGGATGCGCTGGATCCCGTACATGCCGGCCTGCGGGGCCCAGAGGAAGTTCTTCACGTCCCAGGACGAGGACGGCAGGGTCTCGGGGGTGAAGCGTCGGCCCGCCTCCAGGACGCCGACTCGGTAACCCTTCTCGGCGAGGCGGAGTGCGCTCACCGATCCACCGAAGCCGGAGCCGATCACGACCACGTCGTAGTCGAAACGGTCGTCCGTTTCCTCGGGTGCGGCGGTGTCTGGTGCGCTCTGAGGGGACATGGTTCTGGCCTCTTCTTCCCAGTTCAGGCGGCGGTTGTCCGTAATGAGCCGGATACGAGTCCGCAACGATGATGGCGCCATCTAGAAATGTGACAATACATATTGTAATGTTCATCACTACCGCCGAGTAGGGTGTGTTCCATGTAACACACGTGGCGTGCGTCGGCGCAAGTCTCCTTCCCCCCTCGTCGTCTCCCCGGCGACGGAATCCTCTGGAGGTACACATGCCCAAGGCACCCGAGGAGGCGCCCGAGGCGTCCCAGGACTCGCCTGAGCAGCACGAAGGCAACGGTGGGACCCGCTGGCGCAGGTTCGCCCTGCTCGCGGTCCCCGGTTTCATCGCCGCCGCGGTCCTCGGCGGTATGACCACCCAGGGCGTGCTCGCGGCCTCCTTCGCGGTCTCCGGCGACAGCTTCAAGATGTCCGCCGACAACTTCAGCGGCAGCGGCTTCAGCCAGTACGGCGACGTCGCCGACTCGGTCGACGGCTCGGCCCGACCGGTCGGCCTGTCCAGCGTGAACACCGTGGAATTGCAGAACCTGTGCATGTCCTCCCTGTGGGACCTGCCCATCGGTGAGGCCACCCTGGTCATCACCGCGGGTGAGGAGAGCCCGGTCGAGGGCACCTCGATGGTCATCGACATCGAACAACTCCAGGGTGACGCGGAGTTCGGTGAGATCGAGATCGGCCGTGACGCCAGCACCCTCGACAAGGCCGATAACGGCCAAGGTCCCGAAGGTGGTTTCGGCCTGCAAGCCGACTCCATCTCGGTCGACGAGATGGAACTGACCTCCTGGGCGGTCACCTCCGGCTCGCTGCGTCTGAGCGGGCTGGGGCTGGCCATCAAGCCCGGTAACCACGAGTGCTTCTGATCCCATGACCCAAGCGATGACCCTGATCCGCGCGGGATGGGGACGGTTCCGGACCTGGCGGCGTACTCGGCCGTTCTGGGGCGGGTTCCTCCTCGCCGCTGCCGGAATCGAGCTTCTGGTCGCCCCCGCCGCCCAGAGCCTGATCCTGCCCATGGACCTGCTCGTCTTCTCCGGAATGGCCGGTGTCTCCGGCAACCTCATCGGCGGTCTGCTGATCGTGATCGGTGTGCTGAGCTGGTTGCAACCGGCCCAGCACACCTTCTTCGGTGTGGTCGGGCTGATGCTCGCGCTGGTGTCCTTCGTGACCTCCAACTTCGGTGGCTTCGTCATCGGCATGCTGCTCGGTATCGTCGGCGGGTCACTCGTGTTCGGCTGGGGCCCCGAGGCCCGAAGCCGCTCGCGTGGGCGGCGCCGGGCCAAGACGGCGGAAGCCCCCGACGAAGCCGAGGACGACGCCCCCGCCGCTTCCGAGGGCGAGACCATCCGTACCGATGACCCGGGCGGCGGCACCCGGCCCTTGGCCACGATCGCGCTGCCGCTGGCCGTGGCCGTCGCCATCGCCTCGGCCCCCGTCTCCGCCCCGGGGTGGCCCTGGGACTGGCTGACGCCCGGAGACGACGAACAGGCCGAGGAACAGCCGGAGGAGGACCCCTCCGAGAGCCCGTCGGAGGAGCCCGGGACACCTCCCGAGGAGACCGAGCCCGGCGCGGACGAGGGCACGGAGGAGGACCCCGAGGACGAGAGCGAGGAGGGCGAGGAGGACGAGGAAGAGGTCGACGACGAGGATCCCGACCCCGCCGCGTGTGAGCTCGCCTTGGGCGACAGCGCCGTCGTCGAGGACGAGCAGGAGCTTCTCGACATGGTCCTGGACTGCCAGGCCGCGCAGGACGAGGGCGAGTACCCCGAGGTCATGGTCGACTCCGACTACGACTGCTTCCGTGGTTCCACCCGCGAGTCCGGCCTGACCGCGGACACCCTCACCATGTACGGCGCGAGTTACGACGGAGTGGTGGAGTGCCCGACCGCGGACGGTCCACGGCGCTACCTCCGGCTCACGATGAGCCGATCCAGCATGAGCGGTGGCGAACTCTGGTTCGACGACGCCGGCAGTCGCCGGTCACTGGGTCTGCCCACGATGGACATGGAGGGCGACGTCGAACTCCACGTCACCAGCATGCACGTGCGGCTCCTGGGGATCCCGCTGACCTTCACCCCGGATTTCCCGCCGCCGCTGCTGTTGCCGATCATGTACGTCACGGACGTGGACGTCGGTGAACCGTTGGCCTCCACGGACCGAATGATCATCCCCGGCCTCGACGGCCGCTTCGCCGAGGAGTAGCGACGAACACCCGAATACCGGGCGGGGCCGGGACGTCGATCGACGTCCCGGCCCTCTCATGTGCGCCCGCTTCGGTCAGCGGCTGTCGGCGATGAGCCTGCTGGGGCGGCCCACGTGCGACACGTACAGTGCGTCCCGTGCCCGGGTGCAGGCCACGAACAGCAGCGTCCGCTCCTGCTGGATCGCGTGTTCCAAGGCGACCTGGTCACCGTCGGCCGCCTCGATCGCGGCCTTGGGCGGCAGCAGGTGGTCGCTCACGCCGACCAGGGCGACACACCGGAACTCCTGTCCCTTCAACCGGTGCATCGTGCCCACCCGGACCGCGCCCGCCGCGCCCACCTCCTCCAGCGGCGTGGTGGCGATCCCGCGCGCCTCCAGCTCCTTGGCGACTCCGCGCGCCACCCACTGGTTGCGTCCGGCCACCGCGATCTCGGCCGGGTTCACCCCGGCCTCCAGCCACACCCGAACCCAGTCGCCCAGGGCGTGGAGTTCCTCGGTGCGGTTGTCACAGCCGCGGACCACCGGGGCGGGGCCGCGCAGCAGCGAACGGTAGCCCGCGAGGGTGTCGGCGTCGTCGTCCATGCCCAGAGCGGCCCCGCGGTCCAGGATCGGCATGCTCCAGTCGAGGATCTCCTGCGTCACCCGGTAGCTGACCCGCAGCCGGTGACCGCGGCCGCGCACGTTGATGCCCAGCGAGGCCAGCGATACCCGGTTGTCGGACACCCGCTGGTGCGGGTCACCGACGATGAACAGGTCGTTCGGCCCCTCGGGGACCGCGGCGCGCAGCATCTTCCACTGAGCCGGGTGCAGGTCCTGGGACTCGTCGACCACCGCGTGCCGGAACAGCGGACCCGAACGCGTGAGCAGTCGGGCGGCCTCGGCGGCCAGCTGCGGGTAGGACCACAGCCCCTCCACCCGCATCGCGCCCACGTAGCGTCGGACGGTCTCCCAGACCTGACGTCGGTGCTCGGGAGCCAGATGCTGGACGCGGCCGCTGCGCTCGCAACGGATGTAGTCGGGCAGCCGCTCCAGGCCCTTGGCCAGGATGACCTGTTCCCATTCGTCCACCAGGAAGCGCCCTGAGAAGGGCAGCCCGTCGGCGAGGGCGACCGCTCGCCACCGCTGGGCGAGTTCGTCCTTGCCGATCATCCGCGGCGCGACGCTGCTGTGGGTCTGCGCCACGGAACGGGCCAGACTGTCGATGGTGACCACCCGCACACGGGACCTGGTGTCGGGGTCGGGCAGCAGACGGTCCAGGCGGTCGGCCAGGGACTGGGCCAGCGCGCGGTTGAAGGTGGTGAGCAGTACCGACTCGCCGCCGGACTCGGGGCGGGCCGCGGCGTCCAGTTCGGCCAGGTGCGCGGCACGGTAGAGCGCCATCACGGTCTTGCCGGTGCCGGGTCCCCCTGTGACCTGCACGGATCCGTTGAAGTGCGCTCCGGTGACCCGGTGCTGGTCCGGGTGCAGGGTGATCTGCCACTGATGGAAGGGCGCGTTGAGGGCGCCGGACAGTTCGGGTGGGCCGACGGGGGTGAGGTCGACGGTGCCGAGCCCGAGTTCGACGGGAGCGTCGGTCAGGGTCCGCGGACGCAGGTTCTGGGCGAAGCGCAGCGCCTCGGCGCGTGGGCGCACGGTGAGCAGCCGGTAGTGCGGGTCATCGGTGTCCCGTTCCGTCGGCTCGTCCTCGGCGGACTCCGTGTGCGGGTCGGGGGCGATGACGCCGGTCCAGTCGGGGGCGATGGAGACGACCCGGACACGAGGGTCGGCGGCGCCCGCGACGGACTCCAGGTCGGTGGGCTCTCCGGCCTGGTAGGCGCGCATCACGGCCAGGGTGCCGAGCTGGACGTCGGGCGCGAGGTGGTTGAAGTCGCTGAGAAACGTCGGGGCGATCGCAAGGGCGGACACGTCGTGGTCTCCTCCGGTCTTCGACCTGGTGGTGGTTCTGCTGATCGGTCGGATCGGATGGGTCTCTCGCGAAGGGAAGCCGGTCCGGCGACCGTTCGCGTTCACTTGAAACATGCTCGCTGCGGAATTTGGGCAAACGCCGCCGGGAGGGCGAAGAACGGCAGATTTCGGGAACCCTGAGGATTCAGTGTCTTCGCAGCTCCAGGCATGGCTTGCGAAGGGGTGTTCGAAGGCGATCGGAAGGTTTTTCGCACCCTCCTGGTGGCGCCTCCGTGACCTGCGGTTCCTTGGGCAGCGCCTGTGTCCGAAACCCGATTAAAGTGCTATCCGAAACCGGCGATTCGGGCCATGGCGACCCCTCTCGCTTGGTCACACCGGGGAGCGAGGGGAGGTGCCGAATCGGAGTGGGTGGAGTGACCGAAATCCGGAAAGGCGTCCGAGTGGAGGACACCCGGAGAACGTGAGGTGTCGCCCCGGCTTGCTCACTGTCTGGCCGGTTGCGGACACGCTCTGTGCAGGAGGGGGTGCCTTGCGGGATCGTGGAAGTACCCGGGGAGGGAATCACGCGTGATTCAGGACTCTGCCGGGGTCCGTCCTACCCCGGCAGAGTCCTCAACCACACTAGAGAAGCAGTACCCGGCTCCCCTCCGGCCCAAAGCGCGGCGGGGCGTCTTCCTCGACCACCACGTCCGCCGAACCGCCACGGACGCTCCACATGCTCTAACGTGGGTCTGACAAAACAGGCAGAAGGAGCGGTAGGAGCACGTGGCCCCCGAAGACATGAGTCGAATGCGCATCTCCGACGCCGAACGCGACCAGGTCGCGGAGATCCTGCGGGAAGCCGCAGGGGAAGGGCGTCTTGACCTGGCGGAGGTGGACGAGCGCCTCAACGCGGTCTACGGCGCCAAGACCTACGCCGACCTCGAACCCATCGTCGCCGACCTGCCCGCCGGCGCGGGAGGGCTCTCCGCCCCGGCTCCGACGACGGGCGCGATCGCCCCACAGAACGTCCCGGCCGGCCCCGCCGGCCAACCCCTGAAGCTCAAGGCCAAGGGGGACTCCGTGGTCCGCAAGGGCGACTGGACCGTGCCGTACCGCGTGGAGGTCGACGCCCGCTTCGGCTCCACCAAGCTCGACTTCCGCGAGGCCCGCATCACCACCCCCGTGGTGGAGGTGTGGGTGGAGACCTCTTGGGGCAGCGCCGACATCATCCTGCCCGAGGGCGCCACCGCAGAGGTCGACGTCGACGCCTCCTGGTTCGGCAGCCTGCGCTCGGACGTCGACTCGATCCGCCGGAGCGACGTCACCCACTTCGTCATCACCGGCGCCTCCCAGGGCGGCAGCCTGCGCGTGCGGCACAAGCGGTCCGGGAGCTGGACCGACTTCCTGACCTGAGGGCCGCGGCCGTACGCCATGATGGTGGGGCACACGGCACGGGCCGTGTCGACATCGGAAGGCGGCGACCGTGCTCATGTGGATCGGGACGATCGTGGTCGGCGTCCTCGCCCTCGCTCTGGTTCCGTTCGTCTGGACACGCCTGGCCGGAGCCGGACGTCGTCCCGGCCTCGCCCGTGTCCCGCACCGCCCCGTCGCCGTGGTCCTGGGCGCCGCCGCGTGGCCGGAGGGGCCCTCACCGCTGCTCGCCCGGCGCTTGGACCTGGCCGTCGACCTGATCCGTGAGGGCAAGGTCGACGGTGTCCTGGTCTCCGGGGACAACCGCGACGTGTCCCGGCGCGAGACCGACACCATGACCCGCTACCTCGTCGAACACGGGGTTCCCGCCGATCGGATCGAGGCCGACCCCCACGGCTACCGGACCTGGGACACCTGCGTCAGGGTCAAGGAGTACTACGGGGTGGACGCCGCCACCATGGTCACCCAGTCCTTCCATCTGCCCCGCACCATCGCGCTCGCCCGCGCCGCCGGCATCGACGCGGTGGGGGTGGGCGATTCCAGCCTGGGCGCCCGCCGACGCTCCACCGTCATCGGCTACCTGCGCGAGGTCCCCGCAGCCGCCAAGGCGCTCAAGGACGCCGTGCTGCGCCCCGCGCCGGCCATGCTCGGCCGCCCCGACCCGCACTGAAGCCTGTCTTTTCGGGCCTCCGCCGGCGCTTCGGCCCGTGTGGAACGAGCCGGCCCGTAGCCCTTTCCCGAGACGGGATAATCAGGGCATGAACGCGACCACGGGAAACGAACCACACGACAACGCCGCCGACGTCGACTGGGCCTCCCTGGCCCCCGAGGGCGGGGACCGCATCCCCGAACTCCTCGGCCGGGTCGCCGGCAGTGACAGTGCGCTGTCCGACCTCCACGACATCATCCGGTTTCCGGAGCCGGGCCATCGCGCCGCACCGAAGGTCGTCGACCACCTCGTCGACGCCGCGACCGCCGACGAGACCCCGGACATGGACCGGTGGCGGCCGCTCAGCCTCCTGCTGGAGCTGGTCGCCGCCCACGCGGAGGACCGCTTCCCCGAGCACCGCGACCTCGCCCAATGGCGCGACGAGGTGGCCTGGGCCACCTCCAACGACGCCGAGAAGGTGCGCACCCAGTACCGCACCTGGAGGGACGAGGCCCCCGACGAGCAGCACCATCACCGCATGCGCAACCGCCTCGCCGTCATGGAGTCCGATGAGGGCGCGGAGCTCCTCCAGGCCGAACTCGACACCTACGAGGCCGTGCTCGCCCGTGTTCCCGACCTGGTCGCCCTACTGCACGGCGGCACGAACCGGGGCGGCCTGGACCGCGCCGGCGAGTGGGTGAGCTACCTGCTGGCGTTCCTGCCCGACGAGTCCGCGCGCATCGTCTCCGAGATCACCGGTGCGTCCCAGTTCCTCCTCGCCAAGGACCTGCGCCCCACCCCCAAGGCCCCCACCTCCCTGCGCGACGCCATGGACCAGGCCTCCGGTGGCGGCAGCGGAGGCAACTCCGATCCGCTGCCCGCCGAACTGTTCGCCCTGGGCCTGCTCGCCGCTCCGCACGACATCGACACCACCATCGGCCTCACCCACCAGATGGCCGGCGGCAACCTCTACAACTCCTTCGCCGCCGCGGTGGCGACGGTCCTCATCCATGGTGAGAACACCCCCCGCGAGGGCCTGCGCCGGATCGGCCGCGGCGGCGGTACCTCCATGGGTTACGAGGGACTGTTCAACGAGTCGTGGCCGCACTGCGGCCCCCGTTCCCCGCAGGTCCTGGGCTTCCTCGCGCTGGGCCGCGCCGGAGACCGCGCCCGCCGACTGCGCCTGGACATCCTGCCCGGCCTGATCAAGGGTGAGGACGAGTCCCGTGCCCTGGTCACCGGTGTGGGCCTCGAACTGGTGTTGGGCCCCCGCTCCAAGGACCGCACCCCCGAGGAGCACGCTCAGGCCGACTACGACGAGGAGACCCTCAAGGTTCTGTGGGCCATCGCGGAGCTGCCCGCCTCGGCGTGGGAGGACGAGGAGTTCACCGCCACCCTCGCCGCCTGGGCCCTGCCCGACGACGCCGAGGAGTTCTGCGCCCTGGTCGGTGTGGAACCCGAGCCGGAGCCCGAGGCCGTCCCCGTCCAGGAGGCTCCGCAGTCCCAGCAGGCGCCGCAGGCACCCCAGGGCCTTTTCGGCCGTCTGTTCGGTGGCGGTCGCCCTTAGCGGAGGCCCGAAAAACAGGCCCTGGTCAGGAGGCCGCCGACTCCTCGGTGGCCCGGGCCAGGGCCTCGTCCACACCGGTCTCGTAGTCGCCCAGGAACGTGGGGTCCGGGCGCAGCAGGACCGTGCCCAGGGCCGCGACCGCCGCCGGAACCTCGCGCACCCACCCGTACACGGTGGCGAACCCACGTTCGTCGAAGCTGTGGTCGCCCACGCCCACGGCGTCGATGCCCGCCGCCCGACACAGCCGGACCGCGCGCGGCACGTGGAAGTCCTGGGTCAGCACCACGGCCTCCTCCACCCCGAAGACCTCGGCGGCGCGCACGCACGAGTCCCAGGTGGCGAACCCGGCGTGGTCGCCGGCGATCCGGTCCGCCGGGACACCCGCATCGACCAGGTAGTCGCGCATGGTGTCGGTCTCGCTGTAGTGCTCCACACCGTTGTCGCCGCTGACCAGCACCGCCTCGATCCGGCCCGCCTCGTACAGCTCCACCGCCAGTTCCAGACGCTGGGCCAGCAGGTGGCTGGGCAGCCCGTCGGGGCGGACCCCCGCGCCGAGCACCACGGCGACCGGGCGCTCGGGCACGTCCTCGACCTCGTACCGGTGATCGGAGGTGGCGAACAACTGCCACACGAACGGCACACAGCCCAGCACCATCACGGCCACGGCGACGACCGCCCAGGTCAGAAGGCGGCGCCGGCCCGGTTGCACGGTAGCGGCGCCCCGGTTCGCGGGTTCGGGCGTCGGAGGTATCTCGGAGCTCTCGGATGTCGTCACACCTTGGAAGACGACCGGGCGCCCCGACCGGTTCCCGACTTCAGGCGTGCATGCGTCGCAGCGCGTCCATGGCGCTCGCCACCACCGCCTCGTCGGACTCCCCGGCCAGGGAACGGGCGTGGTCACCGCCGTTGAACCCCAACAGCACCGGTCGTCCGAACGCCTTGTATCCGTTGAGCCACCACGACCACAACCCGGGGTCGCGGGGGTCGGACCACTCCAGGACGTCCACGTCGGCCGGCCAGAACACGTGCGGGAACCACAGCCACAACTTGTCCAGCAGCCCCGACCCGAGAGCGTCGATCGCCTCCCGTTTGGTCTCGGGCAGCGACGGGCGGAACTCCACCGCCCCGGCCTTGAGGAGACCGATCGGCAGCGTCACCACGCAGTGATCCGCCGGCACGGACTCCCCGCCGGCCAGGTGCGCGACGGTACCGCCGTCGGAATGCTCCACGGCGGTGACCACCGCCCCCGTGCGAACCCTCAGGTCACCGCGCAGATGGGCGACCAACCCGGCATAGCCGTCGGGCAGCAGCAGGTCACCGCCGCGCCCGCCCACCCCCTCCTCGTCGGCGCTGATGGCCAACTCGTGCGGCTCGGCCGCGTACTCCTGGGCGTAGACGGTGTTGGCGGCGTAGCGAAGCGCGGGGGAGGGGTTCTCGGGAAGAAGCGCGGAGATGGGCGTGGTATCGGCACGGGGGTGCTCGTCCATTCCCTCGACGTACTCCTCCAGCTCCCGGTAACCGGCGGGGTCGGCGCCGGCGACGCTGTCGTAGTCGAACTCGATCCGTCGCCCACCGGTGGCCTTGAGCAGCTGGGTGACGGGGTTCCCCTTGTGCCCGTGGATCCAGGAGGCGCCCAGGTCGACGGGCATGTCCTCGGCCCATTCCGTCCACGCTCGTCCGCCGACCCGATCACGCGCCTCCAGGACGGTCACCGCCATGCCGGCGTCGGCGAGCGCACGGGCACAACCGAGCCCGGCGAAGCCCGCCCCCACCACCGTGACACTCTGCCCGCGACGCCCGGTGCGCAGGACCTCCTCGGCCGCGCGCCGCCCGCTCGACAGGGCGCCGGCGGTGGTGGCGGGCGCCTCGGAGGAGGTGGCCTCACCGGCGAAGTGCAGGCGTGCGCCCACCGGTGCGGCCAAGCGGGCGCGCACCGAGGTGCCCAGCCGGTGCGGGGCCAGGTAGGAGTACGACCCGAGGGCGTAGGGGTCCCGTGACCAGGAGGTGCGCCGGTAGCGGACCGGTTCGGGCACGGTGGGGGAAGCGTGAGGGGAGTGATCGGGCGTCATGCCCGCACACTAGTGCCGCTTCGGTCACCTTCCACGGTCGTCCCGGCGTCGAGGCGATCAGCCGGCTGCGGCCCGTACAGCCAGTCGGTGTACTCCCAGACCCCGTGCCGGTCCGCCGACCCGAAGAGCATGTTCCGCACGGTGCGCTCGATCGGACCGGCCAGGTGCCAGGCCTCGCCCCACGCCCGGGCGGTGGTCTGTACCCGGGCCGTCTTGGCCTGACGTAGGTCGGTGAACCGCTCGAACACCTCCGGCCAGCGGGAAGCGTCGCCGTCCGCGCCGAAGATGATCTCCTCGGCCAAGCGCTCCAACGTCCCGGCGTCCTCCAAGGCCTGGCAGGCACCCTGGGCCAGGTATTGCAGCATCGGGTGCGCGGCGTCGCCGACCAGGCACACCCGCCCCTTGTTCCAGGTGGAGAGGGGTTCACGGTCGAACATCGGCCAGCGCAGGGAATCGTTGACGTTGGTCAGCGCGTCGCGTACGGCGGGCACACAGTCGGTGTAGGCGGCGCGCAGTTCGTCGGCGCCCTCGTACTCCAGCCGTCCGGCGGCGAAGCTCCGCGAACGGTAGACCGCCACAGTGTTGAACAGCTCGCCGTCGCGCAGCGGGTACTGCACCAGGTGGCACTCGGGGCCGAGCCAGACCACCACGGAGTCCAGGTCCTCGGCGTGCGCCGCCGACGAGGTGGGGATCGCCCCCCGGTACGCCACGTACTCGGAGGAGACCGGTTCGTCGGCGGAGAACAGTTGTCGTCGGACCGCGGACTTGATGCCGTCGGCGGCGATGACGGCGTCGGCGGTGAACTCGCGCCCGTCGGTGGTCACGGCCCGCACCCCGTCGGGGGTCTCCGCCACCGACTCCACGCAGACGCTGTTGTGCGTCCGGACCCCTGCCTCCTGCGCGGTGCGGGCCAACAAACGGTGCAGGTCGGCGCGGTGGGCCACGATGTAGGGGGCCTCGTAGCGTTCCCGGAACTCTCCGGTCACGTCCTGGTCGAGGATGTCCTCGCCGGTGGTGGCGTCGCGAAAGACCACGCGCCGGGGCGCCACCCCGCTCGCGATCGCCTCGTCGAGCAGACCCCAGCGCTTGAGCAGGCGCGTGGCGTTGGGCGACATCTGTAGACCGGCGCCGACCTCACCGAACTCGGGTGCCTGTTCCAGGAGTCGGACGTCGGCTCCCAGGCGTCGGAGGACGAGAGCGGAGGCGAATCCTCCGATGCCGCCGCCGATGACGATCACTGAGGTGGGGGCGGATGCTGTCACTCGAATCTCCTCCGTCGTGCGAGAGGCCACATGGGCCGGGTCACTCGTGTCGACGTTGCTGCGACACACGTCACCGGCGCCATAAACTTCTGCTCAGCAGAAAGATTCGTTCTCCCTGGTTATGCTGCGTGGATGAACGCGCCACCGAGGAGGACACCTCCGTCGTACGAGATCCGATCCGTCGGTTCGGCCCTCACCCTGTTGCAGATGCTGCGCGACCAGGGCGCCGTCCGTATCTCCGAGGCCGCCGCGCAACTGGACGTGGCGCCGTCCACGGCGCACCGACTCATGCAGATGCTGGTGTTCCGCGGCTTCGCCGTGCAGGACGACTCCAGGGTCTACCGGCCGGGGCCCGGACTGTTGGCCCCCGTGACCGATGACGTGCCGAACCGCAGACTGCGCGGCGTGGCCCGACCGATCATCGAACTGCTCGCCCAGCGGGTGGGGGAGACGGTCAACCTCCAGGTCAGGGTCGGCACCACCGTGCGTTTCCTCAGCACGGTCGAGTCGAACGCGGCCGTGGTGCAGGTGGGTGACCGGCGCGGGGCCGTACTCGACGCCGCCGCGGCCTCGGGCGGGCTGGCCCTGTTGGCGCTGCTGGAGGAGGCCGACCTGGCCCGCCTCTACCGTTCGGGGACGGCGCGCTCGCTGGGCGTACACATGGAGGAGGAGCGGTTCGGCGCCTTCGTGCGCTCGCTCACATGGGTCCGTGACATGGGGCTGGCGGTCAATCGTGAGCGCACCGAGAGCGGCGTGGTCGCCCTGGGCGCTCCGGTGCGCGGTCCCTCCGGCGAGGGTGTGGCGGCGGTGACCATCGCGGTCCCGCACATGCGCGCCCACGTGGTCGACGACGTCGCGGTGCGGCGGGTGTTGGTGCAGGCCTGCGCCGACATCGAGTTGGGACTCGCCGAGCAGGACTGACCAGGTCGCCTACTTTTCTGCACAACAGAATGATCTTGGGTCCGGCACTCCTTCTCGACCTACGCTCCGAGTGACGCGGCTCATGTTCGACCACATGGGCCGATCCCCAGAGCACAGTGCGCAGGAGGACCGATGGCCGACCGGAGCGCCACCCCCGTGAGCGGGGGACACGAAGAGCACGACCTGCCGCGCGGCGTCGACGAAGCCGCCGTGCCGCCGCCCACACCCGAGGAACGGAAACAGCTCGACCGGCTCTACGCCGACTTCGAGGCGGGGAACATGGTCCCGTTGTGGACCGAGATCGGCGATCTCATGCCACCCGAGCCGCACCCCGCGGCGCTGCCCCACCTGTGGCGGTGGAAGGAACTGCTGCCGCTGGCCGAACGCGCCGGAGACCTGGTTCCCGTCGGTCGCGGTGGCGAACGCCGGGCCATCTCGCTGGCCAACCCGGGCCTTGGCGGACGCCCCTACACCACACCGACCCTGTGGTGCGCGATCCAGTACCTGGGCGGGCACGAGGTCGCCCCCGAGCACCGCCACTCCCAGAACGCCTTCCGGTTCGTCGTCGAGGGCGAGGGGGTGTGGACGGTCGTCAACGGCGACCCCGTCCGCATGTCCCGCGGCGACTTCCTGCTCACGCCGGGCTGGAACTTCCACGGTCACCACAACGAGACCGATCGGCCGATGGCCTGGATCGACGGCCTCGACATCCCCTTCGTCCACTACACCGACACCTCGTTCTTCGAGTTCGGCGTCGACCGCGTCACGGACGACTCCACCCCCCGGGTGTCCCGGAGCGAACGACTCTGGACCCACCCGGGGCTGCGCCCGCTCTCCGGTCTGCGCGACACCGTCTCCTCGCCGATCGGCGCCTACCGGTGGGAGCACACCGACCGGGCGCTCACCGAGCAGTTGCTCATCGAGGACGAGGGGTATCCCGCCACCGTCGAGCAGGGGCACGCGGCCGTGCGCTACGTCAACCCCACCGACGGCGGCGACGTCATGCCCACCATCCGCGCCCAGTTCCACCGTCTGCGCCCGGGGGTGCGGACCCGCACCGTGCGCGAGGTCGGCTCCAGCGTCTACCAGGTCTTCGAGGGGCGTGGCCGCGCCCTCGTCGGTGACCGGACCTATGAGGTGGAGAAGGGCGACATCTTCGTCGTCCCCTCCTGGGCCCCCTTCAGCCTGCGGGCCGAGTCGCGGCTGGACCTGTTCCAGTTCGGCGACCACCCGATCATCGAGAAGCTGAACTTCCAGCGCGTCCACGTCGAAGGAGAATCCGAATGAAGCTCGCCACCCTGCGCCGCGATGGTTCCACCACCGTCGCCCGAGACTCCGGGGACACCTGGGTCCCGATCGAGGGGTACGCGGACCTCGGCGCCCTCCTTCGCGAGGAGAACTGGCGCTCCCTCGCCGAGAACGCCGACGGCGCACCCGTGACCGCCGACGACGCCGTGTTCGACACGGTCGTCCCGGCCCCCGGCAAGGTCGTCTGCGTGGGGCTGAACTACGCCTCGCACATCAAGGAGATGGGCCGGGACCTGCCGTCCCACCCCACGCTCTTCGCCAAGTACGCCGAGACCCTCACCGGTCCCAACGACCCGGTCACCGCGGTGGCCGAGGACCCGGAGCTGGACTGGGAGGGCGAACTGGTCATCGTGGTCGGCTCCGAGGCCTACCGGGTCTCCGAGGAGGAGGCTGCCGGCCACATCGCCGGCTACAGCATGGCCAACGACATCTCGATGCGCGGCTGGCAGTTCCGTACCAAGGAATGGCTTCAGGGCAAGATGTGGAACCGCTCCACGCCGGTGGGACCGGTCATGGTCACCCCCGACGAGTTCGACCACCGCACCTCGACCCTGCGCACCCGCGTCAACGGCGAGATCATGCAGAAGCACTCCATCGGTGACCTGGTCTTCCCGCCGGAGCACCTGGTCTCCTACATCTCCACGATGATTCCGCTCAAGCCGGGCGACATCATCCTCACCGGAACCCCGGGCGGCGTGGGTCGCGCCCGTGACCCGCAGGTCTTCCTGAAGCCGGGTGACGTGGTCGAGGTGGAGATCGACGGCATCGGTCGCATGTCCTCCGACATCGTGGCGCCCTGATGGTCGACAAGAGCGACCGCACCCGCGACCCGGGGCTGCTCGACGAGCTCCTCACGGTCCGCCGGGGCACCGCGTTCTGGCACCGGGCGGTCGACACCTTGGACGACGACGAACTCGACGCGCCCTCCCTGCTGGAGGGGTGGACCAGGCGTCACCTGATCGCACACGTCGGTTACAACGCCCGTGCCATCGGACGACTGGTGCTGTGGGCCAACACCGACGAGGAACACCCGATGTACGCCTCCCCGGAGGAACGGAACCGGGAGATCGACCTCGGCGCCACCCTGCCGGCCCGTGCCCTGCGCCACCTGAACCACCACGCGGCGGTGTCGCTGGACGTGGAGTGGCGGGACACCCCCGAAGAACCGTGGTCCTACCGGGTCAAGACCGCGCAGGGCCGGCTCGTGCCGCTGCGCGAGACCGTGTGGATGCGCACCCGGGAGGTGTGGCTGCACGCGGTGGACCTGGACAACGGCGCCCGGGTCGCGGACGTCCCCGAGCACGTACTGGAACGCCTGCTCGGCGACATCGTCGGCGTGTGGGCCAAACGCGACACCGACCCGGGGCTCGCGATCCACGTCGAGGGCCGCGCGGACCTCGGGGTGCTGGGGGCGGGCGCCGACGACCCCGGCGAGACCGCGCCGAAGGAGACCGTTCGCGGCGATCTGCCGGCCGTGGTCTCCTGGGCCTCGGGCCGAGGCGGAGACCGACTGACCGAGGGCGTCGAAGTGGTCCCGCCACGCTGGCTCTGACCACCGTCCCCGGGGTGTTCGCCGAACGCTCCGGGGACGCCTCGCAGGCGGCCGGCCAGGTGCGGGAACATGCCCTAAGGTCGGCCGCATGTCTGCACCTTCCCACGAGGAACTCCCCCCTCGGCTGAGGGCCATCGCCGAACTGCTGCCCAGCGCCATGCGCGCGCACGCCGGACTCCACTCCTACGACGGCAGGGCCGCCGACCTGTCACCGTCGGGCGTGCGCGCCCTCCTCGAACGTCTGGGCGGCGATCCACTCGACCACGCCCACGACGAGGCACACCTGACCGCCTTCGAGAACGCGCTCCGGCACGAACTCGGCGAACTCCAGTGGCACCGGACCAACCCCCTGTTCCACATCGGCGAGATGGACCTGTCCGACTACGAACGCGAGTACGCCCCCGCCGCCGAACGCGACGCCGCCCGCCTCGCCCACCTGAGGCTGTGGCCGTGGTTGGCCGACAACGCCCTGGCGTCCCTGGACCGCCTCTCCGCGCCCATCGCCGAGTCCCTGATCGGCGCCGCGCGGGGGCTCATCGGCAGCCTGCCCGACGACCTGCCGGAAGACGTGCGCGACGCCGCCCTCGCCGCGCACTCTCGCCTGATGGCGCACCTGGAGCACGCCGCCGAACACGGCCCGGAACAGGCGGGGCTGGGTACCGAGACGCTCGCCCGCCTCCTAGGCACCGGCGAGGCCATGGAGGTCGACCTCGACGAACTGGCGGCCCGCGCCGACGTCGAACGCGACCGCCTGCGTTCCCGCCTGGCGGAGGCCGCCGGGCGCCTGGCACCCGACCGCGACCCCATGGAGTTCGCCCGCGAGCTCACCCGGGACCACCCCGGTGCCGACGGGGTCCTGGACGCGGCCCGCGAGTGGACGCGCCTGAGCCTGGAGTTCACCACCGAGCGTTCCCTCGCCCCCTACGGCGACGGCGAATGCAGGGTGGACGTGCCACCGCCCGCCCTGCGCTGGGGCACCGCGATGATGGCCTGGTCCGGTCCCTGGGAGACGGACACCGCGTCCTTCTACTACGTCAACCCACCCGACCCCGACTGGTCCGAGGAGGAGGCCGACGAGTGGCTGGAGATGTTCAGCCACACCACCCTGCCCGCGGTGAGCGTGCACGAGGTCGCCCCCGGCCACTACTCGCACGGGCGGGCCCTGCGTCGCCTCCAGAGCCCGGTACGGCGCGCCCTGCCCTCCATGTCCTTCGTCGAGGGCTGGGCGCACTACGTCGAGGAGGTGTGCGTGGACGAAGGGTTCGGCGCCTACGCCGCCGAACGTCTCGACGACCCCGAGTGGACCGCCGACCACTTCGAGATCGGGGTGTGGCTGGAGGCGCTCGTCCGCGTCACACGCCTGGCCGTGGCCATCGGCCTGCACTCGGGCTCCATGACGGTGGAGGAGGCCACCGCACGGTTCACCGAGGACACCGCCCTGCGCGGACCGGCCGCCCGGGCCGAGGCCCAGCGCGCCACCTTCGACCCCACCTACGGTCGGTACACCTGGGGCAAGCTGGAGATCCTGGCCCTGCGCGAACGTGCCCGGGAGCAGTGGGGTGAGGGCTTCTCCCTGCCGCGGTTCCACCGGGAGCTGTTGGAACTGGGCGCGCCCCCGCTCGGCCTGATCGACGAGGTCTTGCGAGAGTGAGCCCGACCGGGTGGAGACCCGGCCGGACCCGAACGGTTCAGTTCGTCTTGGAGTCGCCGACGCCGAGTTCGGCGAGGGCCACCCGGACCCGGCCGCGGGCACGCTTCAACGCGTCCGCGGCCTGCTCCGCGTCCACCTCGGCCAGCAGCGTCACCAGCGCGACCCGGGTGTCGCCCCGGGCGGCGTTCAGGGCCTGCGCGCAGGCCTCCTCGTTCAGGCCGGTGGCCTCGCGCAGGATCGTCAGCACACGCCCCCGCAGCTTGCCGTTGTTGGCGTCCACCCCGACCATCAGGTTCGAGTAGGTCCGGCCGATCCGCACCATCACCGCGGTGGAGAAGGCGTTCAACAGCAGCTTCTGCGCCGTGCCCGCCTTCATCCGGGTCGATCCGGCGACCACCTCCGCGCCCGTGGCCACACCCACGTGCACGTCCGCCGCGGAGGCCAGCGGCGCGTTCGGGTTCGCGGTGATGAGCACCGTGGAGGCCGACCGTTCCCGGGCCGCCTCCAACGCGCCCCCCACGTAGGGGGTGCGTCCACTGGCGGCCAGACCGACCACCAGACAGCCCTCGGCCACCCCGGCCGCGTCCACACGGCCGGCCTCCCAGTCGTCCTCGACCCCTTCCAGGGCCTGGGAGAGGGCGTCTCCGCCGCCCGCGTGGTGAGCCACGACCCAGTCCGGCGGCACCCCGTAGGTGGGCGGAAGCTCCGCGGCGTCCTGGGAGGCGATCCGTCCGGAGGTTCCCGCGCCGAAGTAGTGGATGGTGGCGCCCCTCTCCAGGGCCGCCACCCCCAACTCCACGGCTTCGGCGAGCTGCGGCAGGACGGCGGAGACCGCCGCCGCGACCGTGCTGTCCTCGGCGTTGATCTGCCGGAGGATGTCCAATGCCGGCAGTAGGTCGATGTCGTAGGTGCCGGAGTTCCGGGCCTCGGTGGGAGACCGTACGATCACGGCCTCGTGATCATCCGGCCGGTCCTGTACTCGTCCGTCTCTGCCGTGCACTGAACTCTCCTCTTCGGTCCGCACCCGTGCGTGTCCTCTCCGTCCGGGCCGAGCCGGCTCACCTGACCCGGATCGGGCCCGGGGGGCGGCTCGGGTCGGGGTTCAGCCGCTGCTTCCGGTGCTGTTGTCGGTACTGCTCTCGTTGCCGCCGTTGATGTTCCTGGGCGGGGTCTCGGGGCGGCGGCGCTTGCGGTCCTCGTGCAACCGAAGCCCGCGCACCGCCTCGTAGGTGGTCTCCAACGCGGTCAGGCTGTCGGCGTACCGGATCTGGGCCAGCCCCACGAACAGGCAGTCCACCACGGTCAGCTGGGCCAACCGGGACGCGGTCGCGCCCGAGCGGAACGTGGTCTCGCGGGCCGCCGTGGTCAGGATGTGGTCGGCGAACCCGATGGCGGAGCGCGGGAAGTTGGTGATCGCCACCGTCTGCGCGCCGTGCCTGCCGGCCTCGCTCAACGCCTGCACGGTGTCGATGGTGGTGCCGCTGTGCGAGATGCCGATCGCCACGTCGGTGTCCTCCAGCAGGGAGGCGCTGGTCAGCATCACGTGCGCGTCCGACCAGGCGAACGACGTCAGACCGATCCGGTGCAGCTTCTGCTGGAGGTCGGCGCCGACGAACGCGCTGGCGCCCACCCCGTAGATGTCGATGCGCCGGGCGTTGGCGAGGGCGTCGATGACGGCGCGCAGCACCTCCACGTCCATGGCGGCGCCGGTCTCCTCCACCGCGCGCGCGTCGGTGTAGGCGATCTTCTGGACGACGGTGACGAGGGTGTCGTCGGGGTTGATGTCGCTGGACAGCTCGGGGACGTTGCTGCGGGCTCCGCGGGCCTGACCGGCCTCGGTGGCCAGGGCCAGACGCAGTTCCCGGTATCCGCTGAAGTCGATGGTGCGACAGAAGCGGATGACCGTGGCCTCGGACGTGGCGCAATCCTTGGCGAGCTGGGTGATGGAGGAGGCGGCGGCCCGCTCGGGATCTTCGATGACCCGTTGGGCCACGCGCTGTTCGGCGGGGGCGAGGGAGGGGAGCAGGGAGCGGATCCGTAGCACCGTGGTCGGTGCCGCCGGCGCTAGGGCCTCATCCGGACCGGAGGAGTCGCCTGAAGATTTCGGAGTTTGCGCCATGAAGGAAAGTTTCTTTCGGTCGCGGTGCAGAGTCAACGCACTGACGGGAAAAACCGGGAGATTCAAGGATTTCAAGGGACGGGCCGTGCGGCAAGTGTCCTCGTTCCGATTGCGGGATCCCAGTTCAGCGGGCACGCTGGGGCGAAGCGGTGCGTCTTCCGGGTTTGCCGGAAGCATCCGCACCGGGGATACGAGGGAGGGCACTGTGTCGCGGTTCGGCCCGGTCGGACCCGAGGACGAGTCGACCACCGACGGGCCATCCGATCCCCACGGTATCCGCGTCGGCCTGCTCGGCCGGCTCACTCTCCACGTCGACGGATCCCCGATACGCCTGCGCGGCGAACGTCGACGTGCCCTGCTCGCCGCCCTCCTCCTCCACGCCGGTGGGTCCGTGTCCACCGACCACCTCATCGACCGTGTCTGGGCCGAACCCGGACGGGCCGCCCGAGGCGCCCTCCAGGTCCACGTGGCCCGCCTCCGAGCCCTCCTCGAAGAGCAGCTGGGCGACCCCCTCATCCGCAGCACCGACGACGGATACCGGGTCGACCTCCGCACACACCGCTGTGACCTGCTGCGCCTGCGATCCCTGGTCCACGAGGCCGACCTCGCGGCCCAACGCGGCGAGACCGACGTCCACGCCGACCTGCTCGGCCGGGCGTTGGCCCTCTGGCGCGGACCCGTACTGACCGACATCGCCTCCCCGGCCCTGCACCACCACGACGTGCCACGGGTCGAGGAGGAACTCCTGCGCGTGGCCGAACGGGCCTTCACCGCCGACCTGGCCAGGGGCGAGAACGAGAGAGTCGCCGATCGGGTCGCGCCCATCGTCGCCGCCCACCCTCGACGTGAACCCCTCGTCCGGGCGCAGATGGTCGCCCTGTACCGGTGCGACAGGCGGAGCGAGGCCCTGCACGCCTATTCCCGGGCCCGCTCGGCGCTCGCCGAGGAACCGGGACTCACCCCCGGCCGTGAGCTCCTGGCGGCCTTCCACGGTGTCCTGCGCGGCGATCTGGAACCCCGGAACCGTTGGGGCCCGGTCATGGTCTCCACCGGTGTCGGTGGGCGGACCACCCGCACGGTCGCCCACCCCGACCCGATCCCGAGCGGGCCGGGCGCGTCGACCTCCTCGGTGCCACGTCCCAGGGCCCACCACGACGCGCATGCGACCACCGCCCGGAACCACGAACACGGGCCCTGGCCCCTGGTGCCCGCAGAGCTCCCGGCCGCCCCGAGCCCGCTCGTCGGACGGGCCGAGGCCCTGGCCGAACTCGACCGCCTCGTCGATCCCTGCGCGGCCGTCCCCGCGAGCGTTCTGGTCCGCGGCCCGGCCGGGGCCGGCGCCAGTGCCCTGGCCCTTCGCTGGGCGCATTCGGTGGCCGCGCACTTCCCCGACGGTCGGCTCTACGTCAATCTGCGCCGTTCGGACGGCACACCCCGTGCGCCGACGGAGGTGCTGCGCCGCATGGTGCGCTCCCTGTCGGCGGGTCGGGTCGGTGTCGCGGACCTGTCCGCCGCCGAGGACGAAGCCGACGAGGCCGCCGCCCGGTTGCGCTCCCTGATGTCCGGCCGGCGGGTGCTCCTGCTCCTGGACAACGCCGCGAGCGCTCACCAGGTGCGTCCGCTCCTGCCGGGCGACCCCGGCAGCGCCGCCGTGGTGACCGGTCGCCACTGGCTCACCGACCTGTTGGTCCGTGACGGTGTGCGCGCACTGCCCCTCGACGCCCTGGACACAGCGGGCGCGATGGCGTTGCTGCGTTCCCTGTTGGGGGAGCGGCGCCACTCGGAGGAGGCGTTGCGTCGGGTGGCCGAACTGGCCGGGTGCCTGCCCCTGTCGCTACGGATGGCGGTGGCGTGGTTGGACGCGCACCCGGAACACACGGCGGACGTCCTGGTTCGACTGGTGGAGCGGGTGGACCCGGCACGAGGGATCTCCCCCACGGCTCGGATGGCCGCGGTTCTTCGCGCCGGGCCCCTGGGCGCGGGCCCGGCCGCGGGGAAGTACCGACCGGGCTCCGAGCACCCGCACTGATTCTGCGGTACGCGTCTTACGTTCGGTTTTCGGTCGGACGACGATGGGGGAGGGTGCCGGTGACAACACCGCCACCGTCCGAGGATCGGGTTCCCGCGCCGTCGACGGTCGTTCGTGGAATCGACCGATTCTGCTTCAGGGGGTGCTCACCGCTCCCATGAGTCGCTAGTGTCAACCCCATGACGCAGAACAACGATCCCGACATGGACCCGGCGGGAACCACGCAGCACTTCCGCCGTTTCGTCGACGACAACCCCGAGCCCGAAGAGGCCCCGCGCCGCCCGATCCTTCCGCTGGTGCTGGCGGGCGTCGGTGTCCTCCTCGCCATCGGGGTCATCGTCGTCCTGGTGATGGCTTTCTCCTAGAGTTCCGCTACTTCCGCGATGTGACGGGGCCGACCCTCGGCCGGCCCCGGAATCGGTTCGCGGCCGCTCCACGGTCCTGCTAGAGTTGCATCCGTTGCCGCGAGGGCCGTCGGGTTCTCAGCGGGAGTCGGGCGTCATTAGCTCAGTTGGTTAGAGCAGCTGACTCTTAATCAGCGGGTCCGGGGTTCGAGTCCCTGATGACGCACCAGCACGAAGGCCCCGATCGACGGAGAACGTCGGTCGGGGCCTTCGTCGTCGGTGGTGCTCCGACCGGAAGGCCGGCCCGGTGGTCTGCGGCACAACCATCGACGAACGGTCCCTGAACGGCACAAGTCGCTCCGAGGATCCGGTAGTGTTGTCCATGTCGCCGCGGGTCCTTCGGGAACCGTCAGGCGCAGGCGCCACTAGCTCAGTCGGTTAGAGCAGCTGACTCTTAATCAGCGGGTCCGGGGTTCGAGTCCCTGGTGGCGCACCCGGTGCGAGGGCCCCGGTGATCGGAAACGATCACCGGGGCCCTCGTCGTTTCCAGGGCCGGGGCGGCTGTCCTGGTCCTCAGCGTTCTAAGGGGGTCGCTGTTTTAACAGCGACCCCCTGTAAGGAATGGGGCTCTGTCATCCCGAAATTTTCAGCAAGGGGACTACGATTTTAGGGCGGGAAGCCTATGCTCCTACGATTGCGGTGGCGCTGATGACCATCCCCTGGGATTTACTGCATTTCCCCACGCTTGTCTTTAGCTTCTGACCAATATATCCTCCCGCGCTGCCCATGCGGTGGGAGGGTTCGTTGGCGCACTGGTACTGCACCTTCCAGTGGCCGGACTTGCAGGTTGCATAAGCACCGTAGCCACTGTATCTCGCAGAACAATGACTTGCGTGAGCAACGGCAGGCGCCAATGTTGCGATAAGTGCTGCAGAGACTGCGGTGATAATAAATCTTCTGAATCTGATCATGGTGTAAATTTTCTCCTCAAGTCTGATTTCGCTCGTTTATAGTAGCGTTAATTCTTCTGCATGAGTGGCGGTTGTGGGCCTTCTGGGGTAGGCAAATTATGTTTGCGCAGGTAGGCTCCCCGGTCTTAAGGAGATCGTTACCTGGCCAGAAGTGGACACGCTTAACCTGGAGGCTGTGAGGGGGAGTCTCCAGGGGTCGGTTGTCGACTAATTTCGATCTGCACTACCCAGGGTGGGCCTGTGCTGACCTGCACCGGGGGTCATATCGGACGAAGCGTGGGAAACTGGCAAGTCGATGGAACCTTCCTCGGTTCCGGCGCATCGATATAGATGGTGCCGGTCATCCAGGATCGGCGCCGCAGCGACGATCCTGATGGAGTGACCATGGTGTCCGAAGCCCGCCAGTACCTGCCCGGCCGCGCCGCCCTGGCGGCCTTGGCCGTGGGGGCGGTCCTGTCCCTCAGCGCCTGCGGGCTGCCGTTCCTTCCCCCGGCCCTCCAGGGCGCGGAGCCCGAGCCGAGCCCCACGCCCGTCGAGAGCGAGGAGCCGGTGGAGGAGGAGACCGAACCCGTCGCGACCGAGGCGCCCGAGGAGCCCGAAGAGCTCGGGGCGCAGGACGAGGACGTGTTCATCCTCCGTACCGGGGACTGCATCAACGAGTGGAGCGCCGACAGCGACGAGAGCGTCAGCTCGGTGCCCAAGATCGACTGCGCGGAGCCGCACGACCTGGAGGTCTACTACGAGGGCACCCTCGACGAGAGCGGGCCCTACCCGGCCGGTGAAGCGCTCGGCGAGATGGTCAACGAGGGCTGTGTCGACGCCTTCGAGGACTTCGTCGGACTCGACTACATGGAATCGGCTCTGGACTTCTCCAGCCTCATGCCGACGGAAGACGGCTGGGAGGCGGGCGACCGCGAGTACCTCTGCCTGGTCGGCCAGTACGGCGAGCAGACCTCCGGGACCCTTGAGGACTCCCAGATCTAGCGTCTCCATCGACGGAACGGCCCGCACCGGTGAACACTCACCGGTGCGGGCCGTTCTCGGTCGTGGTCGGGGATCAGTGGCGTCCGAGAGCCCTGGCACGCGTGGGCTCGAACTCGTCGTACTCCTCGAACCGCTGGAACAGTTCGGTCAGGTCCTCCGTGTCGGGTCGATCGGAGGTCACCTCTGGTCGCGGCAGTCCCGCGCACGCCAGGTCCTGTGGGGCGGCGCCGTCCACGAGGTAGGCGTCCACCGCATCGGTCACACAGGGGTGCAGGAGCTCCAGGTCGACCAGGTCGACGATGGCGTAGAACCCGTGGCCGCCATCGTCCGTGACGGTGATGAGGGAGCCGTCCAGGGTCTCGGCCATGGCGGGTCCGCCCGCGTAGGCCGTGTTCGCGTCGTACTCACCGGCGATGATCAGCGGGCTGGTGCTGCCCGCCGGGACCAGGTCCACCGCCGGTTCGCTCGGCCGGTTCTGGGTGAAGCCGCAGGTCTGCGGGCCCGCCCAGTGCGCACCCGTGCCGTAGGGGTGGTCGTCGCGGTAGTCGCGCATGTCCGAGTGGTAGGTCGAGACGCGCTCCGGCCACTCGGCCTCGCACAGGATCGCCGTGTGCAGGTCCAGGTTCATCCCGAAGAGTTCGGCCACGTCCTCGGGGAGCTCGGGCACGGGTTCGACCTCGGGGAAGGGCTCGCCGTCGATGACGCCCTTGAGGTACCAGGTGGCGTCGTCCCAGGTGCTCTGGCCCCGCGCGGCGACCCCCGCCTCCATGGCGAAGGCGTTGCCGTCGTAGACCTCGCCGCTCGGGTGGTCGGTCCGCGGCTCCTCCTGTAGTGCGGTGGCGGTCTCCTCGAAGACGCGCAGGAGCTCCTCGGGGTCGTCGCCCATCCCGAACACCTCGTCATGGCCCGCCAACCAGGCCGAGTAACGCTCCATGTTCTCGGTGTAGGCGGTGGCCTGCATCATGAAGCTCTCCCGCCAGATGCCGTCCGGGTGCACCGGGGAGTCGAGCACGCTGCGGTCGAGCCGTTCGGGGAACAGGCTTCCGTAGACCGCGCCCAGGTAGGTGCCGTAGGAGTAGCCGACGTAGCTGACGCGCTCCTCGTTCAGCGCGGCGCGGATGACGTCCATGTCGCGGGCGGTGTTGGCCGTGGTCATGTGCGGACGTAGGTCGCCCTCCGCCGCGTCGCAGGCCCGGGTGTAGCGGATCGTCTCCCGGGTGATCTCGGAGATCTGCTCGTCGGTGGGCCGCGGGTAGCTGATCGGGAGCTCGCTCCCACAGTCCAGCGGGGTCGACGCTCCGGTTCCGCGCGGGTCCATGCCGATGCTGTCGTAGACCTCTCCGGCGCGCGTGGCCAGACCCAGATCGGCGCCCAGGGCCCGCCCCGCGCCGCCGGGGCCGCCGGGGTTGCTCAGGAGGATGCCCCGACGGGCCTCGGGGTCGCTCGCGGCGGCCCGGAGGATGGCGATCTCGATGCGTGCTCCGCCGGGGTCGGCGTAGTCGAGGGGGACCTCGACCCGGGCGCATTCGAGTGCGAACTCGGCGAAGAACTCTTCCTCGCACAGGGCCCAGTCGACCTCCTGGCCATGGAAGGGCGCCAGTGCGTCGATGGCGGCGGTGCCGTCGACGAGGCTCGGGTCGACGGGTTCGGCCGTGGCGGGGGCCGCGGCGGCGAGGGTCAGGGCGAGAGCGCCGGCCATTGCGGCCGCGCTCCCACGGATGACGGTGCGTGCTGGGGGCACGGGGGATTTCCTCCGCTGTCGTCGGAAGCGTGTGTATGCGCGGCAACCGTACGAAGAGGGCATGGGGTGCCAACACCCACAAATGTCATATGTCGGTCCTAGTGACCGGATGTGGACATCTGAGCCCGTGCTCGCCGAGGTGACGTTCTTCCCCGGTCGCGCGATGTCCGGCGTCCCCATCGACGGAACGGCCCGCACCGGTGAACACTCACCGGTGCGGGCCGTTCTCGGTCGTGGTCGGGGATCAGTGGCGTCCGAGAACCCGGGCACGCGTGGGCTCGAACTCGTCGTACTCCTCGAACCGCTGGAACAGTTCGGTCAGGTCCTCCGTGTCGGGTCCATCGGAGGTCGTCTCAGGTCGGGGCAGTCCCGCGCACTCCAGGTCCTGTGGGTCGGCGCCGTCCACGAGGTAGGCGTCCACCGCGTCGTCCACGCACGGGTGCAGGGGATCGAGGTCCACCGGGTCGAGGACGGCGTAGAACCCGTGGCCGCCTTCGTCGGTGATGGTCAGGAGGGAGCCGTCCAGGGTCTCGGCCATGGCGGGTCCGCCCGCGTAGGCGGTATTGGTGTCGTATTCCGCGGCGATGATCAGCGGGCTGGTGCTGCCCGCCGGCACGAGGTCCACCAACGGTTCGGTCGGCTGCTTCTCGCTGAAGGTGCAGGCCTGGGGGCCGGTCCAGGACGCGCCCGAGCCGTAGGGGTGGTCGTCGCGGTAGTCGCGCATGTCCGAGTGGTAGGTCGAGACATCCTCCGGCCACTCGGCCTCGCACATGACCGCCGTGTGCAGGTCCAAGTTGTAACCGGACAGGTCGAGTTCGTCCTCGGGGATCTCGGGTTCGGGGTCCGTGTCCTCCTCGAACCCGCCCTCGGGCTCCTCCTCGGGGAAGGGCTCGTCTTCGACCAGGGCCTTGAGGAACCAGGCACTGCCGTCCCACTCGCTCTGGTCACGAGCGAACTCTCCCGCGATTGCCATGAAGTCGTTTCCGTCGAAGCCACCCGGGAAGAAGAGGTCGGGTCGGGGTTCCTCCTGGAGACGGTCGGCGGTCTCCTCGAAGGTCCGGATGATCGTGTCGGGGCTCCCGCCCATTCCGAACACCTCGTCGCGCTCGGCCAGCCAGATGGCGTACCGCTCCACGTTCGCGGTGTAGGCGGGGGCCTGCGCCAGGGAGTCCTCGCGCCAGATGCCGTCCGGGTTCACCGGTGAGTCGAGCACGCTGCGGTCGAGCCGTTCGGGGAACAGGCTTCCGTAGACCGCTCCCAGGTAGGTGCCGTAGGAGTAGCCGACGTAGCTGATCTGCTCCTCGCCCAGGGCGGCGCGGATCACGTCCATGTCGCGGGCGGTGTTGGCCGTGGTCATATGCGGCATCAGGTCGCCCGCGTTGGTGTCACAGTCCCGGGCGTACCGGATCGTCTCCCGGGTGACCTCGGAGATCTGCTCGTCGGTGGGACGTGGGTAACTGGGCGGGGGTTCGCCTTCGCAGTCGATCCAGGTCGAGGCTCCGGTTCCACGAGGATCCATGCCGATGCTGTCGTAGACCTCTCCCGCACGTGAGTCCAAGGCCAGTTCGATACCGAGGTCACGGCCGGAGAGGCCGGGACCGCCGGGGTTGCTCAGGAGGACGCCCCGTCGCGCTTCGGGGTCGGACGCGGACATGCGCAGGATGGCGATCTCGATGCGTTCCCCCTCCGGAGCCGAGTAGTCGAGGGGCACCTCGACCCGGGCGCATTCCGCTTCGGCCCCGGAGAGGAAGGCCTCTTCACATGGGGCCCAGTCGATCTCCTGGTCGTGGAAGGGGGCCAGTGCGTCGATGGCGACGGTGTCGTCGACGAGGCTCGGGTCGTCGGGTTCGGCCGCGGCCGGCGCGGCCGTGAGGAGGGACAGGGCGAGACCGGTGGCCAGGCCGGCCGAGGTCCCGCGGATGACGGTACGTGCTGGGGGCACGGGGGTTTCCCTTTGCTGTCCTGTGCGTCATCGGTGGACCGGGCCCGCCGATGACGCATTCGTGTGCGTCTGCGGGGCAACGGTACGAAGCGCGCACATGCCGCCGGCACTCCCGAACGTCATGTGGCGCCCTCGACCTTCGGGGGAGCGCACCCCTTCCATTCGGACAGTGTCGGGCGGTTTGTGGCCGTCTGTTCGGTTCGTGGTGGCGATCGGGTCGCGCGAAAGACGCCGTTTGGTCACGGGGGTGGTGTGCGCCACACGAATGGGGTTACGGTGACCATCTATTAGGAAAGTTTCCTAATAGAAACGTGGCGCCCTCACCCCTCCCAGCCCCCTCGCCCGAAGGAGCCCCGTGGCCACCGAACTCGCGGCCGCCCCGCCACCGGACACCGGTGACGCCGGGCCCTCCACACCCCGGAAGACGACCCTCCTACGACGGATCTGGCGCAACTACCTCTTCGTCAAGGTCCGCAAGGCCGTTGTCGTGGTGTTCGTGGTCGCCAACGTGACGTTCTTCCTCGGCCGCGCGATGCCGGGCGACCCCATCGACGTCATGGCCGGCCGCCTCACCCAGGGCGGCATGTCGATGGAGGAGGCGCGCGCCATCGCGATGCACTCCCTCGCCTACGACCCCGAGGCTCCCCTCCTGCGGCAGTGGTGGGAGTTCTTCGTCGGACTGCTCACCTTCGACTTCGGCGGCACCATCAACCGCCCCGGGGTCAGCGTCACCGAGGCCATCGGCGCCTACCTGCCCTGGACCCTCTTCAGCATCGGCGTGGGAAGCCTCATCGCCATCGGCCTCGGCCTGGCCCTGGGGATGGTCATGGCCTACCGGCGCAACCAGGCCATCGACCACGTGCTCAGCGTCGTCGCCTCGGTCCTGGGCGCCATCCCCAACTACCTCATCGCCATGGTCCTCGTCGTCGGCGGTGGCATGTACCTGGGCTGGTTCGACCCCATCGACCTACGCGGCACCCTCAGCCCCGGCGTCCAACCCGGATTCACGCTCGTCTTCGTCGGCGACGCGTTCTACCACGCGGCCCTGCCGATCCTCACCTACGTCCTGGCGATCATCGGCACCTGGATGCTCGTCATGAAGGCCTCCACCACCGAGGTCCTCGGCGAGGACTACGTGACCGTCGCCCGCGCCCGCGGTCTACCGGACACCCGCATCGCCACCGCCTACGTCGGCCGCAACGCCGTCCTACCACTGGTCGCCCAGATCGCCATCTCCTTCGGCACCCTCGTCGGCGGCGCGATCTTCGTCGAACAGGTCCTGGTCTACAAGGGCGTGGGAGGTCTGTTGCTGGACGCCGTCCACTACCGCGACTACCCGCTCCTCCAAGGGCTGCTCGTCATCATCACCTCGTGCGTGGTGATCGCCAACCTCATCTCCGACCTGCTCTACAGCAGGCTCGACCCGCGCATCCAGAACTAGACGGGGACCTACGCCATGGCCGTCACCACAGCCTCCGCCCCCGCCGCCGGTGTCTGGGGCACCATCTGGCAGGGCATCACCCGCAGCACCAGCGGATTCATCGGACTCTGCCTGGTCCTCGGCGTCCTGATCTTCTCCTTCGTCGGGCCGCTGTTCGTCGACCCCGCCAACCCCACCGACGTCACGAAGATCTGGGGAGCGCCCAGCGCCGAGAACTGGCTCGGCAACAACCACGAGGGAAAGGACACCTTCACCCAACTCGTCCTCGGCGGACGCGAACCCATCTGGGTCGGCTTCGTCGCCGCCCTCATCACGGTCGCCATCGCCGTCGTCCTCGGCGCGGTCGCCGGCTACGTCCGCGGCCGGATCGACCACTTCCTGCTCCAGGTCACCGACATCACGATGACCGTTCCGTTCATCGTGCTGATGCTGGTCATCGCGTCCTTCTACCGCACCTCGTCCCCGCTGGTGGTCTCCTTCATCATCGGCCTGGTCACCTGGCCGTTCCTGATGCGGTCGATCCGCGCGCAGGTACTCAGCCTCAAGGAACGCGAGTTCATCGAGGCCGCCCGTCTCCAGGACCTCGGCACCGCGCGCATCCTCTTCGTCGAGGTCCTGCCCAACATGGCCGGCTACATCTTCATCAACTTCATCATCGCCATCACCAACGCGATCTACGCCGTCGTCGGCATGTACCTGCTCGGCCTGCTGCCCAGCACCGCCGACAACTGGGGGCTGATGATCCAGCAGGCCTGGGACAACAACGCCTTCCTCCTACCCCAGGCGGCGCCCTTCCTCATCGCTCCGATGGTCATGATCATGCTCTTCCAGATCGGTCTGGTCACCATGACCCGCTCCCTGGAACAGGCCCTCAACCCCCGACTCCGGGACAGGTGAACCCCGTGAACGACCTCCCCACCGACCCGGGCACCGACGACGGCGCCCTGCTGTCGGTCCGCGGTGTCGACGTCGGCTACCGCACCGGACGCAGGACCCACGTCACCGCCGTCCACGACGTCTCCTTCGATCTCCACCCCGGCCAGTCGATGGCCCTGGTCGGGGAATCCGGCTGCGGAAAGACCACCCTGGGCCTGGGCCTGCTCCGCCTGCTCCCGCGCACCGGCGTCATCCCGAGCGGCGAGATCCTTTTCCGCCGCAAGGACGGCACTCGCGTCGACGTGCGCACCCTCCAGAAGGAGAACCTGCGCCGCTTCCGCTGGAGCGAGGCGGCCATGGTCTTCCAAGGCGCCATGAACGCCTTCAACCCGGTGCTGCGCATCGAGGACCACTTCGTCGACACCTTCCGTGCCCACGAGAACGGCCGCCGACGCCCCCGACGAGAGATCCTCGAACAGTCCGCCGAACTCCTGGAGATGGTCCGGCTCGACCCCGCCCGAGTCCTGAACGCCTTCCCCCACGAACTCTCCGGCGGCATGCGCCAGCGCAGCCTCATCGCCCTGGCCCTGGCGCTGCGCCCCCAACTGCTCATCCTGGACGAACCCACCACCGCCCTGGATCTGCTCACCCAGCGCTCCATCGTGGAACGCCTGGCCGAACTGCGTGAACAGCTGCGCTTCTCGATGGTCTTCATCACCCACGACCTGGGACTGGCCGCCGAGCTGGCCGACCGCGTCGGCACCATGTACGCGGGCCGCCTCATCGAGACGGGCACCACGCGGGACATCTTCCACCGCTCCCGCCACCCCTACACCTCGGCGCTGATCGACTCCGTGCCCCCGGTCGCGGGCGACCTCCACGTCCCCGAGTCGTTGCCCGGCGGCCCGCCCAGCCTCCACGCGCTGCCCCCGGGCTGCTCCTTCGCCCCGCGCTGCGCCCACGCCCTGACCGACTGCGACCTCACCCGCCCCACCCTGGACGTGCTCGTTCCCCGAGGCGAGGGTCTCAGCCACGCCGCGGCCTGCCTGCGCTCCACCGACGCCGAAATCCACGCCGAGGGGGTCCCCCGTTGATCGACCGCACCTTCGACACCGCACATCCCGAGCCCGTCACGGTGCCCGGACCGCAGGGCGACTCCCCGGGACACGGCGAGACGACCGAACCGGTGCTCACCCTCAAGGGCGCCCAACAGATCTTCAGGACACCCCGCGGCGACGTCCCCGCCGTCGCGGGCGTGGACCTGGAGGTCCGTGCCGGCCAGGTCCTGTGCCTGGTGGGCGAGTCCGGCTGCGGAAAGACCACCACCGCGCGCATGGCCGCCGCCCTGGCCGACCCCACCGCCGGATCCGTGCTGTTCCGGGGCAAGGACGTCGCCTCGATGGACAGGAAGGAACGGGCCGCCTTCCGCCGCTCGGTCCAGTACATCCACCAGGACCCCTACGCCTCCCTCAACCCGGTCCGCACCGTCTACTCCACGGTCTCCGCCGGGCTGCGCCGGCACGGAATGGTGAAGAACCACGCCGAGGCCAGGCGCGTCACCGCCGAACTCCTCGAACGCGTCGACCTGACCCCGGCCGAGGACCACCTCGACAAGTACCCCCACCAGATGTCCGGCGGCCAACGGCAACGCGTCGCCGTGGCCCGTGCCCTGGCGATGAACCCCGAGGTGATCATCGCCGACGAGTCCACGTCGATGCTCGACGTGTCCATCCGCGTCAGCCTCCTCAACACCCTCGGCCGGCTCCGCGACGAACTCGGCGTCGGCTTCCTGTTCATCACCCACGACCTCGCCGTCGCCAAGTACTTCGCCTGGCGCGGTGAGATCGCCGTCATGTACCTCGGGAAGGTCGTGGAACAGGGCACCACCCCTCGGGTGGTCAACGACCCACGGCACCCGTACACCGAGGCGCTCGTCTCCGCGGTGAGCGAGCCCGACCCCGACCTGGCGCACAGGAAGGATCGGATCCGGCTGCGCGAGGCCGACATCCCCGACCTCACCGACCTGCCGCCGGGCTGCGACTTCCATCCGCGCTGTCCCCTCTACGCCGAGGGCGACTGTGACTCCGTGCGCCCCCCGCTGGTGCGCAGCCACGACCGGCTGCTCGCCTGCCACGTCGTCACTCGGGGGTGAGGCGACCTTGCTGCTCCTCATCGGACGTTTCGGTGTCCTCGTCGGAGCCTTCCTCACCCTGGCCTGCACTCTCATGGCCGTGTTCACATCCCCCGGCACAGCCGAGTTCGTCATCAGCGTCGTCACCGTCGGTATCGGCCTGGTCGTCCTCAGCCTCGGTCTGCTCGCCGTCCTCCTGGAAAGGAAGCGTCAAGAATGACCTCCCACCCCCTCCACAACGCGGTCCGGCAGGACCTGAGCAGACGTCGACTCCTCAAGGCCATGGGCCTCGGCGCGGCCGGTGCCACGGGCGCCGGGCTGCTGTCGGCCTGTGCCGGTGGTGAGACCGCGAGCGGCGGCGCCGCGCAGTTCACCGGGGTCTTCGACTTCGACCTGGACTCCATGACGCGCAACGTCCACCGTGAGGACGGCGCGCTGTTGCTCGGCTCCGTGTACAAGGACCTGTTCCTGTGCCCCGGCGGTGTCTACAACTGGAGCACCCAGGAGTGGGACTACCTCCTGCTCGAAGGGCACGAGTGGGACGGCGACGACCTCGTCGTGACGCTGAGGTCCGGTCTGAAGTGGAGCGACGGCTCCGACCTGAACGCCGACGACATGATCCGCAGCTACGCCATGCGCGTCCTGGAGGCCCCGTCGTGGGGCTTCGGATTCCCGCAGGTCCAGGACCTGGAGAAGCTGGACGACCTGAGCGTGCGGCTGGGCTTCGAGGACCCGTTCCCCAACATCGAGCGCAGCATCATCAAGCACCGCGTCGTCTCCAAGACCACCTACGAGGGTTTCGGTCAACCCGCCGTGGACATGGTCAATGACGGTGTCCGCCAGGGGGACGACGAGCACGCCGATTGGAACGCCGAGTTCATCGAGTTCGACCCGGACGAGATCGTGTGCAGCGGTCCGTACAAGTTCGACGAGGCGCAGATGTCGGACGCGCGCATCACGCTGGTGCGCAACGAGGAGGGTTACCAGGGCGCCGAGGTCAAATTCGACGAGGTGGTCATCCACAAGGGCGACAACCGCCAGTCCGCGCTGCTGATCCAGAGCGGTGACGTCGACTACTCCACCCTGGCGCCCTCCGCCGCCGACCAGCAGGCCTTCCAGGGGGTGGAGGGGTTCCGCTGGATCGAGCACGCCGGTTACGACGGCTGCGGCATCATGTTCAACCACCAGGCCAAGCCGGAGGTCCAGGACGTCCGGGTGCGCAAGGCTCTGGCCTACATCCTGGACGGCGACCAGATCGGTCAGGTCGCCCGTGGGGAGGCCTACAGCCGGGTCGAGCACTACGCGGGTCTGGCGGACATCCAGGCCGAGGAGATCTTCACCGCCGAGGAGCTCGCCGACTTCGAGAACTACGACCAGGACCACGACAAGGCCACCGAACTGCTGGAGGAGGCCGGGTGGACCCTGGAGGGCGGTAAGTGGTACCTGCCCGACGGTGAGGAGGCCAGTTTCGAGGTCATCGGTGTCGCCGGCTGGGGTGACTTCGAGCTGACCGCCACCCAGGTGGAGGAGGCCTGGAACGACTTCGGGATCAAGACCGAGGCCCGTAACGTGCCCGAGGACAACCCGTGGGGCATCTGGGGCGCCGGTGACTTCGAGGTCGCCGTCCGGCACTGGGGCAACCCCGAACAGCCCGACTACTGGGGCGCGTTCCAGATGAACTTCCTGACCGAGAACGCCGGTACCGACGACTCCCCGGGCCAGGGTTTCGACCTCCAGGTGGACAGTCCTTCTCAGGGGGAGGTCGACATCGCCGAGCTGGTGGACGCCGCCCAGCGCGCGGAGAGCGAGGAAGAGCAGACGGAGACGTTGAAGACGCTGGCGATCGTCTTCAACGAACTCCTGCCGCGCATCCCGATCTGGACCTATAAGTACCTGTCCCCGGCGATCGAGGGCATCCGGGTCGAGGAGTTCCCGACGGACACTCCCACCTCGCAGAACGAGCAGTACCAGGACAACCATGTCATCCTCGCCCTGATCCAGGGCGAACTGGAACCGGTCCAGGACTGATCCACCGAAGCGAACGGTACCGATAACGGAGAAAGGGGTGGGCGTCGACGGACGTCCGCCCCTTGGCCCTGCCCTCTCACCCTTTATTACGGACTGGGGTGCATTTGTTTGCACAATGTCCGTTTATACGCGGTCATGCGAAGTGAATGTAGTCTCGCCCCGCGCGTGCAAACGCACACGCGTTTTCCCGACCGCTCGATCTCACCCCCGACCCCGCCCCGGGTCACCGGCCGTCGAAAGGAACCGCTGCGCCATGCCCAAGGACCTGTACGAACTCGGTGAGGTTCCGCCCCTGGGTCACGTGCCCACGCGCATGCACGCGTTCACCATCCGCCGGGAACGCTACGGGCGACCCCGCGACGCGTTCGCCCGCGAGATCGTGCCGGTCCCCGAGCTGAAGCCGGGGCACGTGCTGATCTACACGATGGCCGCCGGGATCAACTACAACAACATTTGGGCCGCCAAGGGGCA
>NZ_FRFF01000015.1 GCF_900143625.1 Nocardiopsis sp. JB363
TCTCTTTTCGTCGGCAGCGTCAGTTGTGTATATGAGACAGGTCCAGGCCGGTCGGGTCACCGGAGCCGATCTGTGCCGGTGTTCCTCCGGCTCGGGCAGGTCGGGTTCGATGTTCTCCGGGGCCTCGGGGAGCGGTTCGGGTTCGAGGGGGTCCTCGGCCATGGGGAACTCACGTTCCTCCGGGCCCTCCTCGGTGTCGGAGAACGGGTCGGGGGCCTCTTGGAGTTCCCCCTCGGTCTCTTCCAGGGCCCCTGGTTCCGAGGCTTCTGGTTCCGGCACGGGGGCCTCGTGGAGTGCCCCGTCGGCCTCTTCCGGTCGCGGGACCACGTCTTCCGCCAGGATCCCTGGTTCCGGGGCGGGGAGCTCGGCGCCCCGGTCAGCGGCCTTCGGGCGCGGGTCGAGCCAGTCGCGGAGCAGGTCGAGCCGGTCCGCGAAGGTGGTCGCGTCGGGAACGCCCCGGGAACGAAGGTGTTCGTCCAGCGCGTCTCCGCCCTCCTCCCGCAGGACCGTGACCAGACCATCGGCGGTCTTGAGGTGTTCGACCGGGGCCGGGTCGAGGAAGGGACCGCGGGTGGAGGCGTCGTCGCCGGGCGGCCCGAAGGCCAGGTGCGGCCCGTCCTCCACGCCCAGGACCGGGTCGTAGGTGGAGAAGGACCAGCTCCACCCGGCCGCCGGGATCGCGGAGTGGGGGGTCAGGACGTCGTTCAGGATCCGGTGCATGCCCCACAGGAAGCGCAGTTGGACGGCCTGCCACAGGTCGGCGCGTCCGGGGTCCAGGGTGATGTGGACGGGCCGGTCGGGGTGGGCCAGGGCTCGGGCGACGGCGCCGACGAGGATGGGCTCGGCACCGATGCGGGTTTCGGCGGCGCGGCGGTCCCGGGTGCGCAGCGCGCCGGGCGCGGCGGTCAGTTCCCAGGGCTCGGGCGTGGCCAGGGACCGCAGGGCGGCCCAACCGGGTGTGGGCGGTCGGCTCTGCGCCGGCCGGGTGTTGGGGTTCTCATGGAGGGACAGGATGCGCGAGAGGGTCAGCCCTCGGGTGGGTCCAACGATGGCCCAGGCGTGTGCTTCGCGGACGTCACCGGGCCAGCGGTAGACCAGGGCGCTCTGCCCGTCGGGGTAGTGGTGCGCCCACAGGGTCTCGGGGTAGTCGCCGGGGTCGACGCCCGGCAGCGCGGACCGGTAGTCGGCGGTGAGGGCGGGCAGTAGGCGGTCGCGCCAGGAGCGCAGGACCGGCTGGTCGCGTTCGGGCAGGGAGGTGGCGGCGGGTCCGGGTCCGACACGGCCGAGGAGGGTGGGTTCGGCCCAGGCGAAGTGGATCTGCTCATAGGCCTCGTCGTCGGCGCCCGAACGCCTGTCGGACGACTCTGTGCTCTCGGGCAAGTGGCCCCTCCCACGGGTTCGCGGACCGTCCGGCGTGTGGCCCGTCCGGCCGCACGCTTCCCTAGGGAAGGTATCCGCCGCAAGCGTCAAGAAACCGCAGAAGCAGAGCTATGCGGGCTTTTGCGACGTTTGCGCTTATTGCGAAGATTGGGGGTTCATGAGAAGGGCCGGCACGGCCACCGGAAGCTCTCCTCCCGGTGGCCGTGCCGGCTCCTCCTCGCGAGGCCGTGAGGCCGTGGCCGAGAGCGCTCCCACACGCCCTTGCGACCACGGCCTCTCCCCCGTCCCCGCTCCCCCGTTCCTCCCG
>NZ_FRFF01000112.1 GCF_900143625.1 Nocardiopsis sp. JB363
GGGTTCCTCGGCGGGGGTGGGGGATGTGCTCATCGTTTCCTTTCACACTGACAGGGGTGAAGCGGAAGATGCCTTCGCACCGCGTGGCGTCGGGGTCGGTCAGAAGCCGGGGCGTTCGGGCAGGATCTCGTCCTCGGCGGGGACATGGAGGTCGACCGATTCGTCGAAGTGGGCGAACTCCACCCGATAACCGGACTCGTTGGGGAGCCCGGTGTCGGGATCCTCCCCGTCGAGGGCGACGTTCTGGTCGAAGTACAGCGGATAACCGTCCTCGTCGACCCAGAACTCCAGCACGGCCTCCACGTCTCCGTGCTCCCCGTGGTCCTCTTCGATATAGGTGGCCGTGTAACGGTGACCGGTCCGTTCCGTCAGGGCACCGTCTCCGAGGACCTCGGCGGGCAGGTACTCCGTGGGCGCGGTTCCGGTGCCCGCATAGGTCGCGTCGACCGGATCCAGGTAGGCGAACACCGAGTCGAGTGTCCCCTCCCACCGTTCGCGAGGGTGCCCGTACGAGGAGCGCTGCTGCTCCTCGTCTCGGTAGTACTCGCGTTCCGGCACTTCCTCGGGATGGAGCGGTGTGTTGTCGAAGTACACGACCTCCTCCAGGTCCGGCCCGATGGCCATGAGCCCGCCGGTGATCATGTGGATGTCGAGGAGGAGCGCCGGAACGGGTTCTTGAGTCTGGACGTAATGGTGCGCAAGCGTGTCGCCGGGATGACTGTGGTAATTGTGCTCATAGGCGGTGAAGCTGCCCGCTTCCAACGCGAGTTCCTTCGCCTCTGCCGCCACGGCGTCGGCGTCCTCGGGGCTCTCGTCGATGGTCGGTCCGGTGGGCTCGTCCTCGCTTGACTCGGTGGCCCCTTCGGAGTCCTCGGGGCCGTCCTCGTCGGCCGAGGTGGGGTCCGCCGAATCCGCCGATCCCCCGGCCGCGGCGTCGTCCACCTCCGCACCCGGGTCCCACATCAGCCATCCGGAGAGCAGGGCGGCGGCCAACACCCCCGCGGTCGTGCCCACCAGTACGGGGGTGCGGGACCCACGGACCCGACGCGGTTCGGGGACGGTCACCCCGGTCCACGTCTCGGTCAGAAGCTCGGACACTGCCGCGCCCAGGTCGCCTTCGGACCGGCCGGTCAGCTCACGCAGGAGGTGCGGCGCGGTCGGGCGTTCTCCCGGCTCCTCCCTCAACGCTTCGCGGATCAGCGGAGCCAGGGACTCGGGGACGTCTCCCAGGTCGGGTTCGGCGACGGTGTCCCCGGAGGGTTCCCAGCCCGTGGCGGCGAAGCGCACCAGGTTGCCCCAGGCGAACACGTCCGCGTGCCCGGTGGGTTCCGTCCCGTCGCCGCGCTGTTCGGGAGCGGCCCAGCGACGGTCCCCGATCACCTTCCCCACCGCTCGGGCGAGCCCGAAGTCCAGCACCTTGGGGCCTTGCGGGGACAGGACCACCTTGGCCGGGTTCAACCCCAGGTGGGCGCCGTCGAGGGCGTGCCAGGAGCTCAACGCCTCCGCCAGGCCCGCGGCCAGCGCGGTGAGCACGTTCCCGCGCAACGGCCCGTGTTCGGCGACGTGCTCCGCGAGGGTCGGGCCGGGCACGTACTCGGTCGCGAGCCAGGGTCGCGCCGCCTGGACGTCGGAACCCCGGTAGCGAGGGGCGCACACGGCCCGGCCGCGGACGAGCCGGCCGACCTCCGCGGTGAGACGGGCCCTCACGTTCGTGGCGTCGGCGACCTCGGCGAGGACGACACGGACCACCACCGTGCTGCCGTCGGGAGCCACACCGAGCATGGCCTTACCCGTCGCGTCCCGGGCGATCCGGCCGAGCATCCGGTAGGGCCCCACCGATTCCGGATCCTTTCGTCCCAGTGGCGCGACGTCCGGGGGTAGGAGATCACGGTCCAGACGAGGCAGGGGGGCGGTGGACATGGAGCTCTCGCTTCCGAGTCGGGGGATGGGTACTCGTCGGGGACGGAACGGGCTCGGGGCCGGGAGCGGTGCCAGGGCTGGGGCCGGGGCCGGGTTCGTCAGTAGGGCGGAGCGGGAGTGTCCAGGATCTGGGACTCGTCGGGGACCTCGATGGTCACGGGCTCGTCGAAGCTGACCGCGACGACCTCCCAGCCCTCCGCGCCTTCGAACTCACCACTCTCGTCGGAAGCCTGCTCGCGGTAGTGCGCGAACCGCTGGAACCGTCCGTCCTCATCGATCCACAGGTCGAACACGTACTCCCGAGGCGTCGGGGTCTCGTCGAAGTGGCTTTCCTTTGTGAAGGTACCCGTGTAATGGTGAGCCGGCCCGTGCGCGGGCTCGGTGTCGAAGTGGTCCCAGTCCCAGGCGGAATCCGGCTGGGCGGGTTCGACGACCCCCATGTAGTCGGGCTGCGTGTTGGATTCCGGTTCCAACAGCTGGGAGACATACCACAGGAAGGACCACTGCCCGGGGCCGAACTCGGCTGCGTATTCCAATGTGCTCGCGGGCTCCGGATCCCGGCCGTACTGTGCCGGTTCCGGTTCCACATCGGGAGGAGGGGTCATGGTGGTGCGACCCAGACGCTCCACACCCTCCCCGGTCGACAGGTCTCCCCCGAACGCCAGGAACTCGCTATAGGCGGGACCACCGTGGGCACCCTTGTAGAGGACCGGTTGCGGATCCTCCGTGTACCGATGCACCAGGAACTCGCCGTGCGCGTCCGCCGTGGTGGCGCGTTGGTAGGCCTCGAAGCTTCCCACCTCGTTGGCCTGCTCGATCGCCTCGGTGAGCACGACCTCCCATTCCTCGGGGTTCGTTTCGACCGTAGGGGCGGAGTCCGCGTCCTCGCCCTCGGAACCCCTTCCCCCCGCGGCACCGGCGTCCGAGGCGTCCGCGTCCGAAGCGCCGGCCCGGTCGTCCCCCGACGCGGTTTCCGAGCCCATCCCGGGCAGGCCGAGCGCGGGCACCCCGGGGCCCGGCCAGACGAAGACTCCCCCGGCGACCAGTACCAGGGCCAGAGCGGCGGCGCCGGCCGCCGGCCACGCCCACGGACGTCTCCGGCGCACCCGGGAGGCCTCCGGCGCGGAGATCCCCCGCCACTCGGTGGCGAGCAGTCCGGGTACGACCTCGGTGGGATCGGCGGCGGCCACCGGTTCCACGCGGGTGGCGTTCCAGGAACCGGTGAGTTCGGCGAGGAGCTCCGCGGCGGTCGGGCGTTGGCCGGGATCCTTCGACATCGCCCGGCGCACCGGGTCGGCCAGGGGTTCGACCAGCTCGGACAGGTCGGGTTCGTCGTTGCGGACGCGGTAGGACAACACGTCCGCCTGTCCGGTGCCGAAGGGGGCCTTGCCGGTGGCGGCGAACAGCACCAGCCCGCCCCAGGCGAACATGTCGGAGTAGCCGGTCGCCCCCTGCCCCATGTACTGCTCCGGAGCCACCCAGCCGGGGGTTCCCAGCAGTCCACCGGTCGCGGTGAGGGCGGTGCCGTCGGCGGCGCGGGCGATCCCGAAGTCCAACACCTTGGGACCGTCCGGCGCCAGGATCACGTTGCCCGGCTTCAAGTCCCGGTGCACCACCCCGACGGAGTGGATCGCGTTGAGCGCCTCCGCCAGTCCCACGGCCAGCGCGAAGAGCATTCCCCCGGAGAGCGGGCCGTTCTCGCGGACGTACTGGCGCAGGGTCCGGCCCGGCACGTACTCGGTGGCCAGCCAGGGGGTCGCGGCCCGGGTGTCCGCGCCGAGGAACGACGGTGTGCACGTGGCGCGGACCCGGGCCACCAGGTCCACCTCGCGGGCGAATCGTTGCCGGAACTCGGGGTCGGCGGCGAACTGCGGGTGGACCACCTTGACCGCGGCCGGGGAACCGTCCTCGGCCACACCGGCGTAGACGGCGCCCATACCGCCCGCGCCGATGCGTCCCACGACCCGGTACGTGCCGAGGTTCTCCGGGTCGGTCCCGGTGGGGGGTTCCATGCCCTGGGGCAGGCGGTCCTTGGTGAAGGGAGGGTTCGGGTGGGGGATCACTGGTTCTCCATGTCCTCGGTGTAGGCGCAGCTCTCCAGGGGAGCTCCGCCGGTCAGGGTGGTGTCGTGCGGCCCGATGTCGTCCATACCGGGAAAGGTGACGTCCGCATCGGCCCCGGGCGCCGCGACCAGTCCGGAGTAGACGCAGAACCCGCCCGGGTAGTCGATGGCGTCCTGTGCTCGCTCCCTGATCGGCGCGGGCACGTGGTAGACGACCATCACGTTGTAGAACCCCAGTCGGACACGCTCGGTGGGGTTGTCCGGGTCGAGCGTGGCGAGCACACCGCTGTTGCCGACGGGGTCGAAGTCGAGGCTCTCCTGGCCGGGTGTGATGGCGCTGACCCCGACGAACTCACCGCTGTGCACGTTCATGGAGCCGTGGTCGGGGAGGTATTCGAAGTCGACGGTCAGCCCGAAGTCCTGGAACTCGGCGGAGGCGGCGCTGTTGAAGGTCAGTCGTAGCTGGTCCAGTCCCTCGCCCTCTCCGGAGGCGGGTTCGAGGCGGCGGACGAGTACGGGTTCGGTGTCGGAGACGGGTTCGACCACGGTCTCACCGGTCTCGTAGAGGTCGCGGTATTCCTCGGGGGCGTCGTCGGGGACGGCGGCGTTTCCGGCCGTCGCGTTCCCGGCCGTCGATCCGCCCGGCGTGCCCGAGCCGTCGGGGCCCGAGTTCCCCGGTGTTCCCTCGCCGAGCAGGGCGCGCAGCCCGAGCCCCGCGACCAGGACGACGACCATCACCGCCGCGCCCACCCCCACCGCGAGCCGGTTTCGGCGGATCCAACCCCGTTTGGGCGGGGCGATTCGATGCCAGTCCGGATTTCCGGTCGTCAGGGCCGGTACCCCCGCCCAGGTCCGGTTCAGGATGCCCCGGATGTTCGTGGGCGCCTCGGCGCTCGGAGCCGCCGCGTGCAGGGCCCCCATCATCATCCGTTGCAGCTCGGCAGCGGTGGGCCGCTGTTCCGGGCGCTTGTTCAGGGCCCGTTCCAGCACGTGGCGCAGGTGCGCGGGAACCCCGACCAGGGAAGGGGGTGCGGAGAGGATGCGCGAGACGACGACGTCGGAGGTACCGGAACCGAAGGGTCCCTGTCCGGTCGCCGCGTAGGCGACCAGCCCGGCCCAGGAGAAGACGTCGGAGTGCTCGGTGGCCGGGGCGCCCCGGTACTGCTCCGGGGAGATCCACCCCGGTGTGCCCACCAGGCCACCGGTTCGGGTGAGGGCGGTGCCGTCGATGGCGCGGGCGATCCCGAAGTCCAGCACCTTGGGACCGTCCGGCGCGAGGATCACGTTGCCCGGCTTCAGGTCCCGGTGCACCACCCCGGCGGAGTGGATCGCGGCGAGCGCCTCTGCGACACCGAGCCCGAAGGCGATCAGGGAGTCGCCGCGCAACGGGCCGTGGGTGCGCACGAACTCCTGCAGGGTCGGGCCAGGCACGTACTCGGTGGCCAGCCACGGAACCTCGGCCTTGGTGGCCGCGCTGCGGAAGGCGGGGACACAGGCGGCCCGCACCCTGCGGACCAGGTTCACCTCACGGGCGAACCGGGCCCGGAAGTCGGCGTCGGAGGCCAGGACCCGGTGCACGCACTTGACGGCCACCCGCTGGTCCCGGCCGTCCAATCCCGCGTACACCACCCCCATGCCGCCCGTTCCCAGGCGTCCCACCAGGCGGAACGGCCCCAGGTAGCGGCTGTCTCATATACACATCAGACGCTGCCGACGAAT
>NZ_FRFF01000194.1 GCF_900143625.1 Nocardiopsis sp. JB363
GGCCATGCGTCCCTGGGGGGCTTCGGGGGTCTTCGGGGCGTCAGCCGTCGAGGGACGGTGGAGGAGCGGCGGCCACCGACTTCCTCCTGCGGCGACGCCCACGTTCGCGCCGCGGTGGTCGTGCCGTGGGGCGCCACGCGAAGGCGAGCCCACCACCGACCAAGGCCAACAAGGTGCCGACGACGAGACCGCCGAGGTTGGACAGGACGAGTGCGCCCAAGGCGATGAACCCGGCGAAACTGCCGGTGATCACGTGCTGGTTCGGGGTGAACCAGGTGACCAGCCCGAGGACCACCAACATGCCGCTGAAGACCAGGGTGGAGACCGCACCGATACCCAGGTGGAGCATCAAATCCACCGGTAGCCGGGCGGCCAGGACCATCTCCACCGCGGCGAGGATCATCAGCAGTCCACCGGCGAAGGGGCGCCGCTTGCGCCACCGCGACCAGGAGGCCCACAGGCGTCGGAACGGGGTCAGAAGCACTCGTCGTCTCCCAGGGAGATGCCGAGGCTCAGGTTGTGGAGGCGGAAGGTTCCGGCGGACGCGGCCCGTGCGGTCTGCTCCAGATCCTCGACCACGATGCTGTCGGACTGCATCCCGAACAGTTCGGTGTGCCCCTGGCCTCGGCCTAGACCCTCGGGACCCTTGTCCAGGGTGGAGGCGTCCCGGCCGATCTCGATGTTGTCGAACACCGCGTTACCGTCCATCTGGTCCATGTCGATGACCAGGTCGGAGGCCTCCACCGGGGTTCCCGCGTCCCCCGCCGTCAGCATCAACGAGACGTTGCCGATCAGCGGGAAATCGGTGGTCAGAACCGACTGGCAGAGGCCCACGATCTCGGCCTCGCGGATACCGGCCACCGCCGCGGGGGAAGGATCGTCGCGGACGGTCGCGTTGACCCAGCCGAACTGCGCGAATCCGGTACCGGTCATCTCGTCGGCCGAGATCTTGAACTCCTGGTTCGAGATACTGAACGTGGCCGCGAGCGCACCACTGGCCATGGCCATCAGGATGCCGCCGATCGCGGTCCCCGCGGGGACGGCGAAGAGGGCGAACCTGCGCCAACTGGTGTGGCTATCGGGGGATGTGGGGTCCATGCATGTCCTTCCAACGGTGCATGGTCGCGCTGCGCCTGCCGTTCCCCCGAACTTCCGGCACGCGACCTGGTCTGCTTCCTCCCCGCGGTGCGGGGAGCCGCCGGAGCGGAATCCGTTCCGGCGACGTCGACATCATGTGCCGGATTCCAAAGGATTACAAGAGTGGTTTCGCGGTTCCCTTGCCCAGGAACGCCTTTGCCCGGAAATGATCTTGGTCGGTGAAAGTGGGGTTATGTGATGGCTCTGACCTGTGGTGATGACAGAAAATGAACGCCGTGAATCGAGGTGAGTCGAGTGTGCTCGAAACAATAAGGAAGGGATGTGTATTTGTCATGGGGTTGAGCGTTGAGGGGGTCGGTATTCATCAGTTCGGTGAGTGGCGCGGGACGATGAGAGACGTCGGCTTCGCAGGAGGGCTGGGGGGTGCCGGCCACTGCCCCGGGGTGCAGGTGGGGGCCAGGGGCAATAAGAGGAACGCGCGCACGCGCGGGACGCGGGGGCGTGGAGTGGACGTGGGAGTTCATAACTGGACACGAGGGAAGAAATGGCGCGCTCCGGTCGAGGTGGGTCACGCGGGAGAGGGGGAGTGACCGGCGACACAGGTGGATCGGTTTGCTCGGTGCGCGAGGTGGGGGTAGTGTTCTCCAAGTCGCCGCGGAACGGTGAGCGGCCCTCAGGGGCCGACTCGGACCCGGGCCGCGATCACAGACATCCTCTTCACAGCAACCTGGTTCGAGCGGTGCTCGGAGCATGTAAACTTCGAAGAGTCGCTTCAAAAGCCCAGCGGAAACGCAAAGCAGAAGAAGCACAACGGGGCC
>NZ_FRFF01000064.1 GCF_900143625.1 Nocardiopsis sp. JB363
CCCTGATCCCCCCGATCCCGCCCCGGTCCGACCGTCACCCGGCCTCCGACGACGTTCCCCTCCTCAACAGTGAGGACACCGGAAGGTCACCGGGTGCTTCGCACTCCACCTCCCACGTTCATCTTGGCCACGAGGTTCGTTCACCTTCGCTTCACGCACACCCGTTTCGATGGGTATCGACCGCGCTCCGCGGGTGTCACCCCAGGGTGAGACCACCGCACAAGCCCCGTCCGAACCGGAAGTGGCCACATGTCTGTCAGCAACACCGCGTCCCCTCGCGGAACCGAGTCCGGCCGCGGGGTCGCCCCCGACACCGTCCGGTACAACCGTGAGGTTCCCGACCTGGGCGCCCCCGTCTTCGACATCGCCGACCTGTCGATCTACTACGGGTCCAACAAGGCCGTACGCGACGTGAACCTGAAGGTGGGTCCGCGCCAGATCACCGCGATGATCGGCCCGTCCGGCTGCGGCAAGAGCACGGTTCTGCGCACCCTGAACCGCATGAACGACCTCATCCCGGGCGCCCGGGTCGAGGGCAAGGTGACCTACCACGGTGAGGACCTGTACGCCTCCGACGTGGACCCGATCGAGGTCCGCCGCCGTATCGGCATGGTCTTCCAGAAGCCCAACCCGTTCCCCAAGTCCATCTACGACAACGTCGCCTACGGTCCCCGGATCAACGGGATGCGCGGCAACATGGACGACCTGGTCGAGGAGACCCTCACCAAGGCCGCCCTGTGGGACGAGGTCAAGGACAAGCTCAAGGAGAGCGCCTTCGCGCTGTCCGGTGGTCAGCAGCAGCGTCTGTGCATCGCCCGCACCATCGCGGTGAACCCCGAGGTCATCCTCATGGACGAGCCCTGCTCGGCTCTGGACCCGATCGCCACGCTCAAGATCGAAGACCTGATGTACGAGCTGGCGGCCGAGTACACGATCGTCATCGTCACCCACAACATGCAGCAGGCGGCCCGTGTTTCGGACCGCACCGCGTTCTTCACCGCGGGCGTGGACGACGTGGGCGACCGTTACGGCAGCCTCGTGGAGTTCGACGAGACCGGGACGATCTTCAGCAAGCCGTCCGACCAGCGCACCGAGGACTACATCTCGGGCCGCTTCGGGTAGGGCTATCGCGCGCCACCCGACCACCCCCTCGACGAAGTGGACCCCGCCCATGACCGCGCTCACCTCCTCCTCCCCGGTTCCACCTCCTTCGGGTGCCCCGGACGACGAGGTCCGCACGGGACGGGCGGAGGGTCCGCTGAGGGTTCTGCTGGTGGAGCCCGAATCCGAGCAGTCGCACCAGCTGGTGCTGTCGCTGAGCGGACACGACGTGGACATCACGGTGTGCGTGGACGGTGCCGAGGCCCTGCTGAGGGTGGGGCTGTTGCGTCCGGACACTCTGTTGACCAGCGCGGACCCGTCGGAGGTCGACCTGGAGACCCTGGTGCGGGTGACCCGACGCGCCACGGACATCCCCATCCTCATCGGAGTGGGTCCGGGTGACTCACAGCGGGCGGTCCGGGCCCTGTCCGCGGGGGCGACGGCGTGTGTGAGCCGGCCCTACCGGATCCCGGAACTATCGGCCCTGCTGCGCGGTTCGCTACCGGGGTCGGAAGGCCTGCCGGAGAACACCGCCTCGTCGTCGGCGCTTCGTTCGGGCGACCTGGAGCTGGATGCGTTGGGCCACCGACTGTTCGTGGACGGGCAGCCGGTCAACCTGGCCCTACGGGAGTTCGGGATCATGGACTTCCTGCTGCGCAACAGCGGTCGCGTGGTCAGTCGCGAGGAGCTGTGGACCGAGGTATGGCACAAGCCCCTGCCTCCGGTGAACAACACGATCGCCGTGCACATCCGGCGACTGCGGCACAAGCTCGGCGACTCCGAGGCCAGACCCCGTTTCATCCACACGGTGCGCGGGATCGGTTATCGACTCGATACGGGAAATGGCGGATAGGCCGAAGAAGAAACCTTCCGCATTCCACGAAACAGGCCCTCCGGCACCGGCCGGAGAGGCCGTTCTCCCATGTTCTCTCGGACATTTCTCCGACACACGTTCAGGTGAACACGGTGGGATCGGACAGGTCATCCGAACCATGGGCGAACGCTCCCACTCCTCAGCCCCCTGCCCTGGTTTCCGCAGCTCAAGTGGGCGAACCGGAACGTCACTCGGCGAACACGCGATATGACGGAAACCAACGAACACAGCTCCCGTTATCAATCGGTTACTTTCGTTCATCCGTCATTCACCCGCCTTCTATCGAACGTCTTCTCATCCGATGACACTGGGTCTTTCTGCGCGCCTAGTGTCGTTTTACGTCAGCCCCGACAGCGGTGATTCAACGAGGAGAACTACGACATGCGCAACGGGCGTTCCAAGCTCGCCGTTCTGGCGGCCATCCCCCTGCTCGCGGCGGCGTGCAGCAGTGGTGAAGAGGAAAGTGGCAGTGCTGCCAGCACCGACGCCGAGCTCAGCGCTTCGCTGACCGGCGCCGGAGCCAGCTTCCCGGACCCTCTCTTCCAGGACTGGATCTACAGCTACAGCAACGACGTCCAGCCGGGCGTGGACATCAACTACCAGAGCGTCGGCTCCGGCGCGGGTATCGAGCAGTTCCTGGAGGAGACCGTCGACTTCGGTTCCTCCGAGGAGTACCTCGGTGAAGAGGACCTGGCCGTGGCCGCCGAGAGTCGCGGCTGCGAAGCGGTCCAGTTCCCGGTCGTGTTCGGCTCCGTGGTCATCGCCTTCGACAACCCGGAGCTGGATGGTCTGGTGCTGGACGCGCAGACCATCGCCGACATCTACTCCACCGAGATCACCACGTTCGACGACCCGGCCATCGCCGAGCTCAACCCGGACATGGACCTGCCCAGCGACGAGATCGTTCCGGTCCACCGCTCCGACAGCTCCGGCACCACCGCGGTCTTCACGCACTACCTCTCCACCGAGGTCGAGTCGTGGGCCGACGAATACGGCGAGGGCAAGGAGCTCGACTGGGCGTCCGGCCTGGTCGGTGGCCAGCAGAACGACGGCGTGGCCCAGGGCATCAGCCAGAACCCGGGCGGCATGGGCTACTTGAACCAGTCCTTCGCCCAGGAGGCGGGCCTGTCCGTCGCCACCATCGTCAACGAGGACGGCAACCCGATCGAGCCGACCCTCGACGCCACCATCGCCGCCTCCGAAGAGGCCGACGTTCCGGACAACTTCCAGTTCGCCATCGACGACATCGGTGGCGAGGGCTACCCGATCGCCGGTACCAACTGGATCTTCACCTACACCTGCGGTTACGAGGACGCCACCGCCGACGCCATCATCGACTTCTGGACCTGGGCCCTGACCGACGAGGGTGCCCAGAGCGTCGCCGGCGAGCTGGGCTACGCGCCGCTCGGTGACGAGCTGACCGACCGCGTCATCGCCGAACTGGAGAAGACCAACTCCGAGAACGGCGGCGGCGAGGGTGACACCGAAGAGGGCGCCGAGGACGACTCCGCCGAAGGTGACGACGCCGAGGCCGGCACCGAGGAAGACGCCGAGGCCGAAGAGGGCTCCGACCAGGAGTAACCCCTCAGGTGGGGCCGGGACTCGGATTCCCGGCCCCACCGCCTCCCTCGCATGACGGGGCGCGGAACACGGGTTCGGCGCCCCGCCCCTCACACCCCGGGGCACGCAGAACAGGGGTGAACCGCTCTCCGACTCCCACGAAAGCCATCAAGGAGAAGCACAATGTCCACTCAGGCCCCCGAGGCCCCGGCCCCGGAGGAACCCCGGCGCAGTTCCCTCCGCTCAGGCAAGGGGCGCATGGCCGACCCGATCTTCAAGTGGGTCGTCGCGGCCTGCGGAACGATCGTGCTGGTCATCCTGGCCCTGATGGTGATCCGCACCACCACCGAAGCCTGGCCCGTCTTCGCCAAGGAAGGCTTCTTCGGCTTCCTCACCGGCGAGGACTGGACCTCCGGTAGCTCCCGGACCGAGATCACCGGCACCTACGGTGCCTGGCCGTTCATCTACGGCACCCTGGTCACCGCGACCATCGCCATCGTCATCGCACTGCCGCTGGCGATCATGGTCGCCTTCTACATCACGCACCTCGCGCCGCGCCGTCTCGCCAAGCCGCTCTCCTACACGGTGGAGCTGCTGGCCGCGGTGCCCAGCGTCATCTTCGGCCTGTGGGGCCTGCACTGGTTCCTGCCGAACGTGCTCCGCCCGTTCTTCGAGTTCCTCGGGAACACGTTCGGGTGGTTCTTCCTCTTCGAGGGCCCGATCCGCGGCGTCGGTTACCTGCCCGCCGGGATCGTCCTGGCCATCATGATCCTGCCGATCATGACCGCCATCATCCGCGAGGTCATCGTGGTACACCCGATCGACCAGCGCATGGCCGCCTACGCCCTGGGTTCCACCCGGTGGGAGGTTCTGCGCAAGGTGGTGCTGCCGGCCAGCTTCTCCGGAATCGTGGCCGCCGCCATGCTGGGTCTGGGCCGCGCGTTGGGTGAGACCATCGCGGTCCTGATGCTCATCGGTGGCTCCCAGTCCTGGGGTTCGAGCCTGTTCAGCACCGGTAGCAGCATGGCCTCGCACATCGCCGCCACCTTCGGTGAGGCCGGACCCGAGGCCAGGACCGCACTGATGGCCATCGGTGTCGCCCTGTTCCTGGTCACGATGATCGTCAACATCCTCGCCCGCGTCATCGTCTGGCGCCTGGGGCGCATGACGGGAGACGCCGCCGTATGAGCACCATGACCTCGACTCCCCCGCGCAAGCACGTTCCGCTGAGCCAACGCCCCCCGGGTTCCGGGTTCCGCCGGTTCAAGGACCGCAGCGCCACCGTGGCCCTGACCGGCGCGATGATCCTCGCGATGATCCCCCTGGTGCTGATCATCTTCGAGGTGACCCGTCGCGGCATCGGCGTGGTGAACCTGGACTTCTTCCTCCAGACCGAGCCCCCGCCCCGACGCGATGGCGGCGGTTACGCGGCCGGGTTCTTCGGAACCTTGTACATCATGGCGCTGGCCATCCTGATGTCGCTCCCGTTCGGCATCGCCACCGCCGTGTACATCGTCGAGTACGGGCCCAACCGGATGACCTCGGCGATCCGCTTCTTCACCGACGTGATGACCGGTATCCCGTCGATCTTCGTGGGTCTGTTCGTCTACGGCCTGTTGGTGATCGGCTGGGGCGGCTTGGGCTTCGGTACCTTCGTGGGCGCCGTGGCCATCGCCGTGATGATGCTGCCCATCGTGACCAGGTCCGCTGAGGAGATGCTGCGGCTGGTCCCGAACGAGATGCGCAACGCCAGCTACGGTCTGGGCGCGCGCAAGTGGCAGACGATCGTGCACACGGTGCTGCCGACCGCGGCGCCGGGTCTGACCACGGGTTCGATGCTGGCGATCGCCCGAGGCATCGGTGAGACCGCGCCCCTGATGCTGACCGCGTTCGGTTCCGGCCTCATCGTCACCAGCTTCCAGGGCGACCCGCAGGGTTCGGTGCCCCTCCAGCTCTTCAAGGGCGCCGCCCAACCCTTCGAGGCCGGTATCGACCGCGCCTGGGGCGCCGCACTGTGCCTGTTCGCGCTGGTGCTGCTCTTCACCGTGATCGCCCGGTGGATCGGTTCCAAGGCCGCCACCAACACCACCTGATCCGCACCCCTTCCCGCGGGGCCGTGTTCCTTTCGGAGCGCGGCCCCGCGGGCTTTCCCGGCCCGGTCGGGCGGCGGTAACCTTGCCCGAACCCTCATCCCGAGACGACCCGGAGTGTGACCCCCGATGCCCGAGACCACCGAGTACGCCGCCACGTTCGCCCTTGTGGACGTCGACGGCGACGGCCTCATCTCCGCCCAGGAACTGGCCACCCTGATGCGCAACCTCGGCGACGAGACCACTGAGGAGCAGGCCGCCGAGGTGGTGCGAGCGATGGACTCCGACGGCGACCAGCGCATCTCCCTGGAGGAGTTCGCCCGTTACATGTCCCAGAACAAGGGCTGATCCGGGTGGGGGCACGTCACCGCGCCGACCGACCGCGGCGACGGGCCCTGCCCCAGCGGGCTAGAGGGGCTGCTCCGACAACGGCTTCGAGGCGAGGTAGACGGTGTCCGGGATGCCCCGGGCGACCGTGACCTCCACGACCTCCACCTCCTCGAAGTGGGCGCGCAGCAACTTCTCGAAGCTCTCGACGTCGTTGGCGCTCCAGAACGAGAGCACCCCTCCGGGGGCCAGCAACCGGGTGAGCTGTTCCAGGCCGGCCGCCTCGTACAGGCGGTTGTTGTTCTCCACCACGGTCCAGTCGGGCCCGTTGTCGGTGTCCAGACAGATGACGTCGTAGCGGGCGGGTTTCGGCTTCGCCGCGGCCTTGGCCAGCCAGGCGACGATGTCCTCGTTGTACACCCGGCAGCGCGGGTCGTGGTGGACGAAGTCGGCGGCCTCACCGAGCTCGTCGTCGTGCCAGGCGATCACCTGGGGCTCCAGCTCCACGACGTCCACACGAGAGACCTGCGGATGGTCGAGGGCTTCCCGGGCGGAGAAACCCACGCCCAACCCACCGATCAGCACACGCGCGTGCGAACGCCCCTTCGGCAGGGCCTCCAGGCTCTCGCGGACCATCTCCCGCTCCGAGGTGCCGTCCCGGGTGTCCATGAGGAAAAGACCGTTGGAGTAGATCTCGTAGTGCGCGCCCACACGGCGCAGCACCAACTCGCCGCCGGTCTCCCCGGTCACGCGGGCCAGGGTGACCGATTCCTCCTCGGGCGCGAGGTATCCCGTTCGCTGGTTCATGGCCCCATTGTGCCCGCCCCGCGCGGAAAGGGCGCGGTGACTCTGGATATGCGCCCTTCGGCGGGCGAACGGAGACCATCGTCGGCAGACGAGGGCCGGGGGACCGAAGGACACTGGGGACGCACGGCCACCCGAGAAACCGGGTGCGGGCGCCCGCTCCCGGTTCCGGCCCGCCCCGAGCAGGAGATACCCCCATGCTCACGACCACGTCGGTGTCGGACCTGCTGTCACGGACACCGCTCTTCCAAGGGCTCGCCCCGGGGCAACTCGACGCCCTCTCCAGGGGTTGTCGGTTCGTATCGCTGGACCGGGACGAGGCCGCCTTCCACCAGGGGAGCCCGACCCGCGGGTTCTTCATGGTCCTGCGCGGGCAGATGCAGCTGACCGTGTCGACCGCCGACGGAGCCCGCAAGGTGGTCGAGATCATCCGGGAGGGTGAGAGTTTCGGCGCGGCCATCCTCTTCGAGGGACGCGACGCCCCCGCCACCGCGACCGCACTGGCCGCCACGGAGTTGTTGGTCGTGTCCGGCACCGCGGTGTTCGGTCTGCTCGACCGGGACCCGGCCTTCGCCCGCCGGATCCTGGCGAACATGGCGGGGCGTCTCCACCGGTTGCTTCAGGACGTCAAGTCCTACTCCTTGATGTCGGGCACGCAGCGGGTCGTGGGGCTGCTGTTGCAGGAGGCCGAGGGCGACGACGCGACCGGGAATGTGGTGCGCCTCCCCACCCGCAAACAGGTGCTCGCCTCCCGGCTCAACATCGCTCCGGAGACGTTCTCCCGGGTACTGCACGACCTGTCCGCCGACGGTCTGATCGGTGTGGCGGGAAACCGCATCGTCCTGCACGACGTCCCCCGGCTGACCGCCCTTCTGGAGCGGTGAGGGCCGACCGTGGGATCCGGATCACACTCGGTCGCCGATTGACCGGGATCAAGGAAACGGGACCCGGCGCGGGTCTACGTTCGCCCCGCGGCTCCGACCACAGCCGGAGCCCACGGAGACGACGAGTCCGCGAAAGGACCACGCATGTTCTGCTTCCAGTGCGAGCAGACCGACAGGACCGGCGCCGTCATCGGCTGCGGGGGACCCGTCGGCAACTGCGGCAAGGACGCCCCCACCTCGGACCTACAGGACCTCCTGGTCCACGCGGTCAAGGGCATCGCCCAGTACGCGACCAGAGCACGGGCGCTGGGCGCGCCCGACGACGAGGCCGCGGGCTTCATCCTCTTCTCGGTCTTCAACACGCTCACCAACGTGAACTTCAGCCAGACCCGTTTCGTCACCCTCCTACAGGAGGCCGCGGCGGTCCGGGACCGGGCGAAGACCGGGTACGAGGAGGCCGCGCGAGCCCGAGGGATCGCCCCCGAGGAGCCGGCCGGCCCCGCCCGTTGGCAGCCGGCGCCGGACATGGAGGGGCTGCTGCGCCAGTCGGCCGACGTCCGCGTCGACGCCGGTCTCGACGTCGTCGGCCCCGACGTCATCGGGATGCGTTCGCTGCACCTCTACACGCTCAAGGGGATCTGCGCCTACGCCCACCACGCACACGTGTTGGGGGGCCAGAGCGCGGAGGTCTTCGGCGGGGTCGAGGCGGCCTTGGACTACCTGGCGACCGACCCCACCGACATCGAGGAGCTGATCGAAAAGGCCCTCGACCTGGGACACCTGAACTTCTCCGTCATGGAGGTACTCGACGGGGCCAACACCGGCACCTTCGGGGCCCAACAGCCCACCGCCGTGCGGACGACACCGGTGGAGGGCAAGGTGCTCCTGGTCAGCGGGCACGACATGCGGGACCTGGCCGATCTGCTGGAACAGACCAAGGACACCGGGGTCGAGGTCTACACCCACGGCGAGATGCTCCCCGCCCACGGATACCCGCTGCTCAAGGCCTACCCCCACCTAGTCGGCAACTACGGTGGTGCGTGGCAGGACCAGCAGGAGGAGTTCGCCCGGTTCCCCGGCGCGATCCTGATGACGTCGAACTGCATCATCGAACCGCACGCCTCCTACCGGCGCCGGATCTTCACCACGGGCCCCGTGGGCTGGCCCGGGGTACGGCACGTCGCCAACGGTGACTTCCGTCAGGTGATCCGCGCGGCGAAGGCGCTTCCCGGATACAAGGAGACCGACCCGGAGGAGAAGCCCATCATGGTGGGCTTCGGGCGCGACGCGGTGCTCGCCATCTCCAACCAGGTGACCGACGCCGTCAAGCGGGGTGCCATCCGGCACTTCTTCCTGATCAGCGGATGCGACGGGCCCACGCCGGGACGCAGCTACTACACGGAGTTCGCGCTCGGGGCGCCGGACGACTCGATCATCCTCACCCTGGGCTGCGCCAAGTACCGCTTCAACCGGCACGACTTCGGTGACATCGAGGGGATCCCCCGGCTGTTGGACGCGGGGCAGTGCAACGACGCCTATTCCGCGATCAAGATCGCCATGGCGCTGGCCGACGCGTTCGAATGCGGGATCAACGACCTGCCCCTGACCCTGGTGCTGTCCTGGACCGAGCAGAAGGCGGTGGCGGTCCTGCTCACGCTGCTGGCGCTCGGCTTCCACGGCATCAACCTCGGCCCCACGCTCCCCGCCTACCTCACACCCGACCTCGTCGGCGAGTTCATCGACCGGTTCGGGCTGCGGACGATCGACGATCCGGTGGCCGACGTGGCCGCGGCGTTGCGCGAGGTGGGGGCATGACCGAGACGGTCCCGGGCTCGCCGGAGGCCGACTCCGGTCCCTGCGGGTGCGGTGGTGGCGGGTGCCACCCGGTCACACTGTCGACCTCCGACGGGGAGGACCTGGAGTTCTGCTGTCCACCCGAGCAGAACGTGCTGGAGGCCGCCGCGGCGGCGGGCGCCACCCTGCCCGCCTCGTGCAAGCAGGGCACCTGCGGGTCCTGCCACGCCAACGTGACGGACGGCGAATACGAGTTGGGCTCCCACAGCCCTCAGGCACTGTCGGAGGAGGACCGGGACGAGCACAGGGGCGTGCTGCTGTGCCGCACCTTCCCCCGGGGGCCGGTCTCGGCGGACCTGCCCTATGACGGTTCACGTGTGCTGCGCGGTGAGATCCCGGTGCGGGAGGCCACGATCACCGTGTTGGAGGAGGTGGCCAAGGACACCGTCCGCCTCGAAGTGCGGCTCGACACCGACTCCGACGAAGGGCTCGACTGCCAGTTCGAGCCCGGCCGGTTCGTGGAACTCCAGCCGCCGGGACGCGCGGACGCCAAGCGGGCGTACTCACTGGCCAACACCGGCAACTGGGAAGGGCTGATGGAGTTCTTCGTCCGGTTGCGGCCCGAGGGCGCGTTCTCCGGTCACCTCCGGAACGAGGCCCGCCCCGGATCGAAGCTCATCGTTCGCGGCCCCCTGGGCGCCTTCGGGCTGAACGAGACGGGGCTGCGGCCGCGCTGGCTCGTCGCCGGCGGGACCGGTCTCGCGCCGATGCTGTCGATGGCCCGGCACATGGTCGAGTGGCAGGAACCGCATCCGGTCCGGTTGATCCTCGGGGTCAACGAGGAAGAGGAGGTCTTCGGGCTGTCGGAGATACGTGAGCTGGCCGCCGAGGCCCCGGCGATCTCCGCGGTCGGTGGCCTTCCGGGCTTCGAGTTCGAGGTCTGCGTGTGGCGTCCGAGCGACACGTGGCGGGGGTCGGCCGGAACCCCGGCCGACCTCGTGCGATCGGGCCTGAAGTCCGAGGACGTGCTCCCCGACCTGTACGTGTGCGGGCCGCCGCCGTTGATCGACTCGGTCCTGGAGGCCGCGGTCGAGGGCGGTGTCGCCGAGGAGAACGTGTTCTGGGAGCGTTTCCTGCCCTCGTGAGGCTGTTCCTCTTCCACCCCGAACCTACCGGCGAGTAGGTTAGGGGTGGCGCGTCACGAGAGGAAAGTCCCATGACCTGTATCGAGAAGCTGCGCGGGATCGCCCCGCGCGCTCTGGGGGCCGCGTTCGTCACCTCGGGGGTGTTGCACCTGGTCTCGCCCAAGCCGTTCGAGGCGATCATGCCCCGGGGGCTCCCGGCCCGGCGGGAGTTGGTGTACGGCAGCGGAGTGGCCGAACTCGCCTGCGGGCTCGGGTTGCTCACCCGGCGGAAATGGGCCGGCCAGGCCAGTGCCGCGCTGTTGCTGGCCGTGTGGCCCGCGAACATCCAAATGGCCCTGGACTCGGGTTCGGGTCGACTGCGCGGGCCGGCCGACAACCGGCTCATCGCCTGGGGTCGTGTGCCCCTGCAGGTCCCACTGATCTGGGCGGCCCTCCAGTCACGCCCCGCCGGCGGTCAGCACCCCTCCCCGGTTCCGGGGAAGTCGGTGCGCGTGTCCTCTCCGACCTCGACGTAGTGGACCTCCACCACCCCGCACATCTCCGCCATCGCCGAAGCGACCGCCCCACGTCGGTTACCGTCTTCGACCCTCACGTCGTACCGGGGCGGGAGGTCATCCGGCTGCAACCCCTCGGGCGGGCCCTCCTCCGACGTTTCGAGGAACTGCCGATAGGCGTCCTCCTGAGTGACGAAGAGGTACGACACGACCTCGGGTGATTCGTTCAGGAAGGTCTCGATCTCCTCCCACTCGTTGTCGAACCCGTTTTCACGCCCCTCGCACAACGGGTCCAGGTACGTCCGTGTACACACCAGGACGTTGAGCAGCTCTTGGCCCTCGTCGGGTACCAAAGCCTCGTCGAGTCCGGGCGGAACGCATCCGGTGGTGACCACGAACAGGAGGGGAACGGCGGCCAAGGCGACCGGACGCAGGGGGGCGGGCATCTTCGATGGTCCTCGTTTCTCTTCGATGGCGCTCCCAGGATGCCGGACCCGAAGAGAGGAACGAAAAGCCCCGCCCCGAACCGCACGCGTGACAGCGGCGGTTCGAGGCGGGGTGAGATCGGACGGGGCGGCTTCTACAGGCGGCAGGCGTAGATGTCGGTGACCAGGATGGCGCGAGCGCCCAGCTGCCACAGGTCGTCCATGATGCGTTGGGCCTCATCGCGCCGAACCATCGATCGCACCGCGACCCAGCCCTCACGGTGCAGCGGGGAGACCGTCGGCCCCTCCATGCCCGGTGTGAGCGCGACCGCGCCCTCCAGGTGCTCGGCGTGCACGTCGTAGTCCATCATCACGTAGTCGCGGGCGACCAGCACACCGCGCAGCCGCCGCAGCAACTGGTCGATCTGCGGGTCCTCCGGAGCGTTCGTGGGCCGGATGACGACGGCCTCCGAGACCAGGATGGGGTCGCCGAAGGTCTCCATGCCGGCGTTGCGCAACGTGGTGCCGGTGGAGACCACGTCGGCCACCGCGTCGGCCACACCCAGCTGGACGGAGCTCTCCACGGCCCCATCGAGGTGGATGACGCGCGCGTCCACGCCCTGCTCGCCCAAGTAGGAGGCCAGTAGGCCGTCGAAGGACGTGGCGACGCGCTTGCCGTTGAGGTCGGCGACGGTCATCCCGGAGCCGCCCGGGGCGGCGAATCGGAAGGTGGATCCGCCGAAACCGAGGGGCAGGACCTCGTCGACGGGGGCGCCGGAGTCCAGAAGCATGTCGCGGCCGGTGATCCCGGCCTTCAGGATGCCCTCACCGACGTAGACGGCGATGTCCTTGGGGCGCAGGAAGAAGAACTCGGTGTTGTTCTCCGGGTCGACCAACACCAGGTCACGGCTGCTCTTGCGCTGCCGGTAACCGGCCTCGGTGAGCATCTGGACGGCGGGGTCGGACAATTGGCCCTTGTTGGGCACGGCGATTCTGAGCATGTCGGGCATGTCTTGGTTCCTTGGTCGCTCTCAGGTGTACGGGACGTCCGGTGGCCGGCGTACGCTCGCGCCCGAAAAGGGGCGCGAGGCGGGCCGACCTAGAGATGCTTGTAGACGTCCTCGAGTCGCAGGCCGCGGGCCAGCATCAGAACCTGGAGGTGGTAGAGGAGCTGCGAGATCTCTTCGGCGGCCTGCTCGTCCGATTCGTACTCGGCGGCCATCCAGACCTCGGCTGCCTCCTCGACGACCTTCTTGCCGATGGCATGGACGCCGGCGTCGAGTTGGGCGACGGTCCCGGACCCCTCGGGGCGGGAACGTGCCTTCTCGGACAGCTCGGCGAACAGCTCTTCGAAGGTCTTCATGGTCTCTTTCCTCGACCGACAGTGCTCTCCCAGGGTAGGCGCTCCGGGCGACCGCTGACCAACCGGGGACCAGAAGTCTCAGCATGTGGGAGCGGCCGGCCCGCCAGATCCCGGTGCGGACGCCGACGGGCGGGTCAGGCCAGTCGACGGGCGACGGCACGCACCAGGGGGCGCGGCAGCAGGCGCAGGAGCCCGTCGGCCATCTTGTACTGCGCTCCGGGGATGACCGCGGCACGCCCCGCCGACCACGCGGTGAGCGCGTCGCGGACGATGTGCTCCTTGTGGACGAACGCGAACTGGGGCATCCCCTGCGCCTGGACCTCCCGCGTCATGTCGGTGCGCACGAATCCCGGCAGCACCACGGTGACGTGCACACCCTGTTTGCGCACCTCCGCGGCGACGCTCTCGCTCCACATCGTGACGAACTTCTTACCCGCCCCGTAGACCGAACCCCCCGGGTTGGCGGGGATCTCCCCGGCCATGGACGCCACGTTCACCACACCCAGCTTCCGGGTCTCACCGGCGGCCCGGCGGGCGATCTGGATGGGGAGCACGGCCCGGGTCAGGTGGAGGACGGCGCGAACGTTGAGGTCGAGCATCGCGTCGATCTCGGCGGGCTCCTGTTCGGCGAAGACGCCGCCCTCCCCGCGACCGGCGTTGTTGACGAGCAGGTCGATGGGGTCGAGTACACCGGTACCGTCCTCGGCGAGGCGTTCGATGACCGTGGCGAGACCCTCGGGGTCGCCCAGGTCCGCGACGAGCACCTCCACGGAGGTTCCATAGCTCGCACGCAGCTCGACCGCGACCTCTTCCAGGAGCTCCTCGCGCCGTGCGACGAGTACGAGGGCGTGGCCGCGCTGGGCGAGCCTACGGGCGAACTCCTCGCCGATTCCGCTGGAGGCACCGGTGACCAACGCCGTCCTCGGGTGGTCGAGATCGGGGGATGTACTGTCCGATGCGCTCATGCCCCCAGGGTAGGACGCGCGGTGCGGAACGAGCGGGGGCACACCACCGGTTCCCGTTTCCACGGTGGCGCTACCCACCCGGTGTTTCCCGGACAAACACCGACGCGAACGTCCTCGGGACTCTTCGAGGCGTTAGCGTTCAACCATGTCCGAGACACAGAGCCATGCCGGACCACTTTCCGCCCTCCGACTAGAGGAACGCCTGCGTGACGCCAGACTGTTCTTCGGTCAGGCGCTGCGAACCTTCCACGCCACCGGATCCATCCTGCCGAGCAGCGGCGCGCTCGCACACGAGATGGCCGAACACGTCCGCACCCGCTCCGACCCCAACGGGTCGCTGCGCATCCTGGAGGCGGGCGCCGGTACCGGCGCCATCAGCCGTGGGATCGCGGCGGCCATGCGCCCCGGCGACACCCTCGACCTGGTCGAGGCCAACCCCGAGTTCGCCGCCTACGTCGAGGAACTACTGGTGAGCGACCCGGAGTTGTCCGGGATCGCCGACGCCGCCACAGTGCACGCATGCCTGGTGAACGACATGGGCACCGACCGGACCTACGACGTGATCGTGTCCGGGTTGCCGTTCGCCAACTTCACCGCCGACCAGGTGAAGGGCATCCTCGACTACTACTTCACGGTGCTCCGCCCGGGCGGAACGCTCTCGTTCTACGGGTACCTCTACACCAAAGAGGTCAAGGCGGTCATCGCCAAGCGCGAGGACTACCTGCGTCAGGCCCGAAGCGGTTGGGTCGTCCAGGACTGGATCGATCGCTATGGGATCGGCTCGGAGAAGGTCTTCGCGAACGTCCCGCCGGCGTGGGTGCATCACCTTCGCAAACCGGAGAACGACCGTCGGGTCTGACACCCTCGACGCCCCGACCTGGTAGGACGGGCCACCTCCACAGGCCGGAGAAGGGTCTTCCGCGCCGACTCCTCCCCCGCTCCGGCCGGGTGGGTGGCTCGCCACCCACCCGGCCCCTTCATGCGCCGAAGATGAGGAACCTTGTGACGGTTTCCGGTCCTCCCGGCACGTGATCTGCATCACTTAACCCTCCGGTCGCAGGAGTCCCACGACGCGGGTAGTCTCGCGTTGACCTCTGGGGGAGACGTTCTTTTCCGGAACGACCGGCATCATCCGGTTCGCCACATTGCGCGTTAAAAGTTCCTGATGTCTGTTCAAAGTCCCCCGAGGCTCATCCCGCGCCACCATCCCTGCGTCTACGTTTTCCACACCGATCCCGTGTGAACCGATCGCATGTGCGCGGAGTCCTACATTTCACCTATTTTCCCAGGTCATGTAGTGGACCATGTGGAGGAGGCAACGTGACGCTCACCCAAGCGGTCGAAGCAACGTCCACGAGGGCGATCGACACCACTCTCGCGACGATGCCTCTCGACGTCCGCCAACGCGTCTCCGCGCTGGCGCGCACCTCGCGGCTCCTCGTCGCCTGCGACTACGACGGCGCCTTGGCCCCCGTCGACTCCGACCACCGCGGCCCCCTGCCCGAGGCCGTCCGCGCCCTGCGGGACCTCGCGGACCTGCCCGGCACCGTGTGCGCGGTCGTCTCCGCCCGGCCCCTGCGCGACTTGGCCGTGCTGTCCCGTCTGCCCGCCGAGGTCCGCCTCGTCGGTGCTCACGGCACCGAGTTCGACACCGACCTCACCGTCGACACACCCACGGACAAGTCCGCCGCCCTCGAAGTCCTCCGCGAACAGGTCGACGCCACCGCACTCCTCTACATCGGCGGCGGCGACGGCGAGGAGCCGGTGTTCACGAACCTGAACACGGGAGCCGACGCCGGTGTCCGTGTGGGCACCGAACCCACCGTCGCTTCGCACAGCGTCCCGGACACCCCCACCGCCGCCACGCTCCTGAGCCTGCTCGCCAACGAGCGCCGCGCCTGGGTGTTCGGCGAACGCCCCACCCCCATCGAGCGCATGTCCATGCTCTCCAACCAGTCTTCCGTGGCCCTGGTCGGACCGGACGCGCGCCTGCTGTGGTTCTGTCACCCCGAGCCCGACTCCAACGCCCTGTTCGCCGAGGTGCTCGGTGGACGCCAGGCGGGCGTCTTCGCGATCACCCCCGCCCACGGCGGTCTCCCCCTCGGCCAGCGCTACCTGCCCGGCACCATGACCGTGCGCACCCGCTGGTCGCGCCTGGAGGTCACCGACTACCTCGCCCAGGACACCGAACCCGGCCGCACCGACCTGATCCGCGTGATCGCCGGTGTCACCCCCGCCGTCGTCGAGTTCGCGCCCCGCCCCGACTTCGGTCGCGCCCCGATCCGCATCACCGTCGAACCCGAGGGCCTGCGGATCGAGGGCGCCGACTTCCCCATGGTCCTGCGCTCTCCCGGCGTGGAATGGCACGTGGACCACGACGGCACCGACGACGTCGCCCGCGCCACCGTCCATCCCCGCTCCGAGCAGTCCGTGGTCCTGGAACTGCGCTGCGGCACCGACTCCCTCGCCGCCGAGACCCGCACCGAACCCGAACGCCAGGAGAAGGCCGCGCACCACTGGTCGCACTGGCTGGACACCCTGGACCTTCCGAACACCGAGAGTTCTTTGGCGGCGCGGTCGGCGTTGACCCTGCGCGGGCTGTGCACACCCACCGGCGGGGTCATGGCCGCCGCCACCACCTCCCTGCCCGAGGAGATCGGCGGGGTCCGTAACTGGGACTACCGGTACTGCTGGCTGCGCGATGGCGCACTGACCGTCCAGGCCCTGGTCACCCTGGGCTCCACCAGCGAGGCCGAAGCCTTCCTGGACTGGCTCCACCGGGTCGTGGACTCCCTGCCCTCCCCCGAACTGCTGCGCCCCCTCTACAGCCTGCGCGGCACCGGACTGGGCCCCGAGGAGACCATCGAGTCCCTGTCCGGGTACGCCGGCTCCCGCCCGGTACGCATCGGCAACCTCGCCGACCACCAAGTCCAACTCGACGTGTTCGGACCCGTGGTCGAACTCATCTGCCACCTGTCCACCGCCCGTGGGTCCCTGGCCGACCGCGACTGGGACCTGATCCAGGCCATGGCCCAAGCGGTGGCACGGCGCTGGCACGAACCCGACCACGGCATCTGGGAGGAACGCGACGAGCCCCGCCAGCGCGTGTACTCCAAGGTGATGTGCTGGGTGACCTTGGACCGGGCCCTGCGCCTGGCCCACACCTACGGGCGCCAGGCCGACCCGACCTGGGAGCGGTTGCGGCAGAGCATCGCCACCCAGGTGCTGGAGCAGGGGTGGAACGAGACCGCTCAGGCCTACACCACCGCCTATGAGGGCACCGACCTGGACGCGGCTTCGTTGCACATCGGCCTGTCGGGGTTGATCGATCCGACCGATGAGCGGTTCCAGGCCACCGTGACCGCGATCGAGGCCGAGCTGCGCAGCGGCCCCACCGTCTACCGCTATCACCGTGACGATGGTCTGCCCGGTGGTGAGGGCGGCTTCCATCTGTGCACGACCTGGCTGATCGAGGCCTACCTGTTGACGGGTCGTCGGGCCGAGGCGGAGGAGTTGTTCAAGCACCTGGTGGGGGCGGCCGGACCGACCGGGTTGATCCCCGAGGAGTTCGATCCGGTCACCGAGCGGGCTCTGGGCAACCACCCGCAGGCCTACTCGCATCTGGGCCTGATCCGCTGCGCCCAGCTCCTGGACCAGCACGCCTGACCAACGACGACGACCACCCGCTACCCGCCGACCGTACGCCTACCGGCGGGTAGCGTCGGATCCGGTCCTTCGGGGCGCCTCGTACATCGGGGCGCCCCGACCTTTGCTCTCCTCCCCCGGAGCCGGCCGGGATTCCGGGGCTGTGGAAAACCCGTCCCGGGCGTCCCGGGCGTCTCGGCCTTCTCAGGCGCCCCGAGCGTCCCCCACACCCCCGGGCCGGTCCGGCGGGTCCCGATGCCCCGCGACCCTCGTTCAGCGGTGGCGGGGGCCTTCCTCCAGGCGTGTGCGCGCGAGCGGCCACTCGGCGCGCAGCACCGAGTAGTACACGGCGTCCCGGCGTCGGCCTCCCGGCATCACGTTGTAACTGCGCAGGACGCCCTCCTCCGTCGCACCGATCGCACGCAGCCCTCGGCGGGCACGTTCGTTCAGCACGTCGGTCTTGAACTCCACCCGTTCGGCGTCCATGGCCTCGAAGGCGTGCCGCATCAGCAGGTACTTCGCCCAGTGGTTGACGCCCCGGCCACGGAAGTCGCGCCCCAGCCAGGAGCTGCCGATCTCCAGGCGCAGGTCAGGCTCCGAGAGGTTGCCGTAACTCATGCTGCCCGCGATCCGGCCGCCGACCAGGTCCGTGATGGTGAACGTGGTCCGCTTCCCCGTCTCGCTCGCGGCCAGGTAGGAGTCGAAGAAGCGCTCGAAGCCCGCTTCGTCGTCGACACGGGTGACGAAGTGCGTCCAGATGTCGGGGTCCAGCGCCTGTTCCCGCCAGCCGTCCCGATCACCCTCCTGGACCGGTGTGAGCCGCACGTACTCGTTCTCCAACCGGACCCGTGCCCGCTCAACCCATGTACGTTTCTCCACCATGTCGCCCCCAGGCGGCTCGTCGACACCTTCGCGCCGCATTTTAGGCCTGTTTCGGTGGGATTAGCCCCCGGATCGTCGGTGGGGGTGGGTAGGGTGCCGACACACAACGGAACCCGGAGTGCACCCGATGGCCACCGTCCTCAGCCGCCGCGCGCTCAACCGCGCCACCCTGGCCCGCCAGTTCCTACTCGAACGCGTGGACCTACCGACCGTCGAGGTGGTCACCCGTTTGGGCGGGCTCCAGGCGCAGACCCCTCACACCTGGTACGTCGCCCTACAGAACCGTCTGCGGTCTCCCGACCCGCACGAGGTGGGACGGTTGCTCACCGAGGGCGCGCTGGTGCGCATGTCACTGATGCGCTCCACCCTCCACCTCGTGACCCCGCAGGAAGCCCGGTGGTTGCGCGGTACCACCGCTGAGGTCATGTCCAGGGACCTCGAACACAGCACCCACGGCAAGGCGACCGCCGGGATGGACCGCTCCGCCGTGCTCGACATGGCCCGCAAGATCCTGGCGGAGCACCCGCTCACCCCCAAGCAGTTGGGCGAGCACCTGACCGAGCACTGGCCGGACGTTCCCGGTCCGCACCTCTCCTACGTGGTGCGCTGCCTCCTACCGGTCGTCCAGGTCCCGCCCCGCGGGGTGTGGGGCGCCTCGGGCGCCCCGGCACTGGCGCCGGCGGACACCTGGACCGGGCTGCCCATGGACGCCGAACCCGACCGGGAACGCCTGGTCCTGCGCTACCTGGCCGCCTACGGGCCGGCGAGCGTCCAGGACGTCCAGGCCTGGTCCGGGTTGACCCGCCTCAGATCGGTGGTGGAGAGCCTGCGCGACCGGTTGGTGTCCTTCCACTCAGAGGAGGACGAGAACACCGCGAAAGCCCGCCGGGCCACCAAACCCGTGGAACTGTTCGACCTGCCCCACGCCCCTCGTCCCGGCTCCGAACTCCACCCGGACCTGCACCCCGACACCCCCGCGCCCGCCCGCTTCCTCTACGACTTCGACAACATCCTCCGAGCCCACGCCGACCGCACCCGGGTGATCTCCGCCGAGTCCCGGCGCCGCATCGCGGTCCGCAACGGGATGCCGCCCTCGACGGTGCTCCTGGACGGTTCGGTGGCGGCCACGTGGAAGGTGAACCGCGACCGCCCCGCCCGTCTCCCCTCCCACGCTCGGTCCCTGGACGTGTTCCCCTTTCGCCCCCTCAAGAGTGCGGAGACCGAAGAGATCATGGACGAAGGCCGCCGGCTCCTCGCCTTCCTCTCCCCGGACCAGAACGGCCAAGAGGTCCGAATCCACGACCCTGACTGATCTTTCGACCATCCGTCCCCTCCGCATCCCCCACCTGCACCGCACACACCGCGCACCCGTTTCGTGCACATGCATCCGGGTCACTACAAGTCCGTGAGGGTATGACAGGATTCTGGGGTGATTGAAGAGTTCCGCGCCGCGTTCCAACGGGTGCTCGACACCGCCGCCGGCCAGGCCCCCGACTTCTCCGAGGCCGTGCAGGAAGCCTTCCGGCTGTCCTCCAGCGTGCCCCAGCAGGAACTCGAGATCGCCATCGAGGCCCTGGCCCCGGTGCTGGGCGACTGCGAACCCTACGCGGGTGTCGCGGCCGACCTCTCCGTCCTGGCCGGTGCCCTGGTCGAGTCGGGTACTCCCGCCGGACAGTCCGGTCTGGAGGTACTGCGACAGGTCGGAAGCTACGGCCAGGCCGCCGTGGCGTTCATGCACGCCTGGGAGAAGACCGGCGGCGGTACGCTGCCCGCTCCCTCCCAGGTCGGCGACGAAGACGAGAAGCGGGTCGAGGAGGTCCTCGGCGACAACGCCCCCCTCGCCACCATCGGCTGGTGGACCGCCCAGCGGTACGGGCTCGCGGCCAAGGCCATGCTGAGCGACTCCGGTGTGCGTTCCGCCGTGCGCGCGGACCGCAGCGCCTTGGACGGACTGAGCCAGATCGTGGAGGCCCTGTCCACCCGGTTGAGCGAGTTCAGTGAGGTCACCGAGCTACTACGCATGGCCGAGGTGAGTCGTGTACTCGTCCTGGACCGCGCCTCGTGGCGAGGTTTCCGGGTCCGGTTCGACGGCGTGAGCGACAACTTCCAACTGCACACCCTGCTCGCCGACGCGCTGATCGGCAAGGAGGGGCTGCGGTTGCCCGGCACCCGTCCCGATCCTCGCTGGGTGGTCGCCTCCCTCGACGGCCTGGTGGACCCGCTGGCCGACGTGGTGCGCGGTGAGTGGGACCTGGTCGGCGGTGACGGCACCTGGGTGGGCAACGAGGGCTACCCCGGGGGCATCCCCGAGGTGGACGGCGAGCGTGTCCTCGTCCTGGAGCCCCAGTCGCTGATGCACTCCTGGCGGGCCGGGCGTCGCCACCCGAACATCCCCGGCGCGCTCACCGTCCTGGCCGAGCTGCACGCGGACGAGGCGGCCTCCTGGTGGGCACGGCTCCATCCGGCGGGGAGCGTCCGCCACCCCCAGGCCCCGCCGATCGAGCTCGACGACACCGGTACGCACCGTCGACCGCCGCGTCACTTCGGTGTGGCCGCGCACTTCGCCGAGGTGGACTCGGATCCGTTGTCCGCCCCGTTCTCGGCCCTGGACCCGGAGCTCGACACGCCCGACCCCGGGCTGATCTCCAACGACCTCGATCCGAACTTCGACTCCCTCTTCGGTGGCGGGTCCCCGTTCGACGATGATCCGATCGGCCCCTCGTCCACCTCCCCCGCCTCACCCCCGTCCTCCGCCGCACCGATGTCATCGGCGCGTTTCGAGGAGGACGAGGCCGACGAGTTCCCGGTCCCGGCCCCTTGGGCCAGTACCTCACCACCACTCAACGACGAGGAGTCGCACACGATCCCGGACCCGGGTCCCTTCCGCGACCCCGACCCGTTCGGCGGTGCGCGAGACGCCCTGGACTCGCCGTCCTGGGGTGACGCCCTCGACTCACCTTCCTGGAGCGACGACCCGGGCTCGGCCCGATGGGGCGACGCCCTCGACTCTCCGTCCTGGAACGACCCCCTCGACGCACCCTCCTGGGGCGACGACCCGGACTCGCCCCGCGGGGACGACACCCTCGACGCACCTTCCTCGGACGACACCTCCGAGGAGACGGAGCGGAAGGACGACCCGCCCGGCGCCCGACTGCTGCCACCGATGCCGCCGGGTGTATCGAACGCCGCCACCTGGGCACCACACTGGAAGTGGCCCATGGACCCGCCCCGCCGCTGACGATGTCCCCGTCGGATGTCCGTGAGCACCATTCCGGCGGGACGGTACGGTTCGGACCCGCCCCTCTCGGAGCGGCACGGGTCGGAGCGGCACGGTTCGGGGCCCGCACGACTCGGGGCCCACGTGGCTCGGGGCCATCCGACCTTGGGGTCATCCACCCCCGGGGATGTGCGCGGCAGGGGGCGCATGACACTTGTCATCCCGAATCCACGCGCACCTCACACCGCTCCGGTGACTCCTACGACTACTGCGCGAGTGGGACCTCGCGGGAACCTGGGGGCATGATGCCGACGACGCCCGTTCCCCGGCACGACGCCGACTCCGATCCCGACGAGACTCCGAACACCACCCGCCCCACGCGCGAGGAGGCCCTGAAGGCCGCCGAGCAGGCTTGGGGCGAACGGGAGCAGGAGCTCGGCAAGGAAACCCTCCGCGCCATGAAGCCGTGGAAGGGCAAGGCGCAGCGTCAGGACAAGGTGCTGCTCGCCGTCGCCCTCATCCTTCCGGCGCTGATGCTGCTCACACTCCCGTTGCGTCCGCTGTTCATCGCCGACCACCCCTTGGCACTGGCCCTGATCACCGGCAGTCACGCGGCGGTCGGCGCCGCCTCGGCCTTCGCGAGCCTCGGGCAGGGTTCCCTGTGGTTGGTGGTCCTGGCCGGGGTGATCGGCAAGATCAAGATCGACTGGGTGTTCTGGTGGTTGGGTCGCCGCTGGGGCCGGGGCATCGTCAACTTCCTCGTCCAGGGTGAACGTGGGCGCCGGTTCGCCGATCGTCTGGAGACGATGAACCCCTGGGTGATGCGTATCCTCATCCCGCTGAGCTACCTGCCGGGCATCCCCGCGGGTATCCCCCACGTGATGGCCGGCGCCAATGGGATGCGACTGCGCACCTACCTCTTCCTGGACATCCTGGGCGCCCTCATGGTCACCGCGTTCGTCGCCTACGTCGGTTTCATCTCCGGACAGTCCGGGGTGGACATCGTCCTGTTGGTCGACAAGTACGCCCTGTGGCTCACACTCGCGATCATCTTCGGCATGGCGCTGTATCCGACGGTGGTCGCCACCCGTGACCAGAAGGCCCGCAAGAAGGAGGCGCTGGAACAGGCCGCGGCCGAATACGACGCCGAGACCGTCCGGATCGGGTCCGGGGACTCCGCCGGTTCCAGCACCCCCACCGGAGCCGGTACCGCCACCGAAGTGAGCGACTCCGGCACCACCACACCCACCCCCACCAGTGGCGATGACACAAAGTGAGAGATGGACGACATTCGGTCGCGCACAGGTGGAGTGAGCGCGGCTAGGCTGGCGTCCGGCAATCCGACACCCCGGGCAAGCCGGCTGCACTGGGTGCGTCACAAACACACTCAAGGAGATCCCGTCATGGGACAGCAACACTTCGATCTGGTGGTCCTCGGCGCCGGGCCCGGCGGTTACGTCGCGGCGATCCGCGCCTCCCAACTCGGCCTCAAGACCGCGGTCGTCGAGGAGAAGTACTGGGGCGGGGTCTGCCTCAACGTGGGCTGCATCCCTTCCAAGGCACTCCTTCGCAACGCGGAGCTCGCACACCTGTTCCACAACGACGCCGACACCTTCGGCATCAAGGTGGAGGGCAAGGTCGAATTCGACTACGGCAAGGCGTTCAGCCGAAGCCGTGAGGTCGCGGACGGCCGGGTCAAGGGCGTCCACTTCCTCATGAAGAAGAACAAGATCACTGAGCTCAACGGACGCGGCAGCTTCGTCGACGACCACACCGTCGAGGTGAGGAACGCGAGCGGGGAGACCGAGACGGTCACCTTCGACAACGCGATCATCGCCGCCGGCTCCTCCACCAAGCTCATCCCGGGCACCTCCCTCTCCGAGCGCGTCGTCACCTACGAGGAGCAGATCCTCACCGAGGAACTGCCCGAGAGCATCATCATCGCGGGTGCCGGCGCCATCGGCGTCGAATTCGCCTTCGTGATGGCCAACTACGGGGTCGACGTCACCATCGTGGAATTCCTCGACCGCATGGTGCCGGCGGAGGACGAAGAGGTCTCCAGGGAAATCTCCCGCGCCTACAAGAAGCTCGGTGTGAAGATCCTGACCTCCACCAAGGTGGAGAACGTCGATGAATCCGATTCGGGCGTGCGGGTCACGGTCACCGACGCCGACGGAAAGCAACAGACCTTGGAGGCCGACAAGCTGCTCCAGGCGATCGGCTTCTCCCCCAATGTCGAGGGCTACGGCCTGGACAAGAGCGGGGTGGAGCTCACCGACCGGGGCGCGATCGGCATCGACTCCCGGGGCCGCACCAACGTGCCGCACATCTACGCGATCGGTGACGTCACCGCCAAGCTCATGCTGGCGCACACCGCGGAGGCCATGGGCATCGTCGCCTCGGAGACCATCGCGGGCGCCGAGACGCAAGAGATCGACTACCGGTTCATCCCGCGTGCCACCTACTGCCAGCCGCAGATCGCGAGCTTCGGCTACAGCGAGACCCAGGCGAGGGAAGCGGGCTACGACGTCCAGGTCGCCAAGTTCCCGTTCATGGCCAACGGCAAGGCGCACGGGCTCGGCGACACCCGCGGTTTCGTCAAGATCGTCTCCGATGGCGAGTACGGAGAGTTCCTTGGCGCCCACATGGTGGGGCCGGACGTCACCGAGCTGCTGCCGGAGCTGACCCTGGCCCAGCAGTGGGATCTGACGGTGCACGAGGTGGCCCGCAACATCCACGCCCACCCGACCCTGAGCGAAGCGGTCAAGGAGGCCGTGCACGGCTTGGCCGGGCACATGATCAACCTCTGACCCGCCGCACCACGGCCGATCGCGTCACGCTCGGCCACATCGTGACGCGAAGCGGGGCCGGGCCGAGGGGTGTACCTCGGACCGGCCCCGCCGTCCGTGCCCCGGCGGCTCCCGGAGTTGCTAGGTTTCCCTGTGTCCCCCGCCGGCTCCCCTCCCACGAGCCCGGCGCACCCCGAACCGAAAGCCACCCATGCGCCTGATCCCGTCCACTCCCCTGTCATGCCTGGGCACGGCCGTCGCCGCGGTCGTCATCGGCGGTTTCGTCCTCGTCGGATGTGACGTGGTCGACCTCGACCTGGATATGAACCTCTCCAGCGGCGACGGCACGGACTCACCGGACGAGGAGGCGAGCGCGAGCCCCAGTCCCGGTGACGAGGAGTCCGAAGAGCAGGACGCCTCGGCCTACGGACTTCCCGAGTCGTGCGAGACCGCGGGCACCGCCCAGATCGTCGGCGATCTGGCCCCCGGCACCGTCCTCACCGAGGAGAGCGGGGAGATCGACGGGATCGACGACTCCGAACAGCTCTCCTGCACCTACAGCGACGGAAGCACCGAGCCGGGCACCCCGTCCTTCACCCTCCTGTTCACCTCCGGCGCCGACCCGAGCGCCAATCCGGACGTCGTCGAGGTGCCCGGTGCGGAGGCCGAGATGAACTGGGAGGTGGACGTCGACGTGGACGTGGACACCTACCACACGGAGGAGTCCGACGACCTCGGCGGTGACCTGGAGTACGTGGGAACCGTGGACGGTGCCAGCCGCCACCTGTACCTGGAGCTGCCCGGCGACTTCTACGTCACCGCCATCGCCTACCACGACGAGGTCGAGCGCGGCGATCTGGAGCGCGTCGTCCTGCAGGCCGCAGGCCAGATCCGCAACTAGCGTCGTGGTTTCGGAGGCCGAGGGCGGGCCCACGCGGGGGGTCGGCGGACTGAGCCGAGAGGAACTCGACGCCGGCCGCGACCTCCTGCTGACCGAGGAGTTCGTCCGGCTCCGGATCGCCTCGGGCCTGCCCGACCGTTCACGGGGCGCCGACTCCCCCTGAGATGCGGTCTCGGGGAACAGAAAGGGGCCCGACACTTTGTCGGGCCCCCTCCGTGTTCACGTACCCCTAGTACTCGACGGGGATCTCCTCGAACTCACCGAAGGGGCCGGCGCGCATCGTCAGCTCCTCGACGTCCACCGGCGGGGCGGGGAACACCGCGACCAGCTCGTGCGTGTTACCGGGCTGGATCGTGTGCACCTCCTCGGCGAAGCTGCTGTAGCGGTTCTCACCGAAGTCCATCTGCGCGACGTAGCGGACCAGGCCGCCGTCCGACTCGAACAGCTGGAACCCGCCCAGGGTGCCCTTGTTGAACTGCTCGGGGCCACCGGCCACCGCCTCGCTGCCGCCCAGCTCGGGGGCGAGCGGGTCGTCGGTGGTGTTGGTCATCGCCACGGTGCCGATGACGTAGGCACCGTCACGGCGCAGCGGATAGATCTCCAAACGGATCCCGTTCTCCTCCCCCTCGGCGACCACGGATCCCGGGTCGTCGCTGTAGGGGGCGGGCCAGGTCACGTTGCGCTGGGCCACGCCCAGGCCGTCGTCGTCGTACTCCTCGTCCTCGGTGGCCTCCACCGTCGGGTCGAAGACGTAGGAGAACTCCACGCGCCGGTTACGGGCGCGCGCCTCTTCGTCGTCGGAACCACCCTCGCGGGCGATGGGCTCGCGCTTGCCGCGCCCATCGACCTCCAGCTGGTAGTCGGTACCGAGCTCCTCGGCGAGCAGGTCCCGCACGCTCTCGGCACGCTCCACCGACAGGTTGTCGTTGTAGGCGTCGTCGCCGATGCCGTCGGTGTGACCGACCACGGTGATGGTGGGGTCGTCGGGGTCGACGTTCTGCGCCAGGGTGGTGGCGGCGCGACGGACCACGTCCTCCGCTTCGTCGGTCAGGTCCGAGCGGTCGAACTCGAACATCACGTCCGAGTGGAGCGAGATGATCTCGCGGTCACCGTCCCGGGTGGTGGAGGCGATCTCGGAGTCGACGAAGCTCTGCACCCAACCCTCGTCGGCGAGGGCGTCCTCGTCCGGCCGGCGGTTGGCGAAGTCGAGGTTGTCGCCCCGCGGGGGCGGGTCGTCCAGACTCAGGTGATCGGGCCCGATGGGGTTCTCCGGGTCCTCGCGCTCGGACTCCACGTCCTGGATGGGGATGCCGGTCATGGCACCCAGCCCGCTGCCGACGAACGTCACCTGGGACACCTCGTCGGGGATGCGGGGGAAGTAGCGGGTGTACTCGTTGGTGACCCCGTCGTGCACGGGGTAGAGCCCGTCCTCGTTGGGGCTCTCCGACCCGTACTTGAGGCCTTCGCCGTCGAGGAACTGGCGGTAGACGCGTCCCGTGAGGGGGTCCACCAGGGTGTGGGCCATGCTCAGGTTGCGGTTGGGCCCGGCGAAGTCGTCCAGGTAGGTGACCTCGTAGTGCATGACCGTGTAGTCGTCGGTGCGCTCCAGGCCGGTGATGGCGAAGCGCGTTTCGGCGTCCTGGCCGGTGTCCTGGAAGATGCGTCCCTCGCGAACGTAGGGGAAATCCTCCCTGACCTCGGGCGGTCCGGACGCGTCTCCGAAGGTTTCGGACCACCAGTCGGACACGGGGGCGCAGCCACTGAGGAGGAGGCTGCCCGAGACCATGAGCGCGACCGCGGTGAGGTGCTTCATCCGCGCCATGTGGGGGAACTCCGATCGTTGAGAGGACGTACCGGCAACATCTTCCTGCACTCACGAGGTCGAACCGACCACGGTGCACCATGAAGAGTTCCGGCACCCGCCCTGGCCAGGGATGACCCGTATGGGCGGATTCTGCGTCGAGGCCTTCGGGTTCGTCGGCCGGCACCCCGTTCCGCGTTCGCGCGTGGGCGCGTCGTGACCCTCCGCGCAAGCGGTTCACACGTAACGTGATGAATTCGTGATGTCGAGTCGTCTGTCGGGGCGGAAGAGATGCACCGAACCACCCTCACGGCCGGGTGCGCCGTACTCCTCCTCTCCCTGGCCGCCTGTTCCGGAGGGGACGGCGAAAGCGAAGAGGACGGTCTCAGCGCCGACATCGACGCCGCACCGGTCAGGGCCTTCGGCCCCGGCTGCGCGGACTTCCCCGACACGGGCCCCGGAAGCCTCTCGACGATGGCCGGACAGCCCCTCTCCGTCGCCGTCGCCGACAATCCGTTGCTGAGCCGCCTGTCCACCTTGCTGGATCGGTCCGGGCTGGGACCCGACCTGGACTCGGCGGACGACATGACACTGTTCGCCCCCACCGACGACGCCTTCGACATGTATCCCGCCGAAGAGATCCAGGACCTGATGGACGCCCCCGACGGACCGGCCCACCTCCTCGGTCACCACGTCGTTCTCGGCGAGTTCGGCAGCGCGGAACTGGACGGCGGTTCCTTCGACACCCTCAACGGCGACCGGGTCGGTACCACCGAGAGCGAAGGCGAGTACACGGTCGAGGGCTACGCCCCGGTGGTCTGCGCCGACGTGCACACCGCCAACGCCACCGTGCACGTGGTGGGCATGCTCCTCATCCCGTCCTGACGGACCACGTCGCGTTCCGGCACTCCACTCGGCGGACCGCGAAACCCACGTCGACGGCGACGGGCTCGCGGTGGATCCGGGCGGTTCGAAAAAGAATCCCGAAAAAGTCGTCGACCGACCCATCCAACCCCGCCTCGGCGCCGAATACCCGACGTGACCACCAAGAAACGCGGGACACGACGCCCGCAACGCGACACCCGGCACCGCATGGTCGGGGCGGGCCTCGGCCTGCTCGTCGTCGGTGCGGCTCTCGGATTCGGTGAACTCGTCGCCGGTCTGACACGTGCGACCTCACCGGTGGTCACGGTCGGCGACGCGCTCGTCGACAACAGCCCCTCGTTCCTCATGGAGTGGGCGATCTCGCTCTTCGGCACGGCGGACAAGGCCGTACTGATCACCGGGGTCGTGGTCGTCCTCGTCCTGGCCGGCGCGTTGCTCGGTGTCGTGTCACTGCGCCGCCCGGCCGTCGGGTACGCGGGACTGCTCCTGTTCACGGTGGTGGGGCTCGCCGCCGTGATCCTCCGCCGCGCCGACGACCCGGGGGCGGCCTCGGCCGTGGTCGTCGGCGGGGCGGCGGGCGCCGTGGCGCTGTGGCTCCTGCTGAGGAGCGCTCGCCCGGCCCTCGAAACCGGGGGAGAGAAAGGGGAGCCTCAGGCACCGTCGGAGGCGGAGGGTGGAACTTCCCCCGCACCGGGGCCGGACCGAGGACCGGGGAGACGCGGTTTCGTGCTCACCGCGGCCGGGGTCCTCGCCGCCGCCGGATCCGCCGGTGCCCTGGGGCGATTCCTTCCCTCTCTGACCGGCGGCGCCGGATCGCGGAGCGCACTGGCGCTTCCCGCGCCCGCCGAACCCCTGCCGGCGCTGCCTGCCGGCGTCGACCTCGGCGTTCCGGGGCTGGCGCCCTTCACCACCCCGAACCGGGACTTCTACCGGATCGACACCGCGCTCACCATCCCGCGCCTGGACTCCGAGCGATGGACCCTGCGCGTGCACGGTCTGGTGGACCGGCCCTTCGAGATCGACATGGACGAACTGCTGTCCCGCGAACTCGTCGAGACCGACACCACCCTGACCTGTGTGTCCAACCAGGTCGGCGGAGACCTGGTCGGCAACACCCGTTGGCTCGGGTTCCCCCTCGCCGACCTGCTGCGCGAAGCGGGGGTCCACGCCGACGCCGATCAGATCCTCAGTACGTCGCACGACGGTTGGACCTGCGGCACCCCCACCGAGGTGGTCATGGACGGGCGCGACGCCCTCCTCGCCGTGGGGATGGGCGGCGAACCGCTCCCCCACGTCAACGGCTACCCCGCGCGCATGGTGGTCCCCGGCCTGTACGGGTTCGTCAGCGCCACCAAGTGGGTCACCGAGATCAGGCTCACCCGTTTCGCGGACGACCAGGCCTACTGGGCACGGCGCGGGTGGGGCGTGCGCGCTCCGATCAAGACCATGTCCCGGATCGACGTGCCCTCTCCACTGGGTCGCGTGGACGCCGGCGAGGTCGTCCTGGCCGGGGTGGCCTGGGCCCAGCACCGCGGGATCGACGCCGTGGAAGTACGCGTCGACGACGGCGACTGGTGGGAGGCGGACCTGGCCACCGTCCCCGGCATCGACACCTGGGTGCAGTGGGTGGCCGAGGTCGACGTCGATCCCGGCATGCACTCGGTGGAGGTACGGGCCACCGACTCCACCGGCTTCACCCAACCGGCCGAACGGGTCGACCCGATCCCGGACGGGGCCACCGGGTGGCACCGGATCCGCTTCACCGCCGGCTGAACACCACAGACCTCACACGCGACAACAGTTCGACACAACCGCAGATAGTCACCACCCACAGATGTGACCAGAGGGAACAAAGGGAGAAGAGATGAACACCGTGATCCGCAAGAACGCGCTCACCGCCACCGCTGCCGCCGCCGTGCTCGCCTTCGGTCTTTCGGCCTGCGGCGACATGGACGGCGCGTCCGAGGAGAACCCGGAGATGGGCGACGCCGAGGAGACCACCGAGAACACCGACGGGATGGAGGAGGAGAGCACCGACGAGGGCATGGAGACCGCGGGCGAGAACTTCGGCCCGGGCTGCGCCGACGTGCCCGAAGAGGGTGACGGCAGCTTCGAGGGCATGGCCCAGGAACCGGTCGCCACCGCGGCTTCCAGCAACCCGCTCCTGTCCACCCTGGTCAGTGCCGTGGAGGAGGCCGACCTGGTCGACACGCTGAACTCCGCCGAGGACATCACCGTCTTCGCTCCCGCCAACGACGCCTTCGAGGCGATCCCGCAGGAGGACCTGGACGCGCTGATGGCCGACCAGGAGCAGCTGACCGAGGTGCTGACCTACCACGTCGTCGAGGGCACCCACACTCCCGAGGACCTGGCGGACGGCACGTTCACCTCGCTGCAGGGCGAGGACGTGACCACCAGCGGCTCCGGTGAGGAGTTCACCGTGAACGACGAGTCCCAGGTGGTGTGCGGAAACGTGCAGACCGCCAACGCCACCGTCTACATCGTCGACACCGTGCTGATGCCCTCCTGATGAGAGGGTGAACCGAGCCCCCGGGCGGTCCGAACTTCGTGGACGGGCCGTCCGGGACCACGCACCGCATCGGAACCGCACGACCACGTTTCCCCCACGGGAAGGCCGTAGATGGACAGGGCAGCGACGGCACCGCAGGAGGCCTCACCAGAGGGTCCTCCCGGGCTGGAGGAGCTACTGCGTCGTGTGGCGCGCGGCGAGGAGCAGGCGTTCAACAGGGTGTACGACCTGATCGGTCCGACCGTGTACGGGCTGGTCCGGCGCGTCCTGCGTGATCCCGCCCAGTCGGAGGAAGTCGCCCAGGAGGTGCTGGTCGAGGTGTGGCGCAGCGCCTGTCGTTACGATCCGCGCCGGGGAAGCCCCCAGGCCTGGGTGATGACGTTGGCGCACCGCAGGGCGGTGGACCGGGTGCGTTCGGAACAGGCGGCCACCGACCGGGAGTCCCGAGCGGCGGCGGCCGACACCGAACGCCCCTATGACGAGGTGGCCGAGAAGGCCACGGACCGACTCGAACGCGAACGTGTCCGGCGATGTCTGGAGAACCTCACCGAGGTCCAGGAGCAGTCGGTGCGCCTCGCCTTCTACGGCGGCTACACCTACCGTGATGTGGCCCGTCTGTTGTCGACGCCCCTGGGCACGATCAAGACCAGGATGCGCGACGGACTCATTCGACTCAGGGACTGTTTGGGGGTGGAGTGGTGAGAAGGTCGCTCAGCCCGGACTTGCACACACTGACCGGCGCCTACGCGTTGAACGCCCTCACCCCGAGCGAGAGCGTGCGCTTCGAGGACCACTTGGCCGACTGCGACTCCTGTGTACAGGAGGTGCGGGGTTTCGCCGAGACCTCCGCGCGGTTGGCCGCCACGGCCGCCGAGACACCGCCGGCGGAGCTTCGGGCGAAAGTGCTGGAGGAGGTCGCCAGGACCCGCCAGCTCGCCCCCGCCCCCGAGCGCCTGCCCGAGCCCCGCCGCCGCGGACTTCCCTGGACGCTGGGTCTGGTGTTGGCCGCCTGTCTGGCGGCGATCATCGCCCTGGGAGCGGTGGTGCTCGACCAACGCGGCCAAGTGGACGAGCTGCGCACCAACGAACAGCAGATCGCCGCAGTGCTGGCCGCACCGGACGCCGTCACCACCAGCGCCGAGCCCATGGAGGACGTGAGCGTGACGGTGGTGCACTCCGAGAGCCTGGGTGACCTGGTGTTCAGCGCGCACGGCCTGGAGGACCTGCACGACGAGGACTATCAGCTGTGGTTGACCCGCCCGGACGGGTCGGTCTACTCGGCCGGTCTGCTCGCCGTCGCCGAGGAGGGTTTCGTCCTCCCGGTCCTGGCCACACCACAGGACGGGGAGACCGACGGCGTCGCCGTCACCGTCGAACCCGAGGGCGGGTCCGACCAGCCCACCTCCGACCCGGTGATGGCCATGCCGGTCACCGGCTGACCGGCGCCCACGACCCCAAGCGCTCCGTGGCCCCACACGACCGAGGGGCCACGGAGATCGGCGCGCGTTCGGAGCGACGGGGGCGGGGTCTCAAAGGACGGCGACCTCCTCCGGGCGAGGCAGGGCCCGCAGGGTCGGTCCGAGGGTGAGCAACGCCGCCGGCACGGACACCACCGCCATCATCAGGAACACCGGAACCGGGCCGGCGAGGTCGAAGACGACCCCTACCCCGACGATGCCGATCGGCTGGGACAGCAGCGCCATGAACGTCACCGCGCCCAGGGCCCGCCCCTGGTAGCGGTCGGGGACCGTGGCGGACACGTAGCCGAAGAAGACCGCGTTGACGCAGGGGACCGCGGCGAAGACGAACGCCACGATCACCCCCAGCGGGAGCACCCCGGGCGTGAACGCCAGGACGAGCGCGCAGACCGGCGCGGCCCACGCGGCGAAGAGGAAGATCCGTGAGGGGGACACGGCGCGCACCACCGGCCCGGCGACCAACGCTCCGGCCAGCCCGCCCATCCCGGCCAGCGACACGGTCACGCCGACCAGCAGGTCGGAGGCTCCGCGTTCGTTCGCGGTGGCGATGATCGCGAGGAACACGCCCGTCTGGGTGAAGGCGATGTTGAACCCGACGATCCAACACATCATCGGCCGCAGGATCGGGTGCCGGGCCAGGAGGACGAACCCGGTGACGGTGCCGCGCAGACTCCACGGTTCCCCTTCGGCACGCCGGGGGGCCTGCATGGGTCGGCGGATGCGCAGGAGCAGCGCGGTGGACAGCAGGTAGCAGATCGCCTCGGCGAGGAACGGGAAGGCGCGGCCCAGGCCGAACAGCGAGCCGGCGAGGGGCGCACCGAGCGCGGTGGTGCTGAAGAAGCGGATCTGGTTCTGTGCCGACGCACTGGCGATCTGCGAGGGCGGGACGAGCTGTTTGATCGCCGCCATGGCCACCGGGTTGGAGATGCCCATGAGGGCGGCGGAGGTGACCGCCACCCCGATGATGAGCGGCACGTCGGCCTCGCCGTTGAGCAGTATCGCGGTGAAGCCGACGAGGAGCAGCAGCCGACCGAGGTCGCAGACGAGCAGGATGGTGCGCCGGTTGACGTGGTCGGCGAGGACTCCTCCGACCACGGCCGTGATCATGGTGGTGGCGACCTGCGCGGCGCCGATGATGCCCGCCTGGGACGCGGACCCGACCAGCAGGAGGATCAGGAGGGGGTAGGCGACCTCACCGCTCTCCTTCCCCAACCCCGCGAAGAAACGGCCGGCCCACAGGGCTTGGAAATCCTGGTTGCGGAGGAGCGGAGCGGTCCCCGGCTCCCCGTTCCCCGGTCGTTCCGGGGGTAGGTACGGCTGTGGCCGTTCTATGGCCATGGTATGCGACTTCCCGTGGTGTGCCCGCGGGGATCCGGGTGTCCCGACCCACCGCCGGCGTGCTGAACCGTGGTCCCCTTCCGGGGCGGGGACCGTCAGGGAGGGAATTCGGGGTACGCGAAATAAGGGTGTACGGGGAGTGGGATGCTCATGTCGCCATTATGCGCCTGCTGTAGGCGTTGGCGAGCTTCTGAGGCTGTATGTGACGATTATCCATGAAAGTGGCCACTATTGGCCGTTTATGCACGTGCATGCGCCTGTGCGCCCTGGGCCTTTCGTCCTGGAAAGAAAGGGACTCAGGTCATCTCCTGGGATGGGCGTGACGTTTTCGAGTGGCCGTCCACCGCCGTTTTCCTTTCTCGCCCCTGACCGCCGACCGGGAACGAATTCAGTGGTGCAGACCCTTCTTGCCCGGGGTCCAGAAGGCCTTGACCAGGACCGCTTCCCGAGGCCATCCGCGTTCCTCGACCAGGTGGGTTCGTACCCTCTGCCCACTGCGGGCCTCACCGGCGACGTAGGCGTGCCCGGGTTCCTCGGGCAGATCCAGGTCAGCGACCGCCGTGGCCAGGAGGTCGGAATCCACGGCGGAGGCGCCCTCACGGTGGACACGGATCACTCGCCCCAGCCCCTCGATCGGGACGTCGTCGTCGGGGCATTCGCTCTCCAGCACGCCGAAGGTGCGGGCGTCGGGGCCCAGCGCGGACAGCAGCGGGGCGAAGGAGCAGGCTCCGGTTTCTTCGCCGACGAACAGGTGGTAGGGCGCTTCGGGGTACGGCTCGGACCGCCCCTGAGGCCCCCACAGGCGCACCGGGGATCCGACCTCGACGGTACGCGCCCAGGTCAGGCCGATGCCGTCCCCGTCGTAGAGGTGGGCCCACAGTTCGAACTCCGCCCGTTCCGGCGCGTGGTCGCGGACCGTGTACGTGCGCAGGGTCTCTCCGGGCCGCAGGATTCCGTGGAGGGAGAGGGGATCCATGATCTCGACGCGTACGTGCTGTCCGGGGACGTAGGCGCGTTCGGTGAACTCCTTCGAGTGAATCCGGATCCGCCGCAGCGATGCCGTGACCATGTCCACCTCGGTGACGATCCCTTCGGATCGGTACTGCCCGAAGCGGTTCACCAGGGGGTTGGCCGACTTCCGCCGAACTCCTTCGTTCGCCATGACTCACTCCTTGGATAGTGGCTCTTGCTTTAGTTAGAGCCTCTAACTCAATAGGTGCGAACCTCGGGTTGTCAAGGGTTGCGGAGGGCCGCGAACGATCAACCGGAAGGAGGTGTGTACTCCAGTCCCAAGGAATCACAGACCTCGCGCAGGCACTCCTCGAAGAGCGGCCCCACGTCCGAGTAGGCGAAGTCCAACTGGTGCAGGACCTCCATGCACAACAGTCCGTAGAGCCGGGTCCAGGTCGACAGGAACACGTGTGCGGCCTCCGGTGGAAGGACCCCGTCGATCCTCGCCGAGTAGGCACTCAACTGCTTCCCAAGGGCGGGATCCAGCCGGCCGGGCCCTGGTGTCGGGAACCCGGACCCCTCCCACAGGTCGACGAACTCCCCGAGGAAGACCTTCTCGAACCCGTCACCGGCCTGGAACCGGGGCGATTCCTCCCGACGCGGGTCGCGCGAGATCCGCGACGGCCGGGCGAAGGTCCACTCGAACTCGGCCGGATGCGCGACCGCCCACCCGCGCATCGCCCGGCACATCGCCAGGAGACGAACGCTCGTGTCCTCGCCGGGTCGGGTGTCGCGGGCCGCGATGATCACCCCGGTCAGCTCCCGGAAGAAGTCGATGGTGATCGCCTCGACCAATTCCTCGTGCCCGGTGAAGTACCGATAGAGCGCGGGGCCGCTCATGCCCATCTCCCGGGCGACGGCGTTCACCGTGACCGCGGCGGTGCCACGCTCCACGAGCAGACGGCGGGCCACCTCCCGAGCCTCCGCCATGGTGGCCGCCCGCAGCCGCGCCCGCCGCACAGGTGCGGTCATCGCTCCCCCTCACACACCATGGCCGTTTCCGATCCACAGCGTAGTGTCCGGGCGGGCGCGCCGACCGATCAGGCGTGGACGGACTCCGACCGGTGCGGGCGGGGGTGACCCCCTCGCGCCGCCGCTTCGATGGTCCACGGGGTGCGTTCGACGTAGGCGACGACCGCCGCCACCACGAGCGAACCTCCGGCGACGAGGACGTAGGAGGCGGTCCAGCCTCCGGTGAGCTCGCCCAGCAGACCGAACAGCAGCGGGCCGCCCAGGGCGATACCGCTTCCGGCGCCCTGCACGAACCCGGACAGGGCGGCGGCGCCCCGCGCGGTCGAGCTTCGGGCGTTGATCATCGTCATGGTGACCACGAACAGGCTGGTGCCGAGTCCGAGGAAGAGGACCCACACCACGGCGAACTCCGGCGCCAACGCCACGCCCAGGTAGCCGATCCCGTAGCCGGACAGCCCCAAGGCGACCACCGGGAAGGTGTTGGCGGTGCGCAGGGTGGCCGCGGGCGCGACCAGCCCGAACAGCAGGCTGGTGCCGACCATCAGGGAGACCATGCTCCCGGCCGCGGCGGGGCCGTGCCCGGCGTCGCTCAGCAGAGCGGGCAGCCAGGTGAAGAGCGTGAAGACGTTCCAGGTGACCATGCCGAAGAGCAGGGCCATCCGCCAGGCCATGCCGACCTGCCGGATGGGGCGGGCCAGGGGAAGCTCGCTTCCCACCGTGGCGGCGGAGGAGGCGACGGGGCCGCCCCGGCGCCACTGCACGGCCCACAGGACGGCGGCGACGAGGGCGATGCCGGACCAGGCGCCCAGGGCGACCCGCCACCCGGCGACCTCGGCCAAGGGGACCGCCACCAACGGTGGGAAGAGCGCGCCGAGGTGGATGGCGACCATCTGGACGGTGCTCAGCGCGGCGATACGGTCGGGGAAGTACTGCTTGATCAGGGGCGGCAGCACGACGTTGCCGAGGGCCGCTCCGGTGAGGGCGATGCCGGTGAGCGCCAGCAGCGCGCCGGTGTCGGGGGCGAAGGCCCGCAGGACCTGCCCGATTCCGGTGAGCAGCATGCTCAGGGTCGCCGTGGCCTCGGCTCCCAGACGACGCATGATCGCGGGGGTGATCAGGCCGAAGATCGCGAAGGCGACCAACGGCAGGGTGCCGAAGACACCGACGACGGTGGCGGTGAACCCGAGTTCCTCGCCCACCGTGGTCAACAGCGGGGACAGTGAGGTGACGACGAGGCGCAGGTTGAGCGCCGCGCAGACGATCGCGACCAGGGCCAGGATGCGGCCCCGTGTTCCAGGGCGTACCGACGATCGGTCGGTGACGGCCAGGGCAGAGGAAGGTCTCATGGTGGCGGGACATCCCTTTGTTGTGCGGTGGTGCGTCATCGCACCAGAGCGTGGCCGACCGGCGGGCGACGTTGCCGTCCAGAGGAGGATCACTCCCTGGCGAGCCAAATACGACCTTTTCGCTCAAATGTTACGCATACGCCGGGCCTGGACTCAACATTCCGTATTAAGTACGGGTAAGCTCCGCGCATGGCTGATATTGACGAACTTGATACGGCGATTCTGGCCGAACTCCAGTCGGACGCACGGAAAACCAACCGCGACGTGGCCGCGGCGGTGGGCGCATCGCCCACAACGACCCTCGATCGCACCCGCGCACTGCGAGAAAGGGGTGTGATTCGCGGCTCACTACTGGACGTGGACCTGGAACTGATCGGTCGTCCGGTCCAGGCGCTCATCACCGTCAGCGTGGTCAAGCCGTCGCGGCACAACATCGAGGCGTTCCGCGACTGGGTCCGCGCCCTGCCGGACACGCTGTCGGTCTTCGTGACGTCAGGCGAGGAGGACTTCCTGGTGCACGTCGCCCTTCCGGACAACAACAGCCTGTACGCCTTCGTGGTGGACAAGCTCACCGAGCGCCCCGAGGTCGCCGACGTGCGAGCGTCGATCGTCTACGAGCACCTGCGCAACCACAGCGTTTCCCCCGCGGGCGCCCGCGACGGTTCCTGACCCGAGTCCGATGCCGCTGTGACCCCTACCCGTGGACGAACCCGACCCTCGGGGTCCGGGCTAGCCTTGCCGGGTCCTTCGAACCCTGCGCGAGACGTCCAATGACCACACCCATTTTCGCCGCCGTCCTGGTGGCAGCGCTCCTCCACGCCACGTGGAACGCGATCGCGCACGCCCTCACCGACCGACTCCTCGGGTTCGCCCTCATCGGGCTCGGCGGGATGCTCGCCACCCTGCCGCTGCTGTTCGTGGCCGGGCTCCCACCGGTCGAGGCCTGGCCGGTCCTGCTCGGGTCACTCGTCGCGCACGTGCTCTACCTGAGCCTGCTGATGCTGTCCTACCGGACCGGGGACTTCGGACAGGTGTACCCGTTGGCGCGCGGCACCGCCCCGTGGGTGGTGGCCCTCATCGGCGTGGTGGTGTTCGGCGAGGCCCTGCCGCCGAACGAGTTCGCCGGAGTCTTGGTGGTCTCCGCGGGACTGATGGTGCTGGTGTTCGCGAACGGTATGCCTCGCCGAGAGCACGCGCCGGCACTCCTGGCGGCCTTCGCCACGGGGTTGGCCATCGCCGCCTACACGGTGGTGGACGCCTACGGCGTACGCCTCACCGAGAACCCGACCGGGTACATCGCCTGGATCATGCTCCTCCAGGGACCGGTGTTCTTCCTGGTCGCCCTGGTCACCCGGCGGGGAAGGCTGATGTCACAGCTGCGGCCCATGTGGAAGATCGGTCTGCTGGGCGGGGCGGTGAGCGCGGGCGCGTACGGGCTGGTGCTGTGGGCGCAACTGTCGGGGGCGGTCGCCGGCATCGCGGCGCTGCGGGAAACCAGCATCGTCTTCGCGGCCGTCATCGGTCTGATCTTCTTCCGCGAACGATTCGGGCCGCTGCGCGTCGTCGCGTCGGTGGTCGTGGTCGGCGGGGTCCTGTTGCTCGCCCTGTGAACCCGCTCCGCGACGCGATCCCACCCGGCCCCGAGCGCTCCACACGGTCTCATCCGTGCCGGGGCCGGTGGGTGGGGAACCCTCGTACCGCTCTCGAATCGCATGTCTCTGGTACGTGGTCTTCAGGAGACCGGGCCGGTCCACCGTGTTCTCCCGAACGCACGTAGCGAGCTTTGTCACCGCACCGTGCTATCCAGGCCTTTCCACCCCTTTTACTACGTGCAAGGTGCCTCCCGTGCGACCCCCTTCCCAGCTCTTGCTTCCGTCCTTCCCCACGGGGGAGGAGGAGATCACGGTCTTCCTCGTGGTTCGTACCGCCTACGACGACCAGGGCGCGTGGCAGGACACGCTCTCGTACCTGTCCGACCTGCCCGGTGTGCTTCCGCACCCACCGCTCCCCCGGCCGGAACACGGTGGCCAAGGGGCCGTTCCCCCTCCGAATGACAAGCACCTGCTCCTGGTGGACGACCCCGCCTGGCGGAACGCCACCACCGCCGAAATCCATTCGGCCCTGGAGCAGGCCGGATCCTGGCTCCCGCACCTGGTGCTGCTGGCGGACGAGCGCACCATGGCCGACCCCGTCCACCGCTCCCTCCTGGCCTTCACCACCTCTCCCGAGGACCAGGACACACCGCAGGAGCACCCTTTCGTCCCCCACGAGCACGTGCTGCGGATCGGAGCCCGCCAGACGTCCATGCTCTACCTGGTGTTCGAGGCCGAATTCCATTACCTGGGCGATTGGAAGGCCGCCCTGCCCGAGGAACCCGACGAGGTGTTCGGCGCCGACCTGGACCTGCTGGCCTCCCCTCCTCGCTACCGCCCCCTCACGGGACGTCCGCCGCGCCTCCCCGTCAGCGAGGACCCGCTGCTCGTACGCACCCATCACGGTGACGACGAGGCATGGAACGCGGTCCTGAGAGCCGTGGGCGCTCCCGTCTTCGACGACGAGGGATTCGAGCTGCCCAAGGAAGACCCTGGCGCCGCCCACGCCTACGTCCACGTCGTGGACGACACCGGCTACACCGGACTGTCCTTCGAGCAGCTCATGGGCCTGTCGCCGCACGACTCCCACTCGTTCCTGATCGTCGCGGACGAGCCGACCATGCTGGACCCCCGGCATCCGCTATTGGTGGTGGACCTGTTCGAGGACCCCGGCCGATCCTTCCGAGCCGCACCGGAGGCGATCCCGACGATCCAGATCAACCTGTCCCTCGCCAACATGGACTTCGACGACTACCACTGTGGCGAGGGTTTCATCCAGTACTGCGGATCGACGCACGAGGAGAGCATGAAGGTCCTGTGAGGACACGGGCCTCCCGGGATCCACTGGGCCGAGGTCCGAGCGAACCGGCTCCGGTGCCGAGTGGCCTCCCCTGGACGATCTGTTCGGGCCCGGCGCCCGGGGCGGCCCGGCTCCCTGGGGCCGGGCCGCCCCGGGTACTCCGCCGGGTAGCCGGTCGCCGCCCCCGACTCCGAGTGCGGTTCGGACGGGCCATAAGCTGGGTGATGTGACTGGAGTCTCATCAGCCCCCGGGGCCGACGAGAGCGCCGAGGTCCGCCGGGTCTGGCAGGATCTCGGGCTCCCCGGCCTCGTGGACGTGCACACCCATTTCATGCCCGACAACGTCCTGACCAAGGTGTGGTCCTACTTCGACGCCCTCGGTGACGGCGTCTGGCCCATCACCTACCGCTTCGACCAGGACGAACGCCTGGACCTCCTGCGCGGCTTCGGGGTCCGGTACTTCACCGCGCTGTCCTACCCGCACCGCCCGGACATGGCCCGCTGGCTCAACTCCTGGGCCGCCTCCTTCGCCGAACAGAACCCCGACTGTCTGCGCAGCGCCACCTTCTATCCCGAACCCGACGCCAAGGACTACGTGGCCGAGGCGATCGGCTCGGGGGCACGGGTGTTCAAGGCGCACCTACAGGTGGGCGCCTACGACCCGCGCGACCCGTTGCTCACGGACGTGTGGGGGACCCTCGCCGAGGCCGGGATCCCGGTGGTCGTCCACTGCGGTTCCGGTCCGATGCCGGGCGACTTCACCGGCCCCGGCCCCTTCGCGGAGGTCCTGCGTGCCCATCCCCGGCTCACCGCGGTGGTCGCCCACGCCGGCGCACCCGAGTACACGGGCTTCCTGGACCTGGTCGAACGGTACGAACGGGTGCACCTGGACACCACCATGGCGTTCACGCCCTACATCGAACGGTTGTCGCCCTTCCCCCGCGCGGAACTTCCACGACTGCGCGACGTCGGGAACCGCGTCCTACTGGGTACGGACTTTCCGAACATTCCCTACGCCTACCGCGAGCAGCTCCGGGCCTTGGTCGACCTCGACCTGGGATCCGACTGGTTGCGCGGGGTCCTGCACGACAACGCCATCGGGCTGTTCGATCTCTGACCGTCCCCATATGAACCACTTGCCCTAATGGCATCACCAGCCACACCCGCACCATGTAGAAGCCGAAGGAGAGGGCACCTTGGAACTCACACTGACGCCGCTGGAGTTCGCCCGTCGCGCCCGCAGGCTGTACCCACAGCGCGAGGCGGTGGTCGACCGGGACCTGCGCCTGACCTATGAACAGTTCTTCGACCGCTGTGACCGCTGGTCCTCGGCCCTCCAGGCCATGGGGGTGACCCAGGGCGACCGCGTCGCCTACATCGCGCCCAACACCCACGCCCAGCTCGAATCGTTCTACGCGGTTCCACAGTTGGGCGCGGTGCTCGTTCCGGTCAACTTCCGGCTGACCGCCGAGGACTTCGTCTACATCGTCAACCACTCCGGCGCCAAGGTGCTGTGCGTGCACTCCGACCAGCTCGGCGCCGTGGACTCGGTGCGCGATCGGATGCCCGGGGTGGAGCGCTTCGTCGCCCTCGAAGGCGCTCGCGAGGGTTGGGAGGACTACGAGGCGCTCATCGCGTCCGCCTCTCCGGACTTCGACCACCCGGAGATCTCCGAGACCGACCTGCTCACCATCAACTACACGTCGGGGACCACCGCACGCCCCAAGGGCGTGATGATCACCCACCGCAACGCGTACATGAACTCGGTGGGCACCCTGCTGCACCTGCGCGTCGAGCTGGGACAGAAGTACCTGTGGACCCTCCCGATGTTCCACGCCAACGGGTGGACCTACACCTGGACGGTGACCGCCGCGGGCGGCACGCACGTGTGCCTGCCGGTGATGGACCCGGCACATGTGTTCGAACTGATCCGGACCGAGGAGGTGAGTTGGCTGTGCGCGGCGCCGACCGTCCTCATCATGCTCGCCAACACCCCCGAGAAGGTCCGTGGCGACGTCCCGTCCGGTGTCCACGTGGTCACCGCCGGGGCCTCTCCCGCCTCGGAGACCATCGAACGGTTGGAGGAGGACTTCGGCTGGACCATCACCCACGTGTACGGGCTGACCGAGACCGCACCGTTCATCACCGTCTGCGAGCCGCGCCCGGAGCACAAGGAACTGTCGGTGCGCGACCGCGGCACCCTCAAGGCCCGTCAGGGCGTCGAGCTCATCACCTCCGGTGAACTGCGCGTGGTGGACGAGAACGGTGACGAGGTGCCCTGGGACGGCAAGACCGTCGGCCAGATCACCGTGCGCGGCAACGTCGTCATGAAGGGGTACTACGACGACCCCGAGGCCACCGAGAAGGCCATGGGCGACGGTTGGTTCCGCAGCGGGGACGCCTCCGTCGTCCACCCCGACGGCTACACGGAGATCCAAGACCGGATCAAGGACGTGATCATCTCCGGTGGAGAGAACATCTCCTCGGTGGAGGTGGAAGGCGTGCTGCTGCGCCACCCGGACGTCCTGGAGGCCGCGATCGTGGGTGTGTCGCACGAGCGCTGGGGCGAGACTCCACGCGCCTTCGTGGTGCTACAGGAGGGGTCCACGACCACCGAGGAGGAGGTCATCGCGTTCGCCCGCGAGAACCTCGCCCACTTCAAGGCACCCACCCAGGTGGAGTTCGTGGAGCAGTTGCCCAAGACCGCCACCGGCAAGATCCAGAAGTTCGTGCTGCGCGACGGCTCCTCGGCCGTCTCCCGCCAGTAGCGCCGGCGAGGCGGGTCGGCTCATGGGTCGACCCGCCTTCCGCGCTCGCTCGGATCGCGCCGCTCACACCGGGTGCTCTGCGAACACCCGGTTTCCCCGTTCACAGGGGCTTTCCGGTTCGGGTCCTCGGGGTCACTCCGGCGACGGGGTGAGCAGGACGAACCCCGCGGAGAAGGGATCGGCGCAGATGGCGAGCCGCCCCACACCGGGGGTGTCGGCCGGCCCCATCTGGACCAGGCCGCCGGCCTCGCGCACTCGGGTGGCCGCCGCGTCGCAGTCGGCGACGTGGAAGACGGGGTGCCAGTCGGCGGCGCCCTTCGTCTGTGGCAGGTCCTCGGCCCGCACACCCATGAGCCCGCCGAAGTAACGGTCCTCGCCCTGCTCCGCCGGGCGGATGGTGGAGTACACCTCGTCTCCTATCGGGACGTCGTTGAACTCCCAGCCGAGCAAGGCTCCGTAGAAGTCCTTGGCGTCCACCGCCGAGGGTGTCCACAATTCGGTCCACATGAGCGAACCCGGCACGTCGACCGCCTCCGCGCCGGCGAAGCCCCTCGGCTGCCAGAGCGGGACGGCACCGCCCTGCGGGTCCCTCAGCAAGGCCATCCGCCCCAGGTCCATCACGTCGATGGGGGCGATGGGGACCGTCGCGCCCAGGATCTCGGCGGCGTTCACGGTCGCGTCCAGGTCCGGGGTGGACAGGTAGATAGTCCAGGCGATCGGCTGTTCCTCCGCCATCCGGGGACTGAGCGCACCCACGAGCGCACCGTCCAACCGGAAGTTCACGTAGCCTCCGGTCTCCGGCCCGGCCGACTCCGCCTCCCAGCCGAACAACGCGCCGTAGAACTCGGCGGACGCCTCGACGTCCGGGCTGCTCACCTCGGCCCAACAGGGAGAACCGGGTACGTAGTCGGTGGTGATCATCAGGGCTCCTCCTGTGTCGACTTCCCAGTGTGCTCTCGGATACCGACATTTCGTGGCTCGCCGCGGCGCGAGGTCGGTGGCCCGGGATCAGAGATGTTCGTTCAGCGGCTCCAGGATCACGAACCCCGCGGAGAACCGGTCCGAGCAGACCGCCAGCTTCCCCACCCCCGGGACGTCGTCCGGCCCCATGTGCACCCGACCGCCCGCGTCGCGCACCCTCGACGCCAGCGCGTCGCAATCCGCGACCTGGAACACTGGGTGCCAGTCGGCGGAGCCCTCGGTCTGGGGCAGTTGTTCGGGGAGCATCTCCATCAGCCCGCCGAAGTGACGGTCCTCGCCCGTCCCGCTCGGCCGCACCGCCGTGTACGTCCCCCCGTCGGGGAAGGAGACCTCGGAGCTCTCCCACCCGAACAACCCACGGTAGAAGTCCTTGGCGTCCCGTGCCGAGGTCGTCCACAGTTCCACCCAGCACAGCGCCCCCGGGCGGTCGACCACCTCCATACCGACGAAGGTGCCGGGTTGCCAGAGCGCGAACCAGCCGCCCTGTGGGTCGGTCGCGTGCGCCACCGAACCCAACTCGAACACCTCGGTGGGCTCCACCTGGAGGGTTCCGCCGAGTTCCCGCACTCGCCGTGAACTCTCCTCGATGTCATCGACCTGGAAGTAGATCGTCCACGCCGGCGGCTCGTCATCGAGGATGCGCGACCCGATCCCTGCGGTGTACGCCCCATCCAGCTTCAGGGTGAGGTAGTCGCCGAGTCTGGCCCCACCCGAGACGATCTCCCAACCGAACACCCTCGAATAGAAGTCGGCCGAGCCCTCTGGGGAATCGGACCCCAGTTCGACCCATCGGGGCGATCCGTTGACGAAGTCGGTGGTCAGCATGGGTTCTCCTCCTGTCGCGCCGTCCCTATCGAGTCTGGGACGGAGGAGCCCGCCCGAGCGGGACCGCCCCGGCAAAAACTCGACAACCGCGTGCGAGATGATCCGGGGACGAGCCGACGAGAGGACCTGGCAGTGCCCGTACGACTCCTCCATGTGGGACCGGTGATCATCGACGTCGTGATGGAGGTCGATGGTGTGCCCGAGCCCGGCGGTGGTTCCTTCGCGAGCTCCTCGCGGGCCCTGCCCGGGGGCGGGTTCAACGTGGTCTCCGCGGCCGCGCGCGCCGGATGCGAGGTGGAGTACGCGGGCGCGCACGGGACCGGACCCAACGGTGACCTGGTGCGGGCGGCCCTGCGCGACGAGGGTGTGCAGGTCGCGCACCCACCCCGGCCGGCGGCCGACACCGGTTTCTGCGTGGTCATGGTGGATCCGAGCGCCGAACGCACCTTCGTCACCCACCTGGGCGCGGAGATGGACCTGCCCCTGTCCGACCTGAACGGTCTGCGGCCGAGGTCGGGCGAGTTCGTCTACACGGTGGGGTACTCGCTGTTGCCGGGCGAGCGAGCGGAGGACCTGGTGACCTGGATCGGTGGGTTGGCCCCCGACGTGCGTCTGGTCCTGGACCCCGCGCCGGTGGTGGGGATGATCCCCCACGCGACCTTGGATCGAGTGCTGCCCCGGGTGGACGTGCTCAGCCTCAGTGCCGCCGAGGCCGCCACGCTCACCGGCACCTCTGACCGGACGGAGGCGGCCACAGTGTTGTCCGAACGCATCGACGGCGTGGTGGTGCTGCGCGCCGGCGCCGAGGGCTGTCTGGTCGCGGAGCCCGGTAGTACTCCGGTGCACGTTCCCGGGTTCGAGGTCGAGGCCGTGGACACCAACGGCGCGGGCGACGCGCACGTGGGCGTGTTCGTCGCGGCCCTGGCCACGGGGGAGGAAGCGGTCCCGGCCGCCCGCCGGGCCAACGCCGCTGCGGCCTTGGCCGTCACCCGCAGGGGCCCCGCCACTTCTCCCGACACCGAGGAAGTGGACGCGTTCCTGGCAGACCGAGATCGATGACCCCTCAGGCGTGTCCGGGAAGGGCGACGTGGACGCTGTGGGGTCCGTCGTAGTGAAAGCCCCGGCCCACCATGAGGAAGCCCAGGCGTTCGGCCAGTCGGAGGCTGGGAGTGTTGTCCACGTGCACCAGCGCCCACACCGAGTCGAGCCCCAGTTCGTCGAGCCCGTGCCGGAGCAGCGCCCGGGCCGCCTCGGTGGCCAACCCGGACCCACCGAACCTCGTGTCCAGGTACCAGCCGATCTCCGGCAGGTCGCCGGGCAGTTCCTTCGAGGGGCGTAGGTGGGCCAGACCGACCACCTGGTTCTCCCTCACCATCACCCAATGACCGAGTTCCGGTGGGCCCTCGTAGGCGAGCCGGTAGTCCACCATCGTCCGGGCCAGGTCCGGATCGGAGAGGTCGGCGCCCAAGTGGGCACTGATCGTCGGGTCCGCGAACAACGCCACCACGTCGTCGGCGTACCGGCGCTTCAGGGGGACCAATGTCAGTCGCCCGGTCTCGACGATCGCTTGCTTCACTCCCACACAACCCACCTCGCATATCCACTGTGCCGACGGCATCGCTCCGGACACGGTTACCGGTCCGTCTGAACCACCTTGGCCTTGCGCACTGCCAAGGCGAGGAGCGTCCCCGTGTCGTAGACGGGTACGCGGGCACTCATACCTCGCCCCGGCTCTGGACTTGGGATTCCGCGGTGCCGTAGACCAGACTCATCGCCTCGTCGACTTCATGGCGCTCGTCCACGTTCAGAGAGTCATCGCCGACCTCGTCGACAGGTCCGTGATGCTCGGCGCGCCCTTCGGCCTCAGCAATCAGCGCGTCGACGCTCGCGAACTCCGCCTCATCCGGATCGAGGCTGGTGCTGATTCGAACCTCCGCCATACGAGTATTACGCCTTGTCCAGCAAGCACCATCGAAGCAGGGAACACGCCTCGGATCAGTGTTTGAAGTGGATGAAAAGGCGACCGAAGTTCTTCGAATCCTTCTCCACCCGGTGGTAGCGGGCCTTGACGTCCTTGCGGTCCAGGAAGCGCAGCACGCGCTTCTTCAACTGGCCCGAGCCCTTGCCCGGGATGATCTCCACGGTCTTGGCCTTCTTGCTCTCGGCCTCGTCCATGATGTCGTTCAGGGCCTGGTCGATACTGCGCCCCTTGTTGAAGATGTCGTGGAGATCGAGTTTGAGCCGCACGCTTCTTCCTCCCGGTCGATTGGCACGGATGATACGCGCACAAGCACCATGCACTCCGACCAGCCCCCGAAGCCCCCGCTCCGAAGAGCGGGGGCGGGCGGCGAGGTCAGGCACGGCGCCACGGTTCGGGTAGCGGAGACCCTGCGCGAAGCAGACCCTCCAGCGCCTTCCAATGACGGCAGGCTTCACGGAGCGCGGTGAACACCGGTCCGGTCTCCCCGGTCTCACGGAGCGCTTCGGACAGAGCGTCGTACACCCGGGTGACCGCCTCCATGTCTCCCTCGTGGCCGCTCAGGAACCAGCGGGACGGCAACGGAGCACCCGCACGGAGCAGGGAATCCAGCGTCGTGAACACGTTGTCGGCGCTGTTCAGGGTGGCCACCGCGTCGCACGGCAGCCCAGGTGAGGCCAGCAGTCGGTGGAGCTGCGCGGCGCAGGCGTTCACCACGAACGGTTCCGTGTGCTCCGTGTGCGAGCCCTCGTGACCCTGGCCCAGGCCACAGCGCGGCGACGCACAGTCCAAAGGTTCGATGTTCGTCATGCCGCCACCCCCGTGGCGACCGCCAGTGTCCGCACGTGGTGGACGTAGTACCCGCGCACCATGCTCGCCGGCGGGAGCGGATAGCGCGGATCCACCATCAGGGGATCGACCCAGGGCATGGGACGGGGGAGTGAGTCGACAGGCTCGCGAGGAGCCGGGATCACCGGGGAAGAGCACCCCGACGCGGACGAGGCCACGTACCTGCGGACGCGGCGAGCGCGGTTGCGGCGCAGCTCGGCGAGAACACCCGCGCAGCGTCCGTAGGGGTCGGCGTGGACGGCCTGTGAGGGCCTGATCAGCCTCATCAGGCAAGCGAACAGAGCGATAAGGTAAGACATGTTGCCGCTCCTTCTAAGCGGTGACCATGGCCCCCGGAAGCGTTGGCGCGCTTCGCGGGGGTTCCGTCGTTGACGGGGCCTTCACTGTACACGACTGTTCATGGGTAGTACATGGGTACCTGCGCACTCCCTCAGAAGGGCCTCGTTACCTTCGCCCTACCATGATTGATGCATGGACTTGCCACAGGGGTTCGGACCCGATTCGGAAATCGACGTGTTGGCCATGCCGCCTGTGTGGCTACAACTCGCGGCCATCCTGGTCGCCCGGATCGAGACAGGGCGCTACCAGGTCGGACGTGCGATCCCTTCACTCACGCAGCTCACCCAAGAGTTCGGCGTCTCACGAGGGACCGTGGCCAAAGCAACGAAGTACCTCACCGACAACGGCAGGGCACAATCCGTCCATGGACGCGGCGTGTTCGTGCTGCCCTACGAATGACCCTCACACAAGGGCGATAGCCGGGCCCCGGGAACCTACGCCGCGGACTTGAACCAGGCCTGAACCGACACCGCACTCCGTCACAGGCGCAGCTCGAAGCACATCCGGTCCGTGCCGGGACCCTCATAGCCCTCGTGCGGGCCCGTCACGGTGAACCCCACGGACCGGTGGAAGGCGATCGACCGCTCGTTCGAAGGCGAAGTCACCGCGCGCACCACTCCCCTGCCCTCCGCGAGGGCCGTGTCGATGAACAACCGGTACAGCTCCCGGGCCAACCCGCTCCGACGCTGTTCCGGAGCGACCCCCGCGAAGTGCACGTAGGCCTCCTCCGGCCGCGCTTGCGAGGGGAAACCCACCAGGAACCCCACCAAACTCCCCCCGTCCTCCGCGACGAGACTGGTGGTGTGGAAGTGGTCCAGGAACAACCGGGGCAGGATGTGCGTGACCGGCTTGCCCCACCAGGCGTCACACACCCGAAGAATCCGCCCGTGGTCCTCCGACCGAGCGTTGCGGATCACCGTCCCGGCCGGCCCGGCACCTTCCCATGTCCCACTCCAGGCGTTCATCCGCCGAAGACCTCCTCGAAGGGTGCCCGCACCGCCGGATCACGGTCCAACACGGCGAACACCACCTGGTCGAAGACCCCCGCGAACTCCCCCTTCAGGTGACGTCCGAACGCACCGGCCACGACGGCCGGAGCGTTACCGAACACCCCACAACCCCAGGCACCCAGAACCAACCGGGTGGCCCCATGATGTGCCGCCACGGCCAGGACCGCACGGGCCCGCGTCTCCAGCGCACCCACCACCAGGTCGGCGCGCTCGGGCTGGTTGCGGTCCACCATCCGCCGGTTGGGCGCGGGCGAGGTCAGGAAGTCGACCGGAACCGCCTCGGACAACCACCCGCCCTTGGCGTCGCGGTAGACCGGCACGCTCGGCGACCAGATCACCCGGTCGGAGTACAGCAGGCTCCGCTCGCCGCGATGGTGCTCGTAGTACTCGGGACAACGGGTCAGCGAGTCGTACAGCGCGCTGGATCGCGCCAGGCTCTCCTCCTGGGCGCGCGCCCCGTTGACCACCCCGCCACCGGGGTTACGAGCCGACGCGAAGTTGAGCGCCGTGACCCGGCCACCGCTCTCACCGGCCACCCGCCGCGCGGCAGCCAGGGTGTCCTCCCCGGTCACCTCGTAACGGGTGTCGAACCGAGGCTCGGGTACCGGCAGCGCGGCGCTCTCCTCGGGCAGGTGCAACCGCGTACCCTCCCGCATCACGGCGAGCGGACCCGTCAGGTCCACCACCCGCCCTTCCACCGCGTAGTGGCCGGCCTCGTAGGCCTCCCGGGTCTGTCGCCACACCTCGCGCATGCGTACGGACACCACTGCTCCCTTCGTCCGGCCCGAAGCTACAGCGCGCTCCATCCGAACCCAAGGGGTTTTTCACCAGCCCGGGACCCCCGCACCAGGGGGCGTTCCTTCTACGGCTTGACCGCGCTGAACACCGCGGTGCCGGGAATGATACGACCGCGCACCGGCCCCCAGCCTCCCCACACCTGGTCGTTGTCCTGCGGCCACTCGGGTTCGATCAGGTCGCGCAGGACCAGCCCGGCCGACGCGATGCCCCGCACCCAGTCGCCGATCGTGTGGTGGTGTTCGGCGTAGATGGCCCGACCGTCCCCGTCCTCCTCCACGTAGGCACGCCGGTCGAAGTAGGACTGCTGGACGGTCAGCCCCTGTTCGGTGGGGTCGTCGGGAAAGCACCACCGGATCGGGTGGGTCACCGAGAACACGAACCGCCCGCCCGGGCGCAGCGTCCGAGCGGCCTCGGCCAGCGCGCTCTCGGCAGCGGGCACGAACGGAAAGGCCCCGAAGGCGGAGAAGACCACGTCGAAGGAGTCGGTGGCGAACGGTAGACGCTGGGCGTCGGCCTGCACGGTGGGCACCCGCAGGTCGGTCTGCTCGTCGATCCGCCGCGAATGCTGGAGCTGACGCCAGGACAGGTCGAAGGCGACCACCTCCGCCACGCCTTGGGCGCGCAGCCACCGGGAGCACTGGCCCGCCCCGCAGCCGATCTCCAGGACGCGGGCACCGGTCACGTCACCGAGCAGCCGTGCCTCGGCCTCGTCGAGCCCCTCCGGAGACCAGATGAACCCGGCGTCGCGCAGGAACTCCCCGTGTTCGGCCTGGTAGGCGTCGGCCGCCCCGTCCCACCAGTACCGCCCCGCCCGGGCACTCTCCTTCGCGCCCACGGCGCGTCGGTCCACCCCGCCGGGCACCGGGTACTCCGGGCCCCCGCTCAGGTCGTCGTCCACACCGCTCCTAGTTCTGTGTCTGTTGGATCCGGTCGGCGGAAGCGCCCCCGGCCTCGTCTCCGGCCTCACCCCCGGCCCCATCGCCGGTCGTATCACCGGGTGCGGCCTCGTCCCCGCCCCCGGCCCCTCCCGGGCCCGGGCTCTCGCCTGAGGTCTCGCCCGAGGTCTCGTCCTGGGGCGGATCCTGCAGTTCCCGCCGGATGAGGATGATCCATCCGACCACCACGACGATGGTGAACACCCACCACTGGAAGGCGTAGGAGGCACTCATGCCCTGGTCCTCCTCGCGCAGGGCGAGGCGCTCGGGTGCCGGGTCGGGCACCGGGTCCTGCTCGATGAGCTCCGCGTAGCCGCCGTAGATCGGGTACGGCAGCTCGTCGGAGAGCCGCTCGATGTCGACGAACATGATCTGCCCCTCGGGCAGCCCACCGTGTTCGCGCAGACCGGTGTTCTCCTCCGTCTCACCGAACTGCAGACGCCCGGTCACCTCGATGGTGCCCTCCGGCACCGGGGGGACCTCCGGGGTGTCCTTCGCGGTCTCCCCGCGTTCGATCCACCCCCGGTTGACGAGCAGGGCGGTCCCGTCGTCGGTGACCAGCGGGGTGAGGACGTGGAACCCCACCCCTTGGGAGCCGTCTCGGTTGCGCAACAGCAACTGGTGGTCGGTGTCCCAGGTCCCCTCCGCCTGGACCGTGCGCCATCGGTCCTCGGGCGGGACATCACCGCCCACGGTGGCGAGTTCCTCCACCGGCACGGGCTCGGCCGCCACGTTGCCCTGTTGGAGGTCGACCGACGCGGCACGCTGCTCGGCACGGTCGAGCTGCCAGAACCCCAACCAGATGAAGGACGGGACGACCAGCAGGACGAGCGCGTGAAAGGCCAGCATGCGTCTGGAGAACAGGACTTTGAGCACGTCTTCGAGGTTATGAGACGACGGCGGCCGCGCCGCACCGCCCCCATGTCGGGAGCGGCACGGCGCGGCCGTGAGCGTGGATCCCTACCCGGGACGTGTCCTACTCCTCGTCGGCGGTGGCGGCGGCAGCCTTGCGCTTGCGGGCGAAGTACAGACCGGCGCCACCGGCCCCGACGGCGGCCAGGGCGGCGGCGACCAGGCCGCTCAGCGCGCTACCGGTGACGGCGAGCGCGGGGCCGTCGGCCTGGTCGGAGGGCGCGGGCTTGTCGTCGGAGGGCTGCTCCTCGCGCTCGTGCTCCTTCTCCGGGTCCTCCGGGGTCTCCTCGGGCTTCTCGGGCTCCTCTTCCGGGGTCTCCGGCTCTTCCTCGGGCTCCTCGGGGGTCTCCTCGCGCTCCTCCTCAGGGGTCTCCGGCTCGTCCTCGGAGATCGTCTCGACGCAGGAGGCCTCGGCCATGCCCAGGACGGAGACGGCGTTGCCGCAGATCTCGACCGCGGCGTCGACGGGAACGACGACCTGGTTGCCGCTGGCCACACCACCGGAACCGTCGGTGGAGACCTCGGACGCGCCCTCGTTGTCCGGGGAGGCGTGAATGATGTTGATGACGGTGGTGCAGCTGGCGCTGGAGGCGCCGAGGACCGCGACGGAGTTGCCGCAGATGTCGATGGCGGCGTCGACCGGCAGGACGATCTGGTTGCCGCTGGCCACACCACCGGAACCGTCGGTGGAGGCGTTGGTGCTCGGGGCGCCCTCCTCTTCCAGGACCTCGACGACGGAGGTGCAATCGGCCTCGGAGACACCGGCGACGGCGGCGGAGTTGCCGCACACGTCCAAGGCCGCGTCGACCGGGACCACGATCTGGTTGCCGCTGGCGATCCCACCGGAACCGTCGGTGGAGGCGGAGTGGCCACTGCTCTCGTAGAGGACCTCGGACACCTTGGTGCACTCGCCCTTGGAGATGCCCAGGATGGCGAGCGCGTTGCCGCACAGGTCGGCCTCGACGTCGACGGGGACGACCACCTGGTTTCCGCTGCCCACCCCGCCCGAGCCGTCGGTCTGGGCGTCGGCGAAGGCGGCACCGATCGGCGCCAGAACCAATCCGGCGGTCATTGCGGTGGCGAAGGAGTAACGGAGCGTGTTGCGCATAGTGCGGCTGGACCTTTCGAAAGACTGCCAGGGGATGCGCCGAGCGGAGCGCGAGGTTCGTGCGACCCGGTACCGACACCCGCGTCGTGGGCGCTCGGAAGGGTCACACGATGAGCGGGCCCGTCCACCACAGATCGATGGAACGACGGGATGGCCCATCTGTTCGTACAGGGGTGACGGTGACGCCCTTTCGGAGTTCGTTCCGTGGACAACCGCCAACGGACCGAAACGCTAGATCAGAACGGAGGGGAGTGCAGGACTTTTCCCAGAATTTCCCACGCCATCCACGATCACCCTCCATGCGCATTCGATCACAATTCGTCATTGTAGCTGTTCAGGGCTTGATCATGAGCCGCTCACCGGCACTCAGCACGGCCAGGAACCATCGATCAGAGGCGAAAACTTTTCTTCCGGATACCCCGAAAAAACACTAAGCAACTTAGTGGATTCACTCTTCGACCCTCACCGGAAGGCGCCTTAACCCGGATATGAACAATTGTCGGCAACATGCCTAATGCCCGAATAGCGCATATTTTCCGACTCCGTGCTGCGCAATCTTGAAAACCCCTCCCGGAAATCACTGGAAACGCTGGTCAGAGCACCTACGCTGACTCGTGATGGGCCTCTCACAAGTCATTCCCGTCCAACACCACAGCGGGGAACCGAGCACCATCCAGCCATGTCGGCCAACCGGATCCGGCGGGCGCACGTCCTTCATCTCAGCGGACATGCCCACAGATCCCCCCGTACTGGAGCATGCGATGAACCTCGAACACCCGCGTCCACACAAGCTCCGGGTCCTCGCGGTCGGCACCGCGACCCTGGCGTTCGCCCTCACCGCCGCCTGTTCCTCGGCAGACCAGAACACCTCGCCCGACGAGGGTGCCGTACCCCCCGGGGAAGGCACCGACGAACCCCAGGCGTCCACCGAGGAGGCGTCCGAGCCCTTCACCATCGCCTTCGGTGGCGACGTGATGTTCGAGGGCCTGCTCCTGCCCCGGCTCGACGACCCCTCGACCGCCCTCGACCCGATCTCCGAACGCCTCTCCGCCGCCGACCTGGCCATGGTCAACTTGGAGACCGCCGTCACCGAGGGCGGCACACCCGTCCCCGACAAGGACTATGTCTTCCGCGCCCCGGCGACCGCCCTGGAGGCGCTGGACCTGGCGGGTGTGGACGTGGCCACCGTCGCCAACAACCACGGCATGGACTACGGCGAGGACGGGCTCCTCGACACCCTGGACAACGGTGACGACTCCCCTGTCGCCCTCGTGGGCGCCGGCCACGACGCCGACGAGGCCTACGCCCCGCACGTCGCCGAGGTCAACGGCCAGAGCGTCGCCCTGTTCGGCGCCACGGACGTACTGGACGAAGAGCTCATCCCCGCGTGGACCGCGGGCGAGGACGAGCCCGGTCTGGCCACCACCAAGTACGAGATGAAGGACCGGTTGCTGGATGCGGTCACGGATGCCGCAGCCGAACACGACAACGTCGTCGTCTTCCTGCACTGGGGGCTGGAAGGTGCGCACTGTCCGCTCCCGCACGCCCCCGAACTGGCCGACGAGATCATCGACGCCGGCGCCGCCGCCGTGGTCGGCGGGCACGCGCACGTGTTGTCCCCGGGCGGGTTCCAGGGTGACGCCTACGTGCACTACGGCCTGAGCAACTTCGTGTTCTACAACTTCGAAGGCCCGACCGCCGAGACCGGGGTGCTCACCCTCACCTTCGACCAGGGCAATGTCCTGGAGGCCGGTTGGGCGCCCGCCCGGATCCAGGAAGGTGTGCCCGTTCCCTACGAGGACGAGGAGGCCGAACGGGCCCACCGAACGTGGGTGGACATGCGCGCCGACTGCGGACTCCCGCTCAGCGAATCCCCGGCCTGATCCCCGGCCCCGACCCGGTGCCCTCGATCAACGGCGTGAGTCCGTCCAGCAGGTGTTTCAGGCCGACCTCGAAGATCGCGTCGACGTCGGGCGGACCGGAGACACTGAACATGAGGGGGAAACGGCCCTCGGCGGCGTGACGCAGGAACTCCGGGGCCCGGGAGCGCCACCACTGATCGGCGTCCATCCCGAACTCGTGGTCCTCCAAGGCCACCCTCGTGGCTTGGAGGGCCATACCGGAGGTATAGGCCGATACGAAGGCGAGGACGTCCTGTGCCTCGTCGGCGGAGCGTCCCTGTCCGGTGATCACCTTCAGCATCCACTCGGCGTTCATCATCAGCCCCGGGGAGACGACCGCCCCGGCCATCATGGTCAGCCGCATGGCCCACGGGTGCTGCCGGTAGATCCTCCACTCCCCGACCAGGGCCAGTTCGAGGGCCTCCCGCCAGTCGGCGGGCGGTGGTTCGGGCAACGCGGCGTCGATGTAGACGCGGTCGATCATCGCCGTCATCAGCGCGCCCTTGCTCGCGACGTGGCGGTAGAGGGCCATCGTGCTCACCCGCAGCTCCGTGGAGACCCTGCGCATGGACAGCCCTTCGATGCCCTCGGCGTCGGCGACGGAGATCGCGGCCCGGACGATGACCTCGCGGGTGAGGGCGGGTTCGGTCTGGGAGCGGCGCTCACGTCGCCGTTCGGATTCACGCCTCGCCGACTCCGGATCCGACTCCGACTCCGACTCCGGATCCGGTACCGGTTCGGGAACCGAAGCGGGCGCGGAGGGCGACATCGGTTCCGGGTCGGGTCCGCCCCGCACGACGGTCCCGACCCCGCGTACCGCCTCCACCAGCCCTTCCCGGCGCAACGCCGTCAGCGCCTTGGTGGCGGTGGCCATGGCGACCCCCCACTCCCGGGTGATCTCCCGCGTGGAGGGAACCCGGTCGCCGGGCCGAAGCTCCCCCGAGTCGATACGCGCGCGGATGTCGACGAAGACCCGCGCGTAGGGCGGGAGCCCTCGTCCTGAAGTCGTGGACACAGCCGGCCCCTTTCGGCCACTCTTCGCTCGGACCGCAGAGTGTACTAGTGCGCATGCGATCGAGAAATGCCCCGGAGCACCCCTTCAAACCACGCCCACAAACCTCTTCCACCCCTAGTGCACTAGTACATCAACCTGCGATAACGCTGAAAAATGAGGGTTCACAGCGGCGCACATCCGTGTTTACCTTGTACGCATACGGTGCACCACCCACGAGGAACACACCCGTCGGCCGCGGGTGCGTACAACGTCCACCCAGCCGTGCAGGCCACGGCCCTCGGCCCTTCCGGAGCCCACCATGTCCCACACGTCCACGTCCAGGCCACCAGCCCCGGACACCACGGACCGCCCGCTGCCACTCGACCGCCGTTCCCTGGCCCCCGACCTGGCCCGTGGCGTCATGCTCCTGGTCATCGCGCTCGCCCACGCGCACCTGTTCACCCTCCTCATCGGTGGCCCCGAGAACCCGCTCACCATCGCGGACCGGATCACCGACGCGGGCACCATCATGTTCGTGGACCTGCGCGGTTACCCCATGTTCGCGGCACTGTTCGGATACGGACTCGCCCGGATCCACCACCGACGCGGCGAACGGGGACACGAATGGCGCCGGACCCGCGGCCTGCTGCGCCGGCGTGGCCTCTGGCTGATCGTCTTCGGCCTGGCGCACGCCGCCCTGCTCTTTCCCGGAGACATCCTGGCCGTCTACGGCCTGGTGGCGCTGCTCCTCGTCGGGGTACTGCGGTTCCGCGACCGGACGCTGGTGATCCTCGCGCTGGCCTGGCTGCCCGTGGCCGCCGCCGTCCACGCGCTGGTCGGCGCCGACGATGCCATGACAGGGGCCGGCCTGCCGCTGATGCCCGACGGCTTCGTGAACGAGCTCCTCTTCCGCCTGGAACTGTTCGCGATCCTCTTCGTGATGATGTTCATCAGCACGATCGTCCCGTTCCTGGTCGGGGTCCTGGCGGGCCGACACCGTGTCCTGGAACGGCCGCGCGAACACCTGCGGCTGCTGCGCGCGACCGCGTTCGTGGGCATCCCCCTGTCCGTTCTGGGCGGACTGCCCTTGGCTCTGGCCAAGGCTGGTGTGTGGACCGACGCGACCCCGTTGGACGTACTCGTCGTCACCCCGCTGCACCAGGTGACCGGATACGCGGGCGGCCTGGGATACGCGGCGCTCATCGCACTCATCGCCGCCCGTGCGACCGGACCACGAGGGCCGGTGACCGACGCCCTGGCCGCGCTCGGCCAACGCTCCATGACCTTCTACCTCGCCCAGTCGGTGGCGTGGGCGGTGCTGTTCTCCTCCTACACGCTCCACGTCCAGCACACGTCCCCGGCCGCCGGGGTGGGCATCGCCGTCGTGGTGTGGGCGGCCACCGTGCTGCTCGCCGACCTCATGCGCCGCCGGGACAAGCGCGGGCCGGCCGAGGTGGCGCTGCGCCGACTCACCTATGGGCCGTCCCGCTGAGACCGCGGGCCCGGGGGTGCCGGGCCCGCCCCCTCAGGACACCCCGTGCCGGGCGGCCACCGCGTCGATCTCCGCCAGCAGCGCACGCCGGCGCGCCGCGCCCAGGTAGGACGCCTCGACCCCGTTACGGGCCAGACGCACCAGCCCGGCGGCACCCAGCAGGTCGTGGGCGATGCGGTACTCACCGGTCAGGTCACTGCCGAACATCGTGGGGTCGTCGCTGTTGAGGGTGACCAACAGCCCCGCGTCGAACATGGCCGGCAGGGGGTGGTCCTCGATCCGCTCCACGGCGCGGGTCCGCAGATTGGAGGTGGGACTGACGTCGACGGGTAGTTGCTCGTCGACCAGACGGGCCACCAACTCCGAGTCCTTCATGGTGTCGATACCGTGCCCGATCCGCTCCGCCTTCAGGAGGTCCAGCGCCTCGCGGACCCGTACCGGACCGCCGTGCTCGCCCGCGTGCGGCAGGCTCGCCAGACCGGCCGCCCGGGCCCGTCCGAACACCTCCGCGTAGGGCTCCAACGGGGACTCCACACCGCCCACCCCGAAACCGACCACGCTCGACGGGCCGTCCCGGAGCACGGCCGCCACCGTGTTCTCGGCGGCCTCCAACCCGAAGTCCGCGGGAAAGTCGGGGATCCACCTGAGTTGGACACCGTGGTCGCGTTCGGCTTCGATCCGGGCCTGTTCGATGCCGTCGAACACCACCTTCGCCGGTACCCCGCGCATCAGGTGGGTGTACAGGCTCACGTGGACCTCCGCGTAGCGGACGTTCTGCGCGGCCAGTTCCTCGGCGACGACCGAGGTCAACAGCGCGAAGTCGGCTTCCTCGCGCAGAGTGCGCACCGACGCCAGATAGACCTCGATGAAGTGCGGGAAGTCGGTGAAGGCATACCAGCTTCGAAGCTCTTCGAGGGTGTCCGGGACACCGTCGACCCGATGGCGTTTCGCCAGTTCGAAGAGGGTCTCGGCGGGCATCGAACCTTCGAGGTGGACGTGGAGTTCCACCTTGGGCAGGTCATCGACGAGCGACCCGGCGAGGACGTGGGGATCCTGGGACATGGAGACAACCTCAGGGCATAGTGCGAATGCGGTCCGACTTCGCAACCTAGGGGACGACACCTTCGGACGACGGGTCGTCGAGACGGACCTGACGAAAGTTCGGGAACTCCGGGGTGGAGAACTGACTTCCGTGCATGGTGCGGGCGGCGTCCGAATTCGTAGTGTGAGCGCCATGACCTCCCCGCTCTGGAAAAACTCGTACGCCTCGGTTCCGTCCTCGGGTCCCACCTCGGGGCAGGTGGCCCAGGCCCGGCTCCGACTGCACGCTCAGCATCACCCGGTGGCCCACTCCGCTCTCTGGGGGGCCGGCGCCGGGGTCATCGCCCTTCTCCTCGCCGGGATGTTGACCGCCCCGAACCTGACCGATCCGGCCGGCGTCCCCGGCTGGGTCCTGGGCGCCGTCGCCATCATGACCCTGGCCGTCACCCTGTTGTCCGGACTGGCCGCGTACTCGATCCTGCGCGTGATGCCCGCGTCGCCCGAGACCGATCCAGTGCGATACGCCATCGCCCGACGCCAGGCGGCCTCCGGAGCACCGGGTCCGGATGAGCAGGTCAACCGGACCGCCCGACACATGATCGACCACCTCGTCTACGTGTCGAACCCGACCTACCGGTTCGTACCACTGCTGATCGCCGCGGCCGCCTTCGCCGTCCGCCCCCTGATCGACATGGCCGGCTCCGGGGCCGAGACCTGGACGCTGTTCGAGTTCGCTCCGGCCGCGCTCTTCATCGTGGGCATGGTCGTCATCGAGCCCCTGGCCGAGCGTGAGCAGACCGCCTGCGAATCCTTCCGCGAGCAGTACGACACCGAGTGAGCCGGTGGCCCGGGCCAAAGCCCGGGCCACCGTGCGTTCGGGGTCAGACCGACGGCGCTCCGCCGTTGACCTTCCTGGGTACACCGAGCGGGTTGCCGTCCCGCAGTTCGGCGGGCAGCAGGGTGTCCGGCACCGACTGGTAGGTGACCGGACGCAGGAACCGACGGATCGCGGTGGTGCCCACCGAAGTGTGCGAAGGCGCCGTCGTGGCGGGGTAGGGGCCGCCATGGGTCATGGCGTGCGTGACCGCCACACCAGTCGGCCACCCGTTCCAGATCACCCGACCCGCCACCGAGGCGCCCAAGGCCAGCAGGGCCGGCGCGATGGGGTCGTCCTCCTCACCGTGGACGGTGACGGTCAACTGTCCGTGCAGCGCGCCGCCCACCTCCAACAGTCGCTGCTCGTCGGGGTAGGTGACCACGAGTGTGGCCGGGCCGAAGCACTCGGTCAGCAAAGCCTCGGAGTGCTCCAGCAGGGAGTCCAGGTCGGTGCGCAGCAGGCTCGGCGACCATCCCTCATCGGTCTGTCGCCCCTGGACCAGCACCTCCGTGGCCGGGTGCCCCGACAGGTCGTCCAGCCCGCGCGAGTAGCCCTCCTCGACACGGTCGTTGAGCAACGGGGCCGCGGCACGGCCCTCAAGGTCGGTGACGAGGGCGTCCAGCTTCGCTCCCTCGGGGACGAACATCACCCCGGGCTTGGTGCAGAACTGGCCCGAACCCATCGTGGCCGAGCCCGCGTAGCCTTCCAGGACCTCGGTGCCGCGGACGGTCATGGCCGCGCGGGTCACGAAGACCGGGTTGACGCTGCCGAGCTCCCCGTAGAAGGGGATCGGGTCGGGGCGGGAGACCGCCAGGTCGTACAGGGCGCGCCCACCCGGGATGGACCCGGTGAAGCCGACCGCGCGGGTGAGCGGGTGGGTCACCGCTTGTTTCCCCGCCTCGAAGCCGACGACCAACGCGAACACCCCTTCGGGTGCGCCCGCGCCCTCAAGGGCCGCGACGACGACATCGGTAGTGCGGCGGGCCAGCTCCGGGTGGCCCGGGTGGGCCTTGACCACGACGGGGCAGCCCGCGGCCAGCGCCGAGGCGGTGTCTCCGCCGGCGGTGGAGAACGCGAAGGGGAAGTTGCTCGCCCCGAACACGACCACGGGGCCCAAGGGCACGAGGACGCGGCGCAGGTCCGGGCGGGGGGTGCCCCACTCCGGGTCCGCGGGGTCCACCATGGCCTCCAGGTATTCGCCCTGTTCCAGTGTGTCGGCGAACAGACGCAGCTGGAACGTGGTGCGGCCCAGTTCACCGCGGCAGCGTGCCTCGGGATAGTGCGACTCGGCCATCGCGACGGGGACCAGGTCCTCGGCGGCGGCGTCCAGGCCATCGGCGACCGCGCGCAGCATGCGGGCTCGGTCGGTGGGGGTGAGTGCGGCGAAGAGGGGCGCGGCGGCGGCAGCGCGCCCCATGACGGCGTCGAGTTCCTCCGCCGTGGTGTCGGGGATGTCCGTGGTCATGCCTGAACCTCCTGGAGGGGTGGATGTGCGGGCCCGGACCCACCATGCCATGCCTGGACTGCAAACGGTTGCAGAGGGGTCGCGCTCCGGAGCATGGGCCGAAGGGAGATCCACCCGCACGAACTCGTGACGCGACAATACGACTACCGACAGCGACATCAAGCGCGAGTATCGGACGAATGGGGCAAATTTCCCCTTACCCCACCGACCCGCCCCACCAGGAAGAACGAATGAATCACTCGAACCGGACAAGTGTCCGCACCGAACTTTGGAACGAAACTGGAATTTCTCCGGAACCAGGTGAATCCGAAAAGGCATCATAGGAGACGTGACGACCAATTCCCGAAGCTCAACCCCCCCGCGCGCGCGACGATCCTCGGAGCCGAACGACGGGACCGCTCTCCAGCGTGAGAGCCGTGGGCCCGCCAGAGTCGCCAACGACGAACTCGCGTTCGCGCAGGCCCCCCTACGCCGACTCCCGGCCCAGCAACGCAGTATGGTCCGGGTCCAGCGCATGCTCGACTGCTGCGCCGACCTCCTCGACGAGGTCGGCTACGACAACCTGTCCACCACACGGATCGCCGAACGGGCCGGCGTGGCCATCGGCTCCGTCTACCAGTTCTTCCCGGACAAGAAGGCGATCACCCAGGCACTCGGGCTACGCTTCCTCGACCAGTTCGGCACCCGGGTCACCGAACGACTCGCCGACGCCTCCTTCAGCCATTGGACCGGGGCCGCCGATACCATCATCGACGAGTACATCGACATGCACCGCAACGTGCCGGGCTTTCGCAGTCTCCACTTCGGCGACATCGTCGACCCCCGCCTGCTCAGCGGTGGCAGCGACAACAACCGGGTGATCTCGGTGCGCCTGCGCAAGATCATCGTGTCGGTCACCGGACTCCCCGACGACGACGAACTCGACAGAGCCGTCCACGTGTCCGTGGAAGCGGCGGACGCCGTTCTCAAACTCGCCTTCCGTGACAACCCCGAAGGCGACCCCGCGCTGGTGTACGAGGCCAAACGCCTGGTCAGCAGCTACCTGTCCCACTTCTCCGAACGTAACGGAGGCGACCATCCGTGGTAGTCGACGCGCCGGCCATGGAAGTACCGACAACCGGGACCGCCGCGGGCGTGCCCTTCCTCGCCCTGCCCCCGGCGGTGGCGGTCCCCGCACCGGCTCCGCTCGTCATCGGCCTGCACGCCTTCGAACCACCCCGCAGTGAATCCGCTCTCGCCGGGACCATCCCCATGGCGGCCCTCCCGGCCTGGCGGGTCTACCTCGGGCTGCCGCTGTTCGGCGCCCGACTGCCCGAGGGCGGCGTCACCGAGATCAACCAGCGCGGCGAACGCGACTACCTGGTCGAGCTCTTCGGCCCCGTAGTGGAGGAGGCCGCCGCCGAACTGCGCAAGGTCGACGCCGAACTCCGGTCGTCCCTGCCCGTCGCCGACACCCCGACCGGACTGGTCGGCGTCGGCGCCGGAGCCACCGCGGTGCTCTTGGCCCTCGCCGAGAACCGCCTCCCGGTCGGGGCCGCCGCGGTGGTCAATCCGATCGTCGACCCCACCCTGTTGATGGCGGCCCGTGAACGCCGTACGGGCACCCCCTACCGCTGGAACTCCCGGGCCCAACGCACCCGTGGCCGGCTGGACATGAGCGCACGCGCCCCGGAGATCACACGGAACCGCACCCCGCTGCTCATGGTCGGCGGAGGCGCGGACGAGGTGTCCCCACCCGACCACGGGCGAGCGTTCCACGACGACCTGGCGAGGCAGGCCGGCGGGGCCACCTACGGTCCCGGCCACGAGCATGCGCTCCGTCACATCGTGGTACCGGACCTGGCACATTCCATCGGCCCGGAGCCCGGCCTCGAACCGGGGCCGCTGACCCCGGCCGGGGTGCTGGCCGACCGGGCTCTGACCGAATGGTTCCACCGGCACCTGCCCACTTCCTCGCAGGTCCGGACGAATCCGGCACACTGAACGGCCACACCCCGGGGCCGGCCACGCCGAGAACACGGCCGCTCCCCGACATTCACCCGGGGCACGCCCGCCCCTTTCCCCCCGGCCGCCTCCCCGTCGTCGGCGCGACAGGTGGCACACGTTCCATGGGATCATCCAGTGGCGACCGCGCCAGCGGTCCCACCTGATCCGTTCATCCATCAGGAGGGCGAACCACGTGACGGAACCGGCACCGGTCTTTGCCAGCGGGGTCGACAACGAACGGCTGAACGCACAGCTGCGCTTCCTCCTGGAAGTGGACAAGCTCAAGCGCGTCCTACGCAGGAACCTGCTGGTGGACGGCTCTCGTCGGGAGAACTCCGCAGAACACTCCTGGCACCTGACCCTGTGCGCGCGGACCTTCGCCGAGTACGCACCCGAGGGCACCGACATCGACCGTGTCATCGAGATGCTCACCATCCACGACATCGTCGAGATCGACGCCGAGGACCCCTTCGTCTTCGAACACCACAGCGTCGAGTCCCGGACCGAGCGCGAACGGGCCGCCGCCGACCGGATCTTCCCCTTGCTGCCGCCAGACCAGGCCGAACTCGCCCGCGAGCTGTGGGAGGAGTTCGCTGCCCGGCGGACGTCGGAGGCACGCTTCGCCCGGGCCGTCGACCGCCTGGCCCCCATGCTCGCCAACTGGCACAACGAGGGCGGAGCCTGGGTGCGGTTCGGGGCCACCCGGTCCGAGGTCATGTCCGAGGTGAAGCTGATCGCGGAGGGTTCTTCGGCGCTGGGAGCGTACGCGACGGCGCTCGTCGACGACGCCGATCGCCGCGGCTACTTCAAGGGCTGAAGACTCCGCCCCGCCCCTGGAGATCTCGGGAGATCAGATCCGGCCCATGATGATCTGCGCGGCGGCGGACAGGCCGACGATCACGAGGACGACACGCAGTGCCGCCGGGCTGAGCCTGCGGCCGAAGTTCGCTCCCAGGTAGCCACCGACGATCGTCCCGGCCGCGAGGAGACCGACCACCGGCCACGCCGGTGAGGCGAACACGATGTAGAACACGGCCGCCGTGCTGTTGGCGATGGTGGCGAGGGCGTTCTTCAGGGCGTTGAGCCGCTGGATGTCGTCGTCCAGGGTGGCGCCCAACAGGCTCATGAGGATGATGCCCTGGGCGGCCGCGAAGTAGCCGCCATAGGTACCCGCGCCATAGGCGCCGACGGGCATCCAGACCCCGCCGTTCTTCTGGGCGGGCTTGCGCGCCCGGGCCCACTTGGTGATCTTCGGTTGGAAGACGATCAGCACGCAGGCGGCACCGATCATGAACGGCACCACCGACTCGAAGACCCCGGGCGGCAGGTAGACCAACAGCGTCGCGCCGGTGAGCGCGCCGAAGAAGGACATGACGCCGAACCTGAGCAGCCGTGTCCTCTGGCCCGCCAACTCACGCCGGTAGGCGATGGTGCCGCTGAGCGTCCCGGGGGCCAGGCCCACGCTGTTGGAGATGGTCGCGGTGATCGGTGGATAGCCCAGGGCCAGCAGCACGGGGAAGGTGAACAGGGTCCCGGATCCCGCGATCGCGTTGATGCCACCGGCCGCCATCCCCGCGAGGAGAATGGCAGCGGCCTCCCAGAGTTCCATCGCGCCGCTTTCCGCTCCGCAGTTCCCCGACCATCGAGGGCCCGAACAGACTACGAGACCCGGTCATCGGATGATCAGCTCGGGTGCGGCCTCGGCCGAACACCCCGCGCACACGAACTCCGGCACGCATGGGGCCCGGCACGCAAGAGGCCCCGCCGGAGGGGCGGGGCCGGAACACGGGGCGGCCGGTGACGTCCCGACTCAGGTCGGGGTCTTGACGACCTCGTTCTGGATGCGTTCGAAGGCGCTGCTCACGCCCTGGAGGGCCTGGCCCATCTCCGCCGGGACGATCCACACCTTGTTGGCGTCGCCCTTGGCGATCTCCGGGAGCTTCTGCAAATACTGGTAGGCCAGCACGTCCGGGTCGACCCGGCTGGTGTGCAGGGCCTTGAAGACCATGTGGATGGCGTCCGCCTCACCACGGGCCCGCAGGGTCTGGGCGTCGGCGTCGGCCTTGGCGGTCAGCATCTGCGCCTCGGCGCTACCCTTGGCCCGCAACACGGACGAGGAGCGTTCACCCTCGGCACGCAGCACGGCGGCCTGCTTCTCACCCTCCGCGCTGAGCAGCTGGGCCCGCTTCTCCCGGTCGGCGCGCATCTGCATCTCCATCGCCTCCTGTACGGAGGACGGTGGCTCGATGCCCTTGAGCTCGATCCGGCTGATCTCGATGCCCCAGTCCCGCGTCGCCTCGTCCAGGACGGACTTGAGCTCGCGGTTGATCTGGTCCCGGGAGGTGAGCGTGCCCTCCAGGTTCATGCCACCAATGACGTTGCGCAGGGTCGCCAGGGTGAGCTGTTCGACCGCCTGGATGAAGTTCGCGACCTCGTAGGTGGCCCGATAGGCGTCGATCACACGTATGTACACCGCGGAATCGACTTCGACCGCGAGGTTGTCCTCGGTGATCGCGGACTGCGGCGGGAAGCTGACGACCTGGACACGGCGGTCGATACGTTCACGCACCTGGTCGACACCGGGAATGACGATGTTGAAGCCCGAGCTGAGCGTTCGGTGGAACTTACCGAAACGCTCGACCACGTCTTCCATAGAGTGCGGAACGATACGCACACTGCGCCAGAAAATGATCAGCAGGACGGCGACGAAGAGTGCGACGATGATGATCGAGGTCACGGTTACCGGCCCTCCACCGTGTCGGGCCGGGTGACGGTGTTCAGTGACGGCATCTGGGGCGGCTCCGGATCTGCTGACGGGGGTGACAGGCAGCAAGGGAGCGGATCGGACCCTAGGTTGCCCGTCATAAAGCGCGCCGAAATAGAGCGATCCGCCCACTGTTCGACGACGCTACCCCATACCCATCCGGGACGACCACATCCGGACGGAAATAGGAATTACGGACCCTAGGATTTCTTCCATAAACACATCCCCAATCACTTCCGGCACAGAACCGCCCCGGGGCCACAACAGGCCACCGGGGCGATCGCGAAGAGAAGGGGTGAGGGAACAGGGTGGCGCCGAGGGTGATTTCCCTCAGACGGCGCGGGCCGACCAACGGTCACCGTCGCGCTCGACCTTCAACGCCAACCCGAAGGTCTCGCTCAGGTGCTCCGCGGTCATCACCTCGTCCAACGGCCCGGCCCGCATCACCCGGCCATCACGGACCAGCAGACCATGGGTGAATCCCGGCGGGATCTCCTCCACGTGGTGGGAGACCACGACCAGCGCCGGCGCGGCCTCGTTGCGCGCGAGCTTGCCCATACGACGCAGCAGGTCCTCGCGCCCACCCAGGTCCAGCCCGGCCGCGGGCTCGTCCAGGAGCAACAGTTCCGGGTTCGACATCAGCGCACGCGCGATCAGCACCCGTTTACGCTCGCCCTCGGACAGGGTGTGGAAGAAGCGATCCGCGAGCTCGCCCACCCCCCAGTGACCCAGCAGCGCACGGGCCCGCCCGTAGTCCGGAACCCCGTACTCCTCCCGGAACCGGCCCAGGTAGCCGTAGGCGGCACTGAGCACCAGGTCGAGGACGGAAGTGCCTTCCTCGATCCGGCCGGAGACGGAGGCGCCCGCGTAACCGATCAACGGCCGCAGCTCGAACACGTCCACTCCCCCGAGGTGCTCCCCGAGGATCTCCACCTTGCCCGCGGTGGGATACAGCTGACTGGAGGCCACGTTCAGCAGCGTCGTCTTACCCGCGCCGTTGGGACCGAGGATGACCCAGCGCTCACCTTCGCGCACCGACCAGTCCACGCCATCCAGCAGGTTCGCCCCGCCTCGTCGTACCGTGACCCCGTTCAGGCCCAGAACACGCCCGTCCATCATCCTCCTTCACTCACGTCCCACGCCGGTGCACGGGCCGCCCTACCCTGAAGCAATGCATTTGACGTCCGCACCACTCGTCGCCTGGGGCAACGCCTGGCTGTCGGGCCACGTCGGATTGGACGACGCCGTCGACGCCGTCGAACGTCGGGGCGGCCCCAACCTGATCGGGACAGTACCCCCAGGAGACCTGCCCTTCGACAGCGGCGTACCGCTGCGCACCTCACTGGTACGCCTCCGTGGCCTGGGGTTGTCCGCGTTCCGATTGGCGCTGCCCACCTGGGGTGACCCCTGCGGACTGATCGGCCCCGCCGAACTCAACCAGGCGGCGATCGAAGCTCGTGAGGGGGTGTTGGTTCAGCTCGCCGAACGACAGGTGGGGTTGGTGCCCTCCGCGGACCGACGTGGTTCATCTTACGTGGGCGTCTCCTGGGCCCCGTATCCGGCGAATGACGGCATACCTCAGGTTCCCGACCTGGCCGACGCCGAGCGACGACTCAAACTCACCTTGGTGCGGGTCGCCGAACAGCTTCAGGGAGTGGACGACGTGGCCTCCTTCGCCCCGGCCGTCCACCGCGCACTGGGGGACCTGGGCGACCCGGGCACCCCACCCCTCGCTCACGGGTACCCGCCACGCGCCCACCGGGTGGCGGCCCAGGCGGAACGGCTCGCCAAGGTGGTGTCGCTCGCCGAACCCGGCTCGGGACGCGGCATGAGCGCTCACCAGATCGAGCTGAGGGCCCAAGCCCTGCGGGAACTGGACGGTGTGGTGCGTCGCGCCCTGGTCGCCGCGCACGCGGCGATAGAACTGCCCTGAGGCCGGGGAGCGCCCCGACGGGTATGGCCCGGAGGATCCACCGGTGGGACCCTGGTGTCGGGGGCGGGGAGACTCCGGGACGAACCAGGGACGACACCTGATCCGGGAGCTCGTCGCACCCATCGATACTTGGGTGTGCGGCCGTTTCCGGGCCGACCCACCGAGGAGGAGAGCCGTCATCATGCAGCCCGATCACATCCGAGCTTCCGACGCGGACAGGGACCAGGTTGCCGAACGGCTTCGCGACGCACTGGCCGAGGGCCGCCTCAGCCCCGTCGAACACGAGGACCGCCTCGACACCCTCTACAAGGCCAAGACCCTCGGCGAGCTCGCCCCCATCGTGTCCGACCTTCCCGGTGCCTCGGCCGCGGGGATCCCGGGTCTGAGCCCCAAGGAGCGCGGCGACACCACCGACGGCATGGAGATACTGGGCCGCGACGCCCGCGACCTCGCCGGCCAGAGCAAGGGGTCGGAGAACCTGGTGGCGGTCTTCGGGGCCGCGGAACGCCGCGGACGCTGGCTCGTCGAGCCCCGCACCAACGTGTCGGTCCTCTGTGGCGGGGTCGAACTGGACCTGCGCGAGGCGGTGCTGAGCCGCCACGAGGTCACCATTCAGCTCGCCGTGATCCTCGGTGGAGTGGAGATCACCGTGCCGCACGGGGTGCGGGTGATCAACAACACGTCGGCGATCCTGGGCGGCACCGACCTCCACGGCACGGATCAGGTCACCGACCCCAACGCCCCGGTGGTACATCTGACCGGAACCTGCATGTTGGGCGGGGTCGACGTCAAGGCGAAGAAGGTCAAAAAGAATCGCAAGGGTAAGCGGGACAAGTGATCTGCCTCGCAACCGTCGGGCCCCTGAGACCCCCTTACCTGTCCACATAGTGGACTAGCTGCGAAAACCTCCTTCCCCGACCGTCACGTGCGTCTCCCGGCCGAGTACCGTGGACTACGCCATGAGTGATGAATCCACGTTGTTGGTAACGATGACCGGGCACGACCGTCCCGGGATCAGCGCACGCCTGCTGAGCACCCTTTCCGTCTTCCCGGTGACCATCGTCGACCTGGAACAGGTCGTTCTCGGTGGGCGCCTGGTGCTGGGGACCGTGCTCGAAGTCGATGAGAAGGTCGCCCCCGGGGTGAGCCACCATCGGGTCTACGAAGAGGTCCGATCGGCACTCGACAAGACCGCGATCGACCTCGATATGGACGTCGAGTACGCGGACGGGAACGGTCGGGTCAACGCCACCGGCGACGACCGCCTGCACGTCACCGTGCTGGCCTCCCCACTGCGCCCCGGAGCGCTGAGCGCCATCACCTCGTGTGTGGCCCGTTCCGGAGCCAACATCGACCGGATCGAGCGGTTGTCCGCCTACCCGGTCACCTCCGTGGAGATGGAGATCTCCGGAGGCAACGCCGACCAACTCCGTGCCGAACTGGCCATGGAGTCCGCCACCCAGGGCGTGGACGTCGCCGTGCAGGCCGGAGGCCTGCATCGACGCGGCAAGCACCTGGTCATCATGGACGTGGACTCCACCCTCATCCAGGGCGAGGTCATCGAGCTCCTGGCCGCCCACGCCGGCTGTGAGACCGAGGTCGCGAAGGTCACCGAGGAGGCCATGCGCGGCGAACTGGACTTCGAGGAGTCGCTCCGCCGCCGTGTCGCCCTCCTCAAGGGCTTGGACGCCTCCGCCATCGAGAAGGTGTGCGAGGAGATCCAGCTGACCCCCGGGGCCCGCACCCTGATTCGCACTCTCAAGCGCCTGGGTTACGAGTGCGGGATCGTCAGCGGTGGGTTCACCCAGATAACCGACGTCCTCGTGGAACGCCTGGACCTGGACTACTCCGCGGCCAACACCCTGGAGGTCGTCGACGGCATCATCACCGGCCGTCTGGTCGGTCCCATCATCGACCGCAAGGGCAAGGCCACCACCCTCCAGCAGTTCGCCGAGGAGGCCGGGGTCCCCCTCAATCAGACCGTGGCCATCGGTGACGGCGCCAACGACCTCGATATGCTCCAGACCGCGGGCCTGGGCGTCGCCTTCAACGCCAAGCCCGTCGTCCGCCGCCAGGCCGACACCTCGGTCAATGTGCCCTACTTGGACACCATCGCCTTCATCCTCGGTATCACCCGCGAGGAGATCGAAGCCGCCGACCTCGCCACCGACCCGATCGCCTGAGCGGTATCTCCGGGGCGGCCACCGTGAGGGGCCGCCCTCAGACACAAAAAAAGGGGGGCCGCCCCACAGGCAACCCCCCACACCCACAACCCACACACCCACCAACAACAAAAAAGAAAAGGGGCCCACCCTAAGGCAGACCCCTTTCCTAAGAAAAACC
>NZ_FRFF01000195.1 GCF_900143625.1 Nocardiopsis sp. JB363
GACCCAACCCGGCCGCCTCCTCCTGCGAATACCACGTCACCGGACCCTGATCACCCAAACGAGCCGGCTCCAACTGCAAACCCCCCACCCAGTACAACCGGCCCCGGAACTGCGCCGCCACCCACGCCGCCGTCTCCACACTCAAATACCCGAACAACCGCCGCGACCGGGCCACCTGCACACCCACATCCGCAAGCGTGGCCACCGTCACCGACCGATCGATACCGAGCCGAGCATGCCGCGCCAACTGCTCGGGCACCATCGCCGCGAACGCCAACAACGACACCATCCGCACCCGCGCGTCCTGAGCCTCCACCAACGTCGGCCAAGGCCGCCACCGCCCCAACGGCAGATCCCGATCAGCCCACAAACGCCGACACATCAAACCCACCACATGCCACAACTCCGGCGGCCACCCACCCTCACCCTCATCCGGCCACAGCGCCTCCACCTCCACCCGATCGGCCTCGGCCAACCCGAACATCTCCCACACCCGCGCCGCATCCGCCCCCACCGGCACCCGCAACCCCGGATCCGGCAACGCCTCGGCCTCCTCCAACCACACCCGCACATCCGCACTCAAACCGAAACGTTCCACCACAACAGCACTGTCCATGCCCACATCCTGCACCCACCCACCAGTGAGACGCGACCCACAGTTGCGCATAGTGTTGAAACACCACCCACCACCCGAAGAACAAGGAACACCACCGATGTCGGACCCGGCGCAACTCCTCCGCGACTGGATCACCACCTACCACACCCCCACCACGTCGGTGGCCCACCTCCTCTGCGACCGCCACAACCCCCACACCACCGCCACCACCGAAATCGGCCCCACCCTGGAGGCCACCACCCTCACCTTCGGCGAACTCACCCAACGCTCCACCGCCCTCGCCGCAGGCCTGGCCACCCTCGACATCACCCCCGGCGACCGCATCGCCACCCTCATGCCCAAAGGCATCGACCTGACCATCACCGCCCTGGCCGCCTGGCGCCTAGGAGCAGTCCTGGTCCCCCTCCTGTCCTCCCTGGCCCCCCACGCCATCACCCAACGCCTCACCGACTCAGGCGCCCACCTGGTCATCTGCCAAGACGAATACCGCAACAAACTCGACCCCGGACCCCACCACCAGTCTCTTATACACATCACCGAGCCCACGAGACGGAGCTACAACTCGAATCCCGACTTCTGCGAGA